>NZ_JBHXDC010000065.1:0-1039 GCF_042725135.1 Streptomyces sp. NPDC060366 | reverse complement strand
CTGCTGACAAGCTCCGCATTCAATACGGCGGCAGCGTAAAACCTGCAAATATTAAAGAATATATGGCAGAGTCCGATATTGACGGTGCTTTGGTCGGCGGCGCAAGCCTTGAACCGCAGTCATTCGT
Source organism: Streptomyces sp. NPDC060366 (assembly GCF_042725135.1). NCBI lineage: Bacteria > Bacillati > Actinomycetota > Actinomycetes > Kitasatosporales > Streptomycetaceae > Streptomyces > Streptomyces sp. NPDC060366. The sequence continues at coordinate 912 of NZ_JBHXDC010000065.1, read as the reverse complement.
TCAATTATTGGAGGAAGGTCAATATGAGTAAAAAACCAGCTGCACTCATCATTCTTGATGGGTTCGGATTACGCAATGAAACAGTCGGAAACGCAGTCGCACAAGCGAAAAAACCGAATTTCGACCGTTATTGGAACCAATACCCTCATCAGACGCTGACGGCATCAGGCGAAGCAGTCGGACTGCCTGAAGGACAGATGGGGAACTCTGAAGTCGGTCATTTGAATATCGGCGCAGGACGTATTGTGTACCAAAGCTTAACACGCGTGAACGTTGCCATCCGCGAAGGCGAATTCGAACGCAATCAAACGTTCCTTGACGCCATCAAAAACGCGAAAGACAACGACAAAGCGCTGCACCTGTTCGGCCTTCTTTCTGACGGAGGCGTACACAGTCATATCAATCATTTATTCGCGCTGCTGAAGCTTGCGAAAAGTGAAGGACTGACGAAGGTGTATATTCACGGTTTCCTCGACGGCCGCGATGTAGGTCCGCAAACAGCGAAAACTTACATTCAGCAGCTGAATGAGCAGATCGAAGAAATCGGTGTCGGCGAAATCGCCAGCATTTCCGGACGCTACTACTCCATGGACCGCGACAAACGCTGGGACCGTGTGGAAAAAGCGTACCGCGCAATGGCTTACGGCGAAGGCCCGTCTTACCGCAGCGCGATGGATGTAGTCGACGATTCTTATGCGAACGGCATTCATGATGAATTCGTCATTCCGTCCGTCATCACAAAAGAAAACGGTGAACCCGTTGCGAAAATTCATGACGGCGATTCTGTGATTTTCTATAATTTCAGACCGGACCGCGCCATCCAGATTTCAAACACGTTTACCAACAAAGATTTCCGCGATTTCGACCGCGGTGAAAATCATCCGAAAAACCTGTATTTCGTCTGCCTGACTC
>NZ_JBHXDC010000064.1:0-1053 GCF_042725135.1 Streptomyces sp. NPDC060366 | reverse complement strand
GGGGAGATTTTTTTTCAAAAAATCGGTCCTGCAGCCGCGCATTATTTTAGATATTCAATATCTTTAACAAGCCGCACGTCTCCACCTGACCAACACATGAACCTCCACACAGTCAACACATGACCTTTTCTTTCAACACGCAGTCAACACATCCAGTCAGTGACATTTCTATCTCCGGTTAACTTTTCGGAAAATTCTTCACATTCATTTAACAGTCTGAGATAATTCGGAATACAAATGTTTACATTTCTTGCAGTTATAAAGAATTAAGAAAGGATTGGTGAAAGTTGAGTACAATAGCATTCGAAGAAGTCGGACAAGCCATAAACGATTGGTACAAAATCATCAAACAACATGACTTTTCTAAAGCCGCAGCCATGAGGGAAGAGATCGAAAACACGTTTCCAAACATGAAAGAGAATCAAACCGTATTACTGTACTTCAACCTGATTGACTCTCGTTATAAGCTCATGACAGAGGATTACAACAAATCCGGCGAATTACTGGACAATCTGAAAGCCAAAGCCTTAGAAGATAACACCGATGACATGATTCACTATTATTTTTATTTTTTCTCCGGCATGTATGAATTTCATCAAAAGCGCTATGTCAAAGCCATCATGTACTATAAAATCGCTGAAGAACGCTTGAAAAAGATACCTGATGAAATTGAAAAAGCTGAATTTCATTACTATCTGTGTAAGGCGTACTACAAAATAAAGCAAAATGTTTTCTCGATGACCCACGCTAAAATCGCATACGACACATTTAAAGCGCATGAGACCTATAAAGAAAAAACGATTAACTGTGAAATGATGTTAGGAGCAAATAAGCTTGACTTGATGCTTCCTGAACAAGCTCAGGAACACTATGAGAACGCGCAAACTGCAGCAAAAGCAAACAGCTTCCGATACACCGAAAGTTTGGCTCTTTTTAACCTTGGTGTCTGTTTTGAACGACAAAAAATGTTCATCGAATCTTCGAACTGCTTCAAACAGGCCTTGAAAATCCCTGAACATTTAGAGTCGTTTGTCGCCGTCCGCTCCACTTATA
>NZ_JBHXDC010000063.1:0-1113 GCF_042725135.1 Streptomyces sp. NPDC060366 | reverse complement strand
CCTCAGCTGTCAACGTATGGGGATGCAGCTCGCTATATACGCCAAATTCACGGATCCGGCGGGTAATCAGCTGGTTATACTGACTGCCGAAATCAAGAACAAGAATCATTTCATTCACTAACTTCGTCATGGTTGTCACCTAATCTCCTCTAAGTTTTTGACACAGAAAAAACGGAGGACCCACGTTCAGCCCTCTGTCGGCAAGACTTGTCCGGAAGCCCGGCTTTTTAACGCTCCCGGGCTCCCATTTAACATTCATTTATTCTAACAACAGGACGATATGCGGTCAAGACTATCTTCTTTTAATTATATTTTCCCACAACTGTCCCGATTCATTCCAAAGCTTTGCGGCATTATCGCTGCGGTATAACGCACGCTCATAGCGCAGCGTCAGCTCGGACATGTCGTTTGTATGGTGCGCCTCGTCAACCCTCGCGGCAAAATCACGGAGCGTTTCTCCGTCTCCCCTGCTGAACCCTTTTCGTTTCAGCTGTCGGAGCAGCGCGGCATATGCGTCGAAAAAGACGTCTTCATCCGTTCGCCGCTTCAATCTGGCTGCTGTAACGTGCGGAATCCAGCGCGCCCGGAGCAGCCAGGCGAGTGCCGCCGCGGCTGAAATCACAATGACGATGGCTGCATACGGCCATAGCTGTGCCGCGGTTTTGTTGCGGATCACAGGCTGCGGTGCCGCGCTGTGATCCCGCTTTTTCGGCTTTTCCTCTTTTTCCGGCTTTGATTCCTGACGCTGCTTGTCAGACGGTGCATCCGAGTTCCCCGCTGAGCCTCCGCTGTCTTTTGCCGCGGTATGATTTTGCTCTGACGTAAACTCCGTCGGATTGGTGAAGCCTTTCGTCGGCTCAAACGTCACCCAGCCCTGATCGGGAAAATACACTTCTACCCACGAATGGGCGTTGTTGTTTGTGACTTCATAAATGTGGCCGTTATGGTCGCCTGCCCCTTTATACTCGCCGGATGTATAACCCTTCACCCAACGGGCGGGAATACCCGCAGATCGGAGCAGCACGGCCATTGCCGATGAAAAGTTATCACAATATCCTCTTTTCGTTTCAAACAGAAATTGATCGACATAATCCTGATTGTGCTCCGGAACCG
>NZ_JBHXDC010000062.1:0-1258 GCF_042725135.1 Streptomyces sp. NPDC060366 | reverse complement strand
GTGTGGTGATGTGGTGGGTGAGGGTGGCGGGGGTGGGGTTTTGGAAGATGTCGCGGATGGTGAGGTTGGTGTGGAGGGTGGTGCGGATGTGGGTGGTGAGTTTGGCGGCGAGGAGTGAGTGTCCGCCGAGGTCGAAGAAGTTGTCGTCGATGGTGGTGGGGTGGGTGAGGTTGAGTGTTTGGGTGTAGAGGGTGCAGAGGATTTCTTCTTGGGGGGTGCGGGGTGGTCGTCCTTGGGTGGTGGTGGTGTGGGGTGTGGGGAGTGCTTTGTGGTCGATTTTGCCGTTGGGGGTGAGGGGGAGTTTGGGGAGGATGGTGATGTGGGTGGGGATGAGGTGGTCGGGGAGTGTGTTGCGTAGCCAGTGGCGGAGTTGGGTTGGGGTGGTGTTGGTGTGTTGGGGGTGGAGGGTGGCGTAGGCGTTGAGTTGGGTGTTGCCGGTGGTGTCGGTGGTGGTTGTGGTGGTGGTTTGGGTGATGTGGGGGTGTTGGAGGAGGGCGTTCTGTATTTCGGTGGGTTCGATGCGGAAGCCGCGGATTTTGATTTGGTGGTCGGTGCGGCCGTGGTAGTGGAGTTGGCCGTTGGGTGTGTGGTGGGCGAGGTCGCCGGTTCGGTAGAGGCGGGTGCCGGGGGGTCCGTAGGGGTTGGGGATGAAGTGGGTTGCGGTGAGGGTGGGTTGGTGTTGGTAGCCGTGGGCGAGTCCGGTGCCGGCGAGGTAGAGTTCGCCGGTTACTCCGATGGGGGTGGGTTGGAGGTGGGTGTCGAGGATGTAGGCGTGTTTGTTGGTGATGGGGTGGCCGATGGGGATGGGTGTGTGTTGGGGGTTGTTGGTGGGTTGGGGGAGGGTGTGGGTGGTGGTGTAGCCCATGGATTCGGCGGGGCCGTATCCGTTGGTGATGGTGAGGTGGGGGTGTTGGGTTTGGATGTGGTGGGTGTGGGTGGGTGAGGCGGGTTCGCCGCCGGTGGAGGCGTGTTGGGTGTGGGTGAAGGTGTCGGGGTGTTCGTCGACGAGGTAGTTGAAGAGGCTGGAGGAGAGTTGGAGCATGGTGATGTGGTGCTGGTGGGTGAGTTGGTTGATGAGGGTGGGTTCGGGTCGTTGTCCTGGTTGGAGGACGCTGGTGGCTCCGTGGAGGAGTGCGCCCCAGAATTCGAGGGAGAAGGCGTCCCAGGAGACGGGTGAGCACTGGAGGAATCGTTGGTCCGGTGCGAAGGTGGCGTAGTTCTGGGCGAGTACGGTGCCGGTCAGTGCGCGGTGCGAGGT
>NZ_JBHXDC010000061.1:0-1430 GCF_042725135.1 Streptomyces sp. NPDC060366 | reverse complement strand
TTCGTTGTCTCAGAACTAACACAGTGGACGCGAGCAACTGAGGACAAGCCCTCGGCCTATTAGTACCGGTCAACTCCACACCTCACGGTGCTTCCATATCCGGCCTATCAACCCAGTCGTCTACTGGGAGCCTTACCCCATCAAGTGGGTGGGAGTCCTCATCTCGAAGCAGGCTTCCCGCTTAGATGCTTTCAGCGGTTATCCCTCCCGAACGTAGCCAACCAGCCATGCCCTTGGCAGGACAACTGGCACACCAGAGGTTCGTCCGTCCCGGTCCTCTCGTACTAGGGACAGCCCTTCTCAAGACTCCTGCGCGCGCAGCGGATAGGGACCGAACTGTCTCACGACGTTCTAAACCCAGCTCGCGTACCGCTTTAATGGGCGAACAGCCCAACCCTTGGGACCGACTCCAGCCCCAGGATGCGACGAGCCGACATCGAGGTGCCAAACCATCCCGTCGATATGGACTCTTGGGGAAGATCAGCCTGTTATCCCCGGGGTACCTTTTATCCGTTGAGCGACGGCGCTTCCACAAGCCACCGCCGGATCACTAGTCCCGACTTTCGTCCCTGCTCGACCCGTCGGTCTCACAGTCAAGCTCCCTTGTGCACTTACACTCAACACCTGATTACCAACCAGGCTGAGGGAACCTTTGGGCGCCTCCGTTACTCTTTAGGAGGCAACCGCCCCAGTTAAACTACCCATCAGACACTGTCCCTGATCCGGATCACGGACCCAGGTTAGACATCCAGCACGACCAGAGTGGTATTTCAACGACGACTCCACCTGAACTGGCGTCCAAGCTTCAAAGTCTCCCACCTATCCTACACAAGCCGAACCGAACACCAATATCAAACTGTAGTAAAGGTCCCGGGGTCTTTCCGTCCTGCTGCGCGAAACGAGCATCTTTACTCGTAGTGCAATTTCACCGGGCCTATGGTTGAGACAGTCGAGAAGTCGTTACGCCATTCGTGCAGGTCGGAACTTACCCGACAAGGAATTTCGCTACCTTAGGATGGTTATAGTTACCACCGCCGTTTACTGGCGCTTAAGTTCTCAGCTTCGCCACACCGAAATGTGACTAACCGGTCCCCTTAACGTTCCAGCACCGGGCAGGCGTCAGTCCGTATACATCGCCTTACGGCTTCGCACGGACCTGTGTTTTTAGTAAACAGTCGCTTCTCGCTGGTCTCTGCGGCCACCCCCAGCTCAGAGTGCAAGACTCATCACCAGAAATGGCCCCCCTTCTCCCGAAGTTACGGGGGCATTTTGCCGAGTTCCTTAACCATAGTTCACCCGAACGCCTCGGTATTCTCTACCTGACTACCTGAGTCGGTTTAGGGTACGGGCCGCCATGAAACTCGCTAGAGGCTTTTCTCGACAGCATAGGATCATCCACTTCACCACAATCGGCTCGGCATCAGGTCTCA
>NZ_JBHXDC010000059.1:0-1520 GCF_042725135.1 Streptomyces sp. NPDC060366 | reverse complement strand
CAAAACCCACAAAAGCATCCATTACCTTTTTAGCAACCTTTAATTGACCCGAATATGAGTTTGAACGGGTTTTAGTGAACTTAATTGTAATTGAACCGGAATTCCCTGAGTTCCGTTCAACTAGCGTTTTCCAACCGCCATATTTAATACCTTGATAGTCTTTTCTTGTTGTCTCCCACCAAGTTGAAACAGCTTGTGTAGATGCTTTTTCATCATTTTGAGATTCTGGGATATAAGTAACGTCCACTACCTCATAGTCTTCATTGCCAGATACAGCTTGCTGAAGAACACTCCCCTCAGTAGCTCCATCGAATTCAGGATGTACATTCTCGGTGTCAATTGATTCTGAAGCCGATGCAGATATTGAGTAAATCGGTAAAGCCAAAACAAAAACCAAACTCAGCACCAACAATTTGCTAAACAGCCCTTTAAAACGCTTCCTTTGTCCTACTTTCAAAGCATAAATCCTCCTTCTTTATTTTGGCATTCCATGCTATTATACATGTAATTGACTGGAAATTCAGAAAATTTTTCAAAAAAATAGGAGGAAGTGTGTAATTGTGCGTATTAAATACTCGGTCATCTCATTGTTTTTAAGTCTTTTTTCCTTTTTTTTGCTTCAAGTGTTTGACCGTCTCAAAGACGTGATACTGATTGCTTCAACAGTCGATACAGAAGAAAGCACGATTGATCAAAGTCTGCTCGCCAGCAATTTAGTTATCATTCCTATCATCTTTTTGGTTTTAAGCGTCGTTCTTTATTACACTCTTCCAAAAGGAAAATAGCAGATTCCACAAGGGAATCTGCTTTTCTATTTGATTATGTAGTTCTTAATGCCAGGATGCCAGTAAGCCATGACCTCAAATGCGCCATTCGCAACCTCGTCATCTTCTTCCTCAATCTTGACCAGATCGCCGTCCTCCGCATCACCAAGATTCAGCTCTTTATGTATCTCCTTCAAAATACCGCCGTATCCGATTAACCTACGGGCTGCCAGCGCATCATCCAAATAAAACACCGTGTTCAGATTGTCTTCCGTCACCTTATTGCCGCGCACAACATCCGTATCCTTGACTGGATACTTAGAAATTTCAAGAACAGCTTTTTGCTCCATCATCGCTTCCCGCACGTCGTTTTCAATCTGTTCAGCGTCAATCTTGGCTTTACCTTTCACCCGACGAATATCAACAATTGGGGTGTAATCCAATTTCATCGCCTTTTTCCAAAGGCTTGTCCATTCCGTCTGCTTGATATAATTTTTGCCGAAATAACTTTTCTTTACAGGCAATAACACATGAAAATGCGGATGATATGTATCTTCTTCATGATTTTTAGTAATCTCTAAAGCTCTAAAATAGCCAAGTACCGCTGTATCGACCCTTTTGTATTTCATAAGTCGATTAAACCCTTTCATCATGTCCGAAATCGAAGGTTTCAGACTGTCACCTTTAACATTTCGAACGGTCAACGTGAGAAAAATCCATCCGCATCCATACTGACGATTAGCTTCTTCTACGATC
>NZ_JBHXDC010000058.1:0-1534 GCF_042725135.1 Streptomyces sp. NPDC060366 | reverse complement strand
CACCCACATCCGCACCACCCTCCACACCAACCTCACCATCCGCGACATCTTCCAAAACCCCACCCCCGCCACCCTCACCCACCACATCACCACACAGGCACACGGACCCGGGCGCGAGCGTCCGCCGCTGACCGCCGGCCACCGGCCGGACCGGCTGCCGCTGTCGTACGCGCAGCGCCGTCTGTGGTTCCTCGCCGCGCTGGGGGAGCAAGGCACCGCGTACAACGTGCCCCTCTCGGTGCGGATCGACGGAGAGCTGGACACCGACGCGCTGCGCGCGGCCTTCGGTGACCTGGTGGGCAGGCACGAGGTGCTGCGGACGGTGTTCGGGTCGGAGCACGGTCAGCCGTACCAGACCGTCCTGGCTCCCGAGGACGCCCAGGTCGTCTTCGAACGGGAACCGGCGGACGAGGAAACACTCGACGAGCGGCTGCGCGCGGCGGCGGGGCACACCTTCGATCTGAACGCCGAACCCCCGCTGCGGGTGACACTCTTCGACCTCGGTGACGGCGCGCACGTCCTGCTCGTGCTGCTGCACCACATCGCCACCGACGGCCAGTCACTCCGTCCGCTCTTCGACGACCTCTCCGCGGCCTACGCCTCCCGCCTTGAAGGGGCGACACCGAGTTGGGCACCGCTGCCCGTGCAGTACGCGGACTACGCGCTGTGGCAGCACCGCATGCTGGGCGACAGGTCGGACGACAGGAGTGTGCTCGCCGAGGGGCTGGCGTTCTGGCGCGAGGCGCTCAAGGATCTGCCCGAGGAGCTGGGACTGGTCCTGGACCGGCCGCGGCCCGCCGTGGCCGGTCAGAGCGGTGACGCGGTCGTGGTGGACCTCGGCCGGGAACTGCGCTCCCGTGTGGTGGAGCTGGCCAGGGCCGAGGGCTGCACGGTGTTCATGGTGCTCCAGGCCGCGCTGGCGGCGACACTGACCCGGATGGGCGCGGGCGAGGACATTCCGCTCGGGTCCCCGGTGGCGGGCCGCACCGACGACGCCCTGGGCGAGCTGGTCGGATTCTTCGTCAACACACTGGTACTGCGGACCGACACCTCGGGCAATCCGTCGTTCCGTGAACTGCTCGACCGCGTGCGCACGGCCGATCTGGACGCGTTCGCCCATCAGGAGACCCCTTTCGACCTCGTGATCGAGGCCACCAGCCCGGTACGGTCACTGGCCCGGCATCCGCTGTTCCAGATCTGCCTGGCGCTGGAGAGCGGAACGGCGGGGGACGTACGGCTCGCCGGTACGCGGTCGGGCCCCGGCACATTCGTGGACAACCGCGCGGCCAAGTTCGACCTGGAGTTCCTGCTGCGCGAGGACGCGGCGGCCGGCATCACGGGCGCGGTCCTGTTCAGTACCGACATCTTCGACCGGTCGACGGTGGAGCGTCTGGTCGACGGCTTCTCGCGGGTCCTGGACCAAGTCACCGCCGATCCAAGGGTGTTGGTGGGTGAGGTGGAGGTGATGTCGGCGCGGGAGCGGGAGCTGGTCCTCGATACGTGGAACGACACGGTGCGGCCGGTGGACAGTGTC
>NZ_JBHXDC010000057.1:0-1768 GCF_042725135.1 Streptomyces sp. NPDC060366 | reverse complement strand
GCGGTCTCGGTCCGCCTGAGGGGTGGCCGGCTCCCGCGGCTGCTGGTCGTTCTGCTGGTTGGTCACGTGCTCCTCCAAGGCGCTCGGAAAGTCCTCCCGTCCCGGACAGGCCGGGGCGGTCGGAACCGTGGAGGAGCGACGGGTAAGCCCCGCAACTCCCCCTGTGCCTCTTCGAGGGAGTCGATCGCTTATGGACAGGACCGTGCGCGAAAAGAGGGTGCGGTCGTGACGAGAACCACACGAGCCATCCCGACCGCCGCGTCCCTCGAGTACGTCACCGCCGCCTGCCGTACGTCTCGGCGGCGAAGACGCCCGAGATTCGGATCGGATGGCGTTGTCAGTGCTCGCCTTTACTGTGGCGGCATACAGGGGGAGGAGCTGGACATGGCCCGTCGAGAACGCTTTGTACCGGCGCCGTCCGGGTGCCCCGGGGGGCACCCGGACCAGGGTCATCGGCGAATGTGGATGGTGATCTTGACGGCGCCGATGGCACCGCCCAGTACCCCTGCAGTGGCGACCGCGACAGCGGCCTCGTCGTTGCCCGTGAAGGCGAGGACGAGAACGGTGGCGAGGGTCGCCAGAGTGGTCACGACCGTGGCCCACACATAGGTGCGGACCGAGTTGTCCGGACCCTCTGGGGTACGGTCAATGGACGTCACGGCTTCTGGCTCCTTACGACGGATCGGCAGCCCGACGTCAGGCGAAGGGGAGACCCCGCTCGCGAAGTAGCTTTCCTAGGGCATGACTTCGCAGGGGTCTCCCTTCGTCGTCCGAAGGGCTCGGAACAGCTCAGGCCACTCTAAGCCGGGCCACCGACAATCCGACCGTGCACCCGGAGTGACATGACGTCCTTACCGGGTGTCTTAGGGCTACCTGCAATACCGCATGGGTCCGACATTGCGACAACCGCCAAAACCGCAGCTCAGAGGGCATGGCGGTGAAGCGCACAATTTTCCACGCAAACCGAATTCGGCGTGATGCACGTCACAGAATAATTGGGGCGCTAGTCAACAAATCGGAACCGTGGAAGTTGCCGTCAAGGGGGAGGATGCCGGGTCCCGGACCACCCTCACGTCGCTGATGAGCAGTACCGACACCTGGTGCGTAGGGTCCGGCCTCCAGCAGGTACTGGTTGTAGAAGACGAACCACTTCTCCTACACGAGCAAGAGGTCCTTGGACTTCTTGGACTCGTTCACGTCCTCGGCGTAGTCCTCCTCGACGATCCGGTACACGTCCGACCTGACGTAGAGGAAGTTGGTCTTGTCTCCGATGACGGCGAGGACCTCCGGAACTTGGCGTCGTTGTGCATCATCCGGTACGGCAGACTCCCGTCATGGACACCCCGCGCCGTCACCTCGGCACCGGCCCGAGTACCACCAGGAGCACGCCGACAGCGGACGCGAGTCCGCGGCTTCTGCCCGTCGAGCGAGTGGAGCCGGACGCACTCCTGGGGGACGTCGAGCACCAGGACGTCGCCGTCCGGAAAGGCCGGCGGACGCTCGGACCGGGAGTCGACGCGTCGCCCATCGAGGGAGTGTCGTAACGGCTCCTCGGCCGTCCTTGGTCGGGGTTGCGTCAGAACCTGTTTCTGAACCCTCGGGCCCGAGTCCTCGGTACCCTGGAACCCGGCAGGGCCTGGGCCAAGTTGACCGCGGTCAACTTGAGAACGATCAAGGTCCCGAGTTTCCTCGGTGGGCTCCAGGCCGCGGTGATGCGGACCACCGCCGCTTCTCTCTCTCGCGTCTCGCCAGCCCCAGGTCTATCCGA
>NZ_JBHXDC010000056.1:0-1886 GCF_042725135.1 Streptomyces sp. NPDC060366 | reverse complement strand
CCCACCTACGCCTTCCAACACCACCACTACTGGCTCAACGACACACCCACACAAACAAACCTCACCACCGCCGGACTCACCCCCGCCAACCACCCCCTCCTCGGCGCAGCGATACAGCTCGCCGACAGCACCACCCACACCACAGTCTTCACCGGCACACTCAATCAGCGCACGCATCCTTGGCTCAGCGATCACGCCGTCGCCGGCACCGTCCTCCTCCCCGGCACCGCCTACATCGACCTCGCACTCCACGCCGGACACCACACCAACCACCCCCGGCTGACCGAGCTGGAGATGCACGAGCCTCTGGTCATCCCTGAACAGGCCACGCTGCAGCTCCAAGTAATGACGGCACCTCTGCCCGACTCCGACGACCTGCGCGTCACAGTTCACGTACGGCAGGAATCGGACGCCCCATGGGTTCTGCACGCCACCGGCACCCTGTCCGCTGCGGTTCCGGCAGCGGAGGCCGGTCTCACCGCCTGGCCGCCCGCGGACGCCCGGCCCATGGCACCGGCCGATGTCTACACCGAGCTCGTCGCACGCGGCAATGAGTACGGCCCTGCCTTCCAGGGGCTCACCGCCGCCTGGCGCGACGGCGACGACCTCTACGCCGAGATCGAACTCGACCCCGACACCGACGTCACCGGCTACGGCATCCACCCCGCACTCCTCGACGCCGCCCTCCACACCCTCGGTAATGACACGTCACCGTCGGACGACAACGAACCCCAACTGCCCGTCCTGTGGCGGGACATCAGCCTCTATGCCACAGGCGCCACCACCCTGCGTGTGCATCTCAGGCGGTCCGGTCCGGGCTCGGCCCGTGTGCTCCTCGCGGATGCGGTCGGGCAGCCGGTGGCCAAGATCGAGAACGTGGTTCTGCGTCCTGTGGATACGGCGCAGTTGGCGGCGGCCGGGACGAGTACCCACAACCGGCTGTTCGCGGTCGAGTGGACCTCCCTTCCGAGTGGTGATGCCGTCACCAACGCCGGCGATCACCGAGACTGGACGATCCTCTCCGCTGGAGCACCCGCCACGGCGGTACCCGAGTCGATCGCCCACCTCGAACTGGCACCAGCCGACCCAGAGCTGCCTCTCCCCCAGCAGGTCCACCATGTCGCCGCCCAGACGCTCCAGCACCTCCAGGACTGGCTCGCCGACCCCGCCAACACCGACCGCCACCTCGTCGTCCTCACCCACGGCGCCGTCACCACCCACCCCGGCGAGAACATAACGGACCTCGTACACGCGCCCCTCTGGGGCCTCATCCGCAGCGCCCAGAACGAACACCCCCACCGCATCACCCTCATCGACACCGACAACCACCCCCACAGCACCAAACAACTCACCCACGCCATCACCACCGGCGAACCCCAACTCGCCCTGCGCAACGGGGACATGCTCGTCCCCCGCCTCACCCGCCACACCCCCACACCCGGCAACAGCCTCACCCTCAACCCCCACGGCACCACCCTCATCACCGGCGGCACCGGAACCCTTGGAGCGCTGACAGCCCGTCATGTTGTCACCACGCATGGCGTCCGGCATCTGGTGCTGACCAGCAGGACCGGCCCGGACGCGGAAGGCGCACAGGGGCTTCAGGAAGAGCTGACCGCGCTCGGCGCGGACGTCCGCATCGCCGCATGCGACGCCGCCGACCGGCAACAACTCGCAGCACTGCTCGACACCGTCCCCACCGAACACCCACTCACCGCCGTCATCCACACCGCCGGCGTCCTCGACGACGCCACGGTCGACAACCTCACCCCCGAGCAGTTCGCGACCGTAATGGCACCCAAGGTCGACGCCGCCTGGAACCTCCACCAACTCACAGCCGACCACAACCTCGACGCATTCATCCTCTTCTCCTCCGCCGCCGCCAC
>NZ_JBHXDC010000055.1:0-1931 GCF_042725135.1 Streptomyces sp. NPDC060366 | reverse complement strand
CGCCGGCACCATGTAGTCAGGCAGCGTGTCTTTCAGCGCGGCTTTGAGCGTTTCGATATCGTCCTGCTGAGGCGCGACATAGGCGCAAAGCGCGGTATTGCCCGCTTTGTCTTCCACCGCCGTCACCGCTGCGTCATGAACGTCCGCAAGCTGGGCGAGGCGGACTTCGATTTCTGAAAGCTCGATCCGGTAGCCCCGCACTTTGACCTGCTGGTCGATACGCCCGATGTATTCGATGCCGCACTGCGCGTTCCATTTGACGAGGTCGCCGGTCCGGTACATGCGCTCGCCGGGCACGAACGGATCGGCGGTAAACCGCTTCGCCGTTTCTTCTTCACGGTTCAGGTATCCGCGCGCAAGTCCGCGGCCTGCCACGCATAATTCACCGGCAATGCCTTCCGGCTGCACCTGATCGCCGTCGCCGAGAATATAAGCTCTCGTATTGGCAATCGCCCGTCCGATCGAAAGCGACCCTTCCTCCGGATTGATGACGCCGCTTGTCGCGACGACGGTGTTTTCCGTCGGGCCGTAGTTGTTGACGATCGTGTACGGCTGTTTCACCGCCCGCTTCAGCTTATCGCCGCCGACGAGAAGCATGCGGAGAGAGGTATTTTCCAGCTCCATAAATTGTTCGGCGAGCTGCGTAGGCAGGAAGGTGATGGTCACGCCGTGCTCTTCGAAATAGTGATTTAAGCGGGTGATATCCAGCCGGATCGCTTCGTCAATGACGTGAAGTTCCGCGCCGATGGTCCATGTCGGGAACATCTCCCAGATGGAGGCGTCAAAACCGAAGCCCGCGTATTTGGCGCTTTTATCATCCGCCGTCATGGCGAATGCGTCGTGATGCCAGAAGCACAGGTTCACCAGCGCATGGTGTTCGACCATGACACCTTTCGGCTGTCCGGTCGTTCCTGACGTGTAAATCATATAAGCGAGATGATCCGCCGTTGTTTCCGTCTGCGGGTTCGCTTCATCATTTTCATCAAGCGGCAGGCTCAGAATGGAGCGTCCGCCGTCAAGCAGGATCGTTTCTCCTTTGTAGCTGTCCGGCACGCCCAGCGCTTCCTGTGTGAGAAGAAGCTTCGCGCCGCTGTCCTGCAGAATGTAGCTGATCCGCTCTTCCGGGTAGTCGGGGTCAATCGGCACAAATGCCGCGCCCGCTTTCAGGACGCCGAGTACGCCCGCGGCCATTTCCAAGGACGGTTTCGTCAGGATGCCGACACGCTCGTCAGCCGTGACGCCGCAGTCCATGAGAATGCGCGCGATGCGATTCGCCCTTGCGTTCAGCTCGCCGTACGTCCATTTCGCGCCGTTGTATGCCGCGGCCGGCCGGTCCGCGTAGCGGGCGGCCGTTTCTTCAAAGAGACGGTGAACCGTTTTGTCCCGCGGCACAGAAATTGTTTTTCCTTTCCATTCGTCAAGGAGGGCTTGTTTTTCAGCATCGCTGATCAGTGAAATCTCAGGCAGCTTTCTGTCCGGACTTTCTGCCGCTTGCTTCAGAATCCGCAGGAACCCGGCGCTCCACTTTTCAATTGTTTCTTTTTTAAACAGATCAGCCGCATATTCAAACTGAAGGCCGAGACCTTCTTGATCCGTAAAGCCGCCGAGTGTCAGATCGAATTTCGCCGTGCCTTGGTTCGACTCATACGGAGTGATGCGCAGGTTCTCCAGTTCCAGTGTTTCTTTATCCGGATCTTCTGTCGTCACCATGACTTGGAACAACGGATTTCGGCTCATATCTCTCGGCAGGTCAAGCTTTCCGATCAGATCCTCAAACGGATAATCCTGATGCGCCAGCGCGTCGAGATTGGTTTGTTTCACCTGTTCGAGCAGCCCGGCGAAGGTTTGCTCTTTGCGCGTTTCATTGCGAAGCGCAAGCGTATTGACAAACATCCCCGGCATTTCCTGAACTTCGGCGCTCGTTCTTCCGG
>NZ_JBHXDC010000054.1:0-1970 GCF_042725135.1 Streptomyces sp. NPDC060366 | reverse complement strand
CCACCCCCGCAACTACCTGGCCTTTCTCGGACTCGCCGCCGCCCTCTGCTGCTACAAACGACTACTCAAACTCACCACATAGGACACGGTCTTAGGAGGGTCAGTTGAGGGGCGCCGGGTGCGGCTGGTCTTCGGCGGTGCGGGTGTTCTGGAGTGCTTTGTGGACGCAGGCCCCTCTGTTCTCGGTGATGTCGAGCGCGGCGAGTACCGGGGGCACCGCGATGCTGGGCAGTATGTGGCGCAGCAGGGTGGCGGCTCTGTAGGGCAGATCCTGGTAGTTGGACGTGGCCTGGGACATGGCCTGGATGCCGGCGAAGGCTCCCACCAGGACGTCGGACGTCTCGGCCGGTACGACGTGGGGCAACAGCTCGCCCTGTGTCTGTGCTTTGTCGAGGAGTTCGGTGCCGACCTGGCTCCACCGCAGGAACGGGCCGCTGCGGTCGAGTCCCAGGGCCTGCTGGTCGAGGGCGAGACGGACGCCGGCCCGGACGAGAGGGTCGGTCTGGAGGCGGTGGGTGTGGAGGAATACGGTGTCGACCAATTGCTGGACCTTGCAGGGCCGTTCGGGGACAGGCAGTTGGTGGTCCTGCTCGCTGATCACTCCCTCCGCAAGGTCCTCCTTTGAGGGGAAGTGGAAGTACAGGGCGCCTTTGGTGACGCCGGCCGTGGTGAGGATCTCGCTGATCGTCGCGGCCCGGTAGCCTCGTTCCTCGAATACCTTGGCCGCGGCTGTGAGGATTGTCTGGCGGGTACGGATCGCCCGGTCCTGCTGCACCATGATGGGCCTCTTTCTGTTCGCTGAGCCCGGAGACCCCCGGTAAAAAACCGTTCAGTAAAAACCGTCCAGTCCGTATCTTACCGTGATGTGGTGTTGCCTGTACCTGCCCTGGTGCGTAACCGAATTCGGTGACGTACGGAGACGGAAGAGGATGCGGGCACGGCGGGGGCATGGGCGGGGAATTGATGCGGAGGGGGAGGTTCGGGTGATCCTGGTGACGGGTGCGACCGGAACGGTGGGGCGTGAGTTGATGCGGCGGCTGCCTGCCGGTCCGCGGGTACGTGTGTGGGTGAGGGATCCGTCGAAGGTCGCGGGGGTGCCGGCGGCGGTTGAGAGGGTCGGCGGGGATTACGGGGATCCGCAGGCGCTGGCCCGGGCGGTGGCGGGGGTGCGCACGGTGTTCTTGGTGACCACCCGCGTCGGGGGTGGCGACGACGCACGGTTCGTCGCTGCCGCGCGGGCGGCGGGGGTGCGGCGGCTGGTGAAGCTGTCGGCGGCGGCTGTCCTGGACCGGCAGGCCGACGACCTGATAACCCGGTGGCAGCGGGAGGGTGAGGAGTTGCTACGGGCTTCCGGGATGGAGTGGACGCTGCTGCGTCCGCGCGCGTTCATGTCCAACTCCCTGGCCTGGGCGGCCTCTGTCCGGTCCGAGCGGACTGTTCGCGCGCTCTACGGGAGGTCGGCCAACGCGTGCGTGGATCCCGGGGATGTCGCGGAGGTCGCTGTGCGGGTTCTGACGGAGGAGGGGCACGCGGGGAGTGCGTACACGCTGACCGGCCCGCAGGCGCTCACGGCGGTCGAGCAGACGCGGCAACTGGGCCAACTGCTGGGGGTCCGACTGCGTTTCGAGGAGCTGAGCCGGGACGAGGCGCGCTCGGGGCTGGGAAGGCGCTATCCGGCGCGGGTCGTCGAGGCGTTGCTGGAGAGCGCGGAACGGCAGCGGGCGGGTGCGAAGGCTCAAGTGGATGACACCGTGCGTGTACTGACGGGTCGTCGGGCGAGGCCGTTCCGGGAGTGGGCGGGGAATCATCTCGACGTCTTCACCTCCTGATGCGGTGCCGGTTTCTTTTCGGGGCGGGGGTGCCGTTGGTTGCCTGGTGGGGTGTGTGGTGTGGGTGGTTGGGGTGGGGGTCGGTTGTATGGTGCATGGAAACAGCGCGGGCGGTTTGCTGTTGACAAACCGTCTGTCCTG
>NZ_JBHXDC010000053.1:0-2254 GCF_042725135.1 Streptomyces sp. NPDC060366 | reverse complement strand
CTTGTGGATGGACCAGCCGTACTTGGCCGAGTCCGACAACGCGGCGAGGTGCCGTGCCAGGCGTCGTGGGCCAGGCGGGACTTTGAAGACACGGCGTAGGGGCGCCTTTCGCCGTGACCTACGGCGAAAGGCGGGCCGACCGTCGTGCGCGGTCGGCCCGCCCCATCGGCGAGCGCCTGTCAGCTCGATTCCCCGAGGATCAAGGGATCAGCTGCACATGGTCGTGCGCATCACGTCGGCCTGACTGGCCCAGCTGGCGCAGCCCGTGCCGGAGTGCCCGTACCAGTTGTGGCCGAACTCGTGGGCGGCCAGCAGCGCGAAGTCGCCGACCATGGTGGACAGTTCGATGCGCTGACCCGCGCCCCAGTTGCAGCCCACGACGTTGCTTCCGCCGCAGCCCTGCACGTAGCCGCCGACACAGGACACGGGCGTACCGCTGGACGCCGTCTCGGTGCCGGAGCCCCAGTAGTTGGCGCCTTGGCGTATCGCGCCTTCGCGACCGCTACAGGACGAGGTGATGTGGTAGCTCCAGGCCGGTACCCGAACGGCGCGCTCGTCGGCCTTGACCGTCGGCAGGTCCGACAGGTTGCCGGCGTCACCGGTCTTGAAGCGGGGTGCGGGGGTGGCGTCCGCGGCGACAGCGGCCTCGGCGGACTGCGTCACGGCGGCGGGACGGGCGATGTCACTGTTCTCGACGGCGTTGGCCGACGTGGGGAGCGCGAAGAGAAGGGCGGCGGCGACGGCCGAGGCCCCAGCGATTCTTCGGATTGACGAGAGCATGACATATCTCCTTGTGGGGGGAGCGGCGCACATTCATGCCGGTGCGACCCGTCATGGACGACGCCGCGAGACTCGGGCCCGCGGGACGGGCCCCGTACATGGGGGGATCGGCAGCAAAGTACGTGCGCCCGTGCCGCGCGCCTATCCGGATCCCCCGACATACGGATACGCAAAGAATCCCCGGCAACGGAGTCGCCGGGGACGGGTGCGGGCTCTCAACGAGCCCTCAATCGGCCCTGGACCACGACGTGGCCGGGTCGTGGCCGGGTCCTGGACCGGGCCGTCAGCGGAGGTTGAAGCGTTCCGCCCAGGACATGACGTCCGCCGTCGTCGCGTTGCCGCCGCACAGCACCAGGCCCAGGCGCGCGTCGCCGCCGACGCGTTCGAGTACGCGGCGGGCGGCCGGGACCAGACAGCCTGCGGCCGGTTCGGCCCAGACCTTCGCGTGGTTGGCGAGGTCGAGAGTGCCCTGGACGGCCTCGGCGTCCGAGACGACGAGCACTTCGCTGACCAGGTCGGTCACATGGTCGTAGGTGATCCGCGAGACCGTGGGCGCGCTGAGTGTGGAGACGATGGACGACAACTGGACCGGTTTCGGCCCCCCGGCCGCCAGCGCCTCGGACATGGCCTGCGCGCCGACGGTCTCGACGCCCCAGATCCGTACGCCGGGCCGCCGCGCGTGCAGCGCGGCCGCGACGCCCGAGATGAGCGCGCCGCCGCCGATCGAGACGAGCACATCCGTGATCTCGGCGCTCGCGTCGTCGGCGAGTTCGAGACCGACCGTGCCCTGTCCGGCGACGACCACCGGGTCGTCGAAGGGATGGACCATGGTCAGTCCGTCGGCCTGGAGCCGGGACATGAGCGCGAACGCGTCGTCCATCGTGTCGGTCAGCCGCACCGTCGCACCGGCCGCCTCCGCGATCTCGACGGCGCGCGCGGGCGCGGACTTCGCCATGACGACGGTGGCCTTCACGCCGAGCGCCTCGGACATGACCGCGACGGAGATCGCGTGGTTGCCGCCGCTCACCGCCACCACCCCGGCCGCGCGGTCCGCCTCGCTCAGGGACAGGAGCTTCGCCGTCGCCCCGCGTGCCTTGAAGGAGCCGGTGCGCTGGAGCACCTCCAGCTTGGCGGTGACGGGAACCCCGAGCAGCGCCGACAGCCCGGGGCTCTCGACCGTAGGCGTACGCACGACATGTCCGGCGATCAGTCCCGCCGCCGCTTCGATGTCCGAGATGCCGATCACGACACGTACCTCCTGTTGACAGCCGGTTGCCGCCGCTTCTGGAGACCGTACAGACCGCCGTCCGTGAGGTCGGGCCGGGGTGCCCGGACACGACGTACACACACCGCCTCGTACCGCCGAGCGCCGGACACGACTTAGACCGTGTCCTATGTGGGTGGTCGCTCGTTGGGCTGTTTATGGGGCGGGGTACGTGGAGTTGGATTGTTCCGGACGGACTGTGGGAGATCG
>NZ_JBHXDC010000052.1:0-2726 GCF_042725135.1 Streptomyces sp. NPDC060366 | reverse complement strand
AGTGCGTCGGGGCGCACCCCGTAGGACTGGACGAGCCGGTAAAGGGCTGTTTCCAGGGCGAAGAGGGCGGGCTGGGTGTACGTGGTGTGGTGCAGCAGGTCGGCTTCGGGGGTGCCGGGTTCGGCGAACATCACCGTCAGCAAAGGCACCGGGAGATGCGGGTCCAGTGCCGTGCATGTCTCGTCGAGTGCGTCGCGGAAGACGGGGTGGGTGGTGTAGAGGTCGTGTCCCATCCCCGCGTACTGGGAGCCCTGGCCGGTGAAGATCACGGCGAGCTTCCCCGCCCGGTACCGCCCCGTCACTGCCTGCGGGGTGGGGGTTCCGGCGGCGACAGCGGCCAGCGCGTCCATCAACTGCCCGCGCCCGGTCCCGAAGACGACGGCACGGTGGTCGAGAGTCGCACGCGTCCCCGTAAGAGCATCCGCGACCGCCGGAAGATCAACGTCAGGCTGCTCCTCCAGCCACGCGTGCAACCGCGAAGCCTGGGCACGCAGCGCATCGGATGTGTGACCAGACACCGGCCACACCACCACACCGGACCCCGTCCCCCCGGTCTCGGGCTCGACGGGTTCAACGGTCGGGGCCTGCTCAAGAACCACGTGCGCGTTCGTGCCACTCAGCCCGAAGGAAGAGATCGCAGCCCGGAGCGGCCGTTCAGGGTGCGACCACTCCTGCGGCTCCGTCAGCAGACGGACGGTTCCGCTCGACCAGTCGATGTGAGATGACGGCTCGTCCACGTGCAGCGTCTGCGGGAGTACGCCCTCCCGCATCGCCATGACCATCTTGATGATGCCCGCGACACCAGCAGCTGCCTGCGTGTGCCCGATGTTCGACTTCAGCGAGCCCAGCCACAGCGGAGCGTCCTCCGACCGGCCCTCACCGTACGTCGCCAGCAGCGCCTGTGCTTCGATCGGGTCACCGAGGGCAGTGCCGGTGCCGTGTGCTTCGACCGCGTCGATGTCGGCGGGCGTGAGCCCGGCGTTCGTGAGCGCCTGACGGATGACGCGCTGCTGCGAGGGGCCGTTGGGTGCGGTGAGGCCGTTGGACGCGCCGTCCTGGTTGACCGCCGAGCCCCGCAGGACGGCAAGCACCTGGTGCCCGTTGCGTTGGGCGTCCGACAGACGCTCCACCAACAGCAGTCCGACACCCTCGGCCCAGCCGGTGCCGTCCGCACCGGCCGCGAACGGCTTGCACCGGCCGTCCGGCGCCAGCCCGCGCTGCCGGCTGAACTCCACGAACGTGCCGGGAGTGGCCATCACCGTCACACCGCCCGCGAGCGCGAGCGTGCACTCACCCTGCCGCAGCGCGTGCGCGGCCAGGTGCAGCGAGACCAGTGAAGACGAGCACGCCGTGTCGACAGTGATGGCGGGGCCTTCGAGCCCGAACGCGTACGACACCCGGCCGGAGGCGATGCTGCCGGCGCTGCCGTTCCCGACATGTCCCTCGAAGCCGGCCGGGACCTGATGCATCAGGCGGGAGGAGTAGTCGTTGTACATCACGCCCGTGAACACACCGGTACGGCTGCCGTGCAGCGACTGCGGGTTGATCCCCGCCCGCTCGAAGGCCTCCCACGCCGTCTCCAGCAAGAGCCGCTGCTGCGGGTCCGTCGCCAGCGTCTCCCGCGGACTCATGTGGAACAGGTCAGGATCGAAGTCCGCGGCGTGGTCAAGGAATCCGCCCTCGCACACGTACGACGTGCCGGGGTGATCCGGGTCCGGATGGTAGAGGGACTCGATGTCCCACCCGCGGTCGGTGGGGAAGCCACCGACCGCGTCACGTCCGTCCGCGACGAGCCGCCAAAGGTCCTCTGGCGAGCGCACTCCACCCGGGAAGCGGCACGCCATCCCGACGATCGCGATCGGCTCGTGCTCCTGGGACTCGGCGTCGTGCAGCCTCTGCCGGGTCTGGTGCAACTCGGCAATGACGCGCGTGAGGTAATCCCGAAGCTTGCCTTCGTCCGCCATTTGTACTGCTCCCATTGCCTTACCCGAATGGATTGCTGACCTTGACCGCGTCCCGGAGAGCCGATTGGGCTCAGAGTCCGAGATCCTTGTCCACGAAGCTAAAGAGCTCCTCATTGCTGGCTTCGCGGAGCGAATCGAGTACGTCCTCGCTGCTTTCGCGCGACCGTGCGCCGGACACCGAGAGGGTCGACAGGAGCGCTTCGAGACGTTCCACGATGGCGACGCGTTCCGAGTCGTCCGCCGGCCTGACGGAAAGTGCGGCGTCGAGACGGTTGAGGTCGTCGACGGTGACCAGCCCTCCGGCAGAAGCGCTTCGGGCCGTGATCCGCGATCGGAGGTACTCGGCGAGTGCGAGCGGGGTGGGGTAGTCGAAAACGAGAGTCGCCGGAAGCGGCTGCTCGACAAGTGCTCCCAAACGGTTGCGCAGTTGTACGGCCGTGAGGGAGTCGAACCCCAACTCCGAGAACGGACGGCTGTGTTCGATGCCGTACCCGTTGGCGTGCCCGAGGACATCCGCCACCTCGCCGGTCACCAGCGCGAGCATTCGCTCGGCACGCTTTCCGTCGTCCAGGCCGGCAAGCTCGGCGAGCAGACGGGAAGGCTGCTGCGCCGCTACTGCCGCTGTGGTGCGTCGTGTCCGGACGAGGCTGCGGAAGAGCGCGGGTGTGTTTGTTGTGTCGAGTCGGGTGGTGTTGATGGCTATGGGGATGTGGTGGGGGTGGGTGGTTGCGGTGTCGAGGAGGGTGAGGGCTTGTTGGGTGG
>NZ_JBHXDC010000051.1:0-2906 GCF_042725135.1 Streptomyces sp. NPDC060366 | reverse complement strand
GATTAAACAGGGTTGAAAAGCGTCGTGAAAGAGAAAATGGTCTTGAAAGATAAAAAGCACCTGAAAAAGGTGCTTTTTTTGGTTTTTTGAACTTGGATTTTTTGGGGTGAGAGAGGAAAAAGGGGGGGCTACTACGACCCCCCCTTTAAGTGCCGAGTGCCAAATTGAGAGAAAAAGCCATTCAAACCCTAGAGCCACAAGGGTTTGAAGCTTGCGACATTTGAGCGACATTTCGGCGACATTTTGAGCGACATTTTGCCTTTTACATATTTTTTGTGTATTTTATTGCAAAAATTACACCACTTTGTTATATTATTTTTAACATGCAAAAAGGAGAACGATATGACAAATAAAAAGAGATTTACAATCACTATGTCAGAAAGTGTTCACGCTTATTTAGAGGAGTTGTGCAAAGAGAAGGGTTTGAGTAAGTCTGCGATGATTACAGTAGTTTTGGAAGAATACAAGAAAGGGCAGAAATGAACACAAAAAAAGCGACCCCCTGGAAGAGTTCGCTTTTTGGAATTCCTTTGTTTCTGTTAGGGTGATTATAACATTATGGCTAAAGATAAGGCAAGATACTTTACGTTTCTGTTGTACCCTGAAAGCATACCCGAAGATTGGGAAACGAAATTGGAATCGCTCGGTGTTCCTATTGCGATTAGCCCACTTCATGATAAAGATTTAAGTAAAGTTGAGGGACAAAAATATAAAAAAGCCCATTATCATGTGATTTATGTGGCGAAAAATCCTGTTACTGCTGATAGTGTCCGTAAAAGAATACAACGAGCATTGGGTAATAAAAGTGTTTCCATGGTGCAAATTGTAGTTCAAAGCATGGAAAATATGTATTTATATTTAACGCACGAATCAAAAGACGCTATCGCTAAAAACAAGCATGTATATGACAAGAAAGATATTAAACTACTAAACAATTTTGATATTGATAGATACATAACGCTTGATGTTGAAGAAAAAGACGACATGCTGAATGATCTTTGTGATTTGATTGATGAACATGGACTGGCTAATATTCGTGAATTAAGAAGGTTTGTAAGGGTTCGTGGGGAAGAATATAACTTACCCAGCATGAAGATTATCAATTCTGTTTTACGTTCGCATACTGGATTGATTAGACTGTATTTTGATGCCGTTTATCAAGAACGGAAATATGGTCGGGGCGATATTGATAGAGAAACAGGAGAGTTAAAATAATCGACATAAAACGACAGAAAAGGATTGAGATACAAGAGATACAGAAGATTCTTCTGTATCTTTTTCTGTATCTTTTTTTATTTTGTTCTGGTGGGCGCTTGAAGGAGAAAGCGACACGTGGCGTCTGTCAATAGAATCGTGGAATACCGGAATGAGCGATAGCGAAATGAGGATATGCCGCGAAAGTCGATTGACAGACTCACCACACCCGAACCCTCTTGGCATTGAATCGAATCCCATTCGATTCCTGCCGACCGGCGAGGGAGTCCCCTCAAAATTGAGGGGGTTGGGGGAGTTTTTATTGGGGGGATCAAGGGGGAATCATTTCCCCTTGTGGGTTTGGGCAAAGCCCAAGGTTTTCCCATGCGTTAGCATGGTTCGGCGGGTAGCCGAAAAAGCCTCGCAGAGCACACACTTTACGAATGTAAAGTATAGTGTGTTATACTTTACATGGAAGTGTTGCCGAAAAACTGACCCCGAAACGGAGCTGATTTTATGAGTTATGCGGTCGTCCGAATGCAGAAAATGAAGGCGCATGATTTGAAAGGAATTCAGTTTCATAATCAGCGTGAAAGAGAAAGCAGGACGAATTCGGATATTGATAAAGAGCGTTCCCATGAAAATTATGATTTGGTCCATGATGGGAAAATTGATTATAACCAGCATGTCAAAGAAATCATTGAATCGCAAAAAACAGGTACGAGAAAAACTCGGAAAGATGCGGTGCTTGTAAACGAGTTGCTCGTGACATCTGACAAAAATTTTTTTGACCGTCTGGATCCTACAGAACAAAAACGATTTTTTGAGGAAAGTTATAAATTATTTTCCGAACGCTATGGCGAGCAAAATATTGCTTATGCAACGGTACATATGGACGAAAAAACGCCCCATATGCATGTTGGCGTTGTGCCAATGCGTGATGGAAAACTGCAAGGGAAAAATGTGTTCAATCGTCAAGAATTGCTTTGGTTGCAAGATAAGTTTCCCGAGCATATGCAAAAGCTTGGCTTTGATTTGGAGCGTGGAGAAAAAGGTTCTACTCGTGAGCATTTGGAAACGAGGGAATTCAAAAAGCAGACGCTGGAAAAAGAAATTGATTTTCTAGAAAAAAATCTCCAGGAGAAGAAAAATGAATTGCTCGCCCTCAATGAAAAAGTTCCAGATGAAATTAAAGTTCGGGCCAAAAGGGAATTTCAGCAAATCGAGGTTAAGAGCGAGGAAAAGAATCTTTTTGGGATTCCCAAAAAAGAGTTGAAAAAGACACCGACTGGAAATGTGATTGTTCCCGAACAAGACTTTAAAAATTTGGTTCATGCTGCCAAAGAAAATAAACAGCTAAAAGGCAAGATGGAAAAAATATTGAACACCGATTTAGCAAAGGAAAATAAAGCTTTGGGTCAAAAGCTTAGAGTGATTTATAAAGAGTGGGAAACAGAAGCCAATTCAAATAAAAAATTAAGACAGGAAAATATGCAGTTGCTTCGAGAGAATAGCAAATTAAAAAGCCATATAAGCGATTTAAAGCGTGAAATTGGTTTGATATATAAAAGCACCAAAGAATTTTTAAAAGCCCGTACAAACGATTTAAAGACGTTTAAGAGCCTTTTTAATGATTTGGTAGGCAAAATTAAAGAAAAAGCGCCTGAGGGGGTTAGTGTGAGTTTGAAAAGGGTTGATATGGGTCGTGGGAG
>NZ_JBHXDC010000050.1:0-2971 GCF_042725135.1 Streptomyces sp. NPDC060366 | reverse complement strand
CTGCTTTTTTATTTTAAAATGCTTTAAATGCCATTATATTCGATTTTAAGGACATCCCCTTCCATAAGGTCGTTTTTTTAATTAAAAGCCCTCAGAAACAAATCTGGGCATTCTCAGAGGTATTTCTCATTTCATCCCTCATGTTAGTATTAATAAAAAACCCGGAGGAACCAAAATTGAAAATCGAAACACTCTCTGAAGCAAAAAAGAAAATGAAAGAACTGCTCTCTGATCCGCAGCTCAACTTACCGCGGCATTATCCGGAACGAAGCCTCAAAGGAATCATTTTGCTCGATCAAAACAACGAGTTACACAAAGAATTAAAGTGACTTCATTGGGCTTTGCCCAAACCCACCAACGGACGGCCGTTGGATGCCAATATTTCAATCCCCCCAACCCCCCGATTCTTCGGGGGGCTCCCTCGCCGGTTGGCGTCAAACAAACGGGTTTGTTTGAGTGCTGAAAGGGTTCGGGTGGCGCTGAGCGAGTCAACTCCTTAATCCTCCCTACGGTCCGGTTACCGTTGACTCACGCCAAAATCGCCCGCTTTCCCATTTAGAGATAAGACAGCTCCAGCGCTTTTCGGATGTATTCTTCTTCTGTGATTTCTCCATGAAACCGCCTTTCTAAAAGCTTTTCCTCTTCTTCAGTCAGCACTAAGCCCTCAAAGCAAAGGGTTGCTCTCACTTGTCTCATAGCCGTTTCAAAATCAATCATTTGTCTCTATACCGCAGGTTCAATCGTCAATTTTGTTCCATCAGGCAGAGACATTTTCAAGGTATTCAAAGCATCCTCCGCTTCCTCAAGCGTCTCAAATATATCCTCTCGTTTCTCTCCGTCTGGGTGTGTGCTCGTGAACGTAATTTCCGTCCCTTCCAGCTCGCCCACAATACGATATGTCATGTATTCTCCACCTTTCCTTTTTCTATCCATTCTACCCGTTGGCGGACAAGTCCGCCAATGTCAGGCGGGCGAATGAACTCGCCCATTGCCTGCCATAAAACCCAAGAGGGCTGAACAGGGTGAGCCTCGTTACTCTTCCCTGTTCAGCCCTCTTTTTTGCTTCCATTTCGGGTGCGAGACTCCCTGCCGGATCGTCCCGCAGCCCTCCATTTCAGCAAGCCATTTTGTCCTCGCTCGGAGCCTGCCCGATCTGTGGAAAATGGCATTCCCCGCACCTGTTAGGTGGGAGAGGCGGAGTTAAAAGTGTCGGACACAATGTTTCCGACACACTCCGCAATTGGGATGGCACGCCCTCCCCCTTGACCCCCACCGTCCGACACTCTAAAATTGAGCTAATCACTCAATTTTTGGAGGTCGAAAAACCATGGTCGCACGTCAAAAAGAATCCGTCCGACTCGATCCAGAAGTCGTTTCGCTCGGTCGCAAGCTCGCGAAAAAAGACTTCGGATCGGAAACCAAATTTGGACTGCTGATCGAACACGCCATTCGGGCGTATCACGCTCACCAAGTCCAACCTGTCGAAGCAAGCTCATTGCTGTCCGCAACCGAGCAAGCTCTGATCGACAGGATCGAAAAACGAGTTGAAGACATGGGAAAGCAAACCGTTGAACGAGTCGGAAATCTCATTGCCAAATCCAGTTACGAAACTACATACAGCAGTATCGTTTTGGAACACATATTTGATGACTATTTCGAAGATCACAACCCAAAACAACTCCGGGAACAGATGCGCAGCATTGCCGCCCAAAGAATGCGGACTCGACTAGATAAAGAATCAGCTGAAAAAATCAGCTCTCTTATGCAAGAAAACAAAAACCTAGAGGTCATGCAGGAAAAGTTAATCGACATGAACAGAGCACAAAAAGAAGAACTGGAGAAGTACAAAAAAGCCTATCAAGAACTGCGGAGGGACTATCAAGACGTCCAAGAAGAATCAAACAGCAGACTAAATCAGGTCGGTAACGCACACCGACAGAATGACCAGTTAGTCCAAAAAGTACGCTCTCTGCAAGCAGAATCATCTGAATATAAGAATCAAGTGGACTTTCTTGTTGCCAATTACAACCGACTCAAAAGCAATGAAAAGCTACTTGAAGAGTATAAGCAGGGGCGAAGATAATGGTCGCTCATGTGAAATCCCTCGGATTCGCCAGTCATAGCAAAGGCGGAAAGCCGATCACCCATATCAAAGAGCATATCAAGTACATAGAACTTGACCGGGATCATCACCGGACACCGCCGGAACTGTTTACAGCTGCGCAAGATAAAATTCAACGGATTGAGTTTTTCAAAAAGCTGAATGAACAGCCAAAGCGTGGCGTAGTCGGTCATAAACTCGTCATTTCATTAAGCGAAGATGAACAGGGACGGTTCGCCACCGATTTAAAAGAATTAGTCCGAGATACGATGAATCGCTTTGAGGGTAAACACAACGTCAAACTGGACTGGATAGCTGCCGTACACGATGACAAAGGACACCCTCACGCTCACATTGTCATCCGAGGATACAACCAGGACGGCAAACAAGTCGGCCTGTATCCGTCACACTTGAAGGATCTGCAGAGCTTTGCTGAACAGGAGAAAGAACGACAGTTTGAGAGATCCAAAGGCAGAAGCAAAAGCCGCGATTTTTTGAAGGAGCTTGCAGAGGAGATCGAGCTTGAACCATCTATCCCATTAACAGAAAAGAAACGCCGCCGGACTAAAGAGCAAGAACAGCAACAAGAAGAAAAACAGCGCCCTCAAAGACGGCGCCGTGATTACGAAATGGAACGATAACAAAGCAGGCTTCAAGCCTGCTCTCTTTCTTTATTTTGCTTTTACCCGAGTATTAAAACCGTCCTGCTTTTTCACAGTGATAACTTTCGTTCCTACTTTTCGTTTCTTCCCAGTCCAGTTTTCTAACTCGTACTGTGTTTGTGTAACTTTCCACTCTTTATTTCTTGTTCTGTATTGAGCCAAATACGTTTTTTTCTTGCTTAGCCCAGTATGCTGATCGTCAACAGAT
>NZ_JBHXDC010000049.1:0-4769 GCF_042725135.1 Streptomyces sp. NPDC060366 | reverse complement strand
CACCGAGAGCGAACTGCTGCGCTCCGTCCTCCCCCGCAAGACCGCCCGGAAAGCTCCCGGATCCGGAAGTAACAGACTTCCGGAGTAACAGACTCTGTAATTCTGTTACTCCCGGATCTGATCCGGTACGGAACCACCGCGGGACCGGGCCTCGTCCCGGTTACTCCGGGGCGCGGCCCTGGCCCGGCGGGCGGGCGGTGCGGCGCTTGATCCTGCTGGCGGCGTAGCCGACAAAGGCGGTCAGGGCGCCGGCGGTCAGGTTGCCCAGGACGTCGTGGATCAGGAAGTCGTAGAACGGGATGAGGTTCATGGTGCGGTCCTCTCGAAAGGTGAAGTGCCCGATGTGCGGGGCGGCTTGAGAGGAACCGTGCCGAGTGATCTGATTGTCCGTCCGATGCCGGATGTATCGGTGCAGGCAGCAGCCCTGCGGACGGTGGACAATGCCGGACCGCGGCGGACAACTTGAGGACCGGGGGCGGGCGATGGGCGGGCCGGGGCGGCCGAGGAAGTTAGTGGGCGGGCCGAAGGCCAACGAGCTGGCCACCTATCTGGCCGGCCTGGGCGCGCGGATGGAGCTGAGGACGACGGCCTCCTTCGCCCAGCACTTCCCCGGCAGCAGCACGCTGTGGGCGGAGTACCTCAACGGCTCGAAGCTCGTCCCCGCCCATGTCCTGGGTCTGGTGGTGCGGAAGCTGTACAGCGCGGACAAGCGGAAGATGGGGCAGACCCTCACCCGCGCCGCGCAGCTGCACGGGGAGGCGGAGGCCGAGTCGACCCGTCCGGCCGGCGCCGCGGGCGAGGCGCAGGTGGCGGCGCGTGAACTGATCGCCGTCCAGCAGCACCTGGTGGAGACCACCGAGAAGCTCGCCAAGGCGAACGAGGTCGCCGAGCGGACCCGCAGCGTGATCCCCACACTCCTGGCGATGTACGCCCGGGTGGAGAGCTCCGTGCGCGAACTCACCACGCAGCGCGACAACAGTCACGCTCTGAAGCGCGCGGAGACCGAGGCCCGCCTGGACAAGGCCCGGCTGCGCCTGGACCGCACCGAGAAGGAACTCGAGCGCGCCCGCCAGCACCGCTACACCGCCGAACAGGCGCAGCGGGCCCTGCTCATCGAGGCCGAGGAAGCCCGCCGGGAACTCGAGGAACTACGCCGCAAGGCCGCCGACCTGAACCTCGGAGACACCGACAGCCCGGAACAGCACCTGCTCCCCGCGCGGCAGGAGATCGACCCGGGCGACGACGACGACTTCGCCGACTACGACGACGCGCTGGAGCGCATCACCAGCGAGGGCAAAGAACGCGAGCGGGACCTGGCCGACATCACCGAACACACCGGCACCCCCATGCCGGAGCCCCAGGACACAGGGCCGCAGATCATCACCGGCACCATCATCCCCACCCCCCGCGACCCGGCCCACCCCGACAACGGCGAAGACCGCGGCGACGGCCTGTCCGAAGCAGACCCCGGCGATCCCTGGCCCGCGCCCGGCGCGGACAACACGGACAACGCCGCCACCAGCGGCACCGACGACCCGGCGCCGGCGCCAAGCACGCGGGCCGACTCCGAGGACGAGTCCAACGCCCGGGGCTGGCCGACGCCCTGGAAAAATCCAGACCAGGTGTACTCCCACTTCGCACGACCCGACGGCACCCCCTACGCCGCCCCGTACGACGCCCTGGGTGCCCTGGACGACACCCTGCACGAGGCCTTGGAGAACGGCCTGCCCCCGACGCACCGGCCGCTGGAATGGAAGAATCCAGACCAGGTGTACTCCCACTTCGCGCGACCCGACGGCACCTCGTACGGCGCCGGGGAGTTGTCCGGGACAACCGCGGAAAAAGCCTCCACCAGCGAAAACACGCAGAAGGGTCCGCGTCTCGCTGCTGACCGGATCCAGTCGAAGACCAAGTTCATCCGCGACTTCGCCGCGTTCCTGCGCGAGACCGAGCTGCCGTACGACACGCTCGAAGAACTGGCCCCCGACACCGCGCACCTCGACGCCCTCCTGCGGGGCGAACTCCCCTCGCTGGGCTTCGTCGAGAAGATCGTCCGGCACGTGGCCCCCGGGGAACTCCAGAAGTGGCAAAGGCTCTGGGACATCGCCAACCGGTGGGAAAAGCGACGCCCACCCGAGGACGCCAGCACTCCCCGCGCCACACCGCCCGCTCCGCCCCCCGCCGGGCGCCGCTCACCCGCCCTCCCCGCCTTCTGGGGATGGTTCCTCATCCCGCCGGTACCCGTGCTCGCCTACACCGTCCCGGCGACGTTCATCGCGGGCATCCAGGCATCCCCGGGCGCCGGCATCCTGAACCTGATCGTCTACACAATCTTGGCCGTGCCCGCCTTGGGCGTTGCACTTATGTTCCTGCTGGCCGCGCTCACCGACATCGACAGCCACATCCCATTCGACAGCGCCCTGGTCCTCGGCATCCTGGCACTGGTGGTCGGTCTGGTGGTGCCATGGACCGTGGGCGCCGACCAGCCCTGGCACTGGATCGCCGACAGCCTCGGCGTCATCTAGCCCGCGGTCCCCGCCCACCGACGAACCGGTCGTCCCACAAGCGGGCACGGTGCTCCCGAGTCCGTTACTCACAGACTTCCGGAGTAACAGACTCCGGAAGTATCGGAGTCCGGAACTCCGGCCGGTACAGGGGCGCCCCTGTACCGGCCGTTCCGCGTCACCGGCGGCGGAGTACCGCGACGACGACGGCCGCCACCGTCGCGAGCATCCCGAGGGCGCCGACCGCCATGCCCAGGGGCTCGCGGCTGGCGGGGTGGGCGTAGACGAGATACGCCAGGAACCCGCACACGAGCAGCGCCACCACGAAGGCGACCAGCAGCAGGGCGACCGCCAGCATCGAGGGCGCCGCGGCTGGGGCCGGCGGCCACCCAGGCGGCACCGGAGGCGGTACCGGCGCAGCGGTCGCCTGAGGCGCGGTGGTCGGCGGGACGGTGGACATGGTGCTTCTCCTTCGGTCGGGCACTTGGTTGTCGAGCGCGGAGCCACAGTCCTTGCCGGCGGGCAGCTGCTCCACTTCTCGCGAATCCGCTCCAGAGCCCCGGCACGACGGGGTCGACGGGACGGACGCGTACGGATTCGCGAGCGCTTGCCGGACCCCCGGGGCCCGCGGAAGCGGCTGCCGCGCCGCGCTGGAGCTCTACGTCAAGCGGTGGTGGACGGGGCGGACTTCTTCTTCGGCTTCGACTTACGCGGCATCGTGATGAGGGCACGCCGATACTCGTGGGCGATGGTGTAGCCGAGGGGGGCGAACGGAGCCTTCTTCTTGATGGCCCGCTTCAGGACAAACCCAAGATCCACAAGCTGCTTCAGGCCGCGTTCATGGGTGTCGGGGGACCAGCCGTACCACTCGGGAGCTCTCTCGGCGGGAAGGGCCACCCAGTGCTTCTCGCGGGCGACGACCAGGAACAGGGCCAGGCCCGGCAGGCTCAGCTTCTCGTCACGGCCCTGCGCCCAGAACGTATTCGGGATCCGCAGGAAGAGGTTCTCTTCGCGGTCGCCCACGGGGCGGTCGTAGGGCTTCCCCGTACCGTCCTCGCGCAGCAGAGTCACGGTGATCTTGGTCCCGCTGCGGCTGCACTCGATCAGGTTGCGCTCCTCCAGCCGGCGCAGAGCCCGCCAGGCGCCCGTGCGCGCAGACTGACTGACGGCGGTCTCGTGGATGTCCATCAGCCGCGACCACACCGCGCTGTCATGCGTGGTCGACCAGCCGTTGTCCCCGTTGCTGCACGCGGCCACGATGATCAGGTAGGCCCTGAGACCCCGCAGGTCCCGGCCGGTCACGAAGTCCTTCAGGGGCCCGTGCCGGCTGACGGATCCCCGGTTCGCCTGGACGAAGGTCTTGCGCAGCGGCACGTTGGTCCG
Source organism: Streptomyces sp. NPDC060366 (assembly GCF_042725135.1). Taxonomy (NCBI): domain Bacteria; kingdom Bacillati; phylum Actinomycetota; class Actinomycetes; order Kitasatosporales; family Streptomycetaceae; genus Streptomyces; species Streptomyces sp. NPDC060366. The sequence goes on along the minus strand of NZ_JBHXDC010000049.1, from coordinate 882 downwards.
GATCGAGCGGTCCAGAACGGCCGTACGGGTGTCCCGTCCGGTCGCCACGTCGCCCTGCATGTCCTGCTTGGCAGTCGCCGTTGTCTTCATGCCTCAGAAACTAGCCGTGCGAGCCTTCAACTCCCAAACAGTGCGGCCTCGTTGGAGTCGACGGATCACATGTTGATCATGGATGTGCCAGCGGGACTATGTAAGTTCAAGTGTTAGATCCGGTGAAAGGTCAGGTTGAGAGACCCGGGATGAGAGATCGAATGGGATGACTAACCTCTGAGGTTTCAGAGCGCCCCAGCACCGAGCCCTGTACGCCTGGACGCCGCCCTGCGGCACGGCAGCGAACCAGGCCGACCACCTCACCGTCCCGGCCGCCGCACCAGGGCTGGCTGGCGGGTCCTCAGTGGCGGGCGGCCCGGACGGCGAGGGTCGTAACGTGACGAACTCTGCTGGCTACTTGGTTATGCAGGGGTAGCCGCAGAATGTGACGCCGGACCTCGCGAAATCTTGAAACGGCCCACCGGCTCCGCCACGGCGCGACCCCAACAGCCCGGTGTCCGGGCGGCCCTTCGGCCACGCATCCGAATCCGGAGTAACAGACTCCGGAAGTCCCGAAATCCGGAACTGCGGGCGGCTCGTACCGGCCGCCAGGCGTCACCGGCGGCGCAGCAGGGCAACGACGGCGGCCACTGCGGCCACCACTGCGGCGATGGCCATCACCGTGGTCATCGCGATGGTGAGGGGCGCTTCGAGCGCGGGGTGCTGGTAGGTGAGGTAGGCGACGCTCCCGCATGCAAGCGACACCACCAGGACCACCACCAGGGCCAGCGACACAGCCATCACCACGACGGCCGTCGACGCCGGGGCGGGCGCTGGCGGCAGCGGCTCGGA
>NZ_JBHXDC010000048.1:0-5450 GCF_042725135.1 Streptomyces sp. NPDC060366 | reverse complement strand
GACCTCGCACTCCACACCGGACACCACACCAACCACCCCCACCTCACCGAACTCACCCTCCAAACCCCACTCACCATCCCCGAACACGCAACCATTCAGCTCCAAGTAATCGCAGGCCCTGAAGACACCCAGCAACAGACCACCCCCATCACCATCCACTCCCGCCAAGCCGACGACGAAGCGTGGACGCTCCACGCCATAGGTGTGCTCTCCGACGTTCCCGCCGATTCCGCAGGTACGGATCTCACCGCCTGGCCGCCGGCCGGTGCGAAGGCTCTGTCCGTGGAGACCCTTTACGAGTCGATGGACGCCCGGGGTTACGGCTACGGTCCCGCCTTCCGAGGCCTCACCGCCGCCTGGCGCGACGGCGACGACCTCTACGCCGAGATCGAACTCGGCCCCGACACCGACGTCACCGGCTACGGCATCCACCCCGCACTCCTCGACGCCGCCCTCCACACCCTCGGTGCGGACAGTGGTACGGACAGCGGTACGGACGGACAGACAGAGGCCGAGCTCGCGCTGCCCTTCTCCTGGTCCGGGGTCAGTCTGCACGCGACCGGTGCCACCGCACTGCGCGTCCACATCGGGCGCGGGGACGCGCGGACGGTCGCGCTCAGCATCGCCGACCCGGTCGGCCAACCGGTCGTACATGTCGAAGCCCTGACACTCCGGGCGATAGACCCGGCGCAGCTCGCCGCCGTCAGCACCAAGCCGGCTGACGAGAACCGGCTGTTCACCATCGCCTGGTCGCCGGCGGCTCCGTCCGAGGCCGGGACCGAGGCGGTTGCCAATGCCGTTGCCAAGGACGCGGACCCGCAGCCGTACGCACTTCTGCTGGCCGGTATCGATGAGGCCCCGCAGGAGGCGGAGGTCCATGCCCGGGTAGGCGATTTCGCCGAACTGCCTCTGCCCGAGCAGGTACAGGCCGCGAGCGAGCAGGCCCTCGCCCTCCTCCAGGACTGGCTGACCGACGACGCCCGCACCAACTCCCACCTCGTCGTCGTCACCCGCCACGCCGTCGCCGCCCAACCCGGGGAACGCCTCACCGACCTCATCCACGCACCTCTCTGGGGCCTCATCCGCAGCGCCCAGAGCGAACACCCCCACCGCATCACCCTCATCGACACCGACAACCACCCCGACAGCACCAACCAGCTCACCCACGCCATCCACACCGCAACCACCACCGACGAACCCCAACTCGCCCTCCGCAACGGCAACATACTCACCCCCCGCCTCGCCCCCTTCCCCGCACCCGAGCGACTCTCGCCTCCCACGGATGCGCCCGCCTGGCGTCTGGGTGTCACGGGCGGGGGCACCGTCGAAGACGTACGCCTGGTGGACTTCCCCGAGGCCGTCGCGCCGCTCGCACCGGGACAGGTCCGGATCGCCCTGCGCGCCGCGGGGCTGAACTTCCGGGACGTCGTCGTGGCGCTCGGCATGGTGGCGGACGTGCGGTCACTCGGTGGAGAAGGCGCCGGTGTGGTGATCGAGGTCGCGCCCGACGTCAGGCACCTCGCGGTGGGCGACCGGGTGATGGGGCTTCTCTCCGGTACCGGGCCGGTCACCATGACCGACGCCCGGCTGGTCACCCGTATGCCGGACGGCTGGAGCTTCGCCGAGGCGGCCACCCTCCCCATCGTCTATCTCACCGCCTACTACGGACTCGCCGATCTGGCGGGTGCGCGGCGGGGTGAGCGTCTGCTCCTGCACGCCGCGACGGGTGGCGTCGGTCTGGCAACGCTGGAGCTGGCCGAGCACTGGGGTCTTGAGGTGTTCACCACGGCGAGCCCGGCGAAGCAGCACGTGCTCCGCGACCGGGGCGTCCCCGACACCCACGTCGCCTCCTCCCGCACGCTCGACTTCGAGCAGCACTTCCGTGCCACGGCGGGGGCCGCGGGTGTCGACATCGTCCTCAACTCCCTGGCCGGTGACTTCACCGATGCCTCGCTGCGCCTCCTCGGTGACGGTGGACGCTTCATCGAGATCGGCAAGACCGACATCCGGGACGCCGACACCGTATCGGCGGAACACGATCACGAGGTCGTCTACCAGGCGTTCGACCTGGGGGACGCGGGGCCCGACCGTATCCAGGAGATGCTCCAGGAGCTGCGCGAGCTGTTCGTGAGCGGGGCGCTCAAGCCGCTGCCCGTCACTGCCTGGGACATTCACGACGCCCAGCAGGCCATCCGGTTCCTAAGTCAGGCCCGGCACATCGGAAAGGTGGTTCTCACCCTCCCGAGCGTGATCTCTCCCGAGGGCACGGTGCTGATCACCGGCGGCACCGGCGTACTCGGCGGACACATCGCCAGGGAACTGGTCACCGGGCACGGAGCCAGGCACCTCCTGCTCGCCAGCCGCTCCGGTGCGGACGCCGCCGGCGCCACCGAGCTGCGGGCGGAGCTGGAGGCTCTCGGCGCCGAGGTGCGGGTCGAGTCCTGTGACGCGGCCGACCGGGATCAGCTCGCCGAGCTGCTGGACAGCGTTCCCGCCGAGCACCCCCTCAGCGCCGTCGTACACGCCGCCGGCGTTCTCGAGGACGCGACGGTCGAACGACTCACGCCCGAGCAACTCGCCTTCGTCCGGCGTCCGAAGGTGGACGCGGCCTGGAATCTGCACGAGCTGACGGCGGAGACCGACCTGGACGCCTTCGTGCTGTTCTCGTCGGCCGCCGCCGGGCTGGGTGCCCCGGGCCAGGCCAACTACGCGTCCGCCAACGCCTTCCTGGACGCGCTCGCCGTCCACCGACGACACCAGGGTCTGCCGGCGGGATCGCTCGGCTGGGGCTACTGGGCCGAGGCCAGCGGCATGACGGGCCACATGAGCGAGGCCGACACCGAGCGTCTGGTGAGGGGCGGAGTCAGGCCGCTGCGTACGGAAACGGCGCTCCGGCTCTTCTCCACCGCCCTGACCAGCGGCGCCCCTTCGCTCCTGCCGATCGACCTGGACACCAAGCGGCTCAGCCCGGAGAGCGCCCCGGCGCTCCTGCGTGGACTGGTCCGCCGCCCCACGCGGCGTGTGGCCGCCGGGACCGGCGCCGGTGCGGTCGCGGGCCTCGCGGGCAGTCTCGCCGGGCTCTCTCCGACCGCACAGCGGGAACGACTGCTCGCACTGGTCTCCCAGCACGTGGCGGCCGTCCTCGGCCATGCGGCTGGTGTGGACGCAGACCGTGCGTTCAAGGAGCTGGGCGTCGATTCACTGACAGCTGTTGAGCTCCGCAACCGGCTGGGCGCCGCCACCGGCGTGCAGTTGCCGACAACCGTGGTCTTCGACCACCCGAGCCCCAAGGCTCTGACCCAGTACCTGCTCACTCAGCTCGTGGGCAGCGAGTCGAAGGGCACGGCTCGTCCCGCCACGACGAACGGCGCGCCTCAGGACGACGAGCCGATCGTGATCGTCGGCATGGCGTGCCGCTTCCCCGGCGATGTCTCGTCACCGGAGGATCTGTGGCGGCTGCTCGCCGAAGGCGGCAGTGGGATCGGCGAGTTCCCGACCGATCGCGGCTGGGACATCGAACGGCTGCTGGACCCGGACCCCGATCACGCCGGCACTTCCACCACCCAGCGCGGTGGATTCCTGCACAGCGCGGCCCAGTTCGACGCCGAACTCTTCCGGATCAGTCCGCGCGAGGCCCTGGCGACCGACCCGCAGCAGCGACTGCTCCTGGAGACGGCCTGGGAGACGTTCGAGAGCGCGGGCATCGACCCCACGTCCCTCAAGGGAAGCGCGACCGGTGTCTTCGCCGGACTGACCTCACAGGACTACTTCTCCCGGCTGTCCAGCATTCCCGAGGACCTTGAGGGCTACCTCGGATCAGGCAGCCTGGCCAGCATCGCGTCGGGGCGTATCGCCTACACGCTGGGCCTTGAGGGTCCGGCGGTGACGGTGGACACGGCGTGCTCGTCGTCGCTGGTGGCCCTGCATATGGCCGCCCAGTCGCTGCGGAACGGCGAGTGCGACCTCGCGCTGGCCGGTGGCGTCACCATCATGTCCACCCCGAACGCGTTCGTCGTCTTCAGCCGGCAGCGTGGGCTGGCGCCGGACGGCCGGTGCAAGCCGTTCGCGGCCGGTGCGGACGGCACCGGCTGGTCGGAAGGTGTCGGGCTGCTGTTGGTGGAGCGGCTGTCGGACGCCCAGCGCAACGGACACCAGGTCCTCGCGGTGGTAAAGGGTTCGGCCATGAACCAGGACGGTGCGTCGAACGGGCTCACCGCTCCCAATGGGCCTTCGCAGGAACGGGTGATCCTTCAGGCACTGGCAAATGCGGGGCTGACGGCGGCGGACGTCCAGGCGGTGGAGGCGCACGGCACGGGTACGACGCTCGGTGACCCGATCGAGGCCCAAGCCATCCTCGCGACGTACGGTCAGGACCGCCCGGAGGACGCGCCTCTGTGGCTCGGATCGCTGAAGTCGAACATCGGGCACACGCAGGCGGCTGCCGGTGTCGGCGGTGTCATCAAGATGGTCATGGCGATGCGGGAGGGCGTACTCCCGGCGACGCTGCACGTGGACGAGCCGACGCCGCATGTCGACTGGTCGGCGGGGGCGGTGGAGCTCCTGAGGGAGAGCAGGCCGTGGGCGGTCGGGGAGGACCGGCCGAGGCGGGCCGGTGTGTCCTCGTTCGGGATGAGCGGTACGAACGCGCACGTCATCCTGGAACAGGCCCCGGAAGTTGAAGTCACCGAGCCCGGAGCGGAGTCCGGCCCTGAGATTGGGTCGGGTGTGGTGGTGTGGCCGGTGTCGGGTCATACGGCTCCGGCCCTGGCCGAGCAGGCTTCCCGCTTGCACGCACACCTGACCGCGCACCCCGAGTTCACGGCCGAGCAGGTCGCGCACGCCCTGACCACGACCCGCGCGGCCCTGGCCCATCGGGGCGCGGTTGTCTCGACGGACCGTGGCGAGCTGATGGACGGCCTGACGGCTCTGGGCGAGGGTGCTCCCAGCGCGCACACGGTCACCGGGGTGACACGTCCGCCCGGGAAGACAGTGTTCGTCTTCCCCGGCCAGGGGGCCCAATGGCCGCTCATGACCGCCGACCTCCTGACGACCGAGCCCGTCTACGCCCAGTCGATCGACGCATGCGCGACGGCGCTGGCGCCGTATGTCGACTGGTCACTGCGAGACGTCCTCACGGACCCGGCCGGGGAACTCCTGGAGCGCGTGGATGTGGTCCAGCCGGCGCTGTTCGCGGTCATGGTCTCCCTCGCCCGCCTCTGGGAACACCACGGCACCAGCGCTGATGCCGTCATCGGCCACTCCCAGGGCGAGATCGCCGCAGCCCACATCGCCGGCGCACTCACCCTGGAGGACGCGGCGAAGATCGTCGCCCTGCGCAGCAAAGCCCTCACCTCCCTGACCGGGCGCGGCACCATGGCATCGGTCACCCTGCCCCACGAGCAGGTCACCGAGCAGATCGCCACGTTCGAGAGTCTGTCGGTCGCGGTCAT
>NZ_JBHXDC010000047.1:0-5457 GCF_042725135.1 Streptomyces sp. NPDC060366 | reverse complement strand
CACCCCCCTCACCTGGCCCACCACCACCCAGCCCACCAACCACCACCCCACCCTCCCCACCTACGCCTTCCAACACCACCACTACTGGCTCAACGCACCGGCAAACAGCGGCGATCCGGCGAGTCTTGGACTCCGCCGTACGGCACACGCCCTGCTCGGTGCCGCGGTTGAGCTCGCGGACGGCGGGAGCGCCGTCACGTTCACGGGAAGCCTGAGTCTGCGCTCGCACCCGTGGCTCGCGGACCACGCGGTCGCAGGAGCCGTGCTGCTGCCCGGCACCGCGTTCGTGGATCTCGCCCTGCACGCCGGTGAGCACACAGGCCATCCCCACCTGGCGGAGCTGACGCTCCAGGCCCCGCTCGTCATGACGGAGACCGGCAGCGTCCATCTCCAGGTGACCGCCGGTGCCGACGAGGACGGGAGCGGACGGCGTCCGGTCACCGTCCACTCGCGCGCCGAGGACGGCGAGTCGTGGGCCCTGCACGCCACCGGCCATCTCACGGCGACGCCCCCGGCCCCCGCCGAAGACCTCACGGCCTGGCCGCCGGCCGGTGCCGAGGCACTGCCCGTCGACACGCTGTACGACGACCTCGCCGAGCACGGTTACCACTACGGCCCCACCTTCCGGGGTCTGACGGCGGCCTGGCGTTCGGGCGACAGCGACGACGTGTACGCGGAGATCGCGCTCGGCGAGGACGCCGACCCGGACGGCTACGGCATCCACCCCGCACTCCTCGACGCCACCCTCCACGCCCTCGGCCTGACCCCCGGCACAGACCAGGACGGGGACGAGGACGGGAAAGCCCAGCTCCCCTTCTCCTGGAGCGGAGTCGACCTGCACGCCACCGGCGCGTCGGCTCTCCGGGCGCATGTCCGCAGGCTGACGCCCACCACCGCCCGGATCACCCTCGCGGATCCCGAGGGACAACCGGTAGGACATATCGACACGCTGACGCTGCGGCCTCTCGACGTCGCTCAGTTGCACCGGGCCGACGAGTCCGATCCGTACCGCGACACTCTGTTCAGCCTGGACTGGTCGCCCGTCACGCTTCCGGAGGTCGGTGCCGGGAGCAGCCGCCAGTACGCCGTTCTCGCCCCGCTCACGGACGGCAGCGCGGACGACAACAGCGCCGCCGACAACGCGGCCGAGTTCGCCGCCTCGCTGGCCGCGGCCGTCGGGTGCGAGGGGCCCGCGGACCTCGACCGGCTGGCGGACAGGGCCGAAGTACCGGCGACGGTCTTCCTCCCCGTCCTGGATCGCGGCACGGATGCGGACGACGAGCCTGTGCCCGCCCGTGTACGGCAGCTCGGCACCCGCCTGCTCGCGCTCGTCCAACGCTGGCTGCGTGACGAGTCGCTGGCGTCGGCACGACTCGTCGTGGTGACGTCCGGGGCGGTGGCGGCCGAGCCCGGAGACCCGGTCTCCGACGTCGTATCCGCGTCCGTGTGGGGTTTGCTGCGCTCGGCGCAGTCGGAACACCCGGACAAGTTCCTGCTGGTCGACGTGGACGGTGAACCGGAGTCGGCAGCCGCTCTGCCGGCCGTCGTGCTCAGCGGCGAACCGCAGGTGGCCGTACGTGAGGGCCGGCCGCTCGCGGCCCGTCTGGGCCGGTTCTCGGCCGAGGAGGCGCTAGCCGTCCCCGCAGGCGTGTCGGACTGGAGCCTCGGTGTGACGGGGCAGGGGACCCTGGACCACATCGCCCTGGTCGAGTCTCCTGAGGCGTCGGCGGAGTTGGCCCCCGGTGAGGTACGGGTCGCCGTCCGCGCGGCGGGCCTGAACTTCCGCGATGTCGTCGTCACCCTCGGCATGGTCAGCGATGTTCGCGCCGTCGGCGGCGAGGGCGCCGGTGTGGTCCTGGAGGTGGCGCCGGACGTCACGCATCTGCGTTCCGGTGACCGGGTGATGGGACTGTTCACCAGCACCGGCCCGGTGACCGTCACGGACGCCCGGCTGCTGACACGCATCCCGCAGGGCTGGACCTTCGCGGAGGCCGCCACCGTCCCGATCGTCTTCCTCACGGCGTACTACGGGCTGGTGGACCTGGCCGCGATAGAGCCCGGTGAGCGGCTTCTGGTCCACGCGGGCGCCGGTGGCGTCGGCATGGCCACGCTCCAGCTCGCGCGGCACTGGCAGGTCGAGATCCTGTCGACCGCGAGCACCGGCAAGCAGCACGTCCTGCGCGCGCACGGCCTGGATGACGCGCACATCGCGTCGTCACGCACCCTCGACTTCGAGGAGCACTTCCGCGGCGCGACGGGGGGTGCCGGTGTCGACGTCGTACTCAACTCGCTCGCCGGGGACTTCGCCGACGCCTCGATGCGGCTGCTCTCCGACGGTGGACGCTTCATCGAGATCGGCAAGACGGACATCCGGGACTCCGAGGCCGTAGCGGAGGCGTACCCGGGCACCGTCTACCAGGCGTTCGACCTGGGCGACGCCGGGCCCGAGCGCATCCAGGAGATGCTGGAGGAGCTCCGAACGCTGTGCGAGGAGGGGGTGCTGAGCCCGCTCCCCGTCACCGCGTGGGACATCCGACGCGCACCGGAGGCGCTGCGCTACCTGAGCCAGGCCCGGCACATCGGCAAGGTCGTGCTGACGCTGCCTTCCGCGTTGCGCGCCGAGGGCACCGTCCTGGTCACCGGAGGCACCGGAACGCTCGGTGCGCTGACGGCCCGCCACCTGATCACCGAACACGGTGCCCGGCACCTGCTGCTGACCAGCAGGTCCGGCCCGGACGCGGGAGGGGCGCGGGAGCTTCGGGAGGAGCTGACCGCGCTGGGCGCGGACGTCCGTATCGCCGCGTGCGACGCCGCCGACCGCGAGCAGCTCACCGCTCTGCTGGACAGCATCCCCGCCGAGCACCCCCTCACCGCCGTCATCCACACCGCCGGCGTCCTCGACGACGCGACGGTCGACCGTCTCACCCCCGAGCAGCTCACCACCGTGCTCGCCCCCAAGGTCGACGCCGCCTGGAACCTCCACGAACTCACAGCGGATTGCGACCTCGACGCGTTCATCCTCTTCTCCTCCGCCGCCGCGACATTCGGTGCGCCTGGCCAGGCCAACTACGCCTCGGCGAACGTCTTCCTGGACACCCTGGCCGCCCATCGCCACCGGCGGGGTCTGCCCGCGGCCTCACTCGGGTGGGGACTGTGGGCCGAGTCCAGTGGGATGACACAGCACCTGGACGGCGCGGATGCGGCGCGGGTGAGTCGCGCGGGGGTCGTACCCCTGACCACGCCCCAGGGGCTGGCACTGCTGGATGTTGGTCTGGCCGAGAACCGGCCCTTCCTGCTGCCGACCGGGCTGGACACCCGGGCTCTGGGCTCGACGGCCCCGCCGCCGCTCCTGCGCGCGCTGGTGCAGCCCCGGCGCGCCAGTGTGTCCCGCGCGGCCCGGGGTTCGGGCGCGTCCGCGGGCAAGGGCGGCTCGCTGGCGGAGGCACTGTCCCTGCTGGCCCCCGAGCAGCGGGAGCGGCACCTTCTGGACCTGGTACGGAGCCATGTGGCGACCGTGCTGGTACGTGGTGACGCGGCGGCCATCGAGGCCGACCGCACCTTCCGGGAGCTGGGTTTCGACTCGCTGACCGCCGTCGAGGTACGCAACCGGCTCACCGCCTCGACCGGTCTCCAGCTCCCGACGACCCTGATCTTCGACCATCCGACGCCGATCCTGGCGGCCCGCTTCCTCCTCACGGAACTGCTCGGCACGCTGCCGGCCACCGAGACCGACGCCGTTGCGCCGATCGCGCACGACGAGCCGATCGCCATCATCGGAATGGCCTGCCGTTTCCCGGGTGAGGTCTCCTCGCCGGAGGACCTGTGGCAGTTGCTCGCCGAAGGACGGGACGGGATCGGTGGCTTCCCGACCGATCGCGGCTGGGACATCGAACGGCTGATGGACCCGGACCCGGAACGCACGGGCACTTCCGCGACGTCGTCCGGTGGCTTCCTCTACGATGCCGCCAAGTTCGATCCGGAACTCTTCCGGATCAGTCCGCGCGAGGCGGTGGCGACGGACCCGCAGCACCGGCTGCTGCTGGAGACGTCCTGGGAGGCCTTCGAGCGGGCCGGCATCGACCCCATGTCACTCCAAGGGAGCGACACCGGTGTCTTCGCCGGTGTCATCTCGCAGGACTACCTCTCCCGGCTCACCGACACCCCCAAGGGGTTCGAGGGCCAAATCGGCATCGGGAGCGCGCTGAGCGTCGCGTCCGGCCGTGTCTCCTACACGTTCGGCCTGGAGGGCCCGGCGCTCACGATCGACACGGCGTGTTCGTCGTCGCTGGTCGCGCTGCACCTGGCGTGCCAGTCACTGAGGAACGGCGAGTCGTCGCTGGCACTGGCCGGCGGTGTGACCGTCATGGCCGCGCCCGGGTGCTTCACGGAGTTCACGCGCCAGGGCGGACTGGCACCGGACGGCCGGTGCAAGCCGTTCGCGGCCGGTGCGGACGGCACCGGCTGGTCGGAAGGTGTCGGACTGCTGCTCGTGGAGCGTCTGTCGGACGCCCAACGCAACGGGCACCAGGTGCTCGCGGTGGTAAAGGGTTCGGCGGTCAATCAGGATGGTGCGTCAAATGGTCTGACGGCTCCGAACGGGCCTTCGCAGCAGCGTGTCATCCGTCAGGCACTCGCGAACGCGGGCCTGACGGCGGCCGATGTGGACGCGGTCGAGGCGCATGGCACCGGCACTGCTCTCGGTGACCCGATCGAGGCCCAGGCCATCCTCACTACTTATGGTCAGGACCGGCCGGAAGATGCTCCGTTGTGGCTGGGGTCGCTGAAGTCGAACCTCGGCCACACGCAGGCGGCTGCCGGTGTAGGCGGTGTCATCAAGATGGTCATGGCGATGCGGGAGGGCGTACTCCCGGCGACGCTGCACGTGGACGAGCCGACGCCGCATGTCGACTGGTCGGCAGGAGCGGTAGAGCTCCTCACGCAGAACACCCCGTGGGCGGTCGGGGAGGACCGGCCGAGGCGGGCCGGTGTGTCCTCCTTCGGCATGAGCGGGACGAACGCGCACGTCATCCTGGAACAGGCACCGGCGGCCGAAGTCACCGAACCTGAAGGGGAGTCCGAGCCTGAGTCCGGGTCGGGTGTCGTGGTCTGGCCCGTGTCGGGCCACACGTCCGAGGCGCTGCGTGCCCAGGCTTCGCGGCTGTACTCTCACCTGACCGCGCACCCGGAGGTCACGCTCGGTCAGGTCGCGCACGCCCTGACCACGACCCGCGCGGCCCTGGCCCATCGGGGCGCGGTTGTCGCGACCGGGCGTGCGGAGCTGATGGACGGCCTGACGGCTCTGGGCGAGGGCGCTCCCAACGCGCACGTCGTGACCGGTGTGACCCGTCCGCAGGGAAAGACGGTGTTCGTCTTCCCCGGCCAGGGCGCCCAATGGCCGCTCATGACCGCCGACCTCCTGACGACCGAGCCCGTCTACGCCCAGTCCATCGACGCATG
>NZ_JBHXDC010000046.1:0-6998 GCF_042725135.1 Streptomyces sp. NPDC060366 | reverse complement strand
TCTCCCACAGTCCGTCCGGAACAATCCAACTCCACGTACCCCGCCCCATAAACAGCCCAACGAGCGACCACCCACATAGGACACGGTCTTAGACGTCCTTTCATTTGGTGAGTCGGCGGTGACAGATGAGTGTGGCTGCGATGCCGACGAAGCGCTCGGCCGTTCGTATGGATCTTCGATCCCAACGTGCCGCGGCCGGTCCACGAAGCCCCCTGCCCACCGCGTCAGACTCAACCCGCTGACGTCATGAGGGTTGGCGGCGGAGGGACCTTGCGTTTGGCCGCGTCACCGACGCGATCAGACCCGAAACCGGGCCCGGGGCGCGCCGACTTTCCTGTGAGGGGGCTTGGAGAAGAACGGGTCCGTGACCGACGTCCGTTGTGTTCCGGCCACGGCCCCAACCACGCTGCCCCGGCCCCGACCATGCCCTTCGGTCTCCCGGGCGCGGGGCTTTCACGGTGTCACCGTTCTGTCAGGTGGTGCAATCGGGCGTCAGAGCTGGCCGGACGCCTCGATGGTGATGTTGGACTTGGTGCGTCCACTCTGGCTGCCGAGCCTTTCGATCTTCGCAACCAGGTCGAGCCCGGCTTGGTCGGCGACCTCGCCGAAGACCACGTGCTTGCCGTCGAGCCACGGCGTCACCACGGTGGTGATGAAGAACTGCGAGCCATTGCTGTCGGGGCCGCTGTTGGCCATCGACAGCAGCCCCGGCTTGGTGTGCTTGAGAGTGAAGTTCTCGTCGGCGAACTTCTCGCCGTAGATGCTGTTGCCGCCGGTGCCGTCACCCCGGGTGAAGTCACCGCCCTGCAGCATGAACGCGGGGATGACCCGGTGGAAGCTGGATCCGGCGTAACCGAAGCCCTTCTCGCCGGTGGCGAGGGCGCGGAAGTTCTCGACGGTCTTGGGGACCACGTCTTCGAACAGGTCGAAGTTGATGCGCCCGGCGGGCACGCCGTCAATGGTGATATCGAAGTAAACCTTGGTCGTCATGGAGCCATCCTGACATCACCCACCGCCCCGCCTGATCAGCAGGGCCGTCGTGCGCGGCAGCGCGCTGCTCAGCACGGGCGCTCGAAACGCGCCGAGACCCTCAAGGCCATCGGCAAGCCTGGAAGACCCTGGTAGGTCAAAGAGCAAACTCAGGCGGGTGGCCAGTCGTGGAGGCGAGGGCGACGTCCGCGACCCATTGATCCAGATATGTGAAACTGTGGCACTCCGTCCATCTACAAGATCCGAAGTAGTGCGGATAGGTGCTATGTCAGCAAACGAAGCAAGTACGGACCGGCTGGCGAGCCGAGTCGCGATTGTTACGGGTGGGGGGCGCGGGCTGGGGCAGGAGATTGCCAGAGCACTCCACGCAACAGGGGCGAATGTCATTATCTGCGGTAGGGACCTCGAAGCCCTGAAGGCCTCTGCTCAGTCGATTGATCCTGTCGGCCATTCTGTATTGCCAGTCAGCTGCGATATCAGAAATGAGCGCGCGGTATCGAAAATGGTATCGATTGCAATCGACCGGTTCGGCCGTATCGATGCATTGGTCAACAATGCGGGTATTGCCGGTCCCACTTCACCGTTGTGGGAGTCGTCGCTCAGTGAATGGGAGGACACGCTCAATACCAACGTGACTGGCACTTTCTTGTGCTGTCGTGCGGTGCTGCCCACCATGATCGAACAACGCTCCGGCAACATCGTGATGGTGGGTTCGATCACCGGGAAGCGTCCGAACGTCGGCCGTGCCGCCTATGCGAGCAGCAAGACTGCCTTGATCGGCTTTACTCGCGCCCTGGCGTTGGAGGCGGGGGCGTACGGGATCAGGGCGAATCTGGTCACTCCGGGAGCCGTGGACAGCGACAGGTTCCGGACGGTGATCGATGAACTGGCAACAAGAAAAGGAATCCCTAAGGAAACTCTCCTTCAGGAGGCCGTGTCGGGCTCACCTCTCGGCCGTCTGGTGCAGCCCGATCATGTGGCAGATCTGGTCACCTTTCTCCTCAGTGACAGCGCTGCTTCCATCACGGGAGAAGACATCAACGTCTCCGCCGGCATGGTCATGTACTGAAATGGAATCCGATGAGGAAACGCGCGAGCGTGATGGGCAGGGGCGCGTTCTGTGAGGCTTCGGCGCAGTCGACGGCGTGAAGCACGGCGCGTCCGGGCCCGCGGCCGCCGCCCGCCTTCTCCAGCACCCAGCACCCAGCACCCAGCCCGAGGCCGGCCGGGCCCCGGCGCCTCGCGCACCAACTACGAGCTCACGAACGGGGCGCCGGCAGGTTCGCCTGGCGATGGGTGCTCGGTCAGTCGATGTCTCGTCGCCGTAGCGAGATGAGCAGGCGGGACGTGTCCGCCGACCCGATTTGGTACACCGTGCCACCGATGAACGCCGCAACCCACTTTGGTGCATCGCTCCAAATTGGCACGCTGCGCCAAATGTGTCACCATGGGCGCATGGCAACGCGAGCACGCCTGTCTCAGAGGCGTAACCAGGTGCTCTCCCAAGAGCAGATCATCGAGGCCGCCATCGAGTTGCTCGATGCGGGCGGCGAGGGCGCGCTGACTGTCCGGGCGCTGAGTGAGAGTCTGTCCACCGGGTCCGGTGCGATCTCGTATCACGTGGGCAAGCGGGACGATCTCCTAGACGCGGCGACCGAGACGGTCGTCACTGCCGCTCTGGCGACGAAGCCCGCCCGGGCGGGAGCAGCGCCGGGGGACGAAATCCGCCTCGTTGCGCTGGCCTTGTTCGATGCGATCGCTGAGCACCAGTGGCTCGCTACGCGGCTGACGCTCCAGATCATCCGCAACCCGGTGGGCCCGGTGACGGTAGGGATCTTCGAGCGGATCGGCCGACAGGTGGGTGCCTTGGGTGTGCCGCGAGCCCGCTGGTTCGACGCGGCCTCGACACTCGTGCACTACATCCTCGGAGCGGTCAGCCAGAACGCCCGCATCGAGGGGGACACCTCAGAGATCGACCCCCAGGCGGACCGCGACGAATTCTTCGACGCGGCCTCGGCGGCGTGGCAGGAACTCAACCCCGAGGACTACCCGTTCATGCACGCCATCGTCGGCCAGATGAAAAACCACGACGACCGCGAGCAGTTCCTCACCGGCATCGCCGTCATCCTCGACGGCCTCACCCGCCTGCGCTGACCTACCTCATCCAGCCCGGGCATCACCACGTATTGGTTTCCGAAGGGAAGCTCTCATGCACGACGTAGTAATCGCGGGCGCCGGCCCGATCGGCCTGTTCCTGGCGAACGAGCTTGCCCTGTCCGGCTGTTCCGTCCTCGTACTCGAGGCGGACCAGGACCCCAACCCGCCGCTGAAGGCGCTCCCGCTCGGATTGAGGGGACTGAACGCCGGGTCCGCCGAGACGTTCTACCGCCGCGGGCTGCTGGAAGCGATAGCGAAGGCTTCCGGCGTCAACGCGGAGAAACTCGGCGCGGACCCCGAAGCCATCGAGGCGCCGGCCCCTCGTCAGCTGAGCCATTTCGCGGGCATCACGCTCGATGCGGCCGACATCGACACGGCCGCCCTCCCGTTCAGGCTGCCCGGTCCGGCGATGGAAGGCTTCATGACGAGCCTGGAAGCGGTCGCGACGGTGCTGGCCGAGCAGGCTTCCGCGCTCGGTGTGGAGATCGTCCGCGGCGTTCCCGTCACCGCCGTGAGCCAGGATGCCGAGTACGTTGTCGCCACGGCGGGCGGGCAGCAGTACCGGGCGCGCTGGCTCCTGGGATGCGACGGCGGGCGCAGCGCGGTACGCAAGCTCGCGGGCTTCGAATTCATAGGCACCTCACCGTTGTTCACCGGCTACGTCGCCCAGGTCACCTTCACCGACCCCGAGCAGCTGCCCCTCGGGTTCAACCTGACACCGAACGGCATGTATTTGCGTACGCCCCTCGAAGGGCACCTGGGCATGATGGACTTCGACGGCGGCGCCTTCGACCGCTCCGAGCGGCTGACCCGCGACCACCTCCAGACTGTGCTGCGCCGTATTTCCGGCACCGACGTGACGCTGGACAAGGTCCATCTCGCCTCCAGCTTCACCGACCGCGCGATGCAGGTCACGACCTACCGCAAGGGCCGCGTCCTGCTCGCCGGCGACGCCGCGCACATCCACTCGCCGCTGGGCGGCCAGGGGCTCAACCTCGGCATCGGCGACGCCATGAACCTCGGCTGGAAGCTCGCCGCCACCGTGCACGGACACGCGGCCGAGGGCCTGCTCGACAGCTACACCGGTGAGCGACACCCCGTCGGCGCCGCGGTGCTCGACTGGTCGCGAGCCCAGGTAGCGACCATGAAGCCGGGCCACAACGCCCCCGCGCTGCGCCGACTGGTCCGCGAGCTGATGAGCACCCCCGACGGGACGACCCACGTGTACCGCAGGACATCGGGCCTGTTCAACCGTTACGACTTGGACAACGACCACCCGCTCGTCGGCCGCAGCGCCCCGGACTTCCGCTTCGACGACGGCACCCACCTCGGTGACCTGCTGCACCAGGGCCGGGGCGTCGCGCTCGACTTCACCACCGACCGTGCGCTGAGGGGTGCGGCCCAGCGATGGGCCGACCGGATCCGGTACGCAGCCGGCCCGGTGCACAACAGCCTGGGGCTGGCGGCCGTACTGGTCCGACCTGACGGCGTCGTGGCCTGGGCAAGCGACACCCCCGACCGCGACGCGTTCGCCCTGGCCGCCGCCCAGTGGTTCGCCACCCCGGAGGACTAGGCCCTGTCCGGCGGATCCTCGGGGGCCCGGGACGCCTGGCACGGCACCTCGCCGCGTTGTCGAATCGTCCAAGTACGTCCAGTACGAGCGCGATCCTCCGCCTTGCGATGTACCGCACCAGACGCCCCGGGCTGATCCCCGAAGATCCGCCGGACAGGCCCTAGGCCCTGTCCGGCCCTGGCAGAGGCGCGAGCCACGTCATCGCCGAAGCGGCGGCGTAGCTCGCGGCCCCTCGGGGGCGCGCAGCACCCCGTTCCTGATCGACCTCCTGCGCGACCGGAGCATCGATCTGTAAGCGGCAGACCGCGGACGAGCCCTTTACGCCCTCCGCCACCGCAGGCAGGGCCGCCCTGACACCGAGCTCTTCGAGCACCGCCGTGACATCCGAGAACCGAAGGACAGAGACCATGAACAGCGCCATCAACACCCCCTCCGGCTCCGAAGGTTCGCCCCCGAACGCCGTCGCATGGGTTCGCACCTGGGGCGCCTCCCCGCAGGCGCCGGACAACTCCGTCAGCTCGGTCGAACCCTTCGAGAACGCGACGCTGCGGCAAGTCGTCCGCATCAGCGGCGGCGGACACCACGTCCGCATCCGTATCAGCAACGAGTACGGAACCGCACCGCTGACCATCGGCGCCGCCCGTGTCGCCATCGCGGAAACCGACGGCGGGATCCAGGACGGAAGCGGCCATGCGGTGACCTTCGGCGGCCGGCCGAGCGCCACCGTACCGGCGGGCGCGCCGATCCTCAGCGATCCCGTCGATCTGCGTACCGCCGCGTTGTCGCGGCTGACCATCAGCCTCTACCTGCCCGGCCGAGTAGACACCGCAACCTGCCACGGGACCTTCCACACGCTCGGCTGGCTCCTCCCCGGCAACGCGACCGCACTCGCGTCGCTACCCAAGGACGCCACCCCCTTGCCGGCGCAGGCCCTGATCACGGCCGTGGAAGTACTGCCCGACGCACCGGCCAAGGCCATCGCCGTGATCGGTGACTCCCGCGTCGACGGCATCGGCTCGACCCCCGGCACGGACCGCCGCTGGACCGACCTGCTCGCCGAGCGCCTGGCAACCTGCGGCGGACGGACGCTCTGCGTGGTCAGCCAGGGAATCAGCGGCAACCGCATACTCAACGACGGCATCGGCACCGCCGCCCTCGCCCGCTTCGACCGCGACATCCTCGCCACGCCGGGCCTCGGCCACGTGGTGATCGCGGTGGGCAACGACCTGATCTTCTCCTTCGCCCCGCGCACCGAGGAGACCGCCGGATTCCTCGCGATGTTCCCCGGCACGCCCGTCGGCGTGGACGACATCATCGCCGCCCATCTCCAGCTGGCGTCTCGGGCCCGCGCGCACGGCGCGCGGGCGTACGCCGCGACCATCGCTCCCTACGGCGGCTCGGAAATGTACACATCCGAGGGCGACAAGGCACGCGAGCAGGTCAACGCATGGATACGCACGAGCGGCGCCTTCGACGGCGTACTCGACTTCGATGCCGTCTGGCGCGACCCCGCCGATCCCAGCCGCATCCGCAACGGCCTGCACATGGGCGACAACCTCCACGGCAGCGATGCGGGCTATGCCGCCCTCGCGGAATCCATCGACCTCTCCCTCTTCGAATGATCCCTGACCGCAACAGCTCGCGCACCAGGCCGCCGTCCCGAGCGCGGCGACCGGAAGCCGAACGCCGGGAGACGGTTGACCTGTCGGCACTGCGGGCCCTGAAGTCTCGTCCTTGAACGGCCCGGGTAGAGCCGGCCGGGCGGAGTGGGATGTCGTTCTTGAGCAGTACCAGCCGCACGGTTGCGAGGCTTGTTCCGCTGCCCTGGTCCGTAGAGCCGGAGCCCGGGTGGGAGGGCGACAAGCAGCCCTACTCGTCGGTGAACTCCACCGCTTCCACGTCCGTACGCGACTTAGCAGTGCGCGCGCGTACCTCGCCGACCGGGCCGGCCTCATCGACTCGCTCCTCGAGCGCGCCCGCGCCCGCGCCGCGGCGGTCGCGATCCGGGCCCGGGTCGCGACCGTGTGGGATACCCCGCATCCCGCTCCGATACCACCGCGCGGTCCTCACCGCTGCCGTGGTGCGGGAGGAACTGCGCACAGCCGCCGCCACCATCGCGCGGGGCCGCTCGTACGACGTCGTCGCGCACCGGCAGGCCGCGATGCCCGATGAAACGACGTCTTAGACCGTGTCCTATGTGGGTGGTCGCTCGTTGGGCTGTTTATGGGGCGGGGTACGTGGAGTTGGATTGTTCCGGACGGACTGTGGGAGATCGCGA
>NZ_JBHXDC010000045.1:0-8175 GCF_042725135.1 Streptomyces sp. NPDC060366 | reverse complement strand
CAGCGGCTGTCGCTGCGCCACGGGTGAGGTGGCGGGGACGACGGGGCGCTCGCGGCGGGTCATGCGGTGATCTCTTTCCAGAGGCGGGCGGCGGTTGCGTCGAAAGCGGCGCGTGCCTCGGTGGCGCGGGAGCCCATCGCGGACAGCGGCAGGGCGGAGTCCGCGGCGTCCTTGACGACGGACCGGGCGGGGATCGGCTCCCACACACGGTCCGGGCCGAAGATGCCGGGCAGGGTGCTGAGGTGGTGGGCGTGCGCCCCGAGCCGGGTGTCGACCATGGACGGCACGGCGGCCAGGAACTCCAGCTCGGGGTTGGCCAGCTCGGCGAGGTTCTCGGGGGCGACCATGAAGTCCCGGAAGCGGGTGGCGCCCTCGACTCCGTCGTACTCGGGCTCGACCAGGGTGATGCCCCAGTCCGCAGCCGCGAGCACGAGCTGGGTGAGGTGGCCCAGGGACGGCGGGCAGTCCATCAGCGTCACGTCGTACTCGTCGTCCACCCCCTCGAGCGCGCGGCGCAGCCGCTGGCGCGCACCGAGTACCGCGGCCTCGGAGATGCGGTTCTCCAGATCGAACCGGGACGGGATCACGTCGATCCGCAGCGCGTAGACGCCTTCCCAGTCGCACGGCACGATCGCGTCGGCCGCCGCCCCGGGCTCCCCGGACCTGACGACCTCGCTCGCGGTCACGGTCGGACTGTCTGGCCTAAAGGGCCGGCCAAGCCGACGCGAGGCGTTCGCCTGCGGATCGCAGTCCACGACCAGGACCCGGCGCCCGGCCTCGGCGAGCGACGCGGCCAGGTTGATCGTCGTGCCGGTTTTGCCCACCCCGCCCTTGTTGTTGCCCAGGGCGACCCGCCTTCTGCGGCGCTGCGCCATACGACACCTCCTCATCCGGTCTCCGGGACTCCCGGAGTCTGTAACTCCGGGAGTCTGGCATTCGGACGCCACCGCGCGCCGAAGGCGCGCGGGCCGGGTTGCAAGCCGCCGCGCGGTTGTGGTCGCGGAAGGCTTGCTTGGGTGCGGGCCCGGGGCCGTCAGGTGTTCGCCCCCGCTGGCACAGTCCGGCACTTCGCAGTTGACGGGCGGGGCGGGGGTTGTACCCAGGGCGGCTGGACGGTGGGAACGGAAGGCGGCGGGTTGCCTCTGTTCGGTTCAGCAGGCCATGGGGTTGGTGAACTCCCTGGTTTCATCTCCCTTGCTGGTGCAGGTGGATTGGCGTCCGCTGGTGAGGTCGCTGATCTCTGTCTGGTCGCGGGTGCCGATCAAGCGGGCTTCGCCCAGGGGTGCGCCTTGGACCAAGTGGGGGTAGCGGATGATTTCCCATGCCGGGAACTTGTCAGCCGTGAGCGTGGTCCGGAAGGTGTCCTTGTGCGGGGACAGGGTGAGTTGTCCGTCGATCCGGCCGAGCGTGCTCGATATGGAGTTCACTGCGGAGAAGCCGATCGACAGGCCGCCCGAGCCCGCACGGGAGACGCTGATGAGGTTGCGCCGTTCGGTGGAGGCGTCACCCACGGAAGATGCGTTGGGGACGAATGCGGGAGGCAGAGCGTCGAAGCACCCGGCCTCCACCGTGTCGCCGTTAGGGAGCTTGGTGCCGGCGAGGCAGGACTTGTGGATGTAGGCGGCGACTTGGCCAGTGCCGGTGTTCCACGCGATGGTGATCTTCGCTGAGGCGGTGGGGTCGGGGGTCCAGGAGCGGTGGTCGCCGATCGCGTCGGTGAAGGCGGTCTTGTTGCGGATGTAGGCGCGGGCCAGCACGATGCCGCGGTCCTGGCCCGGGGCCACGCTGGTGCGGGCGACCTGGTCGCCGGAGGCGGGGGCAGCGGTGAAGAACTTCCGGGCGGCTGTGGTGTGGTCACGGTTGACCATGGAGGTCACGACCCGTTCTCCGACCGGAGGCCGGGCGCCCTCGACGCCGTCGCGCAGGGCGACGACCGCATAGTTGACGCAGGTCTCCTGAATGTTTTTGTGGGTCCAGGACGTCTCGCCGACATACTTCTTGAGCAGCTGGTAGGAGTTGGTGGAGCGCGGCACGTTGTCGCAGGAGTAGTCGGCATAAACGACGTAGCCGTCCGCGCCGCGGACCTTCTTCCATGACAGCTTCACCGAACGCTCGCCCAGGGTGAACTGCAGGCCCTTCACCGTCGGCAGCCCCTCTGTGGGCTCGGACGGGTTTTTTGGCGCGGCCGCGTTGGCGATTGTGTCGGCGGGCTTGTCGCCGGCGAGGATGTCGGTGGTGCCGGCGGTGATGCCGCCGGCCAGCAGACCGGTGGCGACGGTGGCCACCGCCAGTGTGCGGACTCGTGATCTGCGCATGAGGGTGCTCCTTGTGGACGTGATGGTTTCGGGCCGCGCCAGGTGGCGGGCGCCGTATTTCGGTGTGAAGCGCTCCTGCCGCGGGTGCATGGGTGTACTGCGACCGACCGGCAGGGCGTGCCCGGCATCTGCCTCTGGAGGGCGTCTTGTTCAGGCGCCGGCCGGGCAGTGCGGGGCGGTGAGAGAAGCGTTGCTGCGGGGCTCGGGGCGGGGCAATGGATTGCGGCGTCCTGGACAGTCCGGGTTCGTCCGTGCTGGTCAGAGGTGGTGTCCGCAGGTGTTTCGCCGCCGGTGGTGAGGGGCGTTCGGCAGCTCGGACGGTCCCGGACTGTCCGGGACGCCTGAGGATCTGGCGGGACACCGTGACGGCGATACAGCCTCGTCTTGGAGCTGCGGAGGTCGCGGCCCGAGAGGGAGTTGTGAGATGGCGCAGCAGACGTTGCTCAGGCCGCCGCGGAAGGCTCCGCAGCCACGGACGGCACAGGCGAAGGGGCCGGCGCAGGGGCGGGTTGAGGCGAAGGGGCCGGTGTCGCACCGGAAGCCGCGGGCCCGGACCAGCCGTGCGGACCGGTTGTGGTCGGTGGCCTCGCTGGTGGTGATGTTCGTGCTCTCGCTGGTGTGCGGGGTGCTGCTGGCAGTGCACGGTCCCTCGGAGTCGTCGTCCCTGGAGGTCCGGCCGACGCCGACGCCCGCTCCCGCGCCGCAGGTACCGCACGGGCCGGTCATGCCCGAGCCGGTGAAGGAGACGCCGAAGAAGCCGGCCGGGTCCGGCACCGCGGCCGTCAAGAAGGTCACCCTGATTCCGGGTGACACGCTCTACGCGCTGGCCGGCGCTCACAGCACGAGCGTCAAGGTCCTGCAGGAGCTGAACGATCTGGGCGCCTCGACACTCATCTACGCCGGCGAGACGCTGCGGGTCCCCGGCGACCCGCAGTCCGCGCAGCCGCAGTTGGTGCCGCCGGGGGTGGATCTGCCGGAGATGGAGTTCCCGGAGATGGAACTGCCCGAGTCGGATCTGCCGGAGATGGATCCGCCGAAGAACGACCCTCCCAAGAACGACCCGCCGAAGAAGAAGGATCCGAAGAAGGAAGCGCCGAAGTCCGGGGCCAAGGCGGTTGTCGCGTTCGCGCGGGCGCAGCTCGGCAAGCCCTACGTCTGGGGCGGCACCGGCCCCAACGGCTTCGACTGCTCAGGTCTGGTGATGCGCGCCTGGGAGAAGGCCGGGGTGCAACTCCCGCGTACCACCTGGGGCCAGGTGAAGGCCGGCAAGGCCACCACCCGCGACGAACTCGTCCCCGGCGACCTGATCATCAGCAACAACGGCGGGCACGTGCAGCTCTACATCGGGGACGGCAAGGTCATCCACGCCCCCGGCAAGGGCCGGAGCATCACCACCGCACCACTGCCCGACCACTCCGGTGTCGACAGCTACCGCCACATCACACCGTGACCGAAGCCGGAGCTGCCTCGAACCACTGGACTGCTTTTCGCCACCACCAGCCGTCGGATTCTCTCCCGATTCCCTTTCGCACTAGTGTCCTTCGGGCATGGGAGCGACAGGGGGAGACACGTGGGGACAGGGACAGGGCCAGATCCGGAGGCCGCGCGTACACCGGCGGAATTCGTCCATTCGATGCGGCAGTTACGCGGCTGGGCCGATCTCAGCTACCGGCAGCTGGAACGCAGAGCGACGAAGCGGGTGACGCACTTCCCCGCGCCACAGTCTCCGGGGTGCTGGCCCGGGAGGACCTCCCCCGCGAGGAACTCCTGACCGCCTTCGTCCGCGCGTGCGGCGTCGACGCCGCGACCGTCGACACCTGGCTGGAAGCCCGCCGCCGACTGGCGATGGCCATCGAGGAGCCCGCGGCCCCGGACTGGGGCGGCGGAGAGCCAAGACCGGATCCCGAACCGGATCCCGAACCGGATCCCGAATCCGGCACCGTCGCCGACACGGGCTCGGGCACCAGCGCCTCCGAAGAACCCCCGAACGAGGTGGCTTCGGTGGGCGCAACCGCGCCTCCCACACCGCTGCCACCCGCAAAGCCCGGCCGCCGAAGATTCAACCGCCACCTGCCGATGGCAGCCGCTGGTGCCTGCGCCGCCGCAGGAGTTCTTCTGCTCGTTTACTGGCCCGACGGCGGGAAGAAGCCCGTCACCACACAGCCGAGCGACGGACCCCGCACCACCGCCGGTCCCACGAACACCACGCCCGCGGCCTCGCTCTCTCCGTCCGCCCCCGCGTCGCCGAAGGCGTCCGCACCCGGCGAGGAACAGGAAGACCCGCCCGCGAACGCCGGGTCGGAACAGAACGACGCTGTGACCACGGCTCAGCCCAGCCGGCCCCCGGCCAAGGCCACCAGCTCCTCCGGTATGCCCAAGGCCGGCCGGGTGACGATGCACCCTGCGAACTCACCGGGCCTGTGCATTACCGAAGGCCAGGAGCGCAACGGCCGTACCGAGCGTGAAATCGCCGTGCAGCTCCCCTGCGCCGACGCCCCCCAGCCGCAGGTCTCCCTGGAATCCCTCGGCAACCAGATCTACCGCATCCAGTGGAAGAACCTGGTGTCCGGAAACGAAGGCTGCCTCGGCGTCGACGAAGCTCCGACCGAGGGCTCAGAGCTACTGTCCCCGGGCGAATGCACCAGCGCACTCGGCCAGCGGTACCGCCTGGAGCCCTCCGGCAGCGGCTACCGGCTGCGCCCCATGGACAGCGGCATGTGCATCAGCATCCAGGCTCCCCGTACCAGCGGCGCCGAAGCGATCCAGGCCCAGTGCAGCGGAACCAGCGACCAACGGTTCTCCTTCACCCCAGCCTGAGAACCCGTCGCGTTCAGGTTGCGCCCAGGGGCGGCGTGGCCGGACCGGGCCTCGACCCGCCATGGCAGTCCGGCAACCCAAAACGGGAACACCTCCACTAAGTGGGCGTGTCCCGTTTCTGGTTGTTCAGCCTCCTGCCCTGGGCTACGACTTGGCTGGGGTTCTGGGGGACGCGGGATGTGGTGGCGGGAGGCAGCGGCGCCCTCGGCTGGAACCTGCCCTGCTTCCTGCTGATATGGCCACAACGTGGGCGATGACCTGGGGCAGTCGATGGCCGCGACCTGCGGATCTTGGCCGCAGGTCACGGCCATGAATCACGTAGACACCAGTACTTGAGGGCCCATCAAATGACTCCAAAGAGCCTGCGCCGGTTAGCCAGCCACGATTCCGGAGGGGCCGCAACTCACTCGAACGTGTGTTTGGTGCAACCTTTCGAAAGCAACTACCGTGGTCAGCACGGCCAGAACCGCCCTCCAGGGGTTGCGGGGCTTGGGCGCCGGGGTGCACTGGAGCGGTGGTCCGTCCCGGTGTGCGCGGAACTCGTGAAACAGAGCTAGGACGGCTACCAGATGCCTTCGGGGGCTTTCTTCAGGTAGTGGGTGATGGTGTTCTGCAGGTCGGTTTTCTCGGGTCCTGTCAGCGGGCCCAGTACGCATACCGGTACCCACTCGTCTAGGTACGTGCGTGGGGGGCGCATGCAGGCTTCGGGCGGGTCTTGGGCCAGGGGCCATCCAGCAGGCCGGCTCGTCCGGTCGGCCTCCTTCGCCGCAGAGTGGAGCTGGAGGTGGAGGGCGAGGGGGGCGCGATTGTTGATCTGCTCCGAGGTGTGGTGGATGGAGATCTTCTTGATCGAGGTCCAGGAGAAGTGCTGCTTGCCGGGGGCGTCGTTGGTCGTGAGGCCGGTGTCGTCGAGGTGCAGGGTTCGCCGGCGTATGAGTCTCTTCGCCTTGTTGGGCGGGATCATGTCGTCGGCCATGAGGACTCCCCACACCATGCAGACCGCGCCGGTGATGTAGGCCCCGGCCGGGTCGTCTTTCTCTGAGCCTGCGATCGCGGCGAGGAATAAGAGGCACGCGAGTCCGACCAGCACGCCCCCGGGGACCGCGAGCCCGTTCTTGGTGAACTTCCTGGGGTCCTCGTTCCCGGTCCACGAAACGGTGAAGACCATCGTTTGTTGGGGCTGGGTGACTCGTGGGTCGGTGCGGGGGGTCTGCTCTCGCGGCGGCGTTCTCGGCTTGGACTTCTTCGGTTTCTGTCGGGGCTTGTCCCTCTTCTTGCTGCCACCGGAAGTGCTTCCGGACGACCGCGACGTTTCCTCTCCCGCGTTTGCGGCCTGCGTTGACGCCCCGGGAACCGGCGTCTTTTCGTGCTGATCTGAGCCCGGGGCTGCAGCGCCTTCCTCTTCGATGAGGTGCTTGTTCTGCCGGCGCAGGACCTCGACTTCGCGCTGGATGAGGACGACTTGTTCCTGGAGCGAGGTGAGCTCGGTCTGGAGCTGGCGGGTGTATGTCTGGGCGTGCTGGAGACTGTTCTCCTGGCCGGCGGCCCGCTCCTCGAGCGCGAGACGCTTCCTCTCCGAGCTGCGTGCTTGGGCCAGTGCCTGCCGCAGCTGGTCGGCGAGCTGGTCCGCGTGCTCCTGCAGCGCGGCCAGTTCCGCTTTCCCGGCCTTCTTTTCCGCCTGTATCCGTGCCAGCTCTTCCTTGAGGTGGGCGAGCTGCACGGCCGGAGAACCGCTTGCCTCATGTGCCAGCCCGCACAGCTCGTCCAGCCGGTCCCGGATACCCGCTTCGAGCGGACGGCCGCGCTGTGTGAGGAAGGCGTCCAGAGCGGCGATGAAACTGCTTGGGGCGATCCGTTCACCGCTGAGATACCGCGACAGGGTGGCCGGGGCGATATGCGCCGAGACGGCGATCTCCTTCTGCGTGCCACCACTCGCGATGAAGTGGTTCACCACCGTACGCAACGTGGCCGCGTACGCAGTTGCTTCCGGCCCGATGGCTTTCGCTGGACTCATGTGTGCCTGTCCCCCTGTTGACCGCGTCCGCATGCGCGTGGGCGCGGGCGCGGGCCTCTGATTGTCACGTACACCCCACAGCACGGTGCAGGCTTCGGCCACGATGAGCCACGGCCTGCAGCAGCCCAGTTGGGAACCAGCCCCGCCCCGAACGGCGGCGATACCGCGGCCCGCGTCGAGGTTGCAGAGCGGCTCGCTCGGAAGGACACCGGAGCGGGCGGCCCGGCCCTCCCGGGGCGGTTGCGTTATGCCGGGGGGCCAGGGCGCGTGTCGCGGTGCGTGCGGCGTAGGAGCCGGTGCTCGCGGTGGTTGGTCCACCAGGTGAGGCGGTCGGGGGAGTCCTGGGGGAAGAGCGCCTGCACGGACGTCGCGGCCAGGGTCAGGACCAGACAGATCACCACGCCCCACCACGGGGCGCCGGCCATGGCCGTGGCCAGGCCGCTGACGGCGGTGACCGATGCGGGCACCAGGTTCGAGGGCACAGCCATGATCTGACCTCACTCACGTCATCAGCGTCCGCCCAGCGCGTTCGCTGATCACAGAGTTGAGCCAGGACGGATGATGCGGGAGGGGGAACAGCCTGTTCCCGGCAGTCGTCAATTGCGACCGTTGCGCAGGGCGTTGCTCAGTCTCTTGCTTAGGGCCTTGCTTAGCCTCTTGCGCACCCCTTGGAGGCGAGCACGCGTCGCCGCTGGTCAGGTGCCGGTTTTGGTGTGGTCACCTGTCTGGCATCCCCCTCTGAGCCCCTGCTTCCCCGCCCGTCACGGAAGAGAGGAGGGTGGTGGGCGGGTCGGGCGGGTCGCGGGCGGGGGGATGGGGCGTTGGGTGGTGTGTTGGCCCCGGGTGCTGCGCTCCGGGGCCGGCGGTGTTCGACGGGGTTTGGGGGCCGGGCGGTCTTCGTTCCTCGGTGTCGAGGGGGTGTGTCGACGGTGTCGGACGTCCTGTCAGTTTTCTGCCCGGTCGAATTCCTTTTCTTTCCGGTGTAATTGGGTGGGGGATTGGGGATTGAATTGGTGGGTGAATTGGGGG
>NZ_JBHXDC010000044.1:0-8810 GCF_042725135.1 Streptomyces sp. NPDC060366 | reverse complement strand
GCGCGCCGGCTTTTCGAGGAAGACACCCCCGCACCGCATGCCACCGGACTCATCGCCGGCTTCGGCCCCGGCATCACCGCCGAAATGGCCCTCGGCCACTGGCAGACCGACACACAACACACCACCTGACCGGCCCTCGTCCACCCCGGCCGCGACCGTATCCGTCCCGGCGAATCGAGAGGAATTCGAGCGCTACCGGATTCCCGCTCGGGGCGCGGTGGAGGACGTTGACATGAACTGGTCCGCATGGAACGCTTCCGGCGTTCCCGGGGCCCCCGGTATTCCCGGCGCTGCACACCGGAAATACGCGCATTCCTTTACCCGGCTCCGAAAGCTGTGACGAGAAGTGAGCCGGCCGGTTCTCCTTCCGTATTCCAGCACCCGCGTCCCGTGCCGCCGCGCCCCGTTTCCCGCATTCACAGCGCCCGGGTGCTGCCCCCCCATCCGTCAGAAGGCAACAAGAAACCGTGGAGGAAGCATGTCGGAAGACCGGACAGCGGAGTTCTACTCGGTCGCCGAGAAGACGTCCCGGATGATGGGCGTCCCCATTTCACACGACAAGGTCCGGCCCGTTCTGACGGCGTACCAGCATGTGATGGCGCCTGCCGTCATCTCCTTCCGGACGCAGACCGGCCCGCGGGGCGCCGATGACCTCGACTGCCGCTGGACGATGCTCCCCAAGGACCTCGACCCGTACGCGGTCGCCCTCTCGAACGGCTTCGCCACGCCGACGGGACACCCCGTCGACCAGGTGTCCAAGGAGATCCACCAGGCATTCCCGGTCGGCGGCTACGGCTTCGACTTCGGCGTCGCCGGCGGCTTCAAGAAGACCTGGACCTTCTTCCCCCCGCCCGCGCCCCAGCCGGCGGCCCGCCTCGCCGAACTGCCGTCGATGCCGCGGAGCGTGAGCGACAACCTCGCCTTCTTCGAACGCTACGGCGTCGCCGGCATCGTGAACACCGTCGGGATCGACTACCCGAAGCGAACGGTGAACCTGTACTTCAACCCCTCCTCGCGCGAGTTCTTCCAGCCGCAGGGGCTTCGGGTGCTGCTGGCCGAGGCGGGGCTCCCGGAGCCGAGCGAGGGACTGCTGCGCTTCTGCGACCAGGCCTTCAGCGTCTACACCACCCTCAACTGGGACTCCTCGGAGATCGAACGGATCACGTTCTCCGTCAAGACGACGGACCCGCTGGGCCTTCCCCTGGACATCGGCCCGGGCATCGAGAAGCTCGTGAAGAACCCCCCGTACACCGCCGGTGAGCAGTACGTCTACGGCGTCTCCGTCACTCCCCGGGGCGAGTTCCACAAGATCCAGTCGTACTACCAGTGGCACGCCCGGGTGGAGAGCATGCTGACGGCCGTCGACGCCGGATAACGCAGGACCCGGGCCCAGCAGGAGAAAGGCCACCCCGCCCGGCGCGCCGGCACCGGGCCCCAGCGCTTCTCGAACCCGCCTCGAGCCACCGCAAACATGATTCAGCTCAAACAGCTTGAACTCGCTGCCGGAAAGACCACGGCTGACGGTGCGCCGCAGGAGTCCGTCACGGCGCCCGGTACCGGCGGGGCATCCGCCCGGTACCGGGCCGAACGAGCGACAAGTGACCACTCCACAGCTGGAGGCATGGTGTCCGGAGAAGCTGACATCGAATCCCTGTATTCGACCATGAGGGAAGCGGCCGGGCTGTTGGGCATCACCTGCTCACGCGACAAGGTGTGGCCCGCCCTCACCGCGTTCCAGGACGTGATCGCCTCCACCGTCGTCTTCAACGCGGTGACCAGCGGGGGACGCATCAAGGACGTCTCCTTCGACTTCACGATGCCGCCCAGTGCCGGGGACCCCTACGAAATCGCCCTGGCACGCGGCCTCGCCGAGGAGACGAGCCATCCGGTCCGTGCTCTCTTCTCCGACATCCACAAGAGACTTCCCGTCTCCGCCTACGGCGTCGACTACGGAATCACGCGCGGATTCAACAAGACATACATCGTCTTCCCGCTGGGCGGCTTCCAGGACCTTGCGGCGCTTGCCGACGTCCCGTCCATCCCGGCCGGCCTGTCGGAGCACCTGAGCACCTTCGCCGGGTACGGCCTGGACGGCAAGGTGTCGGCCATAGCGATCGACTACGCGCACAGAACATGGAATCTGTACTTCAACGGACTCGGTGCCGAACAGGTCGAACGCGAAACCGTCCTGTCGATGGTTCATGAATTCGGGCTGCCGGAGCCGAGCGGGCAGCTGCTCGACTTCATCGCGACCTCGTCGGCGATGTACCCCACCTTCGGCTGGGACTCTTCGAGGATCGAGCGGATCAGCTTCTCCGTGAGAACCACCGACCCGGCGGCACTCCTCTCCCGCGCCGAGCCGATGCTCGAGAAGTTCGCCAGAAGTGTGCCGTACGCGTACGAAGGCGACCGGGTACTCGTCTACGCCGGCGCGATGTCCGCCGACGAGGAGTACTACAAGCTCGCGACCTACTACCGGATGACCCCCGAGACACAGGGCCGGGTCCGGCCCGCGAACTGACGCCCGGAAGCCGGATCCGCTCACCACGCACCCCTGCACCGCCGGATGCATGAGAGAGGGAGTTCAACGATGTCAGTCGCTCACCACGGGGCCGAAGAAGTACCGCCGAGTTCCGGCACCGGGCAGGAAGCGGGCGAACTGCTCGAACTCGCCCTGGGTTACCTGTACTCGGCGGCTCTCAACAGCGCCGCACGATTCGCTGTCGCCGACCACCTGGTGGACGCCCCCCGCACCGCCGGTGAACTCGCCGAAGCGACAGGGGTCCACGCACCGCACCTGTACCGGCTCCTGAGGTTCCTCGCCACCAAGGGGGTCTTCCGCGAGGACGAGGCGGGCCGTTTCCACCTCACCCCGCTCGCCCAGCCACTGCGCAGCGACGTGGAGCGGTCGTTGCGCGAAAACGTCATGGTGTACAGCGAGGCCCCCTTCTGGGAGCCGGCGGGCCGTCTCCACGAAGCGGTACGCACCGGCGCCACCGCCTTCGAGAGCCAGTACGGCACCCCCTTCTACAACTACGTCGCCACCGACCGGGAGTTCGGCGCGGCCTTCAACTCCAGCATGGCGGCGGCCTCCGAGGCGCTGAGCGACGACATCGCCGAGGCCCTCGACTTCTCGCAGGCCAAGAGCGTCGTCGACGTGGGCGGCGGACGCGGCGGGCTGCTGTGCTCGGTCCTGCGGCGCAACCCCCATATGACGGGCACCCTGTTCGATCTGGAGAACGTGGTGGCCGGGCACGTCCTCGACACCCCGGACCTGGCGGACCGCTGGCGGGCCGAGGCCGGGGACTTCTTCGACTCTGTGCCCTCCGGCGCCGACGTCTACTTCCTCAAGCACGTACTGGCCAGCTGGCCGGACGAGCAGTGCGTGAGCATCCTGCGCACCTGCCGCGGCGCCATGCCCGCGCACGGGCGGCTCCTGGTCGTCAACCCGATGATCCCGGCGGGCAACGAGCCCCACTTCGGCAAGACGGTCGACATGATGATGATGACGGTCCTCAACGGAAGGAACCGCACCCGCGCGGAGTACGAGGACCTGCTCACGCAGGCGGGATTCGACGTGGTGCAGTTCCTGGATCCCTCGCCGCACGCGTCGGTGGTCGAGGCGGCCGTGGCGCACTGAACCGGCCGTACTGTCCGGCGGGGTGGCCGGCACGGCCGGCCGGCGTTCTCCCGGCAGAGCCTGTGCCAACGGCTCTGCGGGGGAACGTTTCCGGCTCCGGCCCTGTAGCAGAAGCCGGAAACGTCGAGTGGAGACCGAGAGACCCGAGTCAGGCCACCTGTCGGGGGGAGCAGGATATGAACCCGGCCTCCACCTGTACGACGACGCAGCCCCCCGCGATGTGAGGTGACGGGCAGGGGAAATCGGGGAGTTGCCCGCGCCGCGGGCACCCGGCCTTGGTTCCGGGGCCCGTCGGGACCGTTCAGGAACACGAAAAGAAGCGGTCACGGAGGCAGTGCCGCCGTGACCGCATGACGTGTGCCGCCTGACGGCGCCCCTGGGCCGCCGGCAGGCTCAGGCGGGCGCGGCCGGGTTCTCCACGCGGAGCGTGAAGGCCCGCAGCACGAGCGCCGTCTCCATCGCGCACAGGGCCACGCCGAGGGTGACGTGCGCGGCGAGCGAGCCCTCCAGACCCAGCAGGGTCTGGGTGAAGGTGAACACCAGGATGCCGATGGTCGCCTTCAGCGGCCACGTCAGCCGGCGGTTGCGGCGCCACAGCAGGACGGCGGCCACGACCTGGAGGAACACCAGGAGCTCGAAGACGTAGGCGTTGATGCCGTGCGGGTCGATCGAATCGATGTCGCCGTTCAGCAGCATCCCGGCCAGCAGGCCCTGCACCAGGGTCTCAAGAAGGGTGAGGGCCGCCACGGCCCGCAGCAGCGTGACCGCGCCACGACCGTCCACCACCCGGTCCGTCCTGACCACCGTGCCCGTCCCGACATGGGAGGGCGCACCCTCGGAAGAGGTGTCGTGCATCGAAGTCCCCATTTCTTTCAGCTACTCGGCCTTTCAGCACACTTGACCGACGACACGGCACCCTGATTTGTGAGGTCTCCCGACGCGGCGCGTCCTCACGGACGCCGGCTCACGTCCCCCGCCGACCGAACCCGCCCGCGCGAGGAGGCGGCATCCGCTGCTCCGCGGCGGCGGCGTTCGATCTTGACGCCGGAGGCACCGGAAAGCACCGTAACTCCCCAGGGCGAACCCCCGCCCCCGGCCTCAGCGATTCCTCAACCACCTGTTGAGCGAGCGACAACCGGCTTTCGAGCGAACGGTGTCCGCGCCGCAGCCGATCCCCACCGAAGCCCCCGCCCCACCGCGCACGCACGCGCCGCCCGCGGGGGTGCCGGGGCACCGCCCGAACGCCCGGACTCCGTGCAAGTGCCCGCCCCGGCCGCCGTCCTGACGCGGTGTCCGGACACCTGGGAAACCCCTCGGCCGGAGCACGGCATGCCGAGTGCGGCCGCCGCGCGAAGCCTCCCCGGCATGCCGCGCACCGGGTCGACGCCGCCGAGCAGGTGCTGACCGGGGCCCCGCGACTGGCCTGCGTACGGAGCCGGGGCCGCCGCCCCCGGACCAGCCGGGTGACATGGCCGGGGCGCGCCGTTCTACTGACACCACGTCAACCGGCCGGGGTCCGGCGCCCGTTGGCGTGTGGCAGGTCACCTTTCGCATGCTCTTGCCCGGTGATGACGGCCGTGTCACTATGTCGGCACGCTTTCCCTGCCCGCATTCAGCCGAGCGGTGGTCGAGGTTCTCCTCCCACCATGCTCGGCTTTCTTTTTCTCCCCGACGAGCACGAGGCGCGCCCGGGGCCGGGCGGCGGCGAAGGCGTAGAACCGGCGCGGCATCGCGGAGTTCCGCCCGCACCGGCGGCCCCTGCCATGCCGCCGGCACTCCGCCCCGGCACGTGTCCCGGGGCCCCCTTCGGCGTCTGCGACAACCCGCGCCCCGCCCTTTCCCCTCTGTGCCTGGCAACCCGGCACGGGCCGCCGCACGGGCAGCCCCTGCATCGGAAAACCCGGAAGGAAACTGAGCATGAGTGATCGTCTAGTTGGCCCCGCAGGCAGCCCCGCGGGCAGCTCCGCCCCGCAGCCGCCGGCAGCGAGCCGCGACGGGCAGCGGTCCGGGGCCGAGGCGGTGCGCGACCGTGTGGCACGCCACCTGGCCGTGCAGGTGGACGGCGAGGGCGCCCTCAAGGACCGGTGCGCCGGCCGGATCATCGAGTCCGCGCTGCTCCTCCTCCTGCTGCGCAAGGAACGCGCCCTGCCCCGCGCGCAGAAGGAACTCCAGGACTACCTGCAACGAGCCCGGCCGAAAGGCACCCTGGAACGCGTCCTCGCCGACGCGCTGCTCGGCCGGCCCTGCGACGCCAACGACGTGCTCGACATCGGAAGGTCCCGGCACGGCACCGGCGCGCGCAAACGGCTCCTGCTGGAGACGATCCTGGGCCTGTGCGGACTGCTGCCGGACGGCACACGCCCCGATCCCCGGAGTATCGGTCCCCGGCCGCAGGCGGTGTGGACGGAACTGACGCTGTGCGCCGCCACCATCCTGCACGCGCACACCAACTGGGGTGCGGGACACCCCGGTTCACCCGATGACACCACGCACCAGCAGGAACTGCTCGAACACCAGAACCTGCTGGTACGACGGCTGGCCGCCTTCCCCGCGGGGCGGGTGTGGGAAGGAAACGCACTGGCCCACCTCGTGGCACTGCACGCACTGCACACCTACCGGCCCGGCTCCGAACTGATGCGTGAGGGGATCGAGGCACTGGTCCGGCTCCGCGGCCCGGACGGCGGCGTGCCGTTCATCGACGGGCAGGAGGTCTTCGTGACCGCCCTCGCCGGAGTCGCACTCGCGCCCGCACCCGGGCACGCGCACCTCGTCTCACGGATGGGGGAGTACATCGCCTCCCGCCAGCACGCCGACGGCGGCTGGGGCTACAACGAGACCACGACCCAGACCGACGTCGACGACACCGCCCGGTGCGTGGAACTCATGCGGACACTCGACGAGACGAGGTTCCGGCACGGCATCGAGGGGGGCGAGGCGTATCTGCGCGCCCGGGCGAATGAGGGAGGCGGCTTTCCCACCTACCTGCGGGGCCACCCCTGGGACCTCGACATGACCGCGGGAGCGGTCATCGCCCTGCCCTGGAGCCGCCACGAGGACCTGCTCCGCCCCGCGGCCGACGTACTCATCAGTGCCCAGCACGCGGACGGCAGCTTCGAGCCGGGCTGGTCGCTGAGTGTGCCGAGCGTCATCCTGCGCGTCCTGGACGCCTTGTCCCGCATACCCGCGTCCGAAGAAGCCCTGCGGCGGCGCGCCGACGAGTGCACGGCCAGGGCCACGGCCTTCCTGGAGCAGGCCCGGGGCAGTGACGGCGGGTGGGGGCACAGCCCGGGGAAGGACAGCGACGTGCTGTCCACCGCACAGGCCATGTGCACGCTCGTCCGGCACGCGCCCGGCACCGACCTGGCCAAGCCCCTCGCCTATCTGGAGGACCGGCAGCACGCCGACGGCGGATTCACCTCGGTCCCCGACCAGGCCGGCCCGCGTCCCCTGCCCTTCGATTTTCCCGTACTGGCCGACGTGCACGTCCTGACGGCACTCAACCGCCTGGTCGCGAGCGGCGTCGCCTGACCGTGCCGGGGCCGGGCCCGGGGGCGCGGACACCGGCACGGGCGGGACACCGCCGCGGGAACGTCAGTCCTGCGGCCCCGTCCGCCACAGGCGCAGCTTGTCGGGGTTGCGCATGGCCCAGATGTGGGTGACGCGGTCGCCGGCCACCTCGAACGCCATGACGGTCACGATGACGCCGTCCCGCTGAACCACGAGCCCGGGCCGGCCGTTGACCATCCGTTCCAGGATGGTCAGGCCCGGCAGCCTGCGGACGAGGGCGACGAGACCCTGGGCGATCTGCTCGGTGTCGTCCTCGATGGACAGGGCCGTGGACTGGACGAGGCCGCCGCTGTCGGCGACCGACACGGCACCGGGGTCGAGGAGGGCGACGAGGGCGCCGATGTCCTGGGCCTCCCAGGCCTGCTTGAAGTTCCGGATGGTGCCGGCCTGCCAGTCGTTCGACCTCGTGGGCGCTTCCGCGGCGCGGATACGGCGGCGGGCGGAGGTGGCCAGCTGGCGGCAGGCCGCCGGGGTACGGCCGACGATCTCGGCGATGTCGTTGAAGGGGTAGCGGAAGACGTCGTGGAGGACGAACGCGACGCGTTCGGCCGGGGTGAGCGATTCGAGCACCACGAGGAAGGCCATGCTGACCGACTCGTCGAGGGTGACCCGTTCGGCCGGGTCGACCGCGGTGCCCGCCGGCCGGCCGGTCATCCATTCCGTGCGGTCGGGCACGGGCTCGGGGAGCCACGCGCCCACATAACTCTCCCGCCGGGCCCGCGCCGAGCCGAGCATGTCCAGGCAGACACGGCTGGCGACCTTCGTCAGCCAGCCGCCGGGGGACTCGATGCTTTCCTGCTGCTCCGGGGACATCGCGTACCAGCGGACGTACGTCTCCTGCACGACGTCCTCGGCATCGGCCAGCGAGCCGAGGAGACGGTAGGAGAGATTGATCAGCTTGCGCCGCTCACTCATGACCGCGTTCAGGCCCGGGTCGAGCGGGTCGTCTCCCCGCGGGGATCGGCTGCTCATGGTGTCGGGGTCTCCTCAGGTCGCGTCCGCCGTCACTGGTTAGACGAGACAGCACATCAGACTGTGAGGCGCCGGCGCAGCCCCGCCGCACCCGCGAAGCCGTCCGGGCCGAGCGGGGCGGCGGCTGCTCCGGCACGGCTCACTACGGCGCCCCGGCGCCCGCGGGGCTGCGCCTGGAGCTCCGCCGGAAACGGAACCCGACAAACTGACCTGACGGTACGTCAGATATCAAGCGTGCAGGGGCAGTTGGCGTGTGCCAGCTCACTTCCGAGCGCCCTTGGCGCGAAGGCGCCGACCGTGTCACTCTGTCTGCACGCCTTCCCTGCCCAAAATCCCCTGTACGGCGCTCTGTTCGCCGCGGGCATCGACCACCGGCGACCGTGTCCCTCCCGTCGCCCGGAGAAGGCGCCGCCCACCCGACCGCGTGATCGCCCGCGGGTGAGCCCGGCATGGCCGTGCCCCGTACCCGATCCGCGAGGCCCCCCAGGGGAGTTGTCCGCCAGCGCCGCTCCGCGCGCCGAAGTGCGTCCACGTGCCGCCCAGTGGTTCTCGATGGTTACCCGAGTAGTACCGGAGGTGTGTGGACGACTGTGCAGGTACGTAGTGGCTGATTCCAGAGAAGGTGGATTTC
>NZ_JBHXDC010000043.1:3538-9121 GCF_042725135.1 Streptomyces sp. NPDC060366 | reverse complement strand
CAGCGGCTGTCGCTGCGCCACGGGTGAGGTGGCGGGGACGACGGGGCGCTCGCGGCGGGTCATGCGGTGATCTCTTTCCAGAGGCGGGCGGCGGTGGCGTCGAAAGCGGCGCGGGCCTCGGTGGCGCGGGAGCCCATCGCGGACAGCGGCAGGGCGGAGTCCGCGGCGTCCTTGACGACGGACCGGGCGGGGATCGGGTCCCACACGCGGTCCGGGCCGAAGATGCCGGGCAGGGTGCTGAGGTGGTGGGCGTGCGCCCCGAGCCGGGTGTCGACCATGGACGGCACGGCTGCCAGGAACTCCAGCTCCGGGTTGGCCAGCTCGGCGAGGTTCGCGGGGTCGACCATGAAGTCCCGGAAGCGGGTGGCGCCCTCGACTCCGTCGTACTCCGGCTCGACCAGGGTGATACCCCAGTCCGCGGCCGCGAGCACGAGCTGGGTGAGGTGGCCCAGAGACGGCGGGCAGTCCATCAGCGTCACGTCGTACTCGTCGTCCACCCCCTCGAGCGCGCGGCGCAGCCGCTGGCGGGCGTGCATGACCGCGGCCTCGCTGATCCGGTTCTCCAGATCGAACCGGCTCGGGATCACATCGATCCGCAGCGCGTAGACGCCCTCCCAGTCGCACGGCACGATCGCGTCGGCCGCCGCCCCGGGCTCCCCGGACCTGACGACCTCGCTCGCGGTCACGGTCGGACTGTCCGGCCGGAAAGGCCGGCCAAGCCGACGCGAGGCGTTCGCCTGCGGATCGCAGTCCACGACCAGGACCCGGCGCCCGGCCTCGGCGAGCGACGCGGCCAGATTGATCGTCGTGCCGGTCTTGCCCACCCCGCCCTTGTTGTTGCCCAGGGCGACCCGCCTCCTGCGGCGCTGCGCCATACGACACCTCCTCATCCGGTCTCCGGAAGTACCGGAGTCTGTAACTCCGGGAGTCTGGCACCTGACCGGCGGACCGCCAGCCCCGGCACGCCGTAGCGGCCTGACCGTACGAATGCCGTACGCGGCTCGTGGAATCCGCACCACAGATCCGACCGCAGCGGCCCAGCAACCCGAAACGGGACACAGTGCCTGTTTCTGAACCCCGTAACAGCAGGTCAAGGGCCGTCAGCGCGACGGGTTCTCAGGCTGGGGTGAAGGAGAACTGTTGGTCGCTGGTTCCGGTGCACTGGGCTTGGATCGCTTCGGCGCCGCTGGTGCGGGGAGTCTGGATGCTGATGCACATGCCGCTGTCCATGGGGCGTAGCCGGTAGCCGCTGCCGGAGGGCTCCAGGCGGTACCGCTGGCCGAGTGCGCTGGTGCATTCGCCCGGGGACAGTAGCTCTGAGCCCTCGGTCGGAGCTTCGTCGACGCCGAGGCAGCCTTCGTTTCCGGACACCAGGTTCTTCCACTGGATGCGGTAGATCTGGTTGCCGAGGGATTCCAGTGAGACCTGCGGCTGGGGGGCCTCGGTGCAGGGGAGCTGCACGGCGATTTCACGCTCGGTACGGCCGTTGCGCTCCCGGCCTTCGGTAATGCACAGGCCCGGTGAGTTCGCAGGGTGCATCGTCACCCGGCCGGCCTTGGGCATACCTGGGGAGTTGGTGGCCTTGGCCGGGGGCCGGCTGGGCTGAGCAGTGGATACGTCGTCGTTCTGTTCGGACCCGGCGTTCACGGGCGGGTCTTTCTGTTCCTCGCCGGGTGCGGACGCCTTCGGCGACGCGCGGGCGGACGGAGAGAGCGAGGCCGCGGGCGTGGTGTCCCTGGGACCGGCGGTGGTGCGGGGTCCGTCGCTCGGCCGTGTGGTGACGGGCTTCTTCCCGCCGTCGGGCCAGTAAACGAGCAGAAGAACTCCTGCGGCGGCGCAGGCACCGGCGGCTGCCATCGGCAGGTGGCGGTTGAATCTTCGGCGGCCGGGCTTTGCGGGTGGCAGCGGTGTGGGAGGCGCGGTTGCGCCTATCGAAGCCTCGTTCGGGGGTTCTTCGGAGGCGCTGGTGCCCGAGCCCGTGTCGGCGACGGTGCCGGATGCGGGATCCGGTTCGGGATCCGGTCTTGGCTCTCCGCCGCCCCAGTCCGGGACCGCGGGCTCCTTTATGGCCATCGCCAGCCGGCGGCGGGCTTCCAGCCACGTGTCGACGGTGGCGGCATCGCCGCCGCACGCCCGGACGAAGGCGGTCAGGAGTTCCTCGCGGGGAAGGTCCTCCCGTGCCAGCACCCCGGAGACCGTGGCGCGCGGCAGTGCCTCACCCACGTCGCTCGCTCTGCGTTCCAGCTGCCGGTAGCTGAGATCGGCCCAGCCGCGTAACTGCCGCATCGAATGAACGAATTCCGCCGGTGTACGCGCGGCCTCCGGATCTGGCCCTGTCCCTGTCCCCACGTGTCTCCCCCTGTCGCTCCCATGCCCGAAGGACACTAGTGCGAAAGGGAACTGGACGAGAATCCGACGGCTGGTGGTGGCGAAAAGCGGTCCGGTGGTTCGAGGCGGCCCTGGTTTTGGTCACGGTGTGATGTGGCGGTAGCTGTCGACACCGGACGGGTTGGGGAGCGGTGCGGTGGTGACGGTTTTGCCCTTGCCGGGGGCGTGGATGACCTTGCCGTCCCCGATGTAGAGCTGCACGTGCCCGCCGTTGTTGCTGATGATCAGATCACCCGGAACCAGGTTGTCCCGGGTGGTGGTCTTGCCGGCGTTCACCTGGCCCCAGGTGGTACGCGGGAGTTGCACCCCGGCCTTCTCCCAGGCGCGCATCACCAGACCTGAGCAGTCGAAGCCGTTGGGGCCGGTGCCACCCCAGACGTAGGGCTTGCCGAGCTGCGCCCGCGCGAACGCGACAACCGCCTTCGCTTTCGCCCCCGACGTCGGCGCCTCCTTCTTGGGCTTGTCCGGCTTCGGCGTCGTCTTCTTCGGAGGGTCGTTCTTGGGCGGGTCGTTGTGGGGCAGGTCCGTCTCGGCCGGGTCCACTTCGCCCGGTTCCATGTCCTCCGGGTCCAGCTCCAGCCGGTCCACCCCGACAGTCCCCATCTGCGACCGCGCGGAGTCCGGTTCGGCAGGGACGCGCAACGTGTTCCCGGCGTAGATGAGTGTCGAGGTGCCGAGATCGTTCAGCTCCTGGAGGGCCTTGACGCTCGTGCCGTGAGCGCCGGCCAGGGCGTAGAGCGTGTCACCGGGGATCAGAGTGACCTTCTCGACGGCCGCGGTGCCGGACCCGGCCGTGCCGTCCGGCGTCTTCGGCGTCTCCCGCACGGGCTTGGGCATTTCCGGCCCGTGCGGTATCTGCGGCGCGGGAGCGGGTGTCGGGGTCGGCCGGACCTCCGTGGACGACGAGTCCGAGGACGGGCCGTGCACCGCCAGCAGCACCCCGCACACCAGGGAGAGCACGAACATCACCACCAGCAGGGCCGCCGACCACACCCGGTCCCTGCGTTTGGTACGCGCCGTGTTCTGCGGCTTGCGGTGCGACATCGGCTTCTTCGCCTGAACCTGTGCCTGCGCCGTCCGCGGCTTGTGCTGCGCAGCCTGCCGCGGCGGCCTGAGCATCGTCTGCTGCGCCATCACAACCTCCCTCTCGGGCCGCGACCTCCGCAGCTCCGAGACGAGGCTGTATCGCCGTCGAGGTGTCCCGCCAGATCCTCAGGCGTCCCGGACAGTCCGGGACCGTCCAGGCATCCCCAACACGCCCCCGCCGGACCGTCCGACCACCCCCGTACACGTGCCCTGACCTGCACGGACAGTCCCGGACTGTCCCGGACGCCGCAATCCATTGCCCGCAGGACCGACGGTCCGCAACGCTTTTGCCACCGCCCCGTGCGTGGCCGCCGACGCTCCGATGACCCGGCCCCGTGCCAGTGCCGGATCGCGGAACACACCCCAGCAGACGACAGGAGAACCGTCATGAGCGTTGCCTTACACGCCCCCAGTTCCCTCCGGCGCGGCGTCACCGCCCCGCCGGGGGAACGTGCATCCAGCCG
This sequence comes from Streptomyces sp. NPDC060366, assembly GCF_042725135.1. NCBI lineage: Bacteria > Bacillati > Actinomycetota > Actinomycetes > Kitasatosporales > Streptomycetaceae > Streptomyces > Streptomyces sp. NPDC060366. The sequence continues at coordinate 5,183 of NZ_JBHXDC010000043.1, read as the reverse complement.
CTGGCCCATGCTCCTGCGGATGGCGCTCGTGGCCCTGATCGCGGCAGTGGGCTTCATCCTGGCCGGGCCCGTCACAGAAGCCTCGGCCGCGCCACCGCCGCCGAGCCCCACCGCGGGTGTCCCCGACGACGAACCCGCCCGTCCCGGCTTCGTGAGCAGGGCACAGTGGCAGATCTACCAGGCCCTGAGCGCCGAGACCCTCGACCGTCATGACCCGCACTTCAAGAAGAAGCTCGCCATACAGGTCACGGTCAAACAGATCATCGACCTGACGGGAACGGGCCCCACCAGCCTCTCGTTGGCACAGGCGGAGCTTCTTATCAAAGCCGGCGAGCAGTATCACCGGCTTTCTCAGGGGACTCTGGAGGGGACGAAGAAGCAGGTCACCAAGACCGGGGACGAAATCCATGCCTTGAAGCAAGAGGTGAAAAACGCCAAAACACCGGCCGAGCGCGAGCGCGCGGAGAAGAAACTGCAGAAGAAGCAGCGGCAGTACAAGTCCGTGGCCGCCCAGCTCCGGGCACTCAAGGAGACGCTGCCGCCCGACACAAAGACCCAGATCAAGGAGCTTGACGCCGATATCAACAAGCTCCAGAACAAGATCCGCGATCTGGAGCAGAAGGCGAAGAAACACCGTCTGCCCGGCAGCCGCCAGCAGGTACTGGACAAGATCCCCGAGCTCCGCGAACAGCTCGAACGGGCCCGGACCGAGCGGGACCGGCTTGGGGGCGGACCGGACGACGGCACAAGCGGCACGCGCCCGGCCACCCCCGGTCCGAAAACCCCCCCTACCAACCCGGGGACCGGCGCTGCTAAGCCCCTCCCCACCGGGCCGGCAACCGGCGGCACCAAGACCTCGACGGGACCGGCGACCGGCCGACCCGACCTGACCGGACCCATCAGGCCCGGGGCGAAACCGCCGCGTGGCACCGGCGGCTGGGAGGCCGTCGGAGAGGTACTCGGCCAGGCAGTCACGGAGCGGAAGAACAGCGAACACCAAGAGCTGCTGGAGAAGGCACGGCAGGACCCAGCTCTGCGCGCACGCATCATCGACGAAAACCGCACCTTCGCGGACGACAACACGTGGGAAGAACTCGGACGTCCCTTCACCGGACCGGAGTTCACGCCCGGCGAGCTGGATGCCGTCGGCCCCACGCTGACCGAGCTGCAAAAAACGCTCGATACCACCCAGGCGAAGGCCGCCGAGTCGAACGCGGACCCGCTCTACCAGCAGGCCCGCGTCGACTGTGGCGGCTACGACACCTGCGTCACCGAACGGACCGCCAAGCTCCGCGACCAAGCCGCGATGGCTGTCGCCGAGTCGACGAAGAAGGCGACCGAGTCGAACGCGGACCCGCTCTACCAGCAGGCCCGCGTGGACTGTGGCGGCTACGACACCTGCGTCACCGAACGCGTGGACAAGCTCCGCGACCAGGCCGCAGACGAGAAGGAAGCTGCGGAGAAGAAGGCCAGGGCTGTCGCCGAGTCGACGAAGAAGGCGACCGAGTCGAACGCGGACCCGCTCTACCAGCAGGCCCGCGTGGACTGCGGCGGTTACGACACCTGCGTCACCGAACGGACCGCCAAGCTTCGGACCCAGGCCGCAGACGAGAAGCAAGAGGCCGCCAAGAACAAGGAAGTCGAG
>NZ_JBHXDC010000043.1:0-3439 GCF_042725135.1 Streptomyces sp. NPDC060366 | reverse complement strand
AAGAAGAAGGCCAGGGCCGTGGCCAAGTCGACGAAGAAGGCGACCGAGTCGAACGCGGACCCGCTCTACCAGCAGGCCCGCGTCGACTGTGGCGGTTACGACACCTGCGTCACCGAACGGACCGCCAAGCTTCGGACCCAGGCCGCAGACGAGAAGCAAGAGGCCGCCAAGAACAAGGAAGTCGAGAAGAAGAAGGCCAGGGCCGTGGCCAAGTCGACGAAGAAGGCGACCGAGTCGAACGCGGACCCGCTCTACCAGCAGGCCCGCGTCGACTGTGGCGGCTACGACACCTGCGTCACCGAACGGACCGCCAAGCTTCGGGCGCAGAAGAAGGCGACCGCAGCCAAGACCACGACGGGTACCGAGCAGCACAAGCAGTCTCAGAAGAAGACGCAGACTCCGGACTACCGAGGCAAGGGGGGCGTGAAGGCCTCGGCTGCCTGAGCCCGCGGGATCGGACGCAGACATCTCAGCCCGCAGCCCGCCCACCTCAGCGGGCTGGCCGCGGGCTGAGCTTGTTTTTTTAACTGGTTCGCCGGGGTTTGGTGCCCTTCTTGTGGTGGGCGGGGCGGGCGTATGCCTGACCTGTGGCGAGGATTCTGCCCACGTCGTGGCGGGTGGCGGGCGACGGTTCTTCGAGCCGGGTGGCCGGCTGGGTCCGGGGCGGGTGGGTTTCTGTGCACCGGCTGGGGAGCCGGCCTTCGTGTGGAGGTTCCTGAGCCCGCGTCGGACTCGTGCGGGGGTGAGCTTGTCCGGCTGGGCCGGTTTTTCCCACGGGCGGGGAGGTCGGTGGCCAGCGGGCGGGCGAGTCTGAGCTGGGTGTGGGCGGCGATCACGAGCCAGGTCCAGCGGTCCGCTGCGGCCGAGGTGCGAAGCCTCGGCCGGGTCCGGCTGAGGGTCTGCTTCAGCATGCGGAAGGTGTGTTCGAGGTCGAAGCGGCGGAGGAAGGACTGCCAGCAGCGGTCGACGTCCGCCGTGGTGGCGCCGGTGCCCGACCACCGCAGCGGACCTTGGCTGCGGGTTCCGCCCACGAATCCGGCAGACACCAGGACTTGAGGGCACATCAAATGATGGGTGGCGTAGCCGCTCACCGCCGCCACCCGTTGCGTAGGGGGCGTTGCTTAGGCAGTTGCTTAGGCAGTTGCTCAGCCTCTTGCGTAGGGACCTGCGTAGGGCCTTGCTTAGCCCCTTGCGGGCCCCCGGCCCACGGTCGGACACCGTCCCAGGTCAAGCACGGTTTTTCTCATGGTCGAGTGTCTGACATCCCCCTCTGAGCCCCACCTCCCCGCCCGCTGCAGAAGAAGAGAGAAGGGCGCGGGCAGGTCGGCGCGGCGCGTCGAGGGACCAGGCGGTGGGGGTCTTGCCAAGCCCTGGGCCGCGCGCCCAGGGCCTCCTCATCCGGTCTTCGGGCTTCCCAGAGTCTGTAACTCCTCGTGCTGGTCGTGCCCACCCCGCCCCTTGTTGCTGACCTCGTCGGTGACGAGCCGCGGACCCAAGCAGAGTGGAGGCGCTATCGCTTCCTGCCGTCCAGCTTCGCGTCGCCCAGCTTCGCGAGGTTCAGGTCTGTGTCGGTCAGGTCCGCGCCTTGCAGATTCGCGTGGTCCAGTTTCGCGCCGAGCAACCACATATTTTTCAGGTTTGCGCGGCTCAGGTACGCGCCGCGCAGGTCCGCGAAGTACAGGCTGGCGCCGCTCAGGTTCGCGCGCTCCAGCCTGGCGCCGCTCAGGTTCACGCGGTCCAGGCTGGCGCCGCTCAGGTTCACGCGGTCCAACATCGCGACGCTCAGGTTCACGTCGTCCATGTGCGCGCCACCCAGGTACGCACCCTCCAGGTTTGCGCGGGCCAGGTACGCCCCGTGCAGGTCTATGCGGGCGGTGCTGTCATAGGAGGGGTCCCGATTGCCGAGTGCGGTGAGGGCCGCCTGGATGTCGCTGGTTGGGCCCTCGGGGATGATCGGTTCCGGTTTCGGTTCCTTGGCGTGGTTGCGGATGTAGGCGGACAGGATGTTGATGATGGAGGGCTGGTCATGGGGGGATTCCTCCATGATGCGCTGCAGGGCGTAGATGCCGCTCAGACGTATCTCCAGGGAGTCCTCGCCGATGTCCCCGACGGCGGTGTTGTAGCGGTCAGTGACCTGCCCCTTGCGGGTGAGTGCGTGCTCATCCTCGACCTGCTTGATCGACTGCCAAGAGAAGACGATCACGACGAGGGTACCCAGGGCGGCCACGGTCCCTACGGCCTGTTGGATGCGCGTCCACCAGTCCGTGGGCGCGACAACAAACGATTGCCGGGCGGCGGGAGACATGGGCGCGGGGGTGCGGCGACGTCGGCCTGGCGGGCGGGAGCCGATCGGAGCGGCAACGCGGCGGGCCGCAGGCCGGCTGCGGCGACGGGCGACCCGCTGCAGCCGGGCGGCTCGGCCAGAGCGGCGGGAGGGGGTGACGGCCATGAAGATGTTGATACGGGCGACAGGCGGCCGGTGCGCCCAATGTTGCGAAGCTGTAGCAGTGCCTTGAGCGAAGCTGGCCGGTTTGAGGGTGCCGGTGCAGACCCGCCGAAAGTCGTGGTGCGGCCGACTCGGCGCGCTCCTGCCGACGGTCTTGCTCCTGCTCTCCCGCCGGGCAGCCCTGCTGTCCGGCGGAGGTGACATCTAGCCGTCCTGACGGACCGCCATGACCGCCACCGGGTCACCCCTTCCACGGCCCCGTCCATCCGTTCCGCCAGGTGGACGTGTGGGGCTGGGGAGTTGAACGCGCGGGCCCATGCTCGCGCGCCCGCCCCGGCCGGGTCTGCCGGGGCGGGCCGACGCGCGGCGCGTCCGGGGCGGGCGGGTGCCCGTACGGCCCTCCGGTCGAACACCTGGCGGAGCCAGAACACCCGTCGCTGAGCGCCGGTCGGGGGTCGCGCGCGAAAGGCGTGCGCGCGTGCACGTGCGCACGCGGGCACCCCTTGCGGTCCAGGAAGGGCAGTAGACCCGCGCACCAGCTAGTCGGTAGGCGCCTCCGCAGTCCTGAAGGGACTTGCGGGGCTTGCCCGCCGACGTCGCACAGTGCAGGTCGGCGTCACATCCGGCCGCCGCCACCCCATAACCCAGATGGAACGAGCGGCCACCGAGGGCCGCCGCGAGGGGTCCGTCAAGCGCTCGCGAATCCGTACGAGACCGCCTCGCAGGCCCCGGCGCCGGCGGATTCGCGAGAACTGGAACGACCTCCGCCCGGCGACGACTGTGACCTCCACGTACCGCCCAACTACCGAAGGAGCGAACCCTGATGAACACCAACCCGACCGCCCCCGCCCTCACCGGCACGGCCCCCGTCCCTGCCGCCCGGCCAGTACCGCCCGAGCCGCAGTCGCCGGCGCCCGCCCCGGCGACACCGTCACTGATGCCCGCGGTGACCCTGCTCGCCGTCCTGGTGCTGCTCCTGTCGGCCGGAGCGGC
>NZ_JBHXDC010000042.1:0-10110 GCF_042725135.1 Streptomyces sp. NPDC060366 | reverse complement strand
CTCACCTGGCCCACCACCACCCAGCCCACCAACCACCACCCCACCCTCCCCACCTACGCCTTCCAACACCACCACTACTGGCTCAACGACACACCAGCCACCAGGGACCTCACCTCCGCAGGGCTGACCACCACCGACCACCCACTCCTCGGCGCAACCGTCGATCTCGCGCAGGGCGACTCGGCCGTCTTCACCAGCTCCCTCAGCCTGCGCACGCACCCATGGCTCGCCGACCACACCATCGCGAACCGGGCGCTGCTGCCCGGCACCGCGTTCGTGGACCTCGCCCTGCACGCGGGACTGCACCTGGGGTGTGACCGGCTCACGGATCTCACGCTGGCGACCCCGCTCGCCGTGCCCGAGCAGGGCAGCGTCCAAATGCAGGTCACCGTCGCGCAGGAGGGCACGTCCGGGGAGCGGATCGTGACGATCCACTCCCGTCCGGAAGGGTTCGAGAGCCCTTGGACGGCCCATGCCACCGGTCTGCTGGCGCCGGCGGTGGAGGGATCTGACGCTCCCTCCACCGGTCTGGAAGCCTGGCCCCCGCACGGGGCGGCAACCGTGGATGTGGGCGCCCTGTACGAGGACTTCGCCGCTCAGGGTTACGCCTACGGCCCCGCGTTCCAGGGACTGCACGCAGCGTGGCAGGCCGACGGTCACGTCTACGCGGAGGTGGAACTGGACTCTGACGTCGACGTCAAAGGGTTCGGCGTCCACCCGGCGCTCCTCGACGCCGCGCTGCACACTCTCGCGCTGGACGCAACGACGAGCGGGCACAGCGGCGACGAGGTCAAACTGCCCTACTCCTGGTCCGGTATCCGCCTGTACGCGACCGGTGCGACCGCCGCGCGGGTACGGCTGACACCCACGAGCGAGACGACGGCGACGGTCACACTCTCCGACGCGACCGGCCAACCGCTCCTGGAAATCGACGTGTTGACGTTGCGCTCCGTCGACGCCAAGCAGCTCAACGCTTCGGCCGGCTCGGACCGTGACGGTCGCCTCTTCGTCCTCGACTGGACGGATATGAGTCCTGCCGAGGAGACGACCAACGCGGTGGTGTCCGATCTGCGGATCTTCGCCGCAGGTCCGGACGCGGGCGAGTTCAACGCAGCCGAGTCCAACACGTCCGTGTTCGCCGTGCTGCCGCCCGTCGACCTCGAACTCCCCCTGACCGAGCAGGTGTTCACCGCCACCGCGCAGACCCTGCGCGTGGTCCGGGATTGGCTGTCGGACGACTCGGCCTCCGGGGCGCCCCTCGTGGTGGTGACCCGGGGCGCGGTGCCCGTCGCGCCGGAGAACGACGTCGATCTCATCCACGCACCGTTGTGGGGCCTGCTCCGCAGCGCCCAGAGTGAGCATCCGCACCGCTTCCTGTTGGTCGACTTGGACGACGACCCGGCGTCGCTGGCGGCCCTGCCCTCAGCCGTGACGACGGCGGTCGCCCGGCAGGAGCCACAGCTCGCGCTCAGGGCGGGGGCGCCGCTGGTTCCCCGGCTCGTACGCCACGACACCAGCGCTCCGGCGCCGGAGTCCGCGGCTGCGAGCCGGACGGCCTCGGCCACGACGTTCCGGCCCGACGGCACCGTTCTGATCACGGGCGGCACCGGTGCCTTCGGCGCCCGTATCGCCAAGCACCTGGTGAGCGCCCACGGCGTACGTCATCTGCTGCTCGTCAGCAGGTCCGGGCCGGACACCGAGCCGGCCACCGCGCTGCGCCAGGAGCTGACCGGGCTCGGCGCCGATGTCGTGGTCGCCGCCTGCGACGCCGCCGACCGCGACGGACTCGCTGCACTCGTCTCCGCGATCCCCGCCGACCGGCCGCTGTCTGCGGTCGTCCATGCCGCCGGTGTCCTGGACGACGGCACGCTCGCCCAGCTCACGCCGGAGCAGTTGCGCGGGGTGCAGCGTCCCAAGGCCGACGCCGCGTGGCACCTGCACGAACTCACCCGGGACCTGGAACTCGACGCGTTCATCCTGGTGTCGGCAGGCGCCGCGACGCTGGGTACCGCCGGGCAGGGCAACTACGCCGCCGCCAACACCTTCCTCGACGCGCTGGCCGCCCATCGGCGGCACCACGGTCTGCCCGGTCTCTCCCTCGCCTGGGGCTTCCTGGCCCAGGACGCCGGCATGACCGGCCACCTCGACGAACGGGACCGCGCCCGGCTCGCGCGCAACGGTGCCGTTCCGCTCAGTGTCGAGCGCGCGCTCGAACTCTTCGACGCCGCACTCGCCCAGGCAGCGCCCGCCCACCTGCTGCCGCTGGCCATGGACTCCGCGCAGCCACTGCTGCACGGGCTCGTCCGCAAGCGGCGCGCCGTCACCATGGCCGTGGCCGGCCGCCCGGCCGGCTCCGCGTCCGGCGCAGGGGGGCAGGGGCTGGCCGAACTGCCGCCCGAGGCCCGTCTGACCCGGCTCACGGAACTGGTGACGACCCTGGTGGCCGCCGTACTGGGTCATGTGGACTCCCAACAGCTCGACCCCGGACGGACGTTCAGCGAGCTCGGCTTCGACTCACTCACCGCGGTGGAACTCCGCAACCAGCTCGGCACCGCGACCGGCCTCCAGCTCTCGTCCACGCTCGTCTTCGACTATCCGACGCAGCAGGCGCTGGCCACGTACCTGAGCACCCGGTTCGCGGAGACGGCGACCGTCCGGCCCACGGCCCACACACAGCTCCAGAACACGGAGCCGATCGCCGTCGTCGGGATGGCCTGCCGCTACCCCGGCGGTGTTACGACACCCGACGACCTGTGGGAACTCCTCCAGGGAGGCCGGGACGCCATCAGCGACTTCCCGGACAACCGCGGCTGGGACCTCGACTCGCTCTACGATCCCGTTCCCGGTACCCGCGGCACGTCGTACGTACGTGAGGGCGGTTTCCTCCACGACGCCGGCCAGTTCGACCCCACGCTCTTCGGCATGAGCCCACAGGAGGCCCTGGCGACGGACCCGCAGCAGCGGCTGCTGCTGGAGACGGCGTGGGAGACCTTCGAGCGGGCCGGTATCGATCCGCGGTCGCTGCGGGGCAGCCAGACCGGAGTCTTCGCGGGGGTCATGTACAGCGACTACGCCGCCCGGCTCCTGCCGGACACGCCCGAGGGGTTCGAGGGCCAGATCGGGAACGGCAGTGCGCCGAGTGTCGCGTCGGGTCGGGTGTCGTACGCGTTCGGGCTTGAGGGTCCGGCGGTGACGGTGGACACGGCGTGTTCGTCGTCGCTGGTGGCTCTGCATCTGGCGTGCCAGTCGCTGCGCAGCGGCGAGTCGTCGCTGGCGCTGGCGGGCGGTGTGACGGTGATGGCGAGTCCGAGCACGTACGTGGAGTTCAGCCAACAGCGCGGGCTGGCGCCGGACGGCCGGTGCAAGCCGTTCGCGGCCGGTGCGGACGGCACCGGCTGGTCGGAAGGTGTCGGGCTGCTGCTCGTGGAGCGGCTGTCGGACGCCAAGCGCAACGGGCACGAAGTCCTCGCGGTGGTGCGGGGTTCGGCGGTCAACCAGGACGGTGCGTCGAATGGTCTGACGGCGCCGAACGGGCCGTCGCAGGAGCGGGTGATCCGTCAGGCGCTGGCCAACTCGGGTCTGTCGGCGGCGGATGTTCAGGCGGTGGAGGCGCATGGGACGGGTACGACGCTGGGTGACCCGATCGAGGCGCAGGCCATCCTCGCGACGTACGGAAAGGACCGGCCGGAGAACGCTCCGTTGTGGCTCGGATCGCTGAAGTCGAACATCGGGCACACGCAGGCGGCTGCCGGTGTCGCGGGTGTCATCAAGATGGTGATGGCGATGCGGGAGGGCGTACTCCCGCGGACGCTGCATGTGGACGAGCCGACGCCGCATGTCGACTGGTCGGCGGGAGCGGTCGAACTTCTGACGGAGAACACCGCGTGGACGGTCGGGGAGGGCCGGCCGAGGCGGGCCGGTGTGTCCTCGTTCGGGATCAGTGGCACGAACGCACATGTGGTACTTGAGCAGGCCCCGGCCGTAGAACCCGTCGAGTCCGTAACTGAGCCCGGGTCTTCGGGTGTGGTGGTGTGGCCGGTGTCCGGTCACACATCCGATGCGCTGCGTGCCCAGGCTTCGCGGTTGCACGCGTGGCTGGAGGACCAGCCTGACGTTGATCTTCCGGCGGTCGCGGATGCTCTTACGGGGACACGTGCGACTCTCGACCACCGCGCGGTCGTCTTCGGCGGTGACCGTGGGCAGTTGATGGACGCGCTGGCCGGCATCGCGGCCGGGACTCCCACCCCGCAGGCAGTGACAGGGCGGTACCAGGCAGGGAAGCTCGCCGTCCTGTTCACCGGCCAGGGCTCCCAGTACACGGGCATGGGACATGACCTCTACACCACCCACCCCGTCTTCCGCGACGCCCTCGACGAGACATGCGCCGCACTGGACCCGCACCTCCCGGTGCCTTTGCTGACGGTGATGTTCGCCGAACCCGGCACCCCCGAAGCAGACCTCCTGCACCACACCACCTACACCCAGCCCGCCCTCTTCGCCCTGGAAACAGCCCTCTACCGCCTCACCCGGTCCTACGGGGTGCGCCCCGACGCACTCGCCGGACACTCCATCGGCGAACTCACCGCGGCCCACCTCGCCGGTGTCTTCACCCTCACCGACGCCGCCACCCTCGTCACCACCCGCGCCCGCCTCATGGGAGAACTCCCCACCGGGCAGGGCACGATGCTCACCCTCCACACCACCCCCGACGACGTGACCCCGCTGATCGAGGGCACCGGGCTGGAGATCGCCGCCCGCAACTCCCCCACCAACACCGTCGTTTCCGGCACCGTGGCCGAGATCGAGGCCCTGACGGCGCGTGCGGCCGAAGCAGGCATCCGTACCCGCGCGCTGAACGTCAGCCACGCCTTCCACTCCGCGCACATGGACCCCGTCCTCGACGCGTTCCGTGCCACGTTCAGCGCTCTTGTCCCGCAGGCTCCGACGCTGCCGGTCATCTCCAACCGCACCGGACTGCCCCTCACCCCCGAACAAGCCGTCTCACCCGACTACTGGACCCAACAGCTCCGCCACAGCGTCAACTACACCGACATCACCCACCACCTCGAAAACACCGGCACCACCACCTACCTCGAACTCGGACCCGACACCACCCTCACCATCCTCACCACCCAGACCCTCCCGAACGCCACCACCATCGGGACCCTCCACCCCAAACACCCCCACCAGCACACCCTCCACACCGCACTCGCCACACTCCACACCCACCACACCCCCCTCACCTGGCCCACCACACAACACACAGGCCACCACCCCACCCTCCCCACCTACGCCTTCCAACACCACCACTACTGGCTCAACGCACCCACGAACAACACCGGTTCGGGGCAGGTCGGTGACGCCGAGGAAGCGCGGTTCTGGCAGGCGATCGAGCAGGGTGATCTCGACGCTCTGGCCACCACGCTCCGGCTCCCGGACGACGCGGACTCGGCCGAGGCTAGGATGACGGCGCTCTCGCCCGTGCTTCCGATGCTGTCTTCGTGGCGCAAGCAGCATGCGGAGCGTTCCGCGGTGAGCAACTCCCGCTACCAGCTGAGCTGGACACCGGTCAACACCCCGTCCTCCGCCACGCTCTCCGGTCGATGGCTCGTCGTCTCCGCCGAGGAGTCCGGAGAAGCCGGGGAACACGGTGAATCCGGACCGTCTGCGGACTGGACCGCCTGGTGCACGGCGGCCCTGCGCCGCGCCGGTGCCGAGGTCGTGGAGCTGAAGACGGACGGCCCCTCCACCGATCGTGCCGACTTCGTCAAGGCGCTCGGCAATCTGCCGAGCGACGAGCACCCCCCGGCCGGTGTGCTGTCCCTGCTCGCGCTCAACGACAAGGACGCGACCGGTTACGCGTCCTTGTCCGCCACCGCCGCGCTGATCCAGGCTCTCGGCGATGCGGGATGGCAGGCACCGATGTGGAGTCTGACCAGCGGCGCTGTCTCCGCCGGGGTCTCGGCCCCCGTCACACACCCCGCTCAGGCTCATGTCTGGGGCCTGGGGAGGGTGGCCGCGGCAGAACACCCCCGACGCTGGGGCGGACTGGTGGATGTCGTCGGCGAGCTCGACGAGCGCAGTGGTGGGCTGCTGGTCGCCACGCTGGCCGGAAATGGTGGCGAGGACCAGGTCGCGATCCGGCCCGGCGGCGTCTTCGGATGCCGACTGCGGACCGCGTCGGGCGGCAGGCCGCCGCGCCGCGACTGGCGCCCGTCCGGCACCGTACTGGTCACGGGCGGAACCGGTGCACTGGGCGCGCACGTCGCCCGGTGGCTCGCCGGCAAGGGAGCGGAACACCTGCTCCTCACCAGCCGCAGGGGCGAATCCGCTCCAGGAGCCGCGCGACTACGCGCGGAACTGGAGGAGTTGGGGGCCACGGTCACCGTCGCGGCCTGTGACGTGGCCGACCGGGGCGAGCTCGCCTCCGTACTGGCAGCCGTGCCCACGGAGCAGCCGCTGACCGCTGTCGTACACACGGCGGGGCTGCTGGACGACGGAGTGCTCGACGCACTCACCCCGGAGCGGCTGAAGCGCGTGCTGCGGCCGAAGACGGACGCCGTGCTGAATCTGCACGAACTGACCAAGGACTTCGACCTGTCGGCCTTCGTCCTCTTCTCCTCGATCGCCGGGGTGCTGGGCAGCATGGGGCAGGCCAACTACGCGGCTGCCAATGCCCACTTGGATGCCTTCAGCGAGTACCGACGCGCGGCCGGGCTGCCCACCACCTCGATCGCCTGGGGCCCCTGGAGTGGCGACGGCATGGCGGCCGACGAGGCGGTCGACCGCAACATACGCGCCACCGGCGTACGGCCGCTGGCCCCGGACGTCGCGGTCGCGGCGTTGCAGGAGGCTCTCGACCGGGACGAGACGAGGCTGGTCGTCGCGGACATCGAATGGCAGCTCGTCGCCGAATCGGCGGCCGACGCCGCCCGCCGGGACCCGCTGCTCGGCGAGTTCCCTGAGGTACGAGCGGTATGGCAGGCGGCCGATCAGGCGGCAGCCGATGGCGCGCTGGCCGCCACCGCTCTGCGCGACAAGCTCCAGGGCGCGGGTTCGAAGGCCGAACGCGAGCAGGTGGTACTGGAGTTGGTGCAGAGCCGCCTCGCGTCGGTGCTCGGCCACGGTTCGGCCGATCTCGTCGAGGGCGACAAGGCATTCCGGGAAGTGGGCCTGGACTCGCTGGGCAGCATCAAGCTCCGTAACGCCGTCAACGCGGCCACCGGGCTGAATGTCTCGGCCACTCTGCTCTACGACTACCCCACCCCTCTCGCCCTCTCCCAGTACCTCCTCACCGAGATCACCGAGGAGGACACGGTCACCGAGGCGACGCTCCTGGCGGAGTTGGAGAGGCTCGACGGCGCCCTGCGGTCCCTCGCCCTGGCGGACAGCGGCCGGCGGAGGGTCGCGGGCCGATTGCAGGTCCTGCTCTCCAAGTGGGGTGACGGCCCGGACCAGACCGATGAAGACAGTTCACACGAGGATCTCGACGCGGTGACCGCGGAAGAGCTCTTCGACCTGATCAGCGACGAGTTCGGGAAGTCGTGATGGCGACCACAAGCGGACCGGACGCACGCATGAACTTCCCCGACGACTCAAGGAGCTTGCGCTAATGGAGAACGAGAAGAAGCTTCTCGACCACCTCAAGTGGGTCACCGCCGAGCTGCGGCAGGCCCGCCAGCGGGTGCGCCAGCTCGAAACGGACGGCGACGAGCCCATCGCCATCGTCGGTATGTCATGCCGCCTCCCGGGTGATGTCTCGTCGCCGGAGGATCTGTGGGAGCTGGTCTCCAACGGGACCGACGCCATCTCGGAGTTCCCCACGGACCGTGGCTGGGACACCGACTCGCTCTACAACCCCGAACCCGACAATCCGGGCACCAGCTACTCACGGCACGGCGGATTCCTGCACGACGCGGCCCAGTTCGACCCCGAGTTCTTCGGCATCTCGCCGCGCGAGGCGACGGCCATGGATCCGCAGCAGCGGTTGCTGCTGGAGACGTCCTGGGAGGCCTTCGAGCGGGCCGGTATCGACCCGACGGCCGAGCGCGGCCACCAGGTCGGCGTCTTCGCCGGAGTCGAGGACCAGGACTACATCAGCCGTCTGCACTCCGTGCCGGAGGAGTACGAGGGGTACATCGGCACGGGCGCCTCGATGAGTGTCGCTTCCGGTCGCGTCTCCTACACCTTCGGTTTCGAGGGTCCGGCGGTGACGGTGGACACGGCGTGTTCGTCGTCGCTGGTCGCGCTGCATCTGGCGTGCGAGTCGCTGCGCAAGGGCGAGTCGTCGCTGGCACTGGCCGGCGGTGTGACCGTGATGGCAACGCCTGCCTGTTTTGTGATCTTCAGCAGGCAGCGGGCCATGTCCGCGGACGGCCGGTGCAAGCCGTTCGCGGCCGGTGCCGACGGTACCGGCTGGAGCGAGGGCGCGAGCATGCTCCTCCTGGAGCGGCTGTCGGACGCGAAGCGAAACGGGCACCAGGTCCTCGCGGTGGTACGGGGTTCGGCGGTCAATCAGGACGGTGCGTCGAACGGTTTGACGGCTCCGAACGGACCCGCCCAGCGCAAGGCGATCGAGCAGGCCGTCGTCAACGCCCGTCTGTCGGTGTCGGACGTGGACGCGGTTGAGGCCCACGGGACGGGTACGACGCTGGGTGACCCGATCGAGGCCCAGGCGCTGCTGGACACCTATGGCAAGAACCGCCCTGCCGAACAGCCGTTGAGGCTCGGATCGCTGAAGTCGAACATCGGGCACACGCGCGCCGCATCGGGGGTTGCGGGTGTGATCAAGATGGTGATGGCGATGCGGGAGGGCGTGCTGCCGCAGACGTTGCACGTGGACGAGCCGACGCCGCATGTCGACTGGTCGGCGGGAGCGGTGGAGCTCCTGAGGGAGAACATCCCGTGGACGGTCGAGGGGACACGGCCGAGGCGGGCCGGTGTGTCCTCGTTCGGGATGAGCGGTACAAACGCGCACGTCATCCTGGAACAGGCCCCGGAAGTTGAAGTCACCGAGCCCGGAGCGGAGTCCGGCCCTGAGATTGGGTCGGGTGTGGTGGTGTGGCCGGTGTCCGGTCACACGGCTCCGGCTTTGGCCGAGCAGGCTTCCCGGCTGCACGCGCACCTTGCCGCGCACCCCGAGATCACGGCCGGTCAGGTCGCCCACGCCCTGACCACCACCCGCGCTGCGCTCACCCACAGGGGCGCGGTGGTCGCCGCTGACCGTGCGGAGCTGATGGACGGTCTTGCCGCCCTCGGCACCGACACCCCCAGCGCGCACACAGTCACCGGTGTCACACGACCTGCGGGAAAGACAGTGTTCGTCTTCCCCGGCCAGGGCGCCCAATGGCCCTTGATGACCGCTGATCTCCTGACCACCGAGCCCGTCTACGCCCAGTCCATCGACGCATGCGCGAAAGCGCTGGCGCCGTATGTCGACTGGTCGCTGCACGACGTCCTGATCGACCCGACAGGGGCATTGCTGGAGCGCGTGGACGTGGTCCAGCCGGCGTTGTTCGCGGTCATGGTGTCCCTGGCGCGGCTGTGGGAGCACCACGGCACCAGCGCTGATGCTGTCATCGGTCACTCGCAGGGCGAGATCGCCGCAGCACACATCGCCGGCGCGCTCACCCTGGAGGACGCGGCGAAGATCGTCGCCCTGCGGAGCAAGGCCCTGACCTCGCTGACCGGGCGCGGCACCATGGCATCGGTCACCCTGCCCCACGAGCAGGTCACCGAGCAGATCGCCACGTTCGAGAGTCTGTCGGTCGCGGTCATCAACTCCCCCACCCACACGGTCATCTCCGGCACGACCGAGGACATCCACACCTACCTCGACCAGTGCCAGCAGAACAACGTCCAGACCAGGCTCCTCCCGGTCGACTACGCCTCCCACAGCCCCCACGTCGAAACCCTCGAAGAACACCTCCTCACGGTCCTCGCAGACATCACGCCCCGAGCCGCGACCATCCCGTTCCACTCCACCACCCACCCCACCGACCAGCCCACCGATACGACCACCCTCAACAACACCTACTGGTACGACAACCTCCGCCAGCCCGTCCACTTCCACACCACCCTCACCCACCTCAACAACACCGGCCACACCAC
>NZ_JBHXDC010000041.1:0-11194 GCF_042725135.1 Streptomyces sp. NPDC060366 | reverse complement strand
CTCCCATCCATTCGCTCGACTTGCATGTATTAGGCACGCCGCCAGCGTTCGTCCTGAGCCAGGATCAAACTCTCCGAAGAAATGTTTGACTTGCTCATTTGCTTTTAGAGTGTGTGCTCACTATTTTAAAACGTTGGCGCTTAGTTTTGTTCAGTTTTCAAAGAGCAATCACTTTAACAACTTAATCATCATATCACGAAGTTGAGTAGTTGTCAACTTCTGCGAAGAATGTTAGTTATTTTTAAAATCGCTATTTCTTAGCGACTACCTAATCTTACTACTATTTCAATAAGACGTCAATAGTTTTTTTCAAGAACATGTTCGATCTTGTTTTTACTGCTCTATCAATAATTTCTAAGATCAAAAATGCCTTGCTTGCTAAATAAGCAACTCCCTTATGATAAAAGAGTTTACACATGATGTCAATGATTTTTTTAGCAAGTTACTTTATGTATGATTCTGTAGACGACCGTACATTCATTTCCTTGATTTCATTGACTTCCTTCGTTTTTAATCCTTATAATGAAGATAAATACATAAAATCATACATTCAAGTATCCGTTTTATAAGGGCTCGCAACCTTTTCGGAACGTCTTGAAAAAGAAGGGGACACAATTATGAACCCTATTAAGAACGTGCAGCCCATTCGGAACCAGCAGCAGCTGGAAGATATGAAGTGGGCGCTTAAACGCCATTGTTCGGAACGTGATTACATTCTGTTTGTCCTTGGCTGTGAAACCGGGCTGCGAGTTGGAGATCTTTTACGACTCAAAACCAAACAGATTCTGAATTTGAAAGGAAAGTACACGAAGATACTGCGCATCAAAGAGGGAAAAACACAAAAAATCAGGGAGATGTACCTTGAAAACTGTTTTCAGGAAGTCTACGGCTATGCCGTCAATGTGGACAGTGAGTGGCTTTTTCCATCCCGGAAGGGGGACGGCGCCATCACGCCGACCCAGGCATACCGGCAGTTAAATAAGGCCGCCGACTTTGCTGGTGTCGACCATGTCGGCAACCATACCCTGCGGAAAACGTTCGGATACTGGTTTTACAAAGCGACAAAGGACATTGCGATGCTGCAGGGAATCCTGCACCATTCGGACCCTTCGATTACCCTGAGGTATATCGGCATCACAGAAGAAGAAACCAATAATGTCTTGAAAACCTTCAGTGTGTTTAAATAACGGTTCCGAACGAAGGAGCAGTCTTTGACTGTTCTTTTTTTTTACTTCCGAAAGACCCTCGTTATCAGACGTCCATAAAGGCTGTTTTTAGAGGTTTGAACTCCCTATCTTTATTTTCCTATTCGGAAAAAAATCAAACAGCTTAGAAAGGCAAATACAAAGCTTAAACAGCGTATTTTTTAAAAACCTCTTGGTGAATCATACACTTTTATGCCTGTTTTTCATTTTTCCTTTTCGGAACCCTCGAATCCTACATCTGTAGCTTTATCTACTTTCATTTTTCTCTTTTTCTTTTTCTAAAGCATTTATTTTCTCTTAACTCACATCTTGCCTGACTGTTCACATCAAGACAGAAAACTTTCCCTACCGGCCGGCGATATCTTTAGAGTGCCAGAAGACCTCAGCATTCCAAAAGGTACGTTGGCAGGGTGAGGTCTTCTGGCGTTTACGAAAAAGAATGAGCCGGCCGGTATCCTGAATATGTATAAGATCATGCTAGAAATAAGACAGAAATAAAGCCAGACATTGAATTCTTTATAATTTCTCTCTTTTTATCGCTCTATCAGAGGTGTAAAGACAGATCATTAAAACCTTTTAAAAAAATAATAGTCTTTAACCTTTGATACACAAATTAGTGTTTTGAACTTACTCTATCTTAAAGTTTTCAGAATTTTCACAACAAAAAACCCCCTGTTGTGTTTGTTTTACTAATATTGTTTTAATTGTTTTACATTGTTTTAATTGTTTTCGGAGGCCTCAAACCATTGGTATGACTGGCCTCAAGACCTCTAACTATAACATTTTTGGTGCGAACTATAACATTTTTGGTGCGAACTATAACATTTTTGGTGCGAACTATAACATTTTTGGTGCCTGAACTATAACATTTTTGGTGCGAACTATAACATTTTTGGTGCGAACTATAACATTTTTGGTGCGAATTATAACAAAAAAATCCTTTTGTTATCGATGGATTTTTGTCATAATGAAGAAGCTCGAAAGGGAGGAAATTGTGATGAAAATTTTAGAAAAAAACGAAACACAGAACAACCATTTGGTGACTAAGTCGAATATGCTCATTGAAGCAAATTATAAATTAGGCGTGGTAGAACAAAAAATCATCCTTTGTCTGGCGAGCCATATTACACCTGCAGATTCAGATTTCAAAACCTACACCCTGCCTATTCAGGAATTTTCAGATCTCCTAAGCTTAAAAGGAACACCCAAATATACAGAACTGAAGCAGATTACGAAGGATTTGATGAAGAAGGTATTTGAAGTGCGGATTAAAAAAAAGGTCATACAGGTTTCGTGGCTCAGCTATGTAGCGTATAACGAAACGGAAGGAACTGTAGACATAAGGTTTGATCCCTTCCTGCGGCCGTACCTGCTTCAGCTGAAAAGGGAATTCACAAGCTACAAACTTGAGAATGTGGTGAAGCTGAAAAGCTCCTACGCCATAAGGATATATGAATTACTGAAGCAATATGAAAGACTGAAGGAAAGATCCTTTTACCTGAAGGACCTGCGCAAAATGCTCGGGGCTGAGGATATCTATCCTGCATACGGAAACTTTAAGCAGCGTGTTCTTGTACCAGCCCAGAAGGAATTGAAGGCTAAAACGGATATATCCTTTGAAATAGAAGAAATCAGGACAGGACGAAGAGTGGATAAAATCAAATTTTTCATTACTTCAGGAAGCAATGGAAAACCTGATCAATTGGACCTGCTTCAAAATCATTTGCAGGAATTTGCCGATACGTTTATAGAGAAAGTGAAAAAACTCGGCTTAAAGATGGGGGTAAGGTTAACGGACGAAGTCATTCTTTCATGGGAAAAGCATGGACAGGACAATGTAATGAGCCTCCTGGAGAAAATACAGGACCGCAAGGACATCGAAAACCCCGTCGGATACATAACCAAGGTCTTAAAGGCAGCAAACAAGGATAATGATGAATCAGAAGACATCCTTATACGCTTAGTATCTGACTTCAGAAAATCAAAAGAAGTACTGCCTGCTTGGTATATACGGGAAAAGTCCATTGAAAAAATGGAGGAAGTACTGAAATTGGATCATGAATCAGCAGCAGTTACATTTGAAGAAATTAAAGAAGAATTATTTGAAGTTCTGCAAATTCAGGAGCCGGAGGCTGAAAGTGATTCAGTAGAGGAGCTAGAAAAGCGCAAGCGTAAGTTCGAAAAGCAACTTAAGAAATTAAAAAAAGGCACCCATTAATGAGTGCCTTTTTTAATTGGATGACAAAGGCATCGTATAAAATAAGAAGAAAACAACGTTAGAAGAAAGGAAGAAAAGAAGAAAAGAAGAAAACAACGTTAGAAGAAAAAAATAAAAGAAGAAAGGGTGATAAAGGGATGGCGATTACTATTACAATGGGAATTCAAAAGGGAGGCTGCGGAAAATCCACCACAACCGGCATTCTCGCGCACTTGTTGAGCAGAAATGGATATAGGGTCCTTGCAGTGGATATGGACTCACAGGGCAACCTTACAGAGCTTCTGTCTGAGCAGCCTTCAAATGAGTATATGGGCAAGTCCGTGCTGGAAGCGATGCAGGAAGATAATGTTGAGGGCTACATACTGAATATCAACGATCACCTCGATCTTCTGCCTGCCAACAACTTTTTGGCAACTTTCCCGCGCTGGCTGTATACGGGAAAAACATATAAAGGCGATACGATCCCTTTTAGCGGGAATCCAAGTTCTGTCTTAGATCATGCTTTGAAGTCCGTCAGGGACAGATACGATTTTATCGTTATTGATACTCCTCCCTCCTTAAGCGAACAGACAACAAATGCACTGTGTGCCAGTGAATACGTGGTTGTTTTATTCGAATGTTCAAATTGGTGCTATTCAGCTATCCCGAATTTCATGGATTCTATCCATGGAGCCAATGAATTCGGAAAGAGAAATACTCAGGCGATCGGCGTGCTGCGCACGATGAATGATGTAAGGCGAAGCGATGCCAAGGCCTTTAATGAACTAATTGCGGAAGATTACCCGGACCTGGTATTTGATACGGTGATTACCAGGAAGGCGCCTGTTGGCAGATTATCTCTGTATGGATTTAACCAGAACGCTGAACTGCGGCAGGCATTGGGACAATACGAAGGATTCTATAAGGAGTTGATCAGCCGTGTCGAAGGTAAATGACATCAAGAGTAAAATGCGCAGTCAAAAGCACATTAGCCCCAGTTTTGCCTTGAACGAAGAAGTATTACCGGAAGAAACCAAGGAACGTTTAAACAGTGGAAAAAAAGAAGAAAAGAAGAAAGACCGAAAACGGGTATCCTTCGATCTAAGAACGGACCTTCATAAAGAACTGAAAATGCAGTCGCTGCTTCAGGAAAAGAACATTTATCTATTGATCGAGGAAGCATTGGAACAGTATCTTAAATGAACACGATAAAAAAGAAATACCCGAATAACTGGGTATTTCTTTTTTATCAATCAAATGTATTTTGAATAGCTGCATCAAGTCCCTGTCCGGATTCTTTGATATAGCGTTTAGTCATATTTAAATCCTTATGGCCGACCAGCTTTGAGACGGTTTGAATCTCAATTCCTTTATCGATAAGATTCTGGCAAAAAGTATGTCTCAACTTGTGCGGGCTCACATCGTACTTGCTCAGCATATATTGAACCGCCCTCGGTGTCATACGCTGGTTAACACTGGATAAGAAGACTGCTTCATTCTCGGCCTTCAGAGAGTCTTTATAACGCTTAATATGCTCACTGGCAGCTCTTGATAGGGGGATAACCCGTTCAATCTCGCCTTTTGAATCCCGGATAAGAATAGATTCTCTTTCACCGTCTTTTTTTATATCGGTGTGATTTAATTCACAAAGCTCGGAGACCCGAATCCCGGTATGAAGAAGAACATAAACAATAGCAATGTTCCGCACATTTCCTTCGTCTTCCACTTCTTTTATTAGTGCTGACTGTTCAGCTGGCTCCAGTGACTCTGGTGGTTCATCCTTCTTTTCCTTGGCTTTGCGGTCAATGTTGGCCATAATCTCTGGTTTGTTAAGAAACCGGGAAAATACAGTGATGGCTGTATAATGCTTTTCGATTGTTCCGGCACTTTTATTGGAATCGTCCATATAATCAAGATAGGCCTGCACATGGGTCGATTCAATCTCTTCTATTTCTTCTTTCATCCATTGAAAAAATTGAGAGAGAACACCTACATATGTTTTAGCCGTACTGTCTGATTTATTTTGATCCATTAACCATTCAGCAAAAGAATGAAGGATTTGGTCAGTATTTCGGATTTCTTCTTTATTCATCAAAAATCCTCCCGCCTAGAGTTCATCCAAACGCTTCAGATGAAAAAATATACAAAAAAACCTTAGGAAAAATCCTAAGGTTTTTTTGAAAAGAGATAGGATTTTGAACCTGCATTCTTCGGGTTATGAATCCTAAAACTAGAAATTGCTTGGCGGCGTCCTACTCTCACAGGGGGAGAACCCCCAACTACCATCGGCGCTGAAGAGCTTAACTGCCGTGTTCGGAATGGGAACGGGTGTGACCTCTTCGCTATCGCCACCAAACTATGAGGAACGTTGTTCCTTCAAAACTAGATAATAGAAGAAGTAAATTCTGCACGTCATTTTGGTTAAGTCCTCGATCGATTAGTATCTGTCAGCTGCACGTGTCACCACGCTTCCACCTCAGACCTATCAACCTGATCATCTTTCAGGGATCTTACTAGCTTGCGCTATGGGAAATCTCATCTTGAGGGGGGCTTCATGCTTAGATGCTTTCAGCACTTATCCCGTCCGCACGTAGCTACCCAGCTATGCCTTTGGCAAGACAACTGGTACACCAGCGGTGCGTCCATCCCGGTCCTCTCGTACTAAGGACAGCTCCTCTCAAATTTCCTGCGCCCACGACGGATAGGGACCGAACTGTCTCACGACGTTCTGAACCCAGCTCGCGTACCGCTTTAATGGGCGAACAGCCCAACCCTTGGGACCGACTACAGCCCCAGGATGCGATGAGCCGACATCGAGGTGCCAAACCTCCCCGTCGATGTGGACTCTTGGGGGAGATAAGCCTGTTATCCCCGGGGTAGCTTTTATCCGTTGAGCGATGGCCCTTCCATGCGGAACCACCGGATCACTAAGCCCGACTTTCGTCCCTGCTCGACTTGTAGGTCTCGCAGTCAAGCTCCCTTGTGCCTTTACACTCTGCGAATGATTTCCAACCATTCTGAGGGAACCTTTGGGCGCCTCCGTTACCTTTTAGGAGGCGACCGCCCCAGTCAAACTGCCCACCTGACACTGTCTCCCCGCCCGATAAGGGCGGCGGGTTAGAAGGTCAATACAGCCAGGGTAGTATCCCACCGATGCCTCCACCGAAGCTGGCGCTCCGGTTTCCAAGGCTCCTACCTATCCTGTACAAGCTGTACCAAAATTCAATATCAGGCTGCAGTAAAGCTCCACGGGGTCTTTCCGTCCTGTCGCGGGTAACCTGCATCTTCACAGGTACTATAATTTCACCGAGTCTCTCGTTGAGACAGTGCCCAGATCGTTACACCTTTCGTGCGGGTCGGAACTTACCCGACAAGGAATTTCGCTACCTTAGGACCGTTATAGTTACGGCCGCCGTTTACTGGGGCTTCGGTTCAAAGCTTCGCTTGCGCTAACCTCTCCCCTTAACCTTCCAGCACCGGGCAGGTGTCAGCCCCTATACTTCGCCTTGCGGCTTCGCAGAGACCTGTGTTTTTGCTAAACAGTCGCCTGGGCCTATTCACTGCGGCTTTTCCGGGCTTTCACCCTAAAAGAGCACCCCTTCTCCCGAAGTTACGGGGTCATTTTGCCGAGTTCCTTAACGAGAGTTCTCTCGAACACCTTAGGATTCTCTCCTCGCCTACCTGTGTCGGTTTGCGGTACAGGCACCTTTCATCTCACTAGAGGCTTTTCTTGGCAGTGTGGAATCAGGAACTTCGGTACTATATTTCCCTCGCCATCACAGCTCCGCCTTCACGGGAAACGGATTTGCCTATTTCCCAGCCTAACTGCTTGGACGCGGATATCCAATACCGCGCTTACCCTATCCTCCTGCGTCCCCCCATTGCTCAAATGGTGAGGAGGTGGTACAGGAATATCAACCTGTTATCCATCGCCTACGCCTTTCGGCCTCGGCTTAGGTCCCGACTAACCCTGAGCGGACGAGCCTTCCTCAGGAAACCTTAGGCATTCGGTGGAGGGGATTCTCACCCCTCTTTCGCTACTCATACCGGCATTCTCACTTCTAAGCGCTCCACCAGTCCTTCCGGTCTGGCTTCACAGCCCTTAGAACGCTCTCCTACCACTGTTCGAAGAACAGTCCGCAGCTTCGGTGATACGTTTAGCCCCGGTACATTTTCGGCGCAGAGTCACTCGACCAGTGAGCTATTACGCACTCTTTAAATGGTGGCTGCTTCTAAGCCAACATCCTGGTTGTCTAAGCAACTCCACATCCTTTTCCACTTAACGTATACTTTGGGACCTTAGCTGGCGGTCTGGGCTGTTTCCCTTTCGACTACGGATCTTATCACTCGCAGTCTGACTCCCAAGGATAAGTCATTGGCATTCGGAGTTTGACTGAATTCGGTAACCCGGTAGGGGCCCCTAGTCCAATCAGTGCTCTACCTCCGAGACTCTTACCTTGAGGCTAGCCCTAAAGCTATTTCGGAGAGAACCAGCTATCTCCAGGTTCGATTGGCATTTCACCCCTACCCACACCTCATCCCCGCACTTTTCAACGTGCGTGGGTTCGGGCCTCCATTCAGTGTTACCTGAACTTCACCCTGGACATGGGTAGATCACCTGGTTTCGGGTCTACGACCACGTACTCAATTCGCCCTATTCAGACTCGCTTTCGCTGCGGCTCCGCATCTTCTGCTTAACCTTGCACGGGATCGTAACTCGCCGGTTCATTCTACAAAAGGCACGCCATCACCCGTTAACGGGCTCTGACTACTTGTAGGCACACGGTTTCAGGATCTCTTTCACTCCCCTTCCGGGGTGCTTTTCACCTTTCCCTCACGGTACTGGTTCACTATCGGTCACTAGGGAGTATTTAGCCTTGGGAGATGGTCCTCCCGGATTCCGACGGAATTTCACGTGTTCCGCCGTACTCAGGATCCACTCAGGAGAGAACGAAGTTTTGACTACAGGGCTGTTACCTCCTATGGCGGGCCTTTCCAGACCTCTTCATCTACCTCGTTCCTTTGTAACTCCGTACAGAGTGTCCTACAACCCCAAGAGGCAAGCCTCTTGGTTTGGGCTAATTCCGTTTCGCTCGCCGCTACTCAGGAAATCGCATTTGCTTTCTCTTCCTCCGGGTACTTAGATGTTTCAGTTCCCCGGGTCTGCCTTCTCATATCCTATGTATTCAGATATGGATACCACTCCATTACGAGTGGTGGGTTTCCCCATTCGGAAATCTCCGGATCAAAGCTTGCTTACAGCTCCCCGAAGCATATCGGTGTTCGTCCCGTCCTTCATCGGCTCCTAGTGCCAAGGCATCCACCGTGCGCCCTTTCTAACTTAACCATAAACATGGTATGTTTTGAAAAGATTGACGCAAAAATTTGCCTTCTATCTATTATCTAGTTTTCAAAGAACAAAGTTCTGAAAGAATTGCTTCTTTCAAAACTGAACAAAACGTAAGCGAACGTTATTTTCCTTAGAAAGGAGGTGATCCAGCCGCACCTTCCGATACGGCTACCTTGTTACGACTTCACCCCAATCATCTGTCCCACCTTCGGCGGCTGGCTCCTAAAAGGTTACCTCACCGACTTCGGGTGTTACAAACTCTCGTGGTGTGACGGGCGGTGTGTACAAGGCCCGGGAACGTATTCACCGCGGCATGCTGATCCGCGATTACTAGCGATTCCAGCTTCACGCAGTCGAGTTGCAGACTGCGATCCGAACTGAGAACAGATTTGTGGGATTGGCTTAACCTCGCGGTTTCGCTGCCCTTTGTTCTGTCCATTGTAGCACGTGTGTAGCCCAGGTCATAAGGGGCATGATGATTTGACGTCATCCCCACCTTCCTCCGGTTTGTCACCGGCAGTCACCTTAGAGTGCCCAACTGAATGCTGGCAACTAAGATCAAGGGTTGCGCTCGTTGCGGGACTTAACCCAACATCTCACGACACGAGCTGACGACAACCATGCACCACCTGTCACTCTGCCCCCGAAGGGGACGTCCTATCTCTAGGATTGTCAGAGGATGTCAAGACCTGGTAAGGTTCTTCGCGTTGCTTCGAATTAAACCACATGCTCCACCGCTTGTGCGGGCCCCCGTCAATTCCTTTGAGTTTCAGCCTTGCGGCCGTACTCCCCAGGCGGAGTGCTTAATGCGTTAGCTGCAGCACTAAAGGGCGGAAACCCCCTAACACTTAGCACTCATCGTTTACGGCGTGGACTACCAGGGTATCTAATCCTGTTCGCTCCCCACGCTTTCGCTCCTCAGCGTCAGTTACAGACCAGAGAGTCGCCTTCGCCACTGGTGTTCCTCCACATCTCTACGCATTTCACCGCTACACGTGGAATTCCACTCTCCTCTTCTGCACTCAAGTTCCCCAGTTTCCAATGACCCTCCCCGGTTGAGCCGGGGGCTTTCACATCAGACTTAAGAAACCGCCTGCGAGCCCTTTACGCCCAATAATTCCGGACAACGCTTGCCACCTACGTATTACCGCGGCTGCTGGCACGTAGTTAGCCGTGGCTTTCTGGTTAGGTACCGTCAAGGTGCCGCCCTATTTGAACGGCACTTGTTCTTCCCTAACAACAGAGCTTTACGATCCGAAAACCTTCATCACTCACGCGGCGTTGCTCCGTCAGACTTTCGTCCATTGCGGAAGATTCCCTACTGCTGCCTCCCGTAGGAGTCTGGGCCGTGTCTCAGTCCCAGTGTGGCCGATCACCCTCTCAGGTCGGCTACGCATCGTTGCCTTGGTGAGCCGTTACCTCACCAACTAGCTAATGCGCCGCGGGTCCATCTGTAAGTGGTAGCCGAAGCCACCTTTTATGTCTGAACCATGCGGTTCAAACAACCATCCGGTATTAGCCCCGGTTTCCCGGAGTTATCCCAGTCTTACAGGCAGGTTACCCACGTGTTACTCACCCGTCCGCCGCTAACATCAGGGAGCAAGCTCCCATCTGTCCGCTCGACTTGCATGTATTAGGCACGCCGCCAGCGTTCGTCCTGAGCCAGGATCAAACTCTCCGATAAAGTAGTTTGACTGACTACGCACATCGCTGTGCGATTTATTTAAAACTTTGAATTAACAGGTACGTTTTGTCTTGTTTAGTTTTCAAAGATCATTACCGCTTGTTGAAGCAGCTTTATTATCTTACCACTCAGCTTCTTTTATGTCAACAACTTTTTTTAAGTTGTTTCCGAAGCTTTTCGTTGTTGTCTGCTGTTCATCAGCGACGTTTAATAATATACCACGGTGCCTCTCTATAAATCAAGCATTTTTTAAAAAAAAGAGAAAAAAAGAAAACCAGTATATTATCTTTATAGTTTGAGAATGGTCGGGAAGACAGGATTCGAACCTGCGACCCCATGGTCCCAAACCATGTGCTCTACCAAGCTGAGCTACTTCCCGTTTTCAAAAGTATGTATGGCGCGCCCGAGAGGAGTCGAACCCCTAACCTTTTGATCCGTAGTCAAACGCTCTATCCAATTGAGCTACGGGCGCAACAATAAGTGCCGAGGGCCGGACTTGAACCGGCACGGTAGTCACCTACCGCAGGATTTTAAGTCCTGTGTGTCTGCCAATTCCACCACCCCGGCGTGGATGGTATAGTTGGAGCGGAAGACGGGATTCGAACCCGCGACCCCCACCTTGGCAAGGTGATGTTCTACCACTGAACTACTTCCGCAAGACATGTATGAGTTATTTTATTAAAAGTGCGGGTGAAGGGAGTCGAACCCCCACGCCAAAGGCGCTAGATCCTAAGTCTAGTGCGTCTGCCAATTCCGCC
>NZ_JBHXDC010000040.1:0-11229 GCF_042725135.1 Streptomyces sp. NPDC060366 | reverse complement strand
CCACCCCCGCAACTACCTGGCCTTTCTCGGACTCGCCGCCGCCCTCTGCTGCTACAAACGACTACTCAAACTCACCACATAGGACACGGTCTAAGCCGGGCGCGGATGGCTGTCGATGTGGCGCTGGACGGCGAAAGCGGCCTCGACCGGGCGCTGTTCGGAGAGTACGACCTGTTCCGCCGGTGGCAGCGGGAAACGGCACGGCACCTGGCAACGGATCCTCACCCGGCTGCAAACCTCGGTCGACGCGAAAGGGTGCAATCACGTGGGACCTGAGCGTCGATTCCACAGTGTGCCGTGTCCATCGGCATGCGGCCGGGGCCCGGACATGGGGTGATCTGCAGAAGGAACCGCCGGGTGGTGTCTTCGCCGAACCCGGAGATCATGGACTGGGACGCTCGCGCGGCGGGTTCACCACCAAACTGCACCTTGCCGTCGAGCAGGGCCAAAGTCCCACGTCGATCGTGATCACGACCGGGCAGCGAGGGGGATCACCCCAGTTCGAACCCGTACTGGAAGGTCCATGTGCCCCGCATCGGGGCGGGTCGGCCGCGCGTCCGCCCCGTGCGAGTGCGCACTGGCAAGGCGTACGCCTCCCGCAAAAACCGCGCCTTCCTGCGCCACCGCCGGTCTACGACAGCATGCTGCGCGGGGCGGGCAGTGACCTGGCGCCGTTCGCTGGGGCTGCTGGCGGTCGCCGTGTTCTGGGCCGGCGGGCTCACCGGCCTGGTGACCGCGGTCACGGGCACCGGCTACGGCTGGATCGGTGCCCTCAACACCCCGGTGTTCCGGCACAACTGGGCGCGAGCCGGCGCAGGATCAGGGCGCCGAGGTTCGCCACGACGCCCGCCCGGTCCGCTGGTAGATCGGTGTCGACGGAGCGCGTAACAAAGAATACGTTGACGGGGGCTCAGGAGGGGGGCCTCGTCGGTCGACAAGGGAAGACGACTCTCGGCCTGAGTCCGGGGTGTCAACGCCAGTCTGACCTCCTGTCCACCATCGTGGTTGGTCAGTTGCCAAGTCCCTTTACCTGAAAGGCGCCAGCCGTCCTCGAAGTCGAAATCCTGACCGTCGAGTTTTTCAAGAAGGGCCGTTCCGTCTTCGCGAAATGCAACGCGAGTGCCCTCGATGTTCTCCCAGACACCGGCGACTTCGGCCGGCGTAGCGTCATGAAGCCCCGTTCCCCCGTAGTACTGATATGGGCCGCACGCCGTCAGAACAGTCAACGCCAACACCGAGCCGCCGAGCATGCCCCCCCCCAAGCGCGCAATCTGCTCCCACCCGCCACCAGACCCGCACGCCCTCAGCCCGCACCGGCCAACCGTTAGAAAAGGACCGTGAAGGCCTACATTGCCAGTCTGGCTGAACACGTTCAGCTCTGTGGCTTGGAGGGCGCCAAGCAACCGCCAACTGAAACTTCCAACACCGTCCGCCGCCGGTGAGCCCCGTAACCAGCACTTTCGATACAGGCCCCGGTAGGCACACCTCCCGGAGCCCCCTACACGGCGCGCTCGGCAAGCGAGAGGTCGTCACCGCCGTCGGCTCAGATCCAGCCTCGTTCCTTCGCCAGTAGTCCCGCCTGGAACCGGTTGGCCGCCCCCAGGCGCATCATGATGTCGGCGATGTAGCGGCGGAACGTTCGTAGCGAGACGCCCATTTCGCGGGCCGCCGCCTCGTCCTTGTCGGTGCGGGTGAGGACGTCGAGCACACGGCGTTCGGTGTCGGACAAGGTCGGCTGCCGCGCCGCGAGATCGTCCTCGGCGGGAAGTTCCTGGCTGGTGTCCCAGACCTGCTCGAACCAGGCGACGGTGTTGGCCACCACGCCGGACTGGCGGACGACCAGCGTCGCCTCGTAATGGTCGTCCGGATTCACCGGCACCATCGCAACTCCTCGGTCCCAGATCGCCATTCGCCGGATCGCCTGCTCTGTACGGCGCACCTCCCCGCCCAGGGCGGCCAGTTCACGCAGATACGCCAGGGTCCCCGGATCGGCGAGTGCCTTCGGCGCCGCCACCGTGCGCCAGCGGATGCCGCGGCGCAGCATCCGCAGATCGGACTCGCGGGACTCCTCGATCCTGCTGGACTGCCAGGGTGCCGGCAGCAGGGACATGTGCTCGCGGAAGGTGAAGAAGGCAAGGTCGGCGAGGCGTTCATGGATGGCGTCGGTGCCGTCGAGGCGTTCGATCTCGCCGCTCGGCGACTGCTCCGCGCCCTGTTTGTGGTCGTCGACGAGCCCGGCGATCACGGCGCGGGTGGCGAGTACCTGGTCGGTGGCGGACTTGAGTTCGCCCAGGCGCTGTTCCACCAGCCACTCCACGGCGACCGAAGGGTCGGAGACCAGCACCGTGTGACGGTCGGAGAGCCGGATCAGGTTGTGCGACTGGAGTTCGTCGAGGCCCTCGTCCACGGTGTCGCGGTCCCAGCCGAGCGCGCCCCCCGCGCCCTCGGCTCCCTGCTCCGGATTACGCAGGAAGTAGCGGTAGAGACGTAGGTGCTCGTCGGACACCCCGACAGCTGTCAGGCTCATCTGTTCCCCCAGTGAGCAGCCCCGCTGGCGTGCTCTTTGGCAGCAACATGCCAGTGGCTGCCCTTTCTGACTGTAGAGCAATGATCAGCCGCGCAGCAGGCTCGACGTATGCCCAAGATCTTCGCTTCGGCGGACCGCGACCCGGCGGCCGCGCCCTCCTCCGACTCACCTTCCTCCCACTCGCCCTCGGCCCACTCGGCCGAACCGCTCACCGGCCCCCGCACCGGATCCCGCCGCGAATCGCGCACCGGCACCGGCACCGGCACCGGCGGCCAGGACATGGCCGTACGACTCGACGCCGTGACCAAGGTGTACGGCCGCGGCGAGAGCGCGGTGCACGCTCTGCGCGGCATCGACATCGCCATCCCGCGCGGCAGCTTCACCGCCGTGATGGGTCCCTCCGGCTCCGGCAAGTCGACCTTCCTGCACTGCGCGGCCGGCCTCGACCGGCCCAGCGGCGGCACGGTGGCGCTCGGCGGCCAGGAGCTGACGGCACTCGGCGAAACCGCCCTGACCCGGATGCGCCGGGACCGGATCGGCTTTGTCTTCCAGGCGTTCAACCTGATGCCGTCGCTGACCGTCGAGCAGAACATCACGCTCCCGCTGCGCCTCGCCGGGCGCCGCGCGGACGAGGCATGGCTGGCGCGGATCATCGACCAGGTGGGCCTCACCGGACGCACCGGGCGCCGGCCCGCCGAACTCTCCGGCGGCCAGCAGCAGCGCGTGGCGATCGCCCGCGCCCTGGTCACCCGGCCCGAGGTGGTCTTCGGCGACGAGCCGACCGGCGCGCTGGACACCATGACCGCCAAGGAGGTTCTCGGACTGCTCCGCCATACCGTGGAAGGCCTCGGTCAGACCGTCGTGATGGTCACGCACGACCCGGTGGCCGCCGCGTACGCCGACGCCGTGCTGTTCCTCGCCGACGGACAAATCGTCGACAGGATGGCCGCGCCGACCGTCGAGCGCGTCGCCGACCGGATGAGCCGCCTGGGAGCGTGGGCGTGATGCTGACACTCGCACTGAGTACGCTACGGGCCCGCAAAGGGGCCTTCGTCGGTGCCTTTGTGGCACTGATGTGCGCGGCCGCGCTGGTCACGGCGTGCGGGGCGCTGCTCGACACCGGGCTGCGCGGGAAGATCCCCACCGAGCGGTACGCGGGAACCCCAGTCCTGGTCACCGCCGATCAGGAACTGCACTGGACGAAGGTCAAGAAGGGCAAGACCAAGGAGAAGTCCAAGGCGCTTACGGAACGTGCCTGGCTGGACGCGGACCCCGCTCTGCTGAAGAAGCTCGCAGACGTCCCGGGTGTGCGTGAGGTGGTCACCGAACTCACCTTCCCCGCCCATGTGTTGACCCCGAAGGGCCCACTCGCCGAAGGCGCCTCCTGGGGCCATGCCTGGGAGTCCGCGCGGCTCACCCCCTTCGCTCTGCGCGACGGCCGTGCGCCTGCCGCGGCGGACGAGATCGTGGCCGACGCGGGCGCCGGACTGCGCACCGGCGCGAAGGTGACCGTTCAGTCGACCGGCGCCCCCGCCGTGTACCAGGTCGTCGGCATCGCCGCGCCGGCCGGCCGGGACGCCCTGCCGCGCCAGTCGACGCTCTTCTTCAGCCAGGAGGAAGCTCGCCGCCTGGCCGGACACCAGGGGCAGGTCTCCGCGCTCGGCCTGCTCACTTCTCCGGGAGCCGAGACAAGTGACGTACACAGCAGAGCAGTTGAAGCACTGTCCGGTACGTCTCTGAAGGCGCGGTCCGGCGACGGGCGCGGGCCTGTCGAATTCATCGACGCCGACAAGGCGCGGGTAAGCCTGATCAGTCTGGGCGGCGCGATGGGTGGTACGTCGCTCCTGGTCGCGCTGCTGGTGGTGGCCGGCACCTTCGCGCTCTCCATTCAGCAGCGGGCCCGCGAACTGGCACTGCTGCGCGCGATCGGGGCGACTCCGCGGCAGCTGCGCCGGATGGTGGGGCGCGAGGCGATGGTCGTGGGGCTGCTGGCCGGGGTGCCGGGGGCTCTCGCGGGGTTGTTCCTGGCGCGCTGGATGCACGGGCGGTTCGTGGAAGTGGGCGCGCTGCCGGACACTCTGGAGCTGACGCTGAGCGCGTTCCCGCCGATCGCGGCGGTGCTGGCCACGCTGCTCGCCGCGTGGGGCGCGGCGCGGGTGTCGGCCCGGCGGCCGGCCCGGGTACGGCCGACCGAGGGGCTCGCGGAGGCGGCGCTCACGGCGGGACGGCCGGGCCCCGGCCGCGTCGTCGCCGGTGTCCTCGCCGCGGTTGGTTACGTCGTGCTCGTCTTGGTCCTCTCCGGTCTGGAGACCGACGCGGCGGCCACTCCCGTGACTTTCCTGTCGGTGATCCTGGCGGCCGGCGCGATCGCGCTGCTCGGTCCGCCGATCGCCAAGTCCGCCGCGCTGGCGCTGGGTTGGGCCGCCCAGCGGGTTTCCCCGGCCGCCGGTTTCCTCGCCGCCCAGAACACCCGTACCAACGCTCAGCGCCTCGCTGCCGTGATCACGCCACTGAGCCTGGCGGTGGCCATGGCCTCAACGATCCTGTTCACGCAGACGACGTTGAGCCATGCGGCGGGCGAGCAGGCGGTATCGGGCACGAAGGCGCCGTACGTCCTCGCGGCCTCGGGGCCGGGCGTCCCGTCGGTGGTCGCGGAGGCGGTACGTGAGCGGGTGCCGGGGGTGACGGCCACGGAGGTCATCCGCACCACGGTCCGGATCGGACAGGACAAGTTCCCTGCGCAGGGCGTGAGTTCGCGGGGCCTGCCACGCACCCTCGACCCGGAGGTCACCTCGGGCACGCTCGCGGCGATGAACGGCGGCACAGTGGCGCTGAGCAGTCTCGCGGCCCGTACGAGGAACGCCCAGGTCGGAGACCGCGTGACGGTCACACTCGGCGACGGGGTGAAGGAGGACCTGAAGGTCTCCGCGATCTACGAACGGGGCCTGGGCTTCGGTGACTTGCTGCTCCCCCACCAACTGGTGGCGGCGCACGTGGACAATCCGCTGTCCTCCTCGGTCCTGGTGGCCGGAGCCCCGAGCGAGGAGGAACTGGCCGCTGCCCTGAGCGGCTTCCCCGCGGTCCACGTCCTGGACCGCGCCGACGTCGAAGCGGCCCGCCGTACGCAGGACGGCGCTCAGGCCCAGGTCAACTACATCGCGATGGGCCTGATCATCGCTTTCACCGGAATCGCGGTGGTCAACACTCTGGTGATGGCGACATCCGCCCGCCGCCGCGAGTTCGCCCTCCTGCGCATGATCGGCACAACCGGCCGCCAGCTCCGCGCGATGCTCCGCTGGGAGACCTTGACGGTCAGCCTGCTGGCGATCGTCCTGGGGACGACGGTGGCCTACGCGACACTGACGGCGTACAGCCTGGGCATGACGGGCACCGCGACGCCTTACGCCCCGCCTCTGACCTACCTGTCGGTCATCGCGACGGCCACGGCTTTGGCCTTCCTCTCCACGGCCCTGCCTGCCCGGGCCGCGCAGCGGGGGGCGGCGGTCAGCCTGGGCGGGAGCGAGTAGCACCGCCGCACCACCGGCTGGTCGCGGAGACCCGCATGGCTGTCGAAGGGCCCCGGACCACAATCGGTCGGGGCCCTTCGGCCGACTCTGCCGCAGTATTGGCTGCTGTCAGCCCTCGTACGAGGACCTTCGTACTGGGAAGCTGAGCGACGATTGCCGTCGTTGTGCTCGGGGCACCGCCTTCGGCCCCGCACCGCGAAGGGATGTTGCTAGGAGGCCTGGCTCAGGGCGGGATCCGTACGCCAGACGAAGGCGAGGTCGGACAGCGATACGCCAAGTACCTCACTGAGCCGGACGATGGTGCCGAACGCGGGCGTCGGCAGCCGGCCCGTCTCGATCTTGCGGAGGGTCTCCGGCGAGATCTCTGCCGCCAAGGCCACTTCGACGAGGCTGCGTCCGGCCCGGGCGGAGCGCAGTGCCGCCCCGAGGCGTCGGCCCGCGTCGATCTGTTCAGGGGCGAGCGGAAGGCGAACCATGCGCACATGCTAGAGCCGCCGGTGTCCGGCGGCAACCACTCCACCACCTGGTATAAATATACCTGTCGGTCGCCCCGTGGAATCGAGGATCGCAGTGATCGAGCACAAAACTCCCCAGGACATCGAGCGTATGCACGTCACCGGCCAGTTCGTCGGCCAGGTGCTGGCTGAACTCGCCGACCTCGCGGCGGTAGGGGTCAACCTGCTGGACCTGGAGCATCACGCTCGCCGCCGGATCAAGGAGCGCGGCGCGGAGTCCTGCTACTGGGACTACGAGCCCTCATTCGGCAAGGGCCCCTTCCGTAACGTGGTGTGCCTCTCGGTCAATGACGCCGTGCTGCACGGACTGCCGCACAGCTACAAGCTGCGCGACGGGGACCTGCTGACCATGGACATGGCAGTGAGTATCGACGGCTGGGCCGCGGACTCGGCCCACTCCGTCGTCGTCGGCACCCCGGCCGAGGAGGACCTGCGGCTGATCGAGGCCACCGAGGTCGCCCTGGAAGCCGCGATCAAGGTCGCCCAGCCGGGCAACAGGCTCGGGGACATCTCGGCGGCCATCGGGGCGGTCGCCGCCGAGTACGGCTACCCGGTCAACCTGGAGTTCGGCGGTCACGGTATCGGCCGCACGATGCACGAGGATCTGCACATTCCCAACGACGGTCGTCCTGGCCGGGGTTGGAAGCTGCGTCCCGGCCTGACGATCGCGATCGAGCCCTGGTTCGCCGCCGGCACCAACAAGATCGTCTACGACCCCGACGGCTGGACGATCCGCTCGGCCGACGGCTCGCGCACCGCACATTCCGAGCACACGGTCGCCATCACCGAGACCGGCCCGCTCGTACTCACCCGGCGCCCCCGGAGCGTCAAGGGGCTGGAAGACCAGCAGTCATCGGCGACCGGACGCTGACGAGGGCTTCACGGGAGCTTGCCGTCCACACCTTGACGACGAATTGAGTGCTTGCACGACTGGTTCACCGAGCGGGTACAGGCAGATGACGCGGCTGCCGACCGCGCCTGTTCCCTGGTCGAGAGGGAGCTGGAGGCGCCGGTACCGCCTTCATGAACAGCCGCGGGCTTCTCCACTTCGACGCCCAGCACCTCAGGTCATCGTGAACAGCGCCGCACACCGCCGCCGCGTCGTCGGTCAGCTCGAACTTCCGCCAGCGCTTCTCAGGAGCTGACCGGTCAAGACATCATCCATGTGCTCGGGGTTGCACCCCAACGTGTTTTGGATCCCAGAGCCGTGTCTGCGCTGATCGATAGGTTAGGCGCATGGTGGCGAATGAGGGTACGGCCGTCGCAGGAGCGGGCGTCGATGACCGGGGCTGGTCCGGCACGCGGGCCTGGGTGGAGGAGCTGTTGGGCGGAGGGTGCCGCATCGACGCTGTCGAGCGGCTGCGTGGTGGGTGGACTTCGGAAATGCGGCGTCTGCGCATCAGCGGAACGGGAGAGCCGCAGTGGCTGGTGCTGAGGTCGTTCGTGAAGCCCTTCTTCCTTCGGCATGCGGAGGGGTTACTCACTCGCGAATCGGATATCTTGCGTCTGCTGAGCGAGTCCGATGTGCCGGTGGCGGCGTTCCGCGGTGTTGATTCGACGGCGGTGCACTGCGACCACCCATCGTTGCTGATGTCGCTGCTGCCCGGCCGTGTCCGGTTGGACGAGGAGGAAGCGGGGCTGCGGACCGAACTGCTGGCCCGCCAACTCGTCGCCATTCACCAGGTTCGCGTCCCGGTCGAGGCCCGGCCGCGCGTGTATCAGGCCTGGACATCCCCCGACCGAGTGCGGCTGCCCGAATCCACCGAACGGCCGGACCTGTGGCAGCGTGCTGTGGACGTCATCCGGCACGATCCCCCTGACTACCGGCCTTGCTTCCTCCACCGGGATTTCCACCCCGGCAACGTGCTCTTCACGGGACAGGGTCCCCGTACGGAGATCACCGGTGTCGTCGACTGGGTGGAGACGTCCTGGGGGCCGGCCGATCTGGACGTGGCGCACTGTTCCACAGCCCTGGCTCTCCTGCACGGCGCCCAGGAGGGGATGCGGCTGGCTGATCGCTATCTGGCCTCCGGGGGCACGTTGAGCGAGGACCCGGCCGCTCACCTCTACTGGCGCGTCCTCGATGCGCTGGCGTTCGCGCCGGACGCCGAGAAGGTTGCTGTGCCGTGGCGCGAACTGGGACGCGACGACCTGACTTCGGCCCTGCTCACAAGCAGACTCGAGGACTACCTTGAAGAGCTCTTCCGCCGCTTCGGCTGAGGATGTGGAGGACGTTTCGCCCTGGGTCGCGGGGCCGTCGATCGGCCGGTGGTCCGCTCGTCTACTTCTCGATGAGTTGGAGCAGGGCTGAGGAGGTCTCCTCCTGTGCGGCGGCCTTGCCGAACTCCATGGAGCTTGGTCTGCTTCGATCCTCGGCGGAGTCGGCTCAGACCCTGATGGTCCTGCTCAGGCGTTCTTATTGGGTATGTCGAGTGGCAACGTTGTTACGAAGGGGGAGCAACAGTGTTGGCACTCCTGGTTTCGATCACGGCCGTTCTTGTCTCGCTGGGATCGCTGGGCATGGCCTACATGTCGGGACGTCGCTCTCGCATGCCAGTCCTGCAGTTCATGTGGGAAGGCGCACCGAGCGGTGGGGAGCCCAAGTGGTGGCTGGCCAATGTGGGGACCGGCCCCGCCACCAACATCGTCGTCGCCCAAGCCGAACGAACCGCACTCACACGCGGCTTGAACGGGGAGCAGTGGTTCAATCCGGTCCTGATTCCATCTATCCCGGCTGGTGGCAAGCTGGCTCTGACGTGGCTCGGCGGAACCATGGGGCTGCGGTGCGGGCTGGGCGCCAGTTACACA
This sequence comes from Streptomyces sp. NPDC060366, assembly GCF_042725135.1. Lineage (NCBI taxonomy): Bacteria > Bacillati > Actinomycetota > Actinomycetes > Kitasatosporales > Streptomycetaceae > Streptomyces > Streptomyces sp. NPDC060366. The sequence continues at coordinate 1,852 of NZ_JBHXDC010000040.1, read as the reverse complement.
GACTCCGAGAAGTACTTCTACACAACGAAGTGCGGCGACGACGTATCGATGTTCTTCGTCGGGCTGCATCTCCCACGCTGGCCGCTGCTGAAGTTGAACGGCAGCAGAGCAGTGAAGACCTGGTGGGGAGTGGAAGACCTGTCGGGTCCACGGTGGTCAGCAGTCAGCGAGCGCCATATCCGCAGGCGTAAATGGCTCCCCTCGCGCTTCGGCATCAGCCGCCGGCTCGGCGGATGGGCTGATCCTGTTCTTTCCTATCGGCCGAGGTGAATCAAGGCCCAGGCCGACCCGCGCTGTCGCAGAAGGCATGCGCCGCACCTCCAGGGTCGGCTCCCTCGCGCCGGTGCAGAGACGGTGCGGGCCAGGCCGGGTCCCAGCGCCAGGCCGCCCACCGGTCGGCATCCGCGAACGGCGCGGCCCGCTCTTCGAGCATGGCGAGGACCTGGGCGCGGGCGAGCTCCACCGCCTGGTGTTCGGTGTCGGTGACGATGCCCAGTCGGCGTACGTGGGCGTACTCGTCTTCGTCCTTCCACGTCCACGTGCGCAGGTCGGGGTCGATGACGAGGTCCACGGTCAGGTCGAAGGTGTCGAACCCTCCGTCCGTCCGGATCGTGGGCTGCTCGAAGTTGACGTACCAGTTCCTCAGCCCGGCGGCTGTGTAGAAGGCGTTGATGCTGAACCACGCCGTCGGAGGCTTCCAGAGCAGCAGTTCGGTGTCCTGCCACCAGCCGGGCTCGAGCTCCCACTCCCCCCTGGCCATCGCGTCGAACGCCTCGGTGCGCACCGAACGGTCCCCGTCGGCGCGGGCCTTGGCGTACAGCGACGGCCACAGCGCCTGTGCACCGGGTGCGCACGCGGTCACCAGTGCCTCGGCGTTGTCAGCGATCACGCGTAGCGCCTGCTCGCTCCACACCCGGCCGCCGCGGTACACGTCCCGCCGTACGGCCGTCTCCCCTGTCACGAAAGTCCGCACCGTCTCCTCCTTCGTCCGGGCCGGGATGCCACCTTGCCCTGTCACGGTTCCCACGGCGGGCACGCAAGGCCGGTCCGGTCGCAGTTAAGACCCCCGGGTGTACGGCTGGGGCGGCGCCGTCTGCCACAGCCGGTCCGAGTCGCATGTCCAGCAGGCTCATCACACGTTGTCCCGCATGCAGGTCCGGGCAAGGGGACAGGCTGATCCGGGTTCATCGCCCCATGCTGCGCAACATCAACCCGTGACGAGGAGCTGGCTCCATTGCGGGGCGTTCCGTCAGGAGCTCTCAGGAAAGTGGGTGGCAACAAGTTTCGCCGCACGGCGCAGAGTTCGCATCTGACGTCATGACCAACGCACGCAGAGGGGACGGCTCAACGTATGGGGAAGTCGTGCCGCAGTGATCGCCACCACCGCCTCGCCGAGGTCCGCCACAGCCCCGGGCGCCTGCCGGGGTGTCCGGGCTCCGCCTGGCATCGTTGCTGCGGAGCGGGCGTTGTGGCTGCGCTGCCTATGGTCGCAGGGACGCCCTTACCGAACTGAGACGATCAACAGGGCCGAACGATTGAACGTAGAGGTGGGAACCATGATCGTCCTGGTACTGCTCGGCGTCGTTGCGCTTGCTGTCGGCGGGTGCGTGTGTGTGGTGTGGGCCGAGCGTGGCGGGCCCCGCTGGGTCCGCGCCGTCGCGGCCATAACGCTTGCCGCAGGCAAGGTGGTACGCCGCTCCGAGAGGAACCGGCGGCGCCAGGGCCTGAACGGAACCACCAGCGACGACGGCTAGGGCCTGTCGTTTGGATCAGGCCGGATCAGGGAGCGGGGTCTGGTGCGTGCGGTCGCAAGGCGGAGGAGGGAGACAACGCGGAGCGTTGGCGACCGACG
>NZ_JBHXDC010000039.1:0-15838 GCF_042725135.1 Streptomyces sp. NPDC060366 | reverse complement strand
TGGGTGTACGTGGTGTGGTGCAGGAGATCCGCCTCCGGCGTGCCCGGCTCGGCGAACATCACCGTCAGCAAAGGCACCGGGAGATGCGGGTCCAGGGCCGTGCACACGTCGTCGAGTGCGTCACGGAAGACGGAGTGCGTGGTGTAGAGGTCGTGTCCCATCCCCGCGTACTGGGAGCCCTGGCCGGTGAACAGCACGGCGAGCTTCCCGGCCCGGTACCGCCCGGTCACTGCCTGCGGGATGGGGGTCCCGGCGGCGACAGCGGCCAGCGCGTCCATCAACTGCCCACGGTCACCGCCGAACACGACAGCACGGTGATCGAGAGTCGCACGCGTCCCTGTCAGCGCGCCCGCGATGGCTGTGAGGTCGGTGTCGGGGTGCTCCTCCAGCCACGCATGCAGCTGTGAAGCCTGGGCACGCAGCGCATCGGATGTGTGACCCGAGACCGGCCACACCACCACACCCGAAGACCCGGGCTCTGTTACGGACTCGACGGGTTCAATCGCCGGGGCCTGCTCAAGTACCACATGTGCGTTCGTGCCACTGATTCCGAAGGAGGACACACCGGCCCGCCTCGGCCGGTCCTCCCCGACCGTCCACGGGGTGTTCTCCGTGAGGAGTTCGACCGCTCCCGTTGACCAGTCGACATGCGGCGTCGGCTCGTCCACGTGCAGCGTCCGCGGGAGTACGCCCTCCCGCATCGCCATGACCATCTTGATGACGCCCGCGACACCAGCAGCTGCCTGCGTGTGCCCGATGTTCGACTTGACTGCCCCGAGCCACAGAGGCGTGCCGTCCGATCGGTCCTGCCCATAGGTCGCCAGTAGTGCCTGGGCTTCGATCGGGTCACCCAGCATGGTGCCCGTGCCATGCGCCTCGACCGCGTCCACATCCGCCGCCGACAGACCCGAGTTGGCCAGCGCCTGACGGATCACCCGCTCCTGCGACGGCCCGTTCGGAGCAGTCAGACCATTCGACGCACCGTCCTGGTTGACCGCCGAACCCCGCACCACCGCGAGGACTTCATGCCCGTTGCGTTGGGCGTCCGACAGCCGCTCCACGAGCAGCAGCCCGACACCCTCCGACCAGCCGGTGCCGTCCGCACCGGCCGCGAACGGCTTGCACCGGCCATCGGGCGCCAGCCCGCGCTGCCGGCTGAACTCCACGAAAAGATCAGGGCTTGCCATCAGCGAGACGCCGCCCGCGAGGGCTATGGTCGACTCGCCGCTGCGCAGCGACTGGCACGCCAGATGCAGCGCCACCAGCGACGACGAACACGCCGTGTCCACCGTCACCGCCGGACCCTCAAGCCCGAACGCGTACGACACCCGACCCGACGCGACACTCGGCGCCGTACCGATACGGCGATACCCCTCGAACTCGTCGGGTACGGAGGAGAGACGGGACAGGTAGTCGTGGTTCACCACACCGGTGAACACGCCGGTGCCGGTGCCGCGGAGGGATGTGGGGTCGATACCCGCCCGCTCGAAGGCTTCCCAGGCCGTCTCCAGCAGCAGCCGCTGCTGAGGATCCGTCGCCAGAGCCTCCCGCGGACTCATGTGGAATAGATCGGCGTCGAATTCGGCGGCATCGTGGAGGAAGGCACCGTGACGTACGTAAGAGGTACCCGTGTGGTCCGGGTCCGCGTCGTAGAGCCGTTCCACGTCCCAGCCGCGATTGGTGGGGAAGTCGCCGACCGCGTCCCTCTCGTCGCGGAGGAGCTGCCACAGGTCCTCCGGGGACCGCACGTCGCCGGGAAACCGGCATGCCATCCCCACGATGGCGATGGGCTCGTCCTCGGCCGTTCGCACCGCGGCGACCGGCCGGCGTGGGGCGGCGGTGGTCTGCAACAGCAATCCGCGCAGATGGTCGGCGAGTTCTTGCGGCGTCGGGTAGTCGAACACCACGGTCGTCGGCAGTGCGGTGCCGATGGCCCTGGCGAGGCTGTTGCGCAGCTCGACCGCCGTCAACGAACCGATTCCCAGCTCGCGGAACGGCCGGTGCGGAAGGAGAGACGTACTGTCCGAATGGCCAAGGGCAACTGCCGCGTGGGAGACGACGAGAGTGACCAGCCGCTCACGCTGCTCAGACTCCGGCAGAACGCGGAGCTCCTCGGCGAAACCGCCCACGGTGACGGTCGACCGGGCCGCTGTGGTCCGTCGCGGCCGAATGAGTTTACGGAGGACGGGGGACGCGGTGTCGGGGTCGATGGTGGTGGTGTTGATGGCTATGGGGATGAGGTGGGGGTGGGTGGTTGCGGTGTCGAGGAGGGTGAGGGCTTGTTGGGTGGTGAGGGGGGTGATTCCGGTGCGGGTGAGGCGGTTGATGTCGTTGGTGGTCATGTGGGCGGTCATGCCGGTGGTTTGTGCCCAGTAGCCCCAGGCGAGTGAGGTGGTGGGGAGGTTGTGGTGGTGGCGGTGGTGGGCGAGTGTGTCGAGGAAGGTGTTGGCGGTGGCGTAGTTGGCTTGTCCGGTGGCGCCGAGGGTGGCGGCGGCGGAGGAGAAGAGGATGAATGCGTCGAGGTCGCTGTTGGCTGTGAGTTGGTGGAGGTTCCAGGCGGCGTCGACCTTCGGTGCCATCACGGTGGTGAGGTGTTCGGGGGTGAGGTTGTCGATGGTGGCGTCGTCGAGGACGCCTGCGGTGTGGATGACGGCGGTGAGGGGGTGTTCGGCGGGGATGGTGTCGAGGAGGGTGGTGAGTTGTTGCCGGTCGGCGGCGTCGCATGCGGTGATGCGGACGTCCGCGCCGAGCGCGGTCAGCTCTTCCTGAAGCTCCTGTGCGCCTTCCGCGTCGGGGCCGGTCCTGCTGGTCAGCAGCAGGTGCCGGACGCCGTGTGTGGTGACGAGGTGGCGGGCGGTGAGGGCTCCGAGGGTGCCGGTGCCGCCGGTGATGAGGGTGGTGCCGTGGGGGTTGAGGGTGAGGGTGTTGCCGGGTGTGGGGGTGTGCCGGGTGAGGCGCGGGACGAACATGTCCCCGTTGCGCAGGGCGAGTTGAGGTTCGCCGGTGGTGATGGCGTGGGTGAGTTGTTTGGTGCTGTGGGGGTGGTTGTCGGTGTCGATGAGGGTGATGCGGTGGGGGTGTTCGTTCTGGGCGCTGCGGATGAGGCCCCAGAGCGGCGCGTGTACGAGGTCCGTTATGTTCTCGTCGGGGTTGGTGGTGACGGCGTGGTGGGTGAGGACGATGAGGTGGCGGTCGGTGTTGGCGGGGTCGGCGAGCCAGTCCTGGAGGTGCTGGAGCGTCTGGGCGGCGACGTGGTGGACCTGTTGGGGCAGAGACAGGTCGGGGTCGGCGGAATCGAGTTCGAGGTGGGCGATCGACTCGGGTACGGCCGTGGCCGGTGCTCCGGCGGAGAGGATCGTCCAGTCTCGGTGATCGCCGGCGTTGGTGTCGGCGTCACTCGCAAGGGGTGTCCACTCGACCGCGAACAGCCGGTTGTGGGTACTTGTCCCGGCCGCCGCCAACTGCGCCGTATCCACAGGACGTACCGACAGCGACTCGATCCTCGCTACGAGCTGTCCCGCGCTGTCCGCGAGAGTGATCTCCGCCGTCGTCTCGCTGGTGTGCCGGAGATGGGCGCGAAGAGTCGATGCGCCGGTGGCGTGCAGGTCGACTCCGCTCCAGGAGAAGGGCAGTTGGGCCTTCCCGTTCTCGTCCTCGTTGCCGTCTTGCTCTGTGCCGGCGGTCAGGCCGAGGGCGTGGAGGGTGGCGTCGAGGAGTGCGGGGTGGATGCCGTAGCCGGTGACGTCGGTGTCGGGGTCGAGTGTGATCTCCGCGTACACGTCGTCGCCCGAGCTCCAGGCGGCGGTGAGTCCCTGGAAGACGGGACCGTACTGGTAGCCCTTGGCGGCGAGGTCGTCGTACAGCGTCTCGACGGGCAGTGCCTCGGCACCGGCCGGCGGCCAGGCACTGAGATCCACGACCGGACCAGCTGCCGAAGTGCCGAGCCGGCCTGAAGCGTGCAGAGCCCATGGCTCGTCCCGACCCGCGCGCGAGTGGATCGTGACGGGACGTTCGCTGTCGGAACTCTCCGAGCCCACGATCATCTGGAGCTGCACTGTGCCCTGTTCGGGAACGAGCAAGGGGGCTTCCAGAGTCAGGTCGACCAGGTGTGCGTGCCCTGTGTGGTCACCGGCATGCAGGGCGAGATCCACGAACGCACTGCCCGGCAGGAGTACGTTCCCGAAGACCGAGTGGTCGGCGAGCCACGGGCGCGTTCGCAGGGACAGCCTTCCCGTGAACGTGACGGCCCCGATTCCGTCTGCCTGCTCCATGGCCGCGTCGAGCAGCGGATGGTCGATCGTCCCGAGCCCCAGGCCCTCCAGGTCCGCCACTGCGGGTGTGTCGTTGAGCCAGTAGTGGTGGTGTTGGAAGGCGTAGGTGGGGAGGGTGGGGTGGTGGTTGGTGGGCTGGGTGGTGGTGGGCCAGGTGAGGGGGGTGTGGTGGGTGTGGAGTGTGGCGAGTGCGGTGTGGAGGGTGTGGTGGTGGGGGTGTTTGGGGTGGAGGGTTCCGATGGTGGTGGCGTTCGGGAGGGTTTGGGTGGTGAGGGTGGTGAGGGTGGTGTCGGGTCCGAGTTCGAGGTAGGTGGTGGTCCCGGTGGTGTCGAGGTGGTGGGTGATGTCGGTGTAGTTGACGCTGTGGCGGAGCTGTTCGGTCCAGTAGTCCGGTGAGACGGCTTGCTCGCCGGTGAGGGGCAGCCCCGTGCGGTTGGAGATGACCGGCAGCGTCGGAGCCTGTGGGGCAAGAGCCCTGAACGTGGTACGGAATTCGTCGAGGACGGGGTCCATGTGCGCGGAGTGGAAGGCGTGGCTGACCTTGAGCGCGCGGGTACGGATACCCGCTTCGGCCGCACGCGCCGTCAGGGCCTCGATCTCGGCCACGGTCCCTGAAACGACGGTGTTGGTGGGGGAGTTGCGGGCGGCGATCTCCAGCCCGGTGCCCTCGAGGAGGGGGGTGACGTCGTCGGGGGTGGTGTGGAGGGTGAGCATCGTGCCCTGGCCGGCGGGGAGTTCTCCCATGAGGCGGGCGCGGGTGGTGACGAGGGTGGCGGCGTCGTTGAGGGTGAAGACACCGGCGAGGTGGGCTGCGGTGAGTTCGCCGATGGAGTGTCCGGCGAGTGCGTCGGGGCGCACCCCGTAGGACTGGATGAGCCGGTAGAGCGCTGTTTCCAGGGCGAAGAGGGCGGGCTGGGTGTACGTGGTGTGGTGCAGCAGGTCGGCTTCGGGGGTGCCGGGTTCGGCGAACATCACCGTCAGCAAAGGCACCGGGAGGTGCGGGTCCAGTGCGGCGCATGTCTCGTCGAGGGCGTCGCGGAAGACGGGGTGGGTGGTGTAGAGGTCGTGCCCCATGCCCGCGTACTGGGAGCCCTGGCCGGTGAACAGCACGGCGAGCTTCCCTGCCCGGTACCGCCCGGTCACCGCCTGTGCAGTCGGGTTCCCGGCGGCGACAGCGGCCAGCGCGTCCATCAACTGCCCGCGCCCGGTCCCGAAGACGACGGCACGGTGATCGAGAGTCGCACGCGTCCCCGTAAGAGCATCCGCGACCGCCGGAAGATCAGCGTCAGGCTGCTCCTCCAGCCACGCGTGCAACTGCGAAGCCTGCGCGGTCAGAGCCTCGGCCGTATGACCGGACACCGGCCACACCACCACACCGGACTCTGCTCCAACGGCCTCCGACTCGACATCAGCCGTCACCGGGGCCTGCTCAAGCACCACATGCGCGTTGGTGCCGCTCATTCCGAAGGAAGAGATACCTGCACGCCGGAGCGTCTCCGGCATCTCAGCCCAAGACACTTCTTCCCGGAGCAGTTCCACCGCTCCGGCCGACCAGTCGACATGCGGCGTCGGCTCGTCCACGTGCAACGTCCGCGGCAGTACGCCCTCCCGCATCGCCATGACCATCTTGATGACACCCGCGACACCGGCTGCCGCCTGGGTGTGGCCGATGTTCGACTTCAGCGAGCCCAGCCACAGCGGAGCGTCTTCCGGCCGGTCCTGACCGTAGGTGGCGAGGATGGCCTGGGCTTCGATCGGGTCACCGAGAGCGGTGCCGGTGCCGTGTGCTTCCACGGCCTGGACGTCCGCCGCCGACAGGCCGGCGTTCGCGAGGGCCTGACGGATGACGCGCTGCTGTGACGGCCCGTTCGGAGCCGTGAGGCCGTTGGACGCACCGTCCTGGTTGACCGCCGAACCCCGTACCACCGCCAGGACTTCGTGCCCGTTGCGTACAGCGTCCGACAGCCGCTCCACGAGCAGCAGTCCGACACCTTCCGACCAGCCGGTGCCGTCCGCGCCCGCCGCGAACGGCTTGCACCGGCCGTCCGGCGCCAGCCCGCGCTGCCGGCTGAACTCCACGAACATGCTCGGACTCGCCATCACCGATACACCACCGACCAGGGCCAGATCGCACTCGCCCTCCCGTAGCGCCTGGCCGGCCATGTGGAGCGCCACCAGGGACGAGGAGCACGCCGTGTCGACGGTGATCGCCGGACCCTCGAGCCCGAACGCGTACGACACCCGGCCCGAGGCGACACTCCCGGCGCTGCCGATGCCGACCTGCCCCTCGTATCCCTCCGGAATGCTGGACAGACGGGAGTAGTAGTCCTGCGAGATGACGCCGGTGAAGACACCGGTACGGCTGCCGTGCAGCGAATGCGGGTTGATCCCCGCTCGCTCGAAGGCCTCCCAGGCCGTCTCAAGCAGCAACCGGTGCTGCGGGTCGGTGGCTGTGGACTCCCGCGGACTCATGCCGAAGAGCTCGGCGTCGAATGCGGCGGCATCGTGGAGGAAGCCGCCCTCGCGGACGTACGAGGTCCCCGCGTGGTCCGGGTCCAGGTCGAAGAGGGAGTCGGTGTCCCAGCCACGGTTGTCGGGGAACGCCCCGATCCCGTCGCGTCCTTCGGCCACGAGCTGCCACAGGTCCTCGGGAGTGCGGATGCCGCCCGGGTAGCGGCACGACATTCCGACGATCACCACCGGATCGCTGGTGTCCCGGCTGGTGACGACTGCGACTTCGGAAGGCTGGTGCAGAACCCCGAGGACCGTGTCACGCAGGTAGTCGGCGAGCGCGGCGGGGGTGGGGTGGTCGAAGACGAGCGTGGCGGGCAGTCGCAGCCCGGTGGCGCTGCCGACACGGTTTCGCAGTTCGACGGCGGTCAGGGAGTCGATTCCCAGGTCCTTGAACGGACGGGACGCCGCCACGGCGTCCTCCCCGTGCCCAAGCACCGCGCCGACGTGACCTGATACCAGGCGCAGCAGGAAATCCTGCTGCTCTGCACTGCTGAGCCCCGACAACTGCCTTGCCAGCGAGGACGGTTCGGCCGCGCCCTGGACGCTTCCCGAGACGGCGGTGCGACGCTGCGCGCGCAGAAGTCCCCGGAAGAGTGCGGGGGCGTTTGTTGTGTCGAGTCGGGTGGTGTTGATGGCTATGGGGATGAGGTGGGGGTGGGTGGTTGCGGTGTCGAGGAGGGTGAGGGCTTGTTGGGTGGTGAGGGGGGTGACTCCGGTGCGTGCCAGCCTGTCGATGTCGTTGGTGGTCATGTGGGCGGTCATGCCGCTGGCTTGTGCCCAGTAGCCCCAGGCGAGTGAGGTGGTGGGGAGGTTGTGGTGGTGGCGGTGGTGGGCGAGTGTGTCGAGAAAGGTGTTGGCGGTGGCGTAGTTGGCTTGTCCGGTGGCGCCGAGGGTGGCGGCGGCGGAGGAGAAGAGGATGAATGCGTCGAGGTTGTGGTCGGCGGTGAGTTGGTGGAGGTTCCAGGCAGCGTCGACCTTGGGTGCCATCACGGTCGCGAACTGCTCGGGGGTGAGGTTGTTGACCGTTGCGTCGTCGAGGACGCCTGCGGTGTGGATGACGGCGGTGAGTGGGTGTTCGGCGGGGATGGTGTCGAGCAGTGCCGCGAGCTGTTGCCGGTCGGCGGCGTCGCATGCGGCGATGCGGACGTCCGCGCCGAGCGCGGTCAGCTCTTCCTGAAGCCCCTGTGCGCCTTCCGCGTCGGGGCCGGACCTGCTGGTCAGCAGCAGGTGCCGGACGCCATGCGTGGTGACAACATGACGGGCTGTCAGTGCTCCGAGGGTTCCGGTGCCGCCGGTGATGAGGGTGGTGCCGTGGGGGTTGAGGGTAAGGCTGTTGCCGGGTGTGGGGGTGTGCCGGGTGAGGCGCGGGACGAACATGTCCCCGTTGCGCAGGGCGAGTTGAGGTTCACCTGTGGCGATTGCCGCGTGGACGGCGCCGGGGAGGTGCTTATTGCTGTCCGGGTGATCATCGGTGTCGATGAGGGTGATGCGGTGGGGGTGTTCGTTCTGGGCGCTGCGGATGAGGCCCCAGAGGGGCGCGTGTGCAAGGTCCGTTATGTTCTCGTCGGGGTTGGTGGTGACGGCGTGGTGGGTGAGGACGATGAGGTGGCGGTCGGTGTTGGCGGGGTCGGCGAGCCAGTCCTGGAGGTGCTGGAGCGTCTGGGCGGCGACGTGGTGGACCTGCTGGGGGAGAGGCAGGTCTGGGTCGGCTGGTGCCAGTTCGAGGTGGGCGATCGACTCGGGTACGGCCGTGGCGGGTGCTCCGGCGGAGAGGATCGTCCAGGCTTGGTGGTCGCCGGCGTCGGTGTCGGCATCACCACTCGGAAGGGAGGTCCAGTCGACCGCGAACAGCCGGTTGTGGGTACTCGTACCGGCCGCCGCCAACTGCGCCGTATCCACAGGACGCAGGACGAGTCCGCCGACGTCGGCGATCGGCCGTCCCGCGAGGTCGGCCAGCGCCACGTTGACCGTCGTGTCGTTCACGCGAGTGACCTGAACGCGAGCCGCCGAGGCACCCGTTGCGTACAGAGCTACGTCATTCCACGAGAAGGGGAGATGGACCTCGCCATCGATGTCCTCGGTGATGCCCAGGGTGTGGAGGGCGGCGTCGAGGAGTGCGGGGTGGATGCCGTAGCCGGTGACGTCGGTGTCGGGGTCGAGTTCGATCTCGGCGTAGAGGTCTTTGCCGTTCCGCCAAGCGGCGGTGAGCCCCTGGAAGGCGGGACCGTACTCGTTGCCGCGCGTCGCGAACGCCTCGTACAGCGCGTCGACCTTCATCTCCTCGGCGCCCCGGGGAGGCCACACGGTGAGATCGGCCGAAGAGGTCTGTTCGCTGGCCGCTGTGCCCAACTGTCCTGTGGCGTGGAGGGTCCAGGGTTCGTCGTCGGCTTGGCGGGAGTGGATGGTGATGGGGATGTGGTGCTGGGTGGCCGGGTCTTCGGGGCCGGTGGCTATGTGGAGCTGAATGGTTTCGTGTTCGGAGACGGTGAGGGGGGTTTGGAGGGTGAGTTCGGTGAGGTGGGGATAGTTGGTGTGGTGTCCGGCGTGGAGGGCGAGATCGATGAAGGCGGTGCCCGGGAGGAGGACCGTGCCGGTGACGGCATGATCGGCGAGCCAGGGGTGGGTGCGGAGCGAGAGCGTACCGGTGAAGGTGGTGGTGTGGCTGTCCGGGTGCTGAATGGTAGCGGGCAGTAGGGGGTGGTTGGTGTGTTGGAGTCCGAGGGTGGTGGGGTCGCTGCTGGTTCCGGTGGGTGTGTCGTTGAGCCAGTAGTGGTGGTGTTGGAAGGCGTAGGTGGGGAGGGTGGTGGGTTGGGTGGTGGGGGTGGGCCAGGTGGTGGGTGTGTTGTGGGTGTGGAGGGTGGCTTGGGCGAGGCGGAATTGGGTGGGTCCGTGTTGGTGGCGTCGGAGGGTTCCGGTGGTGGTGAGGGGGGTGTCGGTGGTTTCTTCGTTGGTTTGGTTGATGGGGGTGGTGAGGGTGGGGTGGGGGCTTGTTTCGATGTAGGTGGTGTGGCCGGTGGTGTTGAGGTGGGTGAGGGTGGTGTGGAAGTGGACGGGTTGGCGGAGGTTGTCGTACCAGTAGGTGTTGTTGAGGGTGGTGGTGTCGGTGGGGGCTTGGGCGGGGTGGGTGGTGGAGTGGAACGGGATCTGCGCGGCCTGCGGTGTGATGTCTGCGAGGACCGTGAGGAGGTGTTCTTCGAGGGTTTCGACGTGGGGGCTGTGGGAGGCGTAGTCGACGGGGAGCAGTCGTGTTTGTACGTTGTTGGTCTGGCAGTGGTCGAGGTAGGTGTGGATGTCTTCGGTGGTGCCGGAGATGACCGTGTGGGTGGGGGAGTTGATGACCGCGACCGAGAGACTCTCGAACGTGGCGATCTGCTCGGTGACCTGTTCGTGGGGCAGGGTGACGGATGCCATGGTGCCGCGCCCGGTCAGGGAGGTGAGGGCTTTGCTGCGCAATGCGACGATCTTCGCCGCGTCCTCCAGGGTGAGTGCGCCGGCGATGTGTGCTGCGGCGATCTCGCCCTGCGAGTGACCGATGACGGCATCAGCGCTGGTGCCGTGGTGTTCCCAGAGGCGGGCGAGGGAGACCATGACCGCGAACAACGCCGGCTGCACGACATCCACCCGCTCCAGGAGTTCCCCGGCCGGGTCCGTGAGTACGTCTCGCAGCGACCAGTCGATGTACGGGGCCAGCGCTTTCGCGCATGCGTCGATGGACTGGGCGTAGACGGGCTCGGTCGTCAGGAGGTCGGCGGTCATGAGCGGCCATTGGGCGCCCTGGCCGGGGAAGACGAACACGGTTTTGCCATGCGGACGTGTCACCCCGCTCACCACATGCGCACTCGGAGCGCCCTCGCCCAGCGCTGCCAGGCCGTCCATCAGCTCCCCACGGTTAGCGGCAACTACCGCGCCCCGATGGGTGAGAGCCGCGCGAGTCGTGGTCAGGGCGTGCGCGACCTGCTCGGCCGTGATCTCGGGGTGCGCGGAAAGGTGCGCGTGCAGCCGGGATGCCTGCTCGGCCAGCGCCGGAGCCGTATGACCCGACACCGGCCACACCACCACACCCGAAGAAGATCCGGACGAGTCATCCGCCACCGCGGTCTCGACCGGCTGGGCCGCCGGGGCCTGTTCCAGGATGACGTGCGCGTTCGTACCGCTCATCCCGAACGAGGACACACCGGCCCGCCTCAGCCGGTCCTCCCCGACCGCCCACGGAGTGTTCTCCGTCAGGAGTTCAACCGCCCCCGCCGACCAGTCGATGTGTGATGACGGCTCGTCCACATGCAGGGTGCGCGGCAGCACGCCCTCCCGCATGGCCAGCACCATCTTGATGACACCGCCGACGCCGGCCGCCGCCTGTGTGTGACCGAGGTTCGACTTCAGCGACCCCAGCCACAACGGAGCATCCTCCGGCCGGTCCTGACCGTACGTCGCGAGCAGCGCCTGCGCCTCGATCGGGTCACCGAGCGTCGTACCCGTGCCGTGCGCCTCCACCGCCTGGACGTCCGCCGCCGTCAGCCCCGCGTTCGCGAGTGCCTGACGGATGACACGCTGCTGCGAAGGCCCGTTCGGAGCCGTCAGCCCGTTCGACGCACCATCCTGATTGACCGCCGAACCCTTTACCACCGCGAGTACCTGGTGCCCGTTGCGCTTGGCGTCCGACAGCCTCTCCACCAGCAGCAGCCCGACACCCTCAGACCAGCCCGTGCCGTCCGCACCGGCCGCGAACGGCTTGCACCGGCCATCGGGCGCCAGTCCACGCTGCCGGCTGAAGACGACGAACGCGTGCGGCGTCGGCATTACGGTCACACCGCCGGCCAGCGCGAGGTCGCACTCGCCGTTCCGCAGCGACTGGGCGGCCATGTGCAGAGCCACGAGCGACGACGAGCACGCCGTGTCCACCGTCACCGCCGGCCCCTCCAGGCCCAGTGTGTAGGCGATACGCCCCGACGCGATGCTGCCGAGCGTGCCGGTGCCCATGAAGCCCTCGTACTCTTCGGGCACGGAGGAGAGACGTGTCAGATAGTCCTGATTGACCAGCCCGGTGAAAACACCTGTTGCGCTTCCCTGGAGCGTCGTGGGATCGATGCCGGCGCCCTCGAAGGTCTCCCACGCCGTCTCCAGCAGCAACCGCTGCTGCGGATCCGTCGCCGTCGCCTCACGCGGACTGATCCGGAAGAAGTCATGGTCGAACTCGGCGGCGTCGTAGAGGAATCCACCCTGCCGCACGTACGAGGTACCGGGACGTGTCGGGTCGGGGTCGTAAAGGCCCTCGGTGTCCCACCCGCGGTCGGTCGGGAACTCGCCGATCCCGTCGCGCCCCTCTTCGAGCAGTCGCCACAGGTCATCCGGCGAGGCCACTCCGCCCGGGAAACGGCACGCCATGCCGACGATCGCGATCGGCTCGTCCTCCACGGCGGTGCCGCTCGGAGACGCGGGACGCGCCGCGTTCGCCGGCTCGGTACCCATGAGCTGGGTGAGCAGGAAGTCCGCCAGCAGCGCGGGCGTCGGGTAGTCGAAGATCAGGGTGGCCGGGAGGGCCAGCCCGGTCGCACCGCCGACGCGATTGCGCAGTTCGACGGCGGTCAGCGAATCGAAGCCCAGTTCCTTGAAGGGCCGCGCGGAGTCGACCGCCGTTCCGCTGTTGTGTCCCAGCACGGCGGCCGCGTGAGCGGTCACCACATCGAGCAGCCGCTGGCGGCGGTCGCTCCCGCTGAGACGGGCGAGCTGTCCAGCGAGTCCTGAGCCGCTGTCCGCGTTGCCGCTCGCGGCGGCGCGCCGTGTGCCGCTACGTGTCAGCCCGCGGAGCAGGGCCGGTACGGGCTCGGTGAGCCTGGCTGTCTGCACCGCGGCGGAGACCAGCATCGGCTGACCACTGAGCAGACCCTCGTCGAACAGCCGTATGCCGAGTTCGGTGCTGAGAGGGATGACTCCGCCGCGTTCCATGCGGGCGAGTCCGTCGGCGTCGATGTGCTTGGTCAGACCGGTGGCCTCGGCCCAGAATCCCCACGCGAGGGAGAGGGTGGGCAGACCCTGGTGCCGCCGGTGGACGGCGAGCGCGTCGAGGAAGGCGTTGGCCGAAGCGTAGTTGGCCTGTCCGGGCGCGCCGAGGACACCGGCGGCCGACGAGAAGAGCACGAAGGCGTCCAGGTCGGAACCCGCCGTCAGCTCGTGCAGATTCCAGGCCGCGTCCACCTTCGGACGCAGTACGTCGCGCAGCCGCTCGGGGGTGAGGTTGGTGACCGTGGCGTCGTCCAGTGCCCCGGCCGCGTGGACGACGGCGCTGAGCGGGTGCTCGGCGGGAACGGTCTCCAGCAGCTCGGCGAGCTGTTCGCGGTCGGCCGCGTCGCACGCGGCGATACGCACCCGTGCCCCGAGCCCGGCCAGTTCCTCATGAAGCTCAGCCGCTCCGGGCGCCTCCGGCCCCGACCGGCTGATGAGCAGCAGGTCACGCACCCCGTGGTCCGTGACCAGATGCCGCGCGATGTGTCCGCCGAGTACGCCGGTGCCGCCGGTGATCAGTACCGTGCTCTCGCGAGAGATCCCGGTCGGCAGGGTGAGAACGACCTTTCCGATGTGCCGGGCCTGGCTGAAGTACCTCATCGCGGTCCGGGCGTCGTGGAAGTCCCACGTCGTCACCGGGAGCGGTCGCAGAGTCCCCGCTTCGCACAGCTCGCGCAGCTCGGTGAGGATCTGCTGTACGCGCTCGGGCGTCGCCTCACCGAGGTCGAAGGCACGGTACGAGACTCCCGGATGATCTCCGCGCACCGACTCCGCGTCGCGGATGTCGGTCTTCCCCATCTCCATGAGACGGCCGCCGTTCCCGAGCAGCCGCAGGGACGCGTCCACGTAGTCCCCTGCGAGCGAGTTCAGGACGACATCGACACCGGCATCACCGAGCGTCGAACGGAAGTGGTCCTCGAAGTCGAGCGTGCGCGAGGAGGCGATGTGGGCGTCGTCCAGACCGTGCGCGCGCAGCACGTGCTGCTTTCCCGGGCCGGCCGTCGCGAACACCTCGACATTCCAGTGGCGGGCGAGCTGGAGCGTGGCCATGCCGACGCCGCCCGCACCGGCATGTACCAGCAGCTTCTCCCCGGGTCGGATCTTTGCCAGATCGACGAGCCCCAGATACGCGGTGAGGAAGACGATCGGCAGAGTCGCCGCCTCGGCGAAGCTCCAGCCGCTCGGTACGGTCGTGACCATCCGTGCGTCGGCGACGGTGACGGGCCCCGTACCGTCGATCAGACCCATCACCCGGTCGCCCACCGCGAGGTGGCTGACATCGGGCGCCACTTCGAGCACCACGCCCGCACCCTCACCACCGAGCGCGCGTGCGTCGTCCACGACCCCCAGCGCGACCGCCACATCCCGGAAGTTGAGCCCCGCCGCATGCAGCCGTATACGGATCTGCCCGGAGCCGAGCGGTGCGTACGCCTCCGGGAACTCGACCAGCCCCAGGTCGTCGAGTGTCCCCTTCCCGGTCACGCCGAGTCGCCTGGGCAGACCGTCGTGCGGTTCCAGGAACCGTTCCGGTGCGGGGAAGGGGGCGAGGCGGGGGGTGAGTATGTTGCCGTTGCGGAGGGCGAGTTGGGGTTCGTCGGTGGTGGTTGCGGTGTGGATGGCGTGGGTGAGCTGGTTGGTGCTGTCGGGGTGGTTGTCGGTGTCGATGAGGGTGATGCGGTGGGGGTGTTCGCTCTGGGCGCTGCGGATGAGGCCCCAGAGAGGTGCGTGGATGAGGTCGGTGAGGCGTTCCCCGGGTTGGGCCGTGACGGCGCCGTGGGTGAGGACGACCAGCTGGCGACTGGTGTTGTCGGGGTCGGCGAGCCAGTGCTGAAGCAGCGCGAGGGTCCGTTCGCTCGCTGTCCGAACCTGCTCGGGCAGCGACAACTCACTGTCCACCGGCTCGAAAGCCGCATGTACGGGCAGGTCGCCGAGCGACTCCAGGGGGGCCCCGATCGGTACGACACTCCAGTCCTGGTCGGCGTCCTGGGACGGAGCGGCGTCGAGAGCCGGGACCGGCGTCCACTCGACCGAGAACAGCGAACCGTGCGGGCGGGCCGACCCGGAAGCCTTGAGTTGCGCCGGGTCGATCGCCCGCAGCGTGAGTCCGCCGATCCTGGCGACGATCTCGCCGGTGGGGTCGGCGAGCGTCAGCTCGACCGTCGACGGAGTACTGCGGATGACGCGGACCCGAAGCGCCGTCGCACCGGTGGCGTGGAGCTCAACGGACGTCCAGGAGAAGGGAAGCAGCACCTCTCCGGTCTCGGCGCCCTCCAGTGCGAGGGTGTGGAGTGCGGCGTCGAGGAGTGCGGGGTGGATGCCGTAGCCGGTGACGTCGGTGTCGGGGTCGAGTTCGATCTCGGCGTAGAGGTTGTCGCCGTCGCGCCAGGCTGCGGTGAGTCCTTGGAATGTGGGGCCGTAGCCGTAGCCGTGGGTGGCGAGGTCGTCGTAGAGGCTGTCGGTGCTGAGCGCCGTGGTATCGGCGGGCGGCCACGAGATAAGGGCATCGGCAGCCGAGGACACTGGCGACTGCGCCGAGAGCGTCCCCTCGGCGTGCGTGGTCCAGGGCTCGTCGTCGGCACGTCGCGAGTGGACGAACAGCGTACGGAGGCCCCCTTCGTCAATGGGGCCCACGGTCACCTGGAGTTGGACGGTTTCGTGTTCGGGGATGGTGAGAGGGGTCTGGAGGGTGAGTTCGGTGAGGTGGGGGTGGTTGGTGTGGTGTCCGGCGTGGAGTGCGAGGTCGATGTAGGCGGTGCCGGGGAGGAGGACGGTGCCTGCGACGGCGTGATCGCTGAGCCAAGGATGCGTGCGTTGATTAAGTGTGCCGGTGAAGACTGTGGTGTGGGTGGTGCTGTCGGCGAGCTGTATCGCTGCGGCGAGGAGTGGGTGGTTGGCGGGGGTGAGTCCGGCGGTGGTGAGGTTTGTTTGTGTGGGTGTGTCGTTGAGCCAGTAGTGGGTGTGTTGGAAGGCGTAGGTGGGGAGGGTGGTGGGTTGGGTGGTGGGGGTGGGCCAGGTGGTGGGTGTGTTGTGGGTGTGGAGGGTGGCTTGGGCGA
>NZ_JBHXDC010000038.1:0-16980 GCF_042725135.1 Streptomyces sp. NPDC060366 | reverse complement strand
GCTCCTGGAGTGCCGGGCAGCAGAATGGACCGGCGAGGACCAAGCGGCGCAAGCCCTGGCTCTGGCCTGAGAGGCAGTGAGTAAGCTCGCTCGCGCAGTGTCGTTACTTGCGACTTAGTTATGGGGTGGCAGCCGCGGAATGTGACGCGGGATCCCGCGAAATCTTGCAACGCACTGTCGGCACCGCCACGGCGCACCCCGAAGCCCCGCGTTCACGCGGCTCTCGACCGTACGGCTGACCGCGCGGGGGTACTCACGTGAGTACCCCCACACCTCGTCCGCCGGGACCCGCATGGCCGGTCACCGGCGAAGCAGGAGCGCCGTGTACATGAGCGGGGCCAGGATCCCCACAACGGCCAGGGCCGCCCCCATGGGTTCCCGGGCATCGGGATGGGCGTAGACCACGTACGCGACCACCCCGGCCGCCAAGAGCAGCACCACGAACGCGAGCAGCACCACGACGGGCATCAGCGACGGCGCCACCGGGGCCGGGACGGGCGCCGACGGCTGCGGCGCAGCGGGCGGTAAGGGCGGATCCTGCGGACCGGTCGGAGATGTCATGACCGAAGTTCCTTTCAGGTCGGGCGCACCAGGACGGCACGCGGATCAACTGCCGGACGGTCCGCATCTTTTGGCACGCCGGGAGCGGGGTGGACAGCAGCACCGTGCGGCATCGAGGGGCAAGCCGCGCAATCTACGACCAGGCACTCACCATCCCCCGCGCCCCCGACATTCCGAGTGGCCTGGTTCCGGAACGGGGCTCTCACGTTGTGTAGCGGCGAGGCGGCGCGAGGCAAGGCGAGGCGAGCACAAACCGCCTGCCCCTGCCCCCACCGGGCGGCACCGCCCCATGGTGGGAGGGGGGTCCCGGCTCGCCTCGCCTCGCGCCGCCTCGCCTCGCCTCGCCGCTACAGAACGTGATAAGCGAAGTTGAGGAAGGCGTTCCCGAACCTGTAGCCCTTCGGGTCGGCCACGGACGCCATCTCCGGCTCCGGAGGCGAGGGCCGGGAGTTGGCTGGACGGTGGGATCCGGTGGGTGGTGGACGAGGGGATCGGACGGGGGACCGCGGGCACTGCTGCAGGTGGGGCCCCCGTTTCCGGACCGATCCCCGTTCCCGCAGGCCAGGCCCTGTGGGCAAGCCTGTCCGGCACGACGACACCTCTACCGGCAGGCCCGGGAGAGGCCCACCCGGCGCCGCCCGGCAATCCGAACTCGCGCTGCACCTAGGAGAAGTTCACCGCCTCACGCGCGCGCCTTGGACCGCCCCGGGCGCAAGGGGGCGGCGGTGAAGAAGATGAACACCTCGATCCCGAGCGGCGCGCAGACTGGGCGGATGATCACCCGCCGCCCGCTGGGCACCGGACCGTCCGAGAACTCCGGGTTGCCGACGACGTCGTCGCCGCGCGCGCAGCTCGCTGCCGAACGCCTCCCGACGACCACGGTCTCCTCGGTCGACGAGCCCGTCGCGGTGCCGGCCGCCCGGCGCCGGACCCTGGGCACCGGAACCGCGGTGACCGCCAGGCGGTGACCGGCCCGCCCCTCACGCGTGTGCTCGGTGTGCACGTGCACGCGTGCACGCCAAACGCGCGCGACCCCCGACCGGCGCCCAGCAACGGGTGTTCTGGCTCCGCCAGATGTTCGACCGGCGGGCCGCCGGCCCCGGCCGGGCACCCCCGTACGGACGGGTGCGGCCGTACGGACCCGCCCGCACCCGGACGTGCCGCGCCCCGGCGCGCCCCGGCGGCCCGTCCGGCCCGGCGCGCGAGCATGGGCCCGCGCGTTCAGCTCCCCGGATCCCCCGTCCCGGGGAGTTGAACGCCCTGCACGCGCGCGTCACGCGCGAGTTGGGCCCCCGGATTCACCGGACCCGGCCGTGATGATGAACCGGCGAACCGGCCGCCGCGACCGCAGCCCGGCGCCGGCCTGGCGGCGGGTCTCCCTCACGCGTGTGCGAGCGCGGCACGCGGAACACGCCACACGCGCGGCACGCGTTGGCCGCCCCGAACCGCCCGTCCGGCGCCTGCCGACGACCTGTCAGCGATCCGCTGACACCTGCCGGACGGGGCAGGGCCGGGGACACCGGCGGAAGGCCGGGCGCCAGCCGGGAGGGCGCTTCACAAGGCGCCTCATAGGGCGCCGCACAAGGCGCCCGACAAGGCGCCCCACAGGACGCTTCACAGGGCGCCTTGGGACCGGCCCGCGGTGAGGGAAACCCGCACGTCAGCAAGCCGGTCAAGGGGGCCGACGTGCGCCGACTACTTCTCACAGAGGGTCATTTGAGAAGGACAGACCCCTATCCGACCGACTGAGCCAGAACTCGAAGGAGAGATCCAGAGCCACCGCTAGCGGGAGTGCTAGACCTAGCGGCCTCCGGTGCTAGGCGCACCGCTGTGACCAGCGCTCTAGTGTCTAGCAGCCCGCCACCCAAGCCCCGCAACCCCGCGGCCGGCCACCTCAACCACCGCCCCGGGAACGGGTGCTAGACCCGCCCCACGGGGACGCGAGGCGCTGTACGCCGATCTGACGGCCGATCACGCCCCGTCTGGACCGGAGAGGCCCGGGCGGGGGAGAAAGGCGCTCAGGCGTCCGTGGAGACGCGCTCCGGGTGGCAGTCTGGGCACAGTTCGCCGCCGGGCAGTCCGGTGAGGGTGCGGAACCGGCGGTTGTGCTGCGCCGCCGGATTGCCGTCACCGCACGCCCCGCACCAGGACGGCAGGCCGTTCGACGGCTTCTCGGCCGACTGCTGGCTGGGGATCGGCACCGTCGACCGCTCGACATGCCGCTCAAGGTCTGTCCAGCCACGGGCGGGCATCTCCGCTGCACGATCGGCCAGCCATCCGGCAGGCAGCCCGGCCGCCAGCAGCTCGGCGGCGGCCGACCGCAACCTCACCCTGGTGCCGTTGATCACCGGCCGGCCCGCAGCCGCCGCGTACGCCGCCACCACCCGCTCCACCTCCGGCTGTTGCTGGCCTTCAGCCGGTGCCTGTCGCTTGTCGACCGGCGCAGCCTCGCTCTCTCTCTCTCGCCCCACCTCGGACCCGTCGCCCGAGGGACGGCCGGGACCAGAGAGAGAAGAGGGAGTTGGAGAAGGAAGGAGAAGGGGGGCAGATTCCGCCGGGACACCCCCGGCGGAATCTGCCGGGGGGGCGGCGGAATCTGCCGGGGGGGCGGCGGAATCTGCCGGGGGGGGCGGCGGAATCTGCCGGGGGGTCTGACCTGCGGTTTCCTCGGGCGCAGCGAAGGTGAGTTCTTCGATCACGGTCGGCCCGTAGTCGGTGCGCTTGCGCTTCATCCGCCCGAGCAGGTCAAGGTTCACCCGGTACAGGTCGGCGATCCGCGCGCCGGTCTTAGGGTGATACCGCTCGGCGGCAGCAAGCAGACCGCGCTTGATCAGCCGCTGCTTGTTGTCGCGAGCAGTCCGTTCCTTCATGTGCGCTTCGTCCGCGAGCTGCTGCATGGACGCGATCACGTAGCCGCGATCATCGGTGTGGTTGCAGCACGCCAGCAGGAACGCGCCTTCGCCCACCGACAGGCCGTCGGCCTGGAACACCATGTTCATGTGCTGGATCACTGGGCCACCTCCGTGAGGTAGCTGGCTGCCGCCAGCTCGTCGAGCCCGGCCTGACCCGCCTCGGGGCTGTCCGGGCCCAGCGACGCCAGCGTTTGGGCGCTGAACACCGTGCCCACCGGAAGATCCATCACACGGGCAAACACACCGAGCGCGACCAGAGAGAGCCGCTCGTCACCGAACGCCTGGTGGTCGTACACCGCTTCCTGCCACCTGCGCGGATCACCCGCCCGCGTCCACGTCTGGGTCGGTACCGACCTGGTCGTGACCTGCGCCTCGCCTTGTGGCGCTGTAGCTGTCGTGCGTCGTACGCTCATAGACGAGCGCACCTCCTCATTGATCTGGTGAGCGTGCTTTCCGTCCGGGGTGGCGACCCCGGTTGGACCTTCGGGCCCCGCCGTCGGCGGGGCCCGCTGTGTTGTCATGCTGCCTCACACCGGGGCTGAAGCGGGGACAGCCCTGGCCGGTGGACGGTCTCTCTCTGTTGTGAGTCTTTTACCGGCCTTACCGGAGCGGCTGATTTGCCGACCTTGATAAGGCTCGACGGAACGGCCAAAAAATCCCCACCCAACGCTTCCGAAGAATTCAACTTCACCATCAGGCCAGCAGTAGTCTGTTTTTCTTTCACGCGCCGCTTCCGCTTTTTGGTGTGCACTCTGAATTCGATCCGTTTTGAAATGAGAGAGACGGAAATGTCCACAGAGTGAATACCGTGCACGGCGTTGAATTCGTCAGCTAGAGATCGGCACGCGTGCGCCGGGAGCGTAGACGTCCTCCCAATAAGCCAGCGGTCGCTCTTCGTCATGGAATGCGACTGTGGTCACCATGACGGCAATTGCGGAGTGGGGCGGAGCGTCGATCTCAAGTGCGTCCAGCTCGTCTTGTGATGCCTGACGGGCGTGCCCGGTCCTCTGCCCCTTCACCACGTCCCGGCCGGTCCGCTCGGTGTAGAGCTGATCGAACTGGCGGACCATGCGGACGTCCTCCGCCAGCTCGGGCACTTCGGCAACCGTGTGGGGCGGGTAGACGGAGACCCCGACCGAGGTGGGCCGGCCGTCCTGCTGGAAGACACGGATGCGGATGACCGCTTCGTCGCCGGGCTCCAAGTCGAGCGCCTTGCACACGTCGGCGTCGTACACCCCCCTCTGCATGACGCGGTGCCCCGTTGAGGTCTCTCCGGGGGCGTACTGAAGCCCGTTCCGCGCCATGCGGTTCAGCCGGTCCGATCCCGTGATGACGATCGGGGACTCGGCCACGACGGTCCCGAGCGATCCCCGCGACGTGACCAGGCCCTCGCTCTTGAGCATCCCCAGCGCGCGACTCACGGTCTTCGCCGCCACGTCGAACTCGCCCCGGATCTCAGCCACGGAGGGAAGCGTGTCGCCGGGGGCCAGCTCTCCGCTCTTGATGCGTACGCGGAAGTGGGCCGCCACGTCGGCGTACCCCTTCCCGGGTGACTTGTATGCCACAGCTACTCCCGGTTTGTCGGATCGATCAACACACCCCGAAGGTACATCAATCTCGCTCGAAGGTACAACGCTTGCGCCCATCAGGTGCTTCATGTACCTTCGAGACGCGTTGAAGGTGCATCAAGTACCTAGCGGCTGATCGGCGCGTACCTTGCGTTGATCTGTCGAACGCGACGGGCCCCGACACACGGCGCTGCAACGCCTGATGTGTGTCGGGACCCGTCTGTCCGAACCCCCTGATGAGAGAGGGAACCGACGTGACGATGGTGTCAGATTGGTCAGCAACCGTGCAGGTCGTGGGCCTGGTGCGGGCGGGACTGGCTGAGGAGATCGAGCGCCAGGAGCGCGAGGACAACGAGGCGGGTCCGGAAGCGGAGCCGGAGGCCCGGGTACGTCTGGCGTCGGTGGCGCGGCCGGAGGACGACGCGGCGCGAGTCCTGCTGGACGGCTGGTTCCGCGAGTACGCGCCGATGGTGCGGCGTGTCGTGGCGCGCAACGTTTTCCGGCACGACGACGAGCACCTGGTGGACGACCTCGCGCAGGACGTGTGGGTGGAGGCGTGGCAGTACCTGCTGCGCGGTAATGAGGTGCGCAAGCCGCACGGGCTGCTGGCCCTGATGGCGCGGACCCGGGTGTGCCGGCACTACCAGTCGGCCCGGGTCCGGCGTGAGGCCGTGGCCGATCTCCAGGACTACGAGCGGGCGGTCGACCGCCTCGCGTCGTGGATCGGGGCGGCGGCATGAGCGACACCCAGACGAAGCCGCCGCTGCCGATCCGGCCCGAGCCGCACGAGCGTGACGGCCGCCAGGAGCAGTGTCCCGAGACCGCCCGCCCGCACGCGCGGACCGGGGTGACGGCATGACGATCTTCATCGCCGTCTTACGGCACCTGTGGCAGTGCCCGAAGTGCAACGCCTACGTGACGCACCGGATCCCGCCCGGCGGCACGTGCGGGGGGTGCTGACCGTGAGCCCGCGCCGTGTGAAGCCCCGTCCCCCGAAGGCGGCCCCCGAGCTGCTGTCCCGCGTCGGCTGCCAGCACTGCGGTGCCGAGAACCCACCCGACTTCACCGTCTGCGGCTTCTGTAACCACCGCCGCGACTGGTACCCCGCCCCGCAAGTCACGAGCCCGGCCTGACGGCCCTGCGTCATCCCCAGCCCCGTACCGGGCTGGTGGTGGCGCAGGGACCGGACAGCCCGGCCCCGGAAGGAGATCCGATGTACGGCTCCGCCCGTATCTCGCTGGTCGACCGCGCGGTGACCGCCGTCGACCGGCTGGCCCGCGTCGCGCGCCTCGCGCTGCGCCTGGCCACCCACACGCGGCTGACCCCGAGCGACGTGTACGCGGCCATCGCGACGGCCCGCTTCATGGCGGCGCACGCGCTGGTCGACCAGGCCGCCGACGAGGTCGAGGAGTCCGACGACCCGGACATCGACCTGACCCAGATCCGCCAGCCGCTGTGGCTCGGCAGCACGACGATCTTCGAGGAGAAGTAATGGCGATCAACGAAGGTGGCAGGTACGACCGGTCCGAGCGTGATGAGGAGCGGGACAACCTCCGGGACTTCCTCGACGAGCGGCGTCAGCAGCGCCTGGACGACGGTGTCGTCCCCGAGCCGCGCCGTGATGACGGACGGGGCTCGCGTGCGAGCCGGGCGGCCACGAACGCGGGCGCGGCTGCCGGTGCGGCGGTCGGCGCGGCGGCGGGCAGCTTCGTCCCGCCGATCACGGTCAACCTGAACGGCAACGGCAACGGTGGCAACGGCGGCGGGAACGGCGGCCGGGGGAACGCCGGTTCGGCCGGCGGCGGCGACCGCCACCAGGGCGACCGGCTGATCTACGCGATCGAGCGGATCGAGCTGCGCGGCGACCGGGACATCGTGGCGCTGGCCCGCGCGATCAACCACTTGGGCAGGGAGTTGCACCTGATCCTCGGCATGAGCGCGGAGGAAGTGAACGGCGTCCTCAGTACCTACAAGGGCAAGTGGTACACCTTCGGCGCCTCGTCCCGGATCAAGGCCCGCCTCGTCTCCGCCCACCTGAAGGTCAGCGCGGAGGCCGCGAAGGCGCTGGGCGTGGGCGCGCTGAAGATGGCCCACGCGTTCGACCGCCACTTCGTCCAGCCGGAGCGTGAGGCCAAGCGGCGCCGCGACGGCGTCAAGTCCGCCCCGAAGCGCCGCGAGTTCACGATCGGAGACCAGTGATGGGACGACGGAAGAGCACCACGGCGCCGGCCCCGGTGAACACCGGCTCCGAGATCGTGCCGGTCGGCAGGGGCGGCTTCTTCGGCCACCTCGTCGGCCACGTGGTCGGCAAGGCGCTGCCGTACGCGTCGCCGTGGATCGCGGCCGGGACGCTGCCGCCGCTGGCCGGATGGGCGACGAACACGATGTGGGGCGACGCCCCGCTGTCCGCCGGGCTGGCGTCCGCCGCCCTGGCGGTCGGCGGCGCGGGCCTGACCGCGGTGACGTGGAAGGCGACCCCGGCCGCCTCCAAGTTCGGGCAGTTCCGCCGGGCGCAGGCGACCGCGTCCGTGGCGGCCGGGATGGGCTGGCTGACCTGCGCCGTGGCGGCCGGTCCGTTCGGGTCTCCGATGCTGGACGCGTGGCTCATCGGCGGCGGCCTGTTCGCCGCGAGCTGGAACATGCGGCAGCTGCTGCGCAACGGCGCCTCCGGCGACGTCGCAGCTGAGGAGAACGGCGGGCTGGGCGCGCTGGCCGCCGCGATCGGCTGGGAAAAGCTCACGGTGAAGGACGCGAAGGGCTCCGGCAAGGGCACCGTCAAGGCCGGGGTCGAGGTGGGACCCGGCGGCACGATCGAGGCGGTGCAGGGCACCACCGCGAAGGTGGCCGCCGCCCTGCACGTCCCGCCGTCCGGTGTGATCGTGACGCCGGACCCGGACGACGCGGCCAGGGGCACGCTGTCGCTGAGGGTGGCGGACCTGCTGAAGGACGGCGTCGACTTCGCGATGCCGACCGCGCTCGGCCTGCTGCCCACCGACGACATCCCGCTCGGCCTCTACGCGGACGGAGAGGTCTGGGTGCTCAACCCGTTCTCCGCCGACATCCTCCAGCACGTGCTGGTGATGGGCATGACCGGCGCGGGCAAGAGCGAGTTCCTGCGCGCGCTGGTCGCCCACCTGGCCACCCGCCGGAAGATGACCACCTTCCTGGTCGACCTGGCCAAGGGCCGGCAGACCGTGGGGCACATCGCGGACGGCATCGACTGGCTGATCCAGGACAAGAAGGAGGCCAAGCGTCTGCTCCGGGCGCTCCCGGCCGCTATCAAGGCCCGCGGTGACGTCCTGGCCTCGGAGGGCCTGGACCAGTGGACCCCGCAGTCGTCGCTGAACGCGGTGATGGTGTGGCTGGAGGAGGCCGCCGACCTCGCGGACTTCGACGAGCTGGACGAGATCGCGCGCAAGGCCCGCAGCGTCGGGATCTGGCTCGGGATCAGCCTCCAGCGCGCCACCTGGACGAACATGTCGACGGACGTGCGCGCGAACCTCGGTGGCGCGGTGTGCTTCGGCGTCAACGAGGCGTCGGACGCCGGATTCTGCCTGCCGGACAGCGTGACGGACGCGGGCGCGGTCCCGGCCTGGCAGGCGGAACGGCCCGGCTACGCGTTCGCGACCGGCATGGGCATCCCGCAGAACCGGTGGACCACGGAGGTCCGCTCCGGCCTGACCGAGCGCGAGGAGCTGGCCGCCCTGGTGGCCGCCGGCGCCTCCGTCCGCGACCCGCTCGATGAGGTGACCGCGAACGCGCTGGGCCAGGCGTACGCGCAGCGCGCCCACCGGGGCACCAACCGGCTGACGCCCGGCGTCCCGGCCGCTCCGGTCGCGCCGCTCCCCGCTCCGCCCGCACACCCGGCCGGTTCCGCCCCGGGCCCGGACCACTCCGTCTACGACCAGGAGGCCGACGACATGGCTGGCATCGAGGAGGCCGCCGCCCTGGAACTCCAGGACGCGTACGACGAGATCATGGGCGCGATCCCCGCCGACCCCGAGCCGGACGCCGACTACGCCTCGCTGCGCCTGGAGGACGACGTCCCCGAGCTGGACGCCGACGCGGACATGGAGTTCGAGGCCCGGCGGGACGTGACGCCCGAGGAGGCGCGGCACATCCTCCTGGTCGAACTCGACGGGTGGGTCCAGCAGGGCCGGTTGGAGTTCGAGCCCGCGGACCTGATCCCGGCCACCACGGCGGCCGACCGCAAGCGCCCGTGGATGCAGGGCGAGCTGAAGAAGCTCGTGGAGGCGGGGCTGATCCAGCGCGACGCCCACGGGTCGTACTCGATCCTCCACTCCCCTCTCCAGCCCGCATAGCCGTCACCGAATGTGACGGCGTGACAGTCACGGTCGGGCCTGACTCTCGACAGTCAGGCCCGCCGGGGGCCTAAAGGGAAGTCACGGAATTTCGCCCCTGACAAGCCCTGACACCCGCCTCTGACTGTCAGAGATCCCCCTCTGACTTCCCGCCTGACAGTGACTCACCGTAAGGAGCGCGAGCCGTGTCCCACCACCTCGAACCCCGCCCGTACACCGGTCCGTACGCCCCCGTGGACGCGCCGCTGACCGGTCCCGTGCAGCTGCACGGCGAGCGCCAGGAGCCGACCGAAGCGGTCGTGTGGGTGCCCGACGCGTACGGGCGGATGATGCCCGTCTCCCGTACGCAGGCCGACCGGCTGCTCGCCGCCGTGCCCGTGACCGCGCCGCGCGACCTGACCCCGCAGCCGCTGGTCGACTCCCGCGCGCAGCTCGTTCTCGCGGCCGGTGTCGGCACCGGAGCCGCGGCGGCCGGGGTCGGCTACGGCCTGGGCCAAGTCCTCGCCCCGTTCGTCGCGATCGCGTCCAGCGGGGGCCTGTGGGCGCTCGCCCTCCTCGCGGTCCTCGGCACCGCCAGCCGCCGCAGTGGCGGCGGTTCCCAGACCACGAACACGTACGTCACCAACAACGTCTCCGCCCGCTGGTGGGGCAAGGCGACCACCACCACGCGCAACTGACGGGCCGGGAGGGCGAACTCCCGGCCCGCCGGCCACGACCGCGTAGCGGTCCCGACCACGACACGGAGGTCCCCGTGACGCAGCAGACAACGTACCCACCGCTCACCGACGAACCGGCCGTCAGCCCGGCTCCGCCCGCACACACTTCCGCTCCGCTCGGGCGGGGCAGTGCTCCGGCTACACCCGGAAGGGTGCAAGATGCCGGGATGACTGAGACACAGATGGCGGCCCGCCCCGGGGCCACGGCCGGGGCCGCTCCGGGCACGGCCCCGGCCGCTCCGGTGACGAAGTCGGCCGCTCCGGTCGCCGCGAACGGCGCTCCGCCCTCACCTCGCAAGGGCGGCCGGGCGCGGCCGGGGTCGGCCGACACTCCCGTGTCCACGGCCCCGGCCGCCGATGGTGCGGCCCCGGCCAATCCGGCCGACCCCCCGGCCGGTCGCGGCGCGCGTACGGTCGGCTGGCTGCTGCTGCTCGTGGCCGGTCTGGGCATGCCGCTGGTCGGCGTCATCGGCTTCGCCGCCTCGTACTCCACCCTGGAGCGGTTCGCGGCCGGCCACGGGTTCAGCGACACCCTGGCCCCGTGGTTCCCGGTCGGGATCGACGCCTCGATCGTGGCGCTGCTGGCCCTGGATCTGGTCATGGTCCGCAGGAAGAAGCCGTGGCCGCTGCTGCGGTTCGCCGCGCACGCGATGACGCTGGTCACGGTGCTGCTCAACGCGTCTGACGGCCTCACCAAGGGCCCCGGCGAGAGCGTCTGGGCGGGGCTGCTGGCCGACCCCTTGTGGGCGTTGTCGCACGGTGTGATGCCCATCCTGTTCGTCCTCGGGGTCGAGGCGGCCCGGCGGCTGCTGATGCACGCGGCGGCCATCGAGGAGGGCACCGAGACCGACCGCATCCCGCTGCACCGCTGGGCGCTCGCCCCGGTCCGCACCGGGAAGCTGTACCGGCGGATGAGGCTGGCCGCCGTGCGGTCCTACCCGGAGATGGTGGAGCGCGAGCGGGCGCTCAGCGGGTACCGCGTCTGGCTCACCCAGGAGTTGGGCGGCGACCTGGACAAGGCGTCCGAGATCCAGATGCTGCCCATCACGATGGCCCCCCACGGCTACACGGTGGAGGACGCCTTGGCCCTCCCGGCGAAGTGGAAGGCGGAGGCGGCGGAGCGGGACCGGCTGGAGGCGGAGCGCGAGAGGTTGGAGGCGGAGCGGCAGCGGGCGCAGGCGAAGGCCGACCGGATCGCCGCCATCACCGACGAGGCCGACATCGCTGAAGCCGGGTTCGTGACGGAGGCCCGGACGGGTACGGCGCAGGCGCAGGCGGAGGCCGCGAAGGCGCGGGCGGAGCACCAGCGGACGGCGGCGGAGCGGCTGTCGCTCCGGGAGGCGGAGGCGCTGGAGTCGGAGGAGGCCGCCGCCGCGCGGCGCCGCGCGGCGGAGGAGACGGCGGAGGCGGAGCGGCTGGAGCTGGAGGCGGCACAGACACGGGAGAAGGCGGCCCGGATCGCGGCGGACGCGGCGCGGCGCGAGGAGGAGACGGGGCGTCAGGAGCGCGAGCGGGCCACTGCCCGGCGCCGCGCGGCGGAGGAGACGGCGGAGGCGGAGCGGCTGGAGCTGGAGGCGGCGCGGCTGCGTACCGAGCTGCGCCAGGTCGAGGCTGCGGCCGAGGCGGCGGAGGACTACTTCCGCCTCCAGCCGCGAGAGCGCAACGCCCGCCGGGTGGCCCGGATGCTCTTGGTCGCGCACCCGGCTGGCACCCCCGCTGGCCAGATGGACCCGGAGCGGGTGCCGTCGGCGGAGATCGGCGGCCGGCTCGGAGTCGGCCGGACCGTCGCCGGAGAACTCCGCAAGGAGGCGCTGGCGCTCCTGGCGACCGGCTACGCCGACCGTGCCGCGTACGACGCGGCGTACGAGCCGCAGAGCTGACCGACCCGCACCACGTACGGCGGAGGGCGGCACCCACACCGGGTGCCGCCCTCCGCCGTGTCCGCAAAGTCGGTGCTCAGCTCCGGCGCCACCAGCGGCGCCGCTCCCCGGCCGCCGGCCCCGAACCCGGGCCCGGGGAAGCGGGCACAGGCTCGTTGTTCTGCGCCTGCCCGGGTACGGACGGCTGGAGGACCGGGCGCTCGGGGGCGGGCATCAGCGCCTGGAGCGTCCGCTGGAGATCCGCGATGTGGTCGGCCCGCGCGGCGAGCTGGGCCCGCAGGTGCTTCGCTTCGGCTTCCGCGAGCTGTCGTCCGTGCTCGGCTGCCGCCACGGCCAGGGCGTGCTCGTGACGGAGGTCCTCCAGCTCGGCTCGCAGCGCGACCGCGTCGTGCTCCTGGTCGACGTCGGCGTCCGGCCCGGCCGGGGACGACGGAGCGGTCTTGTCCGGATCGGCGGGGGCATGCAGCCGGAGGCCGGCGGCCAGGAGGTCGTCCACCGGGATCAGCCAGCCGCGCACTTCATCCTGTACGGCGTTGGGCAGATCGCCCGCCTCACGGCGGCGGCGGATGGTCGTGCGACTGACGCCGCACGCAGCGGCGGCCTCGCGCTGGGTCAGCATCGGACGCGTACTCATGGCGCCCATCCTCCCCGCTCAGCGCCCCCACACCAGACCGACCCACCACCTGGTGCGCTCTGTGGTCGGGTCCGTGGTCGGGGCGACCACGGACCCGACCACGGACCCGACCACGGGCGGCTGGCACTTTCGACGCGGCCGGAGCCCCAGCACCCCTTCGTATGGAAGTAGTCGGTGCCCCGCCGCTCCGAATCGTTCCGCTGACCTCGCAGTTCATCACGTCTGGCGACGGCCCCGATGCGACCAGAGGCGCGACCATGGCGGAGGTGCGTTTCACGAACGTAGCCAGGTGCGCACTTCCCGCCAACCTGAAGCTGGATCAGGCCATCCTCTGCGTTCGCGGATCGAGTGTGGACCGGCGGTTGTTCCTGTTCAGCGGCGTCTGGCGGTGGTGGAGCCCTCACGTTCCGTATGGCTATAGCCATACGGAACGTGCAGGTCAGAGGCTGTTTTCTTGTGGGATGGTGGTGCTCCAAGGCTAAGAGGCACCGGCGAATGGGCGCCGGTGCCTCTGTCCACGGAACAGGGATCTCGATGACTGACGACAGCCGCCTCCACTGGATCGTGACCGCCTGCCTCGTGGCTGGATTTCTGGGGTACGTGACGTACGCGCACCCGGCGCTTGCCGTGCCGCTGACCGTCGCCGTGGCGGGTCTCCTCGCAGTCCTCACGCTCCGTCAGCAATAACCCAACTGTCCTCAGTCGGCGTCTGGAGCTGAGGGAGAAGCGCCCGGAGCACAAGTGCCATCCGTGCTGTCGTGCCTGTCGCGTCCGCGTCTGTGGCGGGGAAACGGCCTATCGGCCCTGTTCGGCGCGCGACTGTCGCACGTGTGCCCGACCTGGGAGCGACAGGCACGACAGCCACCAGGCGCCGCCGCCCGTTGCGTAGGGCGTTGCTTAGGCAGTTGCGTAGGGACTTGCTCAGGGCGTTGCTCAGGGACTTGCGCGCCCCGTTCCGCGGGCCGCACGTCTTGCCTGGTCAGGGGTGGGGTTTTTCGGTGGTCGCCTGTCTGACATCCCCCTCTGAGCCCCACCTCCCCGCCCGCCACGGAAGAAGAGAAGAAGGGCGGCGGGCAGGTCGGCGGGACACATCGGGGGACCGGGCGGTGGGGCGCACTTCGCGGCCCTGGGCAGCCGCGCCCAGGGCCGGGTGGTGCCTGTAGGAGTTGAGTTGACGCGGCGTCACGGGCGGTAGAGTGGGCGCGAGATGCGGCGCCCGGGTACGGCGCTGTCCACGAAGCCGAGGGCTCTTCAAAAAAAAGCCCTTGCCGTGTGATGGTACTCACTTAACTGCTCGCAAATGCGGACAAAAAATCTCCGACAAGGGTTTTCTGTGATATGCGGAGCTGCGGCTCCCCGGCCCTTGTGAGCGTGTGGTGACCTTCAAGATCGAGGCGATTAACGCCCTCGTGTTCGCCCTGGCGTTGTTCCTCGCCTGGGTGGTGTACCGGCGTACGGACAGCATCGAGTCCGCCGTCATGGCGGGTGCTGGGACTGCGGCCCTGATTCTCGTTCTGTTCAGTCCGATCGAGACCGGCACGAAGACCCCCGAGACGATCCCCCCGGCGCCGTCGTTCTCGACGTCCTCGCCGGGGCCGGAACGGACAGAGCCACACGAAACGCGGTGACGTCCTCGGCCTCGGCGGGCGTCGCCGGGGCTGGCGGGAGCGGCAACGTAGGTTGCCCGCCGGGCATCCCGACGGGGCAACAGAAGGAGACGTGGCGGAGGGCGGCACTCGTGGGTGCCGCCCTCCGCCACCGCTCGTATCAACTAACGAGTGAAGCCGATGCCGGGCCTGGGCAGGCGTCGGCTATCGGCTTCACGTGGGAGGGCGCGCCAACGCCCCCCGTTTCCCTGTGCTTCGCGGTTGGAGCCAGTAGCAATCAGGGCCGGCCTTCCAATACTCGGTGGCTCGGTGATGACGAGTGTGACGCGGGATTTGCGTTCAGTCAGGGACTTAAGGGGCGCGGAATTGAATCAACGCAGGCCAGACGCCTAGCCACTGTTTGGTTCTAAATGTCTGGAAAGTTCGAAAGATCATAAATTGGGGGTGGGGTTTTGTCGGGGGCCTCGTGCTAGGACGCCGAGCAGCGCCGCGACCTGCGATTTTGTCCGCAGACTTGTCCTCGGGAAGGCGGTCTAGGCCGGTATCGATGACCCGGTCGTCTCTCTTGGTGTTCATAAAGATGGGTTGGAGCGGTTGTGAGTCAACGACCTGACCGACTGTCATTCATGCCGTAGAGGCTGACAACCTGGGCAGCAGCAGGTCCTTTCATGCGTTAGGGAGCGCCAACTCCCTTTCTGCGCAGGTTCGGACAACGGTTGGAGCCGAGTAGCACCGTCCGGCGATCTCGCGGTCGCCGGACGGTGGTTAGGGAGATCTTCATGGGCGTCAAGCCCTCCGCCGCGGCGAGCGCCGCGGCCACCGGGCCGGCGGATTCCGGCAACGACACCACCACCTCCACGAACAGTGGCTTCGGTATGCCGCACGCGCTGGTCATCGTCGCGTGTGTCGTCACCGCGGCGATCCTCGCCACGCTCGGTATGAGCGTCGGCGACGTCCTGGTCCTTCTCGCGGGCGCCGGCAGCATCGGGGGCACGGTCGTCGTGCTGGTGGTCACCGGAGGCCGCGGACGAGTCGGCCGCTTCGTACGCGCCTATGTCAGCTCGGGGAACTGAGGTGACGGTGATGGGACGCCCTGAGAAGCCCGTGGACCGCACCGTCCCGGCACTTGCCAACCTTGCTGTGTTCCTGCGCGAGCGCCGGGACACAGCGGGGCTGACCTACCAGCAACTCGCCCTTAGGGAGGGCATGCCGTCGAAGGCAACACTCGAACGTGCCGCATCCGGCGCCTCCGTCCCCTCCTGGAGCACCGTTTATGCCTTCATTGACGCAACCGCCACTACACCGCAGCTGTTCGTCGACACCTTCCTCCACGGCGCCGGCGGCCTGACTCGTGGCCGGGACCTGTGGATCCGAGCGCGCAGGGCCACCCGGGCGCCGTACTACGTCCACAAGGCACCCGACCCGGAGCTCATCTGCTCCGTGTCAGATCTCAGCCAGGCACTGCGCGACCAGCACACGTGGGCCGGCTGCCCCAGCCCGGGAGACATGGAGCGGAAATTTCCGCACCACCTGCCGCGCAGCACCACCCGCCGCATCATCAACGGCACGACACTTCCTGCCACACCTGAGCAGACCATCGCCCTCCTGAAGGCCTGCCATGTGATCAGCCCCGCCAGCCTCACACCGTGGCTTGCCGCCGCCATCCGGGCCTTCGAGAAGAGCAACGCGACCTCGAAGGCCATCGACAAGTGGGTGGAGACCCGGGAACTGTTCGAAGCCCTAGTGACGCCGGACCACGAGGAAGAATTCCCGCCCGTCCTACGTGCTGCTTAAGCCCTGCCCCCGCAGTCGCCGGCGCCCGCCCCGGCGACACCGTCACTGATGCCCGCGGTGACCCTGCTCGCCGTCCTGGTGCTGCTCCTGTCGGCCGGAGCGGCGGCGTACCTCGCGTACGCCCACCCCGCCTCCAGAGAGCCCCTGGCGGCGGCCGGAGGCGTCCTCGCGGTCCTGGCCCCGATCACGTACTCGACACTCCGCCGATGACCCCGGCCACGGCCCCGGCACGCCCGCCGGGGCCACGGCCGCGCCCCTCACGCCCCGCCCTGGACGTCCTGTCAGTTTTCTGCCCGGTCGAATTCCTTTTCTTTCCGGTGTAATTGGGTGGGGGATTGGGGATTGAATTGGTGGGTGAATTGGGGGGTAGTGGGGTGTGGTTCCAGAGTTCATCCGGGGGTGCTTTTTGAAGCAGCGTCAGAATTCTTTGCAGGGTGGCTTGTTGCGACCGTTCGAATTCCGTCTGCTTCCTTGACGCTCCGTCAGGTTCGGGGCCCGGATGGGCACCGGTCTGGTGTCTGTGCTGGTCAGGGTGCTGTCAGGGGTGGTGGAGGGGGTGGGGTCTGGTTCCAGAGTTGATCCATGGCCCAGGTTTGATGCAGGGTGCCCCGGATCCGCCAAAGGTACATGGTGCATCACTACACAGGGTCACATCCCCACGGGGCCGGCCACCCTCTCCGTAGCCAGCCGTCCGGCGGAGCCGGACAGGTCCGGGAGCGGAGCGGACGGGCCCAGACGGGCCGCGAAGCGGGCCGTCACAGCCTCGGAGCGAAGCGAGGAGGCTGCACTGCCCTCGGGCACGGAGCGAAGCGGAGGCCCGCCTCCGAGCGAAGCGAGGAGAGAGGCGCGCAGCGCCGACCCGTCACGCTGAGCGGAGCGAAGCGGGCCGCTTGCCACAGCGCGCAGCGCTGTGGGTACCCGCTCCGCGGGCAGCATCGCGACGCCCGGCGGCCGCCCGGCCCTGATGTTCCAGGAGCACGCGCTGT
>NZ_JBHXDC010000037.1:17963-21995 GCF_042725135.1 Streptomyces sp. NPDC060366 | reverse complement strand
ACACCCACCACCTGGCCCACCCCCACCACCCAACCCACCACCCTCCCCACCTACGCCTTCCAACACCACCACTACTGGCTCAACGACACACCCACCGGAACCGGCAGCGACCCCACCACCCTCGGACTCCAGCACACCAACCACCCCCTCGTCGGCGCAGCGATAGACGCGGCCACCGAAGACCGGACCACCACCTTCACCGGTACGCTCTCTCTCCGCACCCACCCCTGGCTGGCCGACCACACCGTCACCGGCACCACTCTCGTACCCGCAGCGCTCTTCCTTGAGTTGGCCTTCCGGGCCGGTGACGAGGTCGGATGCGACTCCGTCGAGGAGCTGATGGTCAAGGCGCCCCTGGTGCTGCACGGGTCGGAGACGGTGCGCCTCCAGGTGGTCGTGGAGAAGGCGGACGACGCCGGGCGCTGTTCGCTGATCGTGTTCTCCAGGTCCAAGGACGCCGACGAGTGGACGCGGCACGCGGAGGGTGCGCTCGGGATGTCGGTGGACGCCGTGACCGGAGCCGGGTTCGCCTGGCCGCCGGCCGGCGGCCAGGGCGTCGAGCGGGTCGCAGCTGAGGAGTTCTACGCTGATCTGGCCGACCGGGGCTATGCGTACGGGGACGCCTTCCGCGGTGTGCGGGAGCTGTGGCGGGAGGGCGAGGTGATCAGCGCCGAGGTCGTGCTACCCGAGTCCGTACGTGCGGACGCCGAGCGGTTCGGTATGCATCCGGCGCTGCTGGACGCCGTTCTGCATACCGCGCTCGGGGGTGCCGACGGCGGTGTCCTGGTGCCGTTCGTGCTCTCGGATGTGACGCTCGGCCGGAGCGGAGCGTCGGTCGTGCGGGTACGGGTGACGCCGACCGGTGAGGACGCGGTACGCGTCGATGTGGCAGACCCGGCAGGGCAGTTGGTACTGACCGTGGGCTCGCTGGTCCTGCGGCCTGCCGTGGGGCTGGAGGCCGCGCGGGCCGCCGCGACGGCGGATCTGCCGTACACCGTGGAGTGGACCCCGGGTCGTCTCGCCGTCGCCGCCACCCCTACTGCCTCGGCCGCCACCCCTACTGCCTCCGCCTCCGCGTCTTCCACCGCCGAGGAGGCAACTCCCGTGTGTGCGGTGCTCGGTGACGACTCCCGGTGGCTGACGGCCGCGCTGAAAGGCGTGGGTGTCCCGGTGGTGACCGTGTCCGGCGACGGTGCCGGCGAAGACCCCGAGTTCTTCCTGCTCCCGGTCGGTGCCCCGGCAGGCGGTACGGCGGAAGGGGTCGCCGCCGCCGTACGACAGGCGACGGGGGATGTGCTCGCCGAGCTTCAGCGCTGGCTGGCGGAGGAGCAGGACCAGGAGCAGCGGCGGGCCCCCGGGACGCGGCTGGTGGTCGTCACGCGCGATGCCGTCACCACCGGTGCCGGCGAGGAGTCCGTCGATCTGTCCGCCGCCGCGGTGTGGGGCCTGGTCCGCAGTGCGGTCACCGAGAACCCCGATCGTTTCCTGCTGGTGGACCTCGACGGTCATGAGGACTCCCTCTCCGTGCTCGTCCCGGCGCTGCGCGCCGCCGTACGCCACGGTGAACCGCAGTTCGCCGTCCGGAAGGGCTCCGCGCTGGTGCCCAGGCTCGCGCGGCCGACCGGGCCAGGTTCCGCTCTCGTACCGCCGTCGCACACCGGCTGGCGTCTGGAGACGACCAGTCCGGGCACGCTGGAGCAACTCGCCTTCATCGCCACCTCCCATGCCGACGAGCCCCTGGCCGCCGGCGAGATCCGGGTCGCGATCCGCGCCGCCGGAATGAACTTCCGGGACGTGCTGATCTCACTCGGTATGTATCCGGGTGCGGCGATCATGGGCAGTGAAGGCGCGGGCGTCGTTCTGGAGGTCGGCCCGGGGGTCACCGACCTCGGCGTGGGCGACCAGGTGATGGGGCTCTTCCTGGGCGGTGCGTTCGGACCGGTCTCAGTGACGGACCGGCGGATGGTTGTCCGGATGCCGTCCGGCTGGTCGTACGAGGAAGCCGCGGCGATCCCCGTCGTCTTCCTCACCGCCTACTTCGGCCTGGTGGACCTGGCAGGGGTACGGCCGGGGGAGAAGCTGCTGATCCACGCGGCGACGGGTGGTGTCGGCATGGCGGCCATCCAACTCGCCCGCCACTGGGGGCTGGAGGTGTTCGGGACCGCGAGCCCGGCGAAGCAGGAGTTGCTGCGTTCCCTCGGGGTGGATGCCGCACACGCGGCGTCATCGCGTGACCTGGACTTCGAGGAACGGTTCCGGAAGACGACGGACGGCAAGGGCGTGGACGTCGTACTCAACTCCCTGGCACGGGAGTTCGTCGACGCCTCGCTCGGGCTGCTGGCACCCGGCGGCAGGTTCCTGGAGATGGGCAAGACCGACATCCGCGGAGCGGACGAACTCGCCGAGCGGTGGCCCGGGAT
The DNA here is from genome assembly GCF_042725135.1 of Streptomyces sp. NPDC060366. Classification (NCBI taxonomy): domain Bacteria; kingdom Bacillati; phylum Actinomycetota; class Actinomycetes; order Kitasatosporales; family Streptomycetaceae; genus Streptomyces; species Streptomyces sp. NPDC060366. The sequence continues at coordinate 19,575 of NZ_JBHXDC010000037.1, read as the reverse complement.
CCGCTACGACGCCTACGACCTGCGCGAGGTCGACCCCGACCGGATCGCGGAGATGCTCGCCGATCTGCGTGAGCTGTTCGAGAGCGGGGCCCTGACTTCTCTGCCGGTCCAGCCGTGGGACGTGCGCGAGGCCCCCGAGGCGTTCCGCTTCATGAGCCAGGCCCGGCACACCGGCAAGATGGTCCTGACCGTGCCGCGCACGCTCGACCCGGACGGGACGGTACTGATCACCGGCGGTGTCGGGGTACTGGGCGGTCTGCTCGCCCGGCATCTGATCACCACTCACGGAGTACGGCACCTGATGCTGACGAGCCGCCGGGGGCCCGCGGCCGACGGCGCCGACGAACTGCGCGCGGAACTCACCGCGATGGGCGCCGAGGTGACGGTGGCGGCCTGTGACGCGGTGGACCGCGAGGCCCTGGCGGAGCTGCTGGCAACCGTCCCGTCCGACCGGCCGCTGACAGCCGTCGTGCACGCCGCGGGCATCGTGGACGACGCGCTGCTCGGCGCGCTGGACACCGGCCGGCTGGACCGCGTCCTGCGGCCGAAGGTCGACGCGGCGCTCAACCTGCACGAGCTGACGCGGGACGCCGACCTGGCCGCCTTCGTCCTGTTCTCCTCGGCTGCCGGTGTCTTCGGTACCCCCGGGCAGGCGAACTACGCTGCCGCCAACGCCTTCCTGGACGCGCTCGCCGCCCGCCGCAGGGCCGAGGGTCTGCCCGCCACCTCGCTGGCCTGGGGCTACTGGGCACAGACCAGTGGTATGACCGCCCATATGGGGCAGGCGGACATCGCGCGCCTGTCCCGGCAGGGCATCGCGCCGCTGGCCGCCGAGGCGGGGCTGGCGATGTTCGACGCCGCCCTGCGCACGCCCTACGCACAGCTCGTCCCCGTGGCACTCGACCTGCCGGCGCTGCGCGGCCAGGCGGAGGGCGGTGAACTCCCCGCACTGCTCAGTGGGTTGGTACGCGTCGCCGTGCGCCGGGCCGCTGCGGCGGGTGAGACGGCGCGCGGTGACGGCCAGTCACTCGCCGAGCGGCTGACGCCCCTGCCCGAGGCCCGCCGTCTGGAGGAGCTGCTCGCCGTGGTGCGCGGCAACACCGCCGTCGTCCTCGGCCACGGCTCGGCGGACGGACTGGAGGCCGACCGTACGTTCAAGGAGTTCGGCTTCGACTCCCTGACCGCCGTGGAGCTGCGCAATCGCCTGAACGCGGCCACCGGTCTGCGCCTGGCCGCCACCCTGATCTTCGACTACCCCACGCCTCACGCGCTCGCCGCGCATCTGCGCGACGAGTTGGGACTCGAAGGCGCCGAGGCCGAGCCGTCCGTCCTCGGGGAACTGAAGCGGCTGGAGGCCGCCTTGGCCGTACGGCCGGACGCCGGGACCCGCGCCGAGGTGGAGACGCGGCTGCGGACACTGCTGCGGCGGCTGGACGAGGCAGAGCGGTCGGAGCGCGAGTCGGGTCTGGACGACGCGACCGATGACGAGATGTTCGCCCTGATCGAGCAGGAACTCGGCCTGGAGTGAGCGCGGCGTGCCGCCCCCCCCCGGGGTGGGGGGGGGGCCCCCCGGGCGCCGGCCCCGGGCGCGCGCCACCGCCTGTGGAACCCC
>NZ_JBHXDC010000037.1:0-17953 GCF_042725135.1 Streptomyces sp. NPDC060366 | reverse complement strand
GTCGGCCCGCGGCGCCGTCTCTCTGGTTGCGCCCTCTCGGGTCCGCGGAGGGGGGGGGTGGGGGGGGGGGGGGGCCCCCCCGCCGGGGGGGGGCGCGGCCCCACGCCGGAGCGCAGACGCCGGTCTCGATCCTCCGAGTGAGAACGCCGGAGCCGCCGGGGAGACGAGATCCCCGGCGGCTCCGGCGTTCGTGTACGCCCGGTGTCAGCGGCGCAGCTCGTACCGTGACTCGGCGGCCGTCATCGAGTTGATGACCCAGGACAGCGTGCCGCTCATGCCGGCCCAGGGGCCGTCCCAGCAGGCGACCTGGATGGTGGTGCGGCCCCCGGCGAGCTGGGCCTCCATCTCGGTGTAGCCGAAGGCGAACAGCTTGTTGCCCTGCACGGTGGACGTGACGAGCGAGACCGTGAAGTGGTGCCCGGTCTCCGGGTCCTTGCGGATGATCCGCAGCCGCCCGGTGTCCGCGCCGATCTCCTCACGGTCGGAGTTGTAGATCTTCTCCGTCACCAGGACGAGGTCCCCGACGCTCGGCCCATCGGGGCTCAGCGGGGTGTACTCGCGGTCGGCCACTTCCTGGATCACCTTCTCCAGCAGCACGAGTTCCCCGCGCTCGTCCGGCGCGTCAGGAGCCGAGATCTCCGCGAGCGGGCGGGGTACGGCCGCCGCGACCGCCCGCGCGGTGGAGCGCGCCAGCACGGCGAGATCGGGCAGCAGGGTGTCGTCCGCCGAGTAGTCGGCGTCGATGATCTGGCGCCACGAGCCGACGAGCGCGTCGATGACGGGGTTGTAGGTCAGCGGGGTCGTCGGATCGATGGAAGTGGTCATGCGGGACGTTTCCTTCTGTCGGGCGGACGTACTCCTGGCAGGCTGCGCGGAGACGGGACGTGAGACCGGTGACGAGCGACCGGTGACGGGAGACGAGCGGGGTGGACGGTGCTCAGGCGGTGGCCGGCTGCTCCAGCGCGTACCCGGACCTGATCCATTTGCTGGCCTCGATGCTGATGCCCACCGCGCGGTCACCGGGGTTCAGTCGCGGCAGCAGGAGTTCCAACTGGAAGTACGGGATCGCGTTGCCGGTGTTGCCGATCTCCGTCACCCGGCTGATCGGTTCGGAACCGGGCAGGGCGAGATGGGAGAGCGTACGGTCGGTCATCCGCGCCGAGAGTTGCGGCGGCAGGATGTACCGCACCTGCTCGGCATCCCAACTCAGCTCGTGCAGAAGGTGCTTGAGGGCATCGGCCGCCATCGGCGCCGCCGTGGTCTCGATCGCCTTGAAGTCCTCGGACGCGGGCACACCGTCCTCACCGGAGACCGCACGCCCGAACCAGTAGACCGTCTGCCCCGGCGCGCGACCCGCGCCGACCAGCCGCGAGTGCACATGTCTGAGCACCGGACGCCCCTCGGCGGGCACCGTGCCGAGCACGGCCGCGCCGACCCCGTCCCCGAAGATCAGACCGTTGACCTGTACCTCCAGCGGTACGCTCGCCGCGTCGACGTCCGGGCTGGTGTGTTTGGCGCTGGTGTCACCGCCGATGACGAGCGCCGTGCGGTAGGCCCCGCCCCGCAGCAGATCCTGTGTGATCTCCAGGGCCTGGACGGCGCCGGTGCAACCGGACTGGAGCTGGTAGACGGGCACCCCGGCGATGCCGACGCGGCCGGCGATCCGGCTGACGGTGGAGGGGGCCAGATGGTCCGGCGTGGCCGTACTCATGACCACCACGTCGATGTCACCGGCCGCCACCCCGGCGTCCGCCAGCGCACCGCGCGCGGCGATCTCCCCGAGATCGGTGAGGCTGTGGCTGGTCTTGCCCGTGGCGAGGTCGACCGCCAGGTGCCGGCTGCGCGTCCCGATGAACTCGTCCACCCACTGCCGCCACACCGTCGGCATTCCGTAGTGCGCGGCGATGTCCTCGTTGGTGACCGGGGGACCGGGCAGCGCCGTGCCCACCCCGTGGACGAAAACCTGGGCACCGTTGACGGGGACACCCATTGCGAAGACCTCCCGGCTGACGTACCGCGGAAAAACGGAGAGAAAGGGGACGCCGAATACAGAGCGCGCCGAATATCATGCTGATCAGCCACGCTAAAGCCACGCTTGCACCCCGTTAACATCGGTGCTCCCCAAGGCTTTCGAGGCTGTCTGCCTGTTCGTTCCGCGACTTATGCTGCGAACGGTCCGGGCTTCGGCGACGGGGGAATTCGTCAACCGTCGCTCCCCACCGTCGCGTTGTAAATTCGGTACGGAGTGAGAAGATGGCAGAAGAAACCACCCCTGGCGCAGCGGGAGCCGAGTCGCCCGGTCCCGTCGCGGCTCTGATGGGCCAGCTCGCGATGGCGCGGGCCTTCAAGAGCGTCGTCTTCGACGACAACACGAAGACGTGGCAGGTGGTGCGCTACGACGAGGCCGTGCAAGTGCTCACCGACGCCTCGACGTTCTCCGCCCAGCTCGACCGCGTGATGCCCCTGGGCACCGTCAACCGCGGCAACCTCGGCTTCATGGACCCGCCGGAACACAACCAGGCCCGCGCCCTCGTCGGCCAGGCGTTCACCCCGCGCACCGTCCAGGAACTCGGGGCCAGGATGGAGACCGTCACCGAGGAGCTCCTGACCGGCCTCGCGGGTCGCGGCGAGTTCGACCTCATCGCCGACTTCGCGTACACGCTGCCTGTCATCACCATCGCCGAACTCCTCGGCGTACCGGCCGAGGACCGGGCCCTGTTCCACAAGTGGGCCCAGGCGCGCGCCTCCACGACGAGCGCGGTGACCGACGTCCTGAAGGACGAGAAGGTCATGGACGCCCTGCGCGAACAGACCGAGTACTTCAGCGAGCACGCCAGGGCCCGCCGCAAGAACCCCGGCGACGACCTCCTCAGCCAGCTCACGCAGGCCGAACTCGACGGCGACCGGCTGGACGAGGAGGAGATCGCCAACTTCGCCGGGCTGCTCCTGATGGCCGGACATGTCACCGCCACCTCGGTCATCGCCAGCGCCGTACTGGCCCTGGACGACAATCCCGACCAGGCGGCGGCGCTGCGGACGGACCCCGCCCTGCTGCCCGGCGCGATCGAGGAGACCATCCGCTACTACCCGCCGCTCAGCCAGGCTTTCCGGGTCACCACGCGAGAGGTGGAGCTGGGCGGGGAGACGATCCCCGAAGGGCAGATCGTCGTGGCGTGGATGCTCTCCGCCAACCACGACGAACGCCGGTTCACCGACCCCCAGAAGTTCGACATCCGCCGCGACCCCAACCCGCACATCGGGTTCAGCCGGGGTGTGCACTTCTGCCTGGGTGCCGCCCTGGCCCGGCTGGAGATCCGCATCGCGCTGGAGGGGCTGTACCGGCACTTCCCGAACCTCAAGGTCCTGCCCGGCACCGAGTGGCACGACAACCTGCGGCTCATCGGCCCCCGCTATCTGCCGGTCGGCACCGGCGGCTGACAGCCGACGTACGCGCGATCCGCGTCCAGCCCCCGAAGGCCGGACGCGGATCACGCGTGCCCGGAAAGCACCACCCGCACCGGTCGGCGCGACATCGCCCGGTCGCCGCTCCTCCCGAAACACGCCCTAGTGGGCCTTTAGGGGCGCTGATGAGCATGACTGCTCACGTACGACGTGCCGAGGAGCTGAGGAGACCAGCGGGATGGCCAACGAGGAAAAGCTCCTGGACTACCTCAAGTGGGTGACCGCCGACCTGCACGAGACACGCCGACGGCTCGCCGACGCCGAAGCCGGACGCCACGAGCCCGTCGCCATCATCGGAATGGGCTGCCGCTTCCCCGGAGGTGTCCGGTCCCCCGAGGACCTGTGGCGGCTGGTCTCCACCGGCGGCGACGCCGTCTCCCGCTTCCCCCGTGACCGGGGGTGGGACGTCGAGGGGCTCTACGACCCCGACCCCGAACGGCCCGGCCACACGTACGTGAAGGAGGGCGGATTCCTCTACGACGCCGCCCACTTCGACCCCGAGGCGTTCGACATGACCCCCCGGGAGGCCGCGGCAACCGACCCGCAGCACCGGCTACTGCTGGAGACGGCCTGGGAGACCTTCGAGAACGCGGGCATCGACCCCCTGTCCCTGCGCGGCACCGACACCGGCACGTTCGCCGGCGTCATGTACAGCGACTACGCCACCCAGGTCGGCAAGGCGCTCGAAGGGTACGAGGGGCACATCAGCATCGGCAGCGCGCCGAGCATCGCCTCCGGCCGCGTCGCCTACTCCTTCGGTCTCGAAGGCCCCGCCGTCACCGTCGACACCGCCTGCTCCTCCTCCCTGGTGGCCCTCCACCTCGCCGCCCAGGCCCTGCGCAACGGGGAGTGCTCCCTCGCGCTCGCCGGCGGCGCCACCGTGATGTGCGGACCCGGCATCTTCGTCGAGTTCAGCCGGCAGCGGGGACTGGCGCCCAACGGCCGGTGCAAGCCGTTCGCCGCCGCCGCCGACGGCACCGGATGGGCCGAGGGCTCCGCGCTGCTCCTGGTGGAACGGCTCAGCGACGCCCGCCGCAACGGGCACCAGGTCCTCGCCGTGCTGCGCGGCTCGGCCGTCAACCAGGACGGTGCCTCCAACGGGCTCACCGCCCCGAACGGGCCCTCGCAGCAGCGCGTCATCCGACAGGCCCTCTCCCACGCCGGCCTGTCGTCGGCGGACGTGGACGTCGTCGAGGCCCACGGCACCGGCACCACCCTCGGCGACCCCATCGAAGCCCAGGCCATCCTCGCCACCTACGGTCAGGGCCGCCCCGACGGACAGCCGTTGCGGCTCGGCTCCGTCAAATCCAACCTCGGCCACACCCAGGCCGCCGCCGGTGCGGCGGGCCTGATGAAGATGATCCTTTCGATGCGGCACGGCGTGCTGCCCCGCAGCCTCCACATCGACGCGCCCACCCCGCACGTGGACTGGTCGGCGGGGTCCGTGGAACTCCTCACCGAGAACACCCCCTGGCCGGGCGGCGGCGAGCAGCCGCGCCGCGCCGGGGTGTCCTCCTTCGGCATGAGCGGCACCAACGCGCACGTCGTCATCGAGGAGCCGCCTGCCCCCGCGGAGCCGCCCGCCGCACCGGTGCGCCCGGCCGGCCCCGTGACGCTGCGGCTCTCCGGACACTCCTCCGCCGCCCTGCGCGCCCAGGCCGACCGCACCCACCGCCACCTCACGGACCACCCGGACCTCGAACTGCCGGACGTGGCGCACACGCTCGCCACGGCACGAGCCACACTCGACCACCGGGGCGCCGCCGTCGGCGAAACCCGCGACGACGTCCTCGCCGCGCTGCGGGGGCTGGCCGACGGGTCACCGGCCGCCGTGAGCGGACGGGCCGTCGCCGGACGTCTCGCCGTCCTGTTCACCGGTCAGGGCTCACAACGTCCGGGCATGGGCCGCGAGTTGTACGCCCGGTTCCCGGTCTTCGCCGAAGCGTTCGACACCGTCTGCGCCGCACTCGACCCGCACCTGGACCGGCCGCTGCGTGACGTCGTACTCGCCGAGCCGGGCACCACGGCCGCCGACGAAGCGGCCGAACTCCTGGACCGGACGCAGTACACCCAACCCGCCCTCTTCGCCCTGGAAGTGGCGCTCTACCGGCTGGCCGAGTCCTTCGGCGTCCGCCCCGACCACCTGATCGGGCACTCGCTGGGCGAACTGACGGCCGTCCATGTCTCCGGCATGCTGGACCTCCCCGACGCCTGCGCCTTCGTCGCCGCCCGCGGGCGGCTCATGCAGGCACTGCCCGAGGGCGGTGCCATGGCGGCCCTCCAGGTCGCCGAGGACCAGATCCTGCCCATGATCAGCGGCCGGGCGCACCAGGTCGGCATCGCGTCCGTCAACAGCCCCGACTCCACGGTGATTTCGGGGGAGCGGAGCGCCGTCGAGGAGATCACCGCCTTCTGGGAGGTCTGGGGCCACAGCACCAAGCGGCTCCGGGTCAGCCACGCCTTCCACTCACCGCTGCTGGAACCGATGCTGGACGAGCTCTCCGAGATCGTCTCCGGTCTGACGTTTCGGCCGGCGACGATCCCCGTCGTCTCCAACCTCACTGGGAAGGTCCTCAGCACCGAGGAAGCCGCCTCCCCGCGCTACTGGGCCGACCACGTCCGGCACACCGTACGGTTCGCCGACTCCATCGCCCACCTCGCCCAGCAGGACGTCCGGTTCTACCTCGAACTCGGGCCCGACGGCACCCTCACCGGACTCACCTACGACTGTCTGACCAGCGGGGCCGCACCGAGCCCGGACGCCGCCGTCCTCGCCGCCGCACTGCGGCCCGGCGAGCCCGAGGCCATGACCTTCATGACCGCCCTGGCCCGGCTGCACGCGAGCGGCGCCCCGATCGCTCCTGACACCGCCGACGAAGACCGTCCCCCGGGCGGCGCCCTCGTACCCCTGCCGACCTACGCCTTCCAGCGGCGCCGGCTGTGGGTCGACCCGCCGCCGGGGCCCAAGCCCCGGACCGTTTCCGCCGGCGACGCTCCCTTCTGGGCGGCCGTCGAGAACGGGGACCTCGACCAACTCGCCGCCACCGTGCACGCCGACGACGAGCAGCGGGCCGCGCTTGCCGCGCTGCTCCCCGCCCTCACCGGCTGGCGGCGCGCCCAGGACGGCCGCTACCGGCTGCGCTGGGACCCGGTCCCCGACCCCGTGCCTGACGCGGGTGACCACTCCGCCCCCGGCAACTGGCTCGCCGTGCTCCCCCCGGCGCTCGCCACCCCCGACGCCGCCGACATCCTCACCGGGATCACCGGTGCGCTCACCGCCCACGGGCACCGTGTCGTCGCCTTCGTCGCGGACCCGGACGGCGAACCCTCGCCCGCCGAACTCCTGCGCGCGCAGCTCGCCGCCGGCGCCCCGGACGGCACGCCCTTCACCGGCGTACTGTCCCTGCTCGCCCTGGACGAGCGCCCGCACCACGACCATCCGGCGGTCTCCGTCGGTACGGCCCTCACCGCCGCTCTCGTCCAGGGCGTGGCAGCCGCGGCGCGCCCCGTGCCGGTCTGGGGTCTCACCCGCGGCGCCGTCGCCGTCGAGGCGTCGGACGGCACCCGCCCCGAACAGGCGCCGGTCTGGGCCGTGTTGCAGGCCGCCGCCGCCGAACTCCCCACCTGGTCCGGGGGGCTGATCGACCTGCCCGGCACACTCGACGACGACGCCGGACGCCGACTGGCCGCCTTCCTGCGCGGCAGCGCCGAGCAGCAGGTCGCCCTGCGGCCCGCCGGGCTCCTCGCCCGCAGGCTGAGCCCGCTGCCGACGGACGAGAGCGACGTCTGGCAGCCCGGCGGAACCGTGCTCGTCACCGGCACCGACACCCCGTACGGCGCGCACGCCGCCCGGTGGCTCGCCGCGCACGGCGCCGAACATCTCGTCCTCCTCGCGGACGAGGCGCCAACAGGACTGGCGGAGACGGGAGTCGGACTCACCCTGTGGCCGTACGACCCCACCGACGACGACACGGACACCGACCGCGACGGGCTCGCCGCCCTGCTGGCGGACACACCGGTCACCGCCGTGATCCACACCACCGGCGCCGCCCACACCGACCCCCGCACCGCCCTGGTCACCGCCCACCGCCTCGACCGGCTCACCCGCAACCGGGACCTCGCCGCCTTCGTCGTCTTCTCCGACCTGTCCGGCACCCTCGGACTGCCCGGCACCGGCGCCCGGGCCCCGCTCCACGCCCGCCTCGAAGCGCTCACCGACGCCCGGCGGGCCGCCGGACTCCCCGCCGCGACCCTCGCGTTCGGACCGCTCACCGAGGAGCCGCACCTCGCTCCGTTCGGCGTGCGTCCCCTCGCGCTGAAACCAGCGATGGACGTGCTCGGCCGGATCCCCGCCCGGGGCGCGGCCACCACCGTCGTTGCCGACATCGACTGGGCACGGTTCACCGCCGAGCCGAACAACGCCCCCCTGGCGCTGCTGCGGGAGATCCCCGGCGCCCGTAGCGCCGCCGCGCACGACGGCACCGGCCCGATCGGCGCCGACCGTGACGCGGAGGGAGAGCGACTGCGCGCCCGCCTCGCCGAAGCCTGTGACGACGAAGAGGCGCGGGCCGTCCTGCTCGACCTCGTACGGGACTGTGCCGCCGACATTCTCGGCCACCACTCCGCCGACCAGGTCGGCCCCGAGGACAACCTCGCCGAGATCGGCTTCTCCTCCTTCTCCGCACTCCAGTTGTGCACACGGCTCAACGCCGCCACCCAACTGACCATGCCCACAGTCGTCGTCTACGACCATCCGACTCCGGCCGGTCTGGCCCTGCACATGCACGGCCGGCTCGCCGCGACCGCACATCCCTCACGCTGACCGCCCACCGCGGCACGTGGAAGAACCCGGAATGGAGATTCCTTTGACTGGCACCGTCGTCATAGCGGGAGCAGGCCCGGTCGGCCTGTTCCTCGCCAGCGAGCTGCGGCTGGCAGGGGTGGAAGCCGTCGTCCTCGAACGCTCACCGAAGGCGAACGAGCACACCGTCGGCGGCACCCTCCACGCCCGCACCGCCGACCTGTTCGACCAGCGCGGCATCATGGACACCCTGCGCGCCGGGAACCCCCCGCTGTGGCCGCGACTGCACTTCGCCAGCTACTGGCTCGACCTCGCGCCCCACATGGAGGACGAGTACTCCCTCCTCCTGCCGCAGCAGTACACCGAAGAGATGCTCGAAGCCCACGCCACCGAGCTCGGCGCCGACATCCGGCGCGGCCACACCTGCGTCAGCCTCACCCAGGACGCCGACGGTGTCACCGTCGGGGTACGCGCCGACAGCGGCGACTACGAGCTGCGCGGCGCCTTCCTCGTCGGCTGCGACGGCGGTGACAGCACCGTCCGCGAACTGGCCGCATTCCCCGTCCAGGAGAGCGGCCCGCGCTGGTACGGCCTGCTCGCCGACGTCGAGTCCATCGAGGGCGACTGGCACCCGGGCAACTACCCCGGAGGCCAGTTCGCGGTCATCCGGTCGCCGCACGAGGGCGGCCCATCGCGCATCATGACGCTGGAGTTCAACGAAACGACCCAGCCGCCGCCGGCCGACCAGCCCGTCAGCGTCGAAGAGGTGATCGCCAGCACCGAACGGATCACCGGACGCACCCCCGTCGTCGGCGACGTCCAGTGGCTCCACCGCTACACCAACACCACACGCGAGGCCGAGAACTACCGGCAGGGCCGCGTCTTCGTCGCCGGCGACGCCGCACACCTGCACGTCGCCTTCGCGGGCCACGGCCTCAGCACCGGCCTGCACGACGCCGCCAACCTCGGCTGGAAGCTCGCCGCCGTCCTCGACGGACGCGCCCCCGACAGCCTCCTCGACACCTACGACGAGGAACGGCGGCCGGTCGGCCACCGGGCCTGCGTCTTCACCCAGTCACAGATGGCGCTGCTCACCCAGGGCCAGCAACTCGACGTCCTGCGGCAGCTCTTCACCGACCTGGTCAAGCTGCCCGAGGTCAACCACCACCTCATCACCACCGTGACCGACGTCCGCTACGCCGTCGACGGCGCCGCGAAGGAGGACACTCACCCCCTCCTCGGCCGGCCCGTGCCGAACCAGCTCGTGAAGGGTCCCGACGGACAGGCCACCGCCGTCGCCGAAGCACTCCGCGCCGGCCGCGGCGTGCTGATCGACCTCACCGACGGCGCCGCCGCACTGCCCGACACCTCCGGCCGCCGGGGTCACCTCGACAGCGTGTCCCGGGGCCCGGCCGACGCCGTGGACGCCACGGCGCTGCTCGTACGCCCCGACGGCTTCGTCGCCTGGGCCGCGACAGCCGAATCAGGAAACGACGGCCTGGAGCCCGCTCTGCGCCGCTGGTTCGGCGACACCGCCTGACAACGGCCGGGAGACAACGAAGGGGTGCCCCGGGCGTCGGTCACGACACCCGGGGCACCCTCCGTCGCACGACCCGCGGCCGCACGACTCACATGGTCGCCCGCCGGCCCACGGACCCGCCGGCCCACCCGCCCGTCAACGGACGGCGACCCGCGCCGGTCCACGCAGAAGAGCCAGCTCGGCCCCGCTCAACCGGGGCTGCGGCAGCGGCTTCGCACCCGACGCCGCCGCGGCACGCACCGCGTCGAGCACCCCCGCGTCCTCCAGATCCGCCAGCGGCTCCGACATCGACATCACCCCGGTCATCGCCGCGTTCACCCCGGCATCCCGCGACGCGGCGGCCTGCAGCAAATCGGCGAACCGCGCCCGCGCCTCGGCCCGCGCCCCCAACTCCGCGTCGGAGGACACGATCCGGCACTCGGGGAACCGCACGTCCTGCGACGTCGCCCACAGCCACGGATCGTCCACCGCCGCGCTGATCGCCCCCACCGTCTCCCGCGCACGCTCGGGACGCACCCCGTACGCCGCGAGCTCGTCCCGCAGCGCCTCGGCGCCACGCGCCGCCGCCGTCATCCCGTGCCCGTACGCGGGGTTGAGCGCCGACAGCGCGTCCCCCAGCACCAACAGCCCCGCCGGCCAGGACGGCATCCGCTCGTACCGCACCCGCCGGTTACGCGTACTGCGCGTACTGCGCGGCTCGGTCAGCGGCTCGGCCGCGGCGACCATACGTGCCACCAGCGGATGCCGCAGGCTCCGCGCGAACGCCGCGAAACCCGCCGCGTCGGCGGGCGGACGCGCACCCCGGCTGCCGGACAGGGACACCATCCACCGATCACCCTCGATCGGCACCACCAGACCGTTGCGCGCCGGTTTCGCCACCCGGTGGTCCGCGTACAGACTCACCACCGGAAAGACACCCGCCGCGCCCTCGGGCGCCCGGAAGACCCGCGTGGTGTACGTCAGGCCGGAGTCCACCGTCTCCTCCTCGGCCGCCGGCAGACCCAACCCCGTCAACCAGCCGCTCAGCCCCGAGCCACGCCCCGTCGCGTCCACCACGACATCGGCGGCCAGCAGCCGCTCCGCGCCCCCCTCGCCGTCCCGCGCCCGAACCCGTACACCGCTCACGGCTCCGGCGTCACCGGCCAGACCGGCGGCCACGGTGCCCTCAAGCACCGAGACGTTCGGCAACGCGAGCACACAACCACGCAGCACCCACTCCAGCAACGCCCGACTGCACGTGAGCATGTACTGCGTCTCGGGGAACCGCTCGCACCAGCCGGCCGCCGACATCAGCAGCATGTCCCGCTGCACCCCGACCCGCCGCGCACCCGCCGCCAGCAGCCGCTCGGCCGCGCCCGGCAACAGCCGCTCCACCGCCCGCGCCCCACCGGACCACAGCACGTGCGCGTGCTCCGCCTGCGGCACACCCGTACGCGCCGCAGGCCCCACGGCCGGGTACTCGTCCCTCTCCACGACGGTGACCGAACCCGCGTACGGCGCGAGAGCCGCGGCGGCCAGCAGACCGGCGACACTGCCGCCCAGGACCACCGCGTGAGTCCCCCCGCTCACAGCACCTCCACGGCGATCCCGCCCCTGACCCACTCGGTGGCCTCGACCGTCAGACCCACGACACGCCCGCCGCTGCCCAGACCGGCCAGCGCACGCTCCAACTGGAACAGCAGAAGCCCGTTCACGTTGTTGCCCGTCTCCTCGACACGGCTCGTCACCCTCGACTCCGCCACACCCAGCAGCTCGCACACCCGCTCCGTGACACGCCCGGAGTGCTGCGGCGGAAGCACCGCGTCGACATCGGAGTCCTTCCACCCGACATCGTCCAGCAACTCCCGCCACGCCTCGGCCGCCAGCACCGGAACCTGCCTCTCCACAACGCCCCGGTCGTCGGTCACGGCCGGCGCCCCCGTCCCGGCATGGGCACCGAACCACTCCACGGTCTGCGCCGGAGGAAGCCCGCCGACCAGCCGCGTACGCACCCGCCGGACCACGGCGGCCCCCGGGCGCGGCTCCACGCTCAGCACCGCGCACCCCGCGCCGTCCCCCGCCAGCGCCATCGAGACAAGCTCGGCGGGGGACAGGTGCTTGACGTCGCCACTGGGATCGAAGTGCTTGACCCAGGTGTCGCCGCCCAGAACCAGCGCCGTACGGGCCGAACCGCCCGCCAGGCGCTGCACGGCGATCTCCATCGCCTGCACGACCCCCGCGCACCCGGACTGCACCTGGTACGACGGCACGCCGTCGATGCCCAGCCGGTCCGCGACGATGTTGACGGTCGCGGGCATCAGCATGTCCGGCATGCTCGTGCCCATCACCAGCAGATCGACGTCCTGCGCGTCCAGCCCGGCCGCCGCCAGCGCCTCCCGCGCCGCGGCCTCCCCGAGATCCGCCAGGGTGTGGGTGATCTCGCCGGACTCCAGGTCCCTGGCCAGATGACGGGAGCGGATCCCCACACCCGTCTCGGCCCAGCGTGCCCAGCTGTCCCCGACACCGAGCCGGTGCGCCAGCGCCACGTTGTCGACCGGAGGACCGGGCAGGGCCGTCCTGACCGACAGGATGTGAATGTTCGGACTGTCCATCCCGTCTCCAATTCTCCCGCGCACACGTGCGGATGACATACCGGACGCCGATGCTGTCGCCGTCGGCTAAAGCCCCCCTAACTCACCGTTCCCCCACATGAGACGCACTCCGCGGCATTCAGATTCTCTTTAGCGGGTTGCTAGGCGGCTCTGTTGAGAATGAGGCCGTCCGTATTCCGCACAGTAGGGCCGTCAGCACGCGCCGCGGTGAGACAGCACGGCCATCGCCAACCCCTGCGGCCTGCTTGGTCAGGAGGAAAGCGAATTATGGCAAGACCGCAGGCATCGCTTCGCGAGGACGTCCGCATGTTGGGCAGCCTCGTCAAGTTCCGAATGGCCAGCGACTGGACCAAGAAGGTCCAGAGCATTTACGAGATGTACCCCCCTGGGCACCTCATGACCGAGGAGAGCACCTACTTCAACCAGGGATACTGGGAGACCGGGAACGAGACGTACGACGCGGCCCAGGAAGCCCTCGCCGGCCTTCTGGCCGACACCGTGGGCATGCGCGAGGGCGACACCGTCCTCGACTGCGGATTCGGCTACGGAGACCAGGACTTCTACTGGCTCAAGAGCCGTAAGCCCCGGCAGATCTTCGGCATCAACATCACGCCGAAGCACGTCGAGTTCGCGAGCGACCGGGCGCGGCGCGAAGGCGTCACGGACCGGGTCAACTTCCAGCTCGCCTCCGCCACGGAGATCCCGTTCCCCGACAACACCTTCGACCGCGTCGTGTCGCTGGAGTCGGCCATGCACTACCAGCCGCGCAGCCAGTTCTTCAAGGAGGCCTACCGCGTCCTCAAGCCCGGCGGTGTCATCGCCACGGCCGACATCGTCCCCATGCCCGGCGCGGGACCGCGAGAGAACCTCAAGGCCCACGCACTGGGCTGGCTCAAGTGGACCGTCGACGACCGCAACTGGCACGACCGGGACGTCTACGCCGAGAAGCTGAGCCAGACGGGCTTCGAATCGGTCGGCGTCACGACCATCCAGCCCAAGGTGTGGGAGCCCTGGCGCGCCTACATCACCAAGAAGGTCGCCGACCCGGCGTTCAAGCCCACCGTGAGCAAGCTCTACTACCGCGTCCTGCAGAAGGCATGGGCGGACCCCGAGCTGCTCAGGCGGGAACTGGAGACCGTGGACTACATCATGGCGGCCGGCACCAAGCCCCTGACCTGACCGGGGGCATGACATGACAGTGGGGGCGGTCCGCCAGGGACCGCCCCCACTGTCGTACGTACATCAGGAAGTGCCGGGCCCGTACGTCAGGAGTACCGGGCCCGGCACACCGGCTCAGGACACCGCGCGGATCCGCAGCACCAGCGCGCTGCCGCCCAGCGTCAGCACCGCCGACAGCGCGAAGAGCGCGGGGTAGCCCGCCAGCGACACCACGGGCCCGGCGATCGCCGGGGCGAGCAGGTTCGGAGCCGTATTGGCCACGTTCACCAGCCCCAGGTCCTTCCCCCGGTCCGTCGCCGACGGCAGGACCTCCGTCACCAGCGCGGAGTGGACAGCCAGATACACACCGAAACCGGCACCGAGAATGGCCGCCGCCAGCACCGCCGCCGGCCAGGTCGGTGACACCGCCATCACCACCGAGGCCAGCGCCAGGACGGCGCCCGCGCCCAGCACGAACACCTTCCGGCGCCCGATCCTGTCCGACCAGTAACCACCGAGCACGATGGTGACGAGGAGGAAGAGCGTGGTGACCGCGGTGAGCTGGAGGACGGCCTCGTCGGCGTCCTTCACCTTCACCGAGTCCTGAAGGAAGTACAGCAGATACAACGAAGCGGCGGCGCCGCTGAGCTGGGTGATGAAACGGCTCGCCCACGCCCAGCCGAAGTCCGGATGGCGCCGCGGACTGATCCACATACCGCGCAGCAGCGACCCCAGCGGCGGGCGAGCCGCGGGCGGCAGCGGATCGTCCGGCGTCAGCAGGACGAACGGCAGCATCAGCCCCACCACCACGAGCCCCAGCGCCACATAGCCCGGACGCCCGGGAACCACGGCCGACACCAGCCCGACGCCGAGCACCGCGCCCAGCACCTGCGGCAGGTTCACCCATCCCGACACCAGTCCGCGCTGCCTCACCGGCACCCGGTCCGGCACCGCAGCCGTCAGCGTGGCCAGCATCATGTTCAGCCCCACCTGCACGAACACCCACGCCACGGTGACACCGGCGATCGTGTCCTGCCGCGACAGGGCCGCCAGGGCCACGGCGCCCAGCACCGCGCCACCGACCGTCCACGGCCGCCGCCGCCCCAGCCGGCCCGTCGTCCGGTCGGACAACGCGCCCACCAGCGGAGTCGTCAGCAGCACCGCCAGCGCACCCGCACCCGTCACCCAGCCCAGCAGCGACTTCTTGTTCTCCGGTGAGATGCCCTGGATCTGATCCGGCAGCAGCACCTGGAGCGGAGCCATGAAGGCCATCCACACACCGAGATTCGCCAGAACCAGCAGCAGTGTCCACGGTCTGCTGACCGGCTCCGTCGGCTCGGCGAGAGCCGCGTACGACGGAGCGGCCTCCTGCGGTTGCTGTACGGGAGTGCTGGGGGTGCTCACCGCACCCCCTGGGCTGCCGACGCGGCCGGCGTGACACCGGTATCCGTACGGCCCCAGAACAGCCGCATCTCCCGGATCAGCCCGTCGGCACCCACCCGCAGCAGGGCGACGAACGCGACGGTCAGCCGGCTCCCCGCCGGCAGCCGCGCGTCGTCCAGTTCGGCCGTGGCCGGCAGCAGCACGTGCTCGTCGTCCAAGGACGCCACCGGAACCCCGGGCGTTTCGAGTACGCGGGAGGCGACCGCGCGGGCCAAGTGCTCCCGGAGCGCTGTCAGGCCCGTCAGCGTGCCACTCCCGACCGGGTCCTCGTACCGGATCTCCGGCGAGAACAACGCCAGGGCACCATCCACGTCACCGGCGTTCAGACGGTGGCAGTACTCCAACGCCACCTTCTTGCGCTCCGCCTCATCAGGCATGCGAGTTCCTTCCCAGGTCCTTGTCGATAAAGTCGAACAGCTCGTCGCTGGAGGCCCCCTGGAGCCGGTCGGACGTCGTGTCCTCCCGTGCGGCGGCCTCCCGCTCGTTCCGGTCCGCGTTGAGCCTCGCCAGCACCGCGGTCAGTCGCAGGGCCACCCGGTCGAGGACCGAGTCGTCGGTCCCGGCGAGCAACGCGGCGTCCAGCCGGTCCAGTTCGGCGAGCGGGTTCTTCGGCACCGTCACCGTCATCGCTTCACCGGCCGCCGGGCCCCCGGCGAACAACTCGTCGTGGAGGTGGAGCGCGACGGCCTTCGGCGACGGGTGGTCGAAGACGAGCGTCGCGGGCAGCCGCAGCCCCGTCGTCGCGGCCAGACGGTTCCGCAGCTCGACCGCGGTGAGCGAGTCGAAGCCCAGATCCTTGAACGCCTTGTCCGGCGACGCCGATGCCCCCGGACCATGACCGAGCACCGCGCTCACATGGGCGGAGACCAGCTTCACCAACTCCTCCCGCGCCTCGTGCGTCTCCAGCCCGGACAGCCGGCCGAGCAGTCCGGCGGGCCCGCCCGGCGTGCCGGCGGCCGCGCGCCGGACAGGCCGCACCAGTCCACGCATCAACGGAGGCACGCTGTCCGCGTCGATGTGCGAGGGGGACAGCTCCGCGGGCAGCAGCATCGGGGGTTCCCCCGAGGCTGCCGCGATGTCGAACAGCGCCACACCCGTCTCACTCGTCATCGGCACCAGCCCGGACCGCCTCAGCTTGGCCACGTGACCGTCGTCCATGTGGGCGGTCATGCCGGTGGTTTGTGCCCAGTAGCCCCAGGCGAGTGAGGTGGTGGGTTGTCCGTTGTGGTGGCGGTGGTGGGCGAGGGTGTCGAGGAAGGTGTTGGCGGTGGCGTAGTTGGCTTGTCCGGTGGCGCCGAGGGTGGCGGCGGCGGAGGAGAAGAGGATGAATGCGTCGAGGTTGTGGTCGGCTGTGAGTTGGTGGAGGTTCCAGGCGGCGTCGACCTTGGGTGCCATCACGGTGGTGAGGTGTTCGGGGGTGAGGTTGTCGATGGTGGCGTCGTCGAGGACGCCTGCGGTGTGGATGACGGCGGTGAGTGGGTGTTCGGCGGGGATGGTGTCGAGGAGGGTGGTGAGTTGTTGCCGGTCGGCGGCGTCGCATGCGGTGATGCGGACGTCGGCGCCGAGCGCGGTCAGCTCCTTCAGCAGGGCCTGGGCCTTCTCCGTCTCCGGGCCGGACCTGCTGGTGAGGAGGAGGTGGCGGGCGCCGTGCTGGGTGACGAGATGCCGTGCGATGTGGGTGCCGATGGTTCCGGTGCCGCCGGTGATGAGGGTGGTGCCGTGGGGGTTGAGGGTGAGGTTGTTGCCGGGTGCGGGGGTGTGGCGGGTGAGGCGGGGGGTGAGTATGTCCCCGTTGCGGACAGCGAGTTGGGGTTCGCCGGTGGTGATGGCGTGGGTGAGGTTCTTGGCGCTGTGGGGGTGGTTGTCGGTGTCGATGAGGGTGATGCGGTGGGGGTGTTCGTTCTGGGCGCTGCGGATGAGGCCCCAGAGGGGCGCGTGGGTGAGGTCCGTTATGTTCTCGTCGGGGTTGGTGGTGACGGCGCCGTGGGTGAGGACGACGAGGTGGCGGTCGGTGTTGGCGGGGTCGGCGAGCCAGTCCTGGAGGTGCTGGAGCGTCTGGGCGGCGGCGTGGTGGACCTGCGCGGGGACGGACAGGTCGGGGTCGGCTGAATCGAGTTCGAGGTGTGCGATCGACTCGGGTACGGCCGTGGCGGGTGCTCCGGCGGTGAGGATCGTCCAGGCCCGGTGGTCGCCGGCGTCGGTGACGGCGTCACTCGCAACAGATGTCCACTCGACCGCGAACAGCCGGTTGTGGGTGCTGGTCCCGGCCGCCGCCAACTGCGCCGTATCGATGGCACGCATGGTGAGGGCGTCGATGCGCGCGACCAACGCGCCCTGAGGGTCCGTGAGTACGAGCGAGACAGAAGATGCGTCCGTCTGCGTGACATGTGCCCGTACCGAGGTCGCCCCGGTGGAGAACAGCTCGACGCCGGACCACGAGAACGGCAACTGGACACGCTGCTCGTCGGACGACCCGAGTGCGAGGGTGTGGAGGGCGGCGTCGAGGAGTGCGGGGTGGATGCCGTAGCCGGTGACGTCGGTGTCGGGGTCGAGTTCGATTTCGGCGTAGAGGTTGTCGCCGTTGCGCCAGGCTGCGGTGAGTCCTTGGAATGTGGGGCCGTAGCCGTAGCCGTGGGTGGCGAGGTCGTCGTAGAGGCTGTCGGTGCTGAGCGCCGTGACATCCACGGGCGGCCACGCAGTCGGCTCGACAGGGGCGTTCGTCGCCGCGGTGTTCGAGAGCAGACCTGTGGCGTGGAGGGTCCAGGGTTCGTCGTCGGCTTGGCGGGAGTGGATGGTGATGGGGATGTGGTGCTGGGTGCTGGCCGGATCCGGGTCTTCGGGGCCGGTGGCTATATGGAGTTGGATGGTTGCGTGTTCGGGGATGGTGAGTGGGGTTTGGAGGGTGAGTTCGGTGAGGTGGGGGTGGTTGGTGTGGTGTCCGGTGTGGAGTGCGAGGTC
>NZ_JBHXDC010000036.1:0-22294 GCF_042725135.1 Streptomyces sp. NPDC060366 | reverse complement strand
CGGCACCACCGACGCGGTGGTGCCGCCCTCCTACGTACGTGGGCCCTGCCCGTACCTCAGACGTACCGCTCCAGGATCGACGACTCCGCCAGCCGCGACAGCCCCTCGCGCACGCTGCGCGCCCGCGCCTCGCCCACGCCGTCCACCGTCTGGAGATCGTCGACACTCGCCGCCAGCAGCTTCTGGAGACCGCCGAAGTGCTCGACCAGCCGCTCGATGATGGCGCCCGGCAGCCGCGGCACCTTGGCCAGCAGCCGGTAACCGCGTGGCGAGACCGCGGAGTCCAGCGTCTCGGGTGAACCGCTGTAGCCCAACGCGCGGGCCACGACGGGCAGTTCGAGCAGCTCGGTGTGGGAGAGCGCGTCCAGCTCGGTCATCGCCTCGGCGACCGTACGGGACCGCTTCGCCGTCGGCTCCGGCACGTAGTCCCGTACGACGAGCTCGCGCTCGGGCTCGACGCCCGCGATCAACTCGTCGAGCTGAAGGGAGAGAAGCCGCCCGTCGGTGCCCAACTCGACCACGTACTCGGCGATCTCCGTGGCGATCCTGCGCACCATCTCCAGACGCTGCGACACCGCCGTCACGTCCCGGACCGTGACCAGGTCCTCGATCTCCAGCGCGGAGAGCGTGCCCGCGACCTCGTCCAGCCGGAGCTTGTACCGCTCCAGGGTCGCCAGCGCCTGGTTCGCGCGCGAGAGGATCGCCGCCGACTCCTCCAGGACCCGGCGCTCCCCGTCCACGTACAGCGCGATCAGCCGCATCGACTGCGACACGGAGATCACCGGGAACCCGCACTGCTTGGACACCCGGTCCGCCGTGCGGTGGCGCGTACCGGTCTCCTCGGTCGGGATGGAGGCGTCGGGCACGAGCTGGACACCGGCCCGCAGAATTTTGGTGATGTCTTTGTCAAGAATGAGCGCGCCGTCGAGCTTGCAGAGCTCGCGGAGCCTCGTCGCGGTGAATTCCACGTCCAGCACGAAGCCGCCCGTGCACATCGTCTCGACGGTCTTGTCCATACCCAGGACGATGAGACCGCCGGTGTTCCCCCGGAGGATCCGCTCCAGGCCGTCACGCAGCGCCATGCCGGGCGCCACGGCGCTCAGTGAGGCGCGCATCAGCGCTTCGGTGCCGGATCCACCGGAGCCACCACCGGACTTTCCGGGTGCTGCTGCCCGGTCGTTGGCTGCCACTGCACTCCTCCGGCTCGTACGGATGGGCGAGACCAGGGCAAAGTCTACCGGCGGTCCTTGCCGTCCCGTGGGGCCTCCGCCCGACCCCGGCGCGGAAGCACGCTCAGAGCGGCCCCCATGTCGGCGACTTCCGTGACCTTCATACCGGCCGGGATCTTCCCGGGATCGGTCGGGACGAGGGCGTGCGTGAAGCCCAGACGGTGCGCTTCGGCCAGTCTGCGCTGGACTCCCGTGACCCGTCTTACCTCGCCCGCGAGGCCCACCTCGCCGATCGCGACAAGATTCGTCGGCAGCGGGGTGTCGCTCGCCGCCGAGGCCAGGGCGAGCGCGATCGCCAGGTCCGCGGCCGGCTCGGAGAGCTTCACACCGCCGACCGTCGCGCTGTAGATGTCGCGCTTGCCCAGCGCGCTGATCCTGCCGCGCTGCTCGAGAACGGCCAGCATCATCGAGACGCGGGAGGTCTCCAGGCCGGACGTGGTGCGCCGGGGGGACGGGATCTGCGAGTCGACCGTCAGCGCCTGCACCTCGGCGACGAGCGGGCGGCGGCCTTCGAGCGTAACGGTCAGGCAGGTGCCGGGGACCGGCTCGTCCCGGCGGGTGAGGAAGAGGCCGGAGGGGTCCGCGAGGCCGGTGATGCCCTCGTCGTGCAGCTCGAAGCAGCCGACCTCGTCCGTCGTGCCGTACCTGTTCTTGACGCCCCGCACCAGCCGCAGCCGCGCGTGCCGGTCGCCCTCGAAGGACAGCACCACGTCCACCAGGTGCTCCAGCAGCCGGGGGCCCGCGATCGCGCCGTCCTTGGTGACGTGGCCGACGAGCAGGGTGGACATGCCCCGCTCCTTGGAGACCCGGATGAGCGCGCCCGCGACCTCCCGGACCTGGGCCATGCCGCCGGGCGCGCCGTCGATCTCCGGCGACGCCACCGTCTGTACGGAGTCGAGGATCAGCAGCGACGGCTTGACCGCGTCGAGATGCCCGAGGACGGCGGAGAGGTCCGTCTCGGCCGCGAGATAGAGATGGTCGTCGATGGCCTTGATGCGGTCTGCGCGCAGCCGCACCTGGCTCGCCGACTCCTCACCCGTCACATACAGCGTGCGGTGCTCGGGGCCGGCCGCCTTCGCCGCGACGTCCAGGAGCAGCGTGGACTTGCCGACGCCGGGCTCACCGGCCACCAGCACGACGGCTCCCGGCACGAGCCCGCCGCCCAGGACGCGGTCCAGCTCGTCCACGCCCGTCGAGCGCGCCGTCGCCGTACGGCCGTCGACCTGGCCGATCGGGAGGGCCGGGGTGCTGACCCGGCCGACCGCCGTCGTCCGTACGGCGGGCGCGCCGTACTCCTCGACCGTGCCCCAGGCCTGGCACTCGGGGCAGCGGCCGAGCCACTTGACGGTCGTCCAACCGCAATCGGTACAGCGGTAGGACGGCCGGTCCTTGGCGGATTTGGTACGGGCGACAGCCATGGCGCCACCGTATAGGCGACCACTGACAACCCTTACCGCGGTGGCCGTTCCGGCGGTCCCGGCCCCAGGAAACGGTCACAGGAGACGTTTCACCCGTAAGGATTAAATGTAGGCGAGGGTGGGGAGGGTCGTGCGCTCCCGTGTCTACCGTCGCCGGGTGACGAGCAGCAGGCTGGAGCCCCCCAGGTACACCACCGGCGCACACCGTGCGCCCCGTCGCACGCCCCGATCGGAGACGCGCCGGCCGCCTGTGCGCTACGAGCCCTATCTGGACGGGCTGTTCACGTACTGCCTCTCCGTGCTGTGCGACCACGACGCCGCCACCGAGGTGTTGGGCGAGGTCCTGGCCATCTCCGAGCGCCACTACGGGCGTTGCCCGGCGGGCGCGGGGGAGCGCGGGGCCTGGCTCTACGCACTGGCCCGGTGGGCCTGTCTGCGGCGGCTCGGCGAGCGGCGGGGGAGCCGCCCGGGGGCGCACTCGGGCCGTCGTGGTGAGCCCGGCGGAGATTTCGGGGCCGCCGCGGGGGCCGACGTCCCGCCGGAGGTCGCCGAGCGCCGGCGGCGTGAACTCGCCATGCTGGCCTGGCCCGAGGCAGCCGGTACGACCCCCGAGCAGCGCGAAGCCCTCGAACTCGCCGTACGCCACCGGCTCGGCGCGCGCGACGTGGCCGCCGTCCTGTCCATGGAGCTCATGCCGGCCCGCGAACTGCTCAACTCCGCAGCCTGCGAGGTCGAGCGCACCAGGGCCGCGCTCGCCGTCGTCGAGACGGGCAACTGCCCCGCCGTCGCCCGGCTCACCGGCGACGACCAGGTGCTGCTCTCGGCCGCGCTCCGCCGCGAGCTCGTCCGGCACGTGGACGACTGCCCGCGCTGCCGCCGCGCCGCCGAGCGCGCCGAGGCGGCGGGCCCCTGGCCCGGCTCGGCCGCCTCCGCGCGCGCCGCCCGGCCCACGTCGTCCGGCGTGCCCTCCTGGGCCGCCTCACCCGCCGTCCTGCCGCTCGTCGACGCTCCACGGGCGGCGGCGTACGGCGCCATGACGAACACCCCGCGCGCCCGTGCCACGACCCCGCGCTTCGGCCGCAACGGCTTCCCCATGGACCCGAAGGACCGCGCCGCCCGCCGGGACCGGCTGCGCTCGCGGGCCGTCACCACCACCGTCGTGGCGACCGTCGTGGCCGCGCCCGTGCTCGCCCTCTGGGCCGCGTACCGGGGCGCGCCGCCGACCGGCGAGGGCCACGGCGGGACGTCGGTCAGCGCCGGGGACGCCGAGCGGCGCGGTACGCAGGGGGCCGATCCGTACGACAACTACGAGAACGCGGGGAACGCCGAGAACCGTCCCGGTGACCCCTTCGCCACCGGCAGCCGTGACCCGGACGTCTCGGTCGAGGTCATCAGCGACGGGACGGGCGCCCCGTCCGGCACACCCGGAACGGGCTCGGGACGGCTCTCCGTGACGGCGGAGTCGACCGGCGACCGTACGAGGATCACGCTCACCGCGACCGGCGCCGAGCCCGTCTCCTGGTCGGCCTGGACCAGCGCGTCGTGGCTGCGGCTGAGCCGTACCTCCGGCACGCTCGCCCCCGGCAGGTCCGTCACCGTCCACGTCCACGTGGACCACGCGCGCGAGCCGTCCGGCCCGTGGAGCGCCCGGATCGGGCTGACCCCGGCGGGCTCGGTGGTCGCGATCAGCGGTTACGGTTCCAGGCCGCCGTCCTCGTCCCACCCGGGGCCGGGCAGGCCGACGCACCCGACGCGTCCGCCCGCCTCACCGCCGCCGGGCACCGCCGGCCCCGGCCCGAGCGACCCGGGCGAACCGACCGATCCTGGCCCGTCCGACCCCACCGGTCCGCCGCCCGGTACGGGCGATCCGACGGATCCCGGCACGGGGCAGCCGAGCGACCCGCCGTCCTCGCCCGACGATCCGGGCGGCCCGACCGGTCCGGGCGGGCCGGACACGCCGCCCTCGTCGCCGTGAGCGGGCGCGCGTTCATACGCCGGTGTCAGGCCGCCGGGGGCGGGTCCGCCGGGTGCGGGGCGACGAGCGGCAGCGCGCTCGCCAGCCGTGCCTCGCAGAGCTCGGCCAGCGCGTCGTACCCCGCCTTGCCCATCAGCTCGGTCAGCTCGGGCGCGTACGTCTTGTACACCGGCTCACCCGCGCCGTGCGCCGACGTCGCCGACGTGCACCACCAGTGCAGGTCGTGCCCGCCGGGGCCCCAGCCCCGGCGGTCGTACTCGCCGATCGTCACCTGGAGCACCCGCGACTCGTCGGGCCGGTCGATCCAGTCGTACGTACGCCGCACCGGCAGCTGCCAGCAGACGTCGGGCTTCGTCTCCAGCGGCTCGCGGTCCTCGCGCAGCGCCAGGATGTGCAGCGAGCAGCCCGCGCCACCGGCGAAGCCGGGCCGGTTCTGGAAGATGCAGGAGCCGTCCCAGCGGCGCGTCTTGCGGGCGCCGTCGTCGTCCGTCTCCGTCCAGCCGCTCTCCGCCCCCACGTCGTGGAACTGCCACAGCTCCGGCGTGAGGCGCTTCACATGCCCGGCGACGCGCTTCTCGTCGTCCTCGTCGGAGAAATGCGCCCCCAGCGTGCAGCAGCCGTCGTCGGCGCGGCCCGCCTCGATGCCCTGGCATCCGCTGCCGAAGATGCAGGACCACCGCGAGGTGAGCCACGTCAGATCGCAGCGGAAGACCTGCTCGTCGTCCGCCGGATCAGGGAATTCGACCCACGACCGGGCGAAGTCCAGCCCCTTCTCGTCGGACGGACCCTGCTCGTGCTGCTTCTTCGCGCGCCCGGCTTTGCCCGGCTTCGCCTTTTTCGTCTTCGGCACGACTCCAGCGTATGCGTGTCGTCGCAGTAGCGTTCGCCCATGAGACTCGGAGTTCTCGACGTCGGTTCGAACACCGTCCACCTGCTGGCGGTCGACGCCCACCGCGGCGCGCGGCCGCTGCCCGCCCATTCGCACAAGACAGAGCTGAGACTCGCCGAGCTGCTCGACGCGGACGGCGCGATCGGGCCCGACGGTGTCGAGCGGCTGGTGGCGACCATCGCCGAGGCGCTACAGGCCGCCGAGGACAAGGGCTGCGAGGCGGTGCTGTCGTTCGCCACGTCGGCCGTGCGCGAGGCGAGCAACGCCGACCAGGTGCTCGCCAGGATCAAGCAGGAGACGGACGTCGACCTCCAGGTCCTCAGCGGCGACGAGGAGGCCCGGCTGACCTTCCTCGCGGCGCGCCGCTGGTTCGGCTGGTCGGCCGGGAAACTGCTGGTCCTGGACATCGGCGGCGGCTCGCTGGAGATCGCGTACGGCATCGACGAGGAACCGGACGCCGTGGTGTCCCTGCCCCTGGGCGCCGGCCGTCTCACCGCCGGCTGGCTGCCCGGTGACCCGCCCGATCCGCAGGCCGTACGCGCGCTGCGCCGTCATGTGCGGGCCCAGATCGCCCGTACGGTCGGCGAGTTCACCCGATTCGGCGAGCCGGACCATGTCGTGGCCACCTCGAAGACCTTCCGGCAGCTCGCGCGGATCGCCGGGGCGGCCCGCTCCGCCGAGGGGCTCTACGTACAGCGCGATCTGAGCCGCAAGGCGCTGGAGGAGTGGGTCCCGAAGCTGGCGACGATGACCGCCGCGCGGCGTGCCGGGCTGCCCGGCGTCTCGGACGGGCGGGCGTCGCAGCTGCTCGCGGGCGCGCTGGTCGCCGAGGCGGCGATGGATCTCTTCGGTGTCGAGGAGCTGGAGATCTGTCCGTGGGCGCTGCGCGAGGGCGTGATCCTGCGACGGCTGGACCAACTGCCCACGACGGAGGTCTGACGTCCGCCCAAGGAGGGGAGGTCCGACGTCCGCCTCCCCAGGAGGGTGGGCCGTTGCTCTCGTCACTTTCCGCTGCGATGCCCGCGATGGCGCCTGCCGGTGCCCGTACCCTGTCTCCGTGGCAGAACCAGTGGTGCGCATCCCGGATGCGAAGGTCGCCCTGTCGACAGCCTCCGTCTATCCGGAGTCCACGGCGACGGCCTTCGAGATGGCCGGGCGCCTGGGGTACGACGGCGTCGAGGTCATGGTCTGGACGGATCCCGTCAGCCAGGACGTCGAGGCCCTGCGCCGTCTGTCCGACTACCACCACGTGCCGATCCTCGCCATCCACGCGCCATGTCTGCTGATCACGCAGCGTGTCTGGTCGACGGACCCGTGGACCAAGCTCCAGCGGGCACGGACCGCCGCCGAGCGGCTGGGCGCCTCCACCGTCGTCGTACACCCGCCGTTCCGCTGGCAGCGCCAGTACTCCCGCGACTTCGTCTCCGGCATCTGGCGGATGGCCGACGAGACGGACGTGCGCTTCGCCGTCGAGAACATGTACCCGTGGCGCTACCGGGACCGCGAGGTGCTCGCGTACGCCCCCGACTGGGACGTGACGAAGGACGACTACCGCCACTTCACCGTCGACCTGTCGCACACAGCTACCGCCCGCGCCGACGCGATGTCCATGGTCGACCGCATGGGCGACCGGCTGGGGCACGTCCATCTCGCCGACGGCAACGGCTCGGCCAAGGACGAGCACCTGGTGCCCGGACGCGGCAACCAGCCCTGCGCCGAACTGCTCGAACGGCTGGCGGGCAGCTCCTTCGACGGTCATGTCGTGATCGAGGTCAACACACGGCGCGCGATGTCCTCGGCCGAACGCGAGGCCGATCTGGCGGAGGCGCTGGCCTTCACCCGGCTGCACCTGGCGTCGTCGGCCGGTTCCGCCGCGGAGCCCCCCGCCGGGTCCCCTTCGGAGAGCCGGGCACCGCAGCCCCGCGTGTCCCACGTCCGGCCCCGGATCCGCCGCCCATGACCGGTACGGCCCCGCGCCGCCGCGGCCGCCCCGCACGCTCGGACGCGGACACCGGCCCCGGTGCCCGCGAGCGGATCCTCGACGCGGCCCGTAACGAGTTCGCCGAGCGCGGCTACGACAAGACGTCCGTGCGCGGCATCGCGAAGGCGGCCGGCGTGGACCCGGCCCTCGTGCATCACTACTTCGGTACGAAGGACGAGGTCTTCGGCGCGGCCATCGAGGTCTCCTTCGAACCCGCGCTGGTCCTTCCCGCGCTGCTCGGCGGCGGTCAGGAGGGTATCGGCGAGCGCCTCGCCCGCTACTTCATCAGCGTGTGGGAGAACCCGGTGTCGCGGGCCCCGCTGCTCGCGATCATGCGGTCCGCGGTGACGAACGAGGCCGCGGCGGCCATGCTGCGCAAGTTCGTGCTGCGGCGGCTGCTGGAGCGGATCGCGGTCGAGCTGGACGTACCGGACCCCACCCTCCGCGCCGAGCTGGCCGCCTCGCACATGATCGGGATCGCGATCCTGCGGTACGTGCTCAAGGCGGAGCCGCTGGCATCCGTGGACACGGAGGAGATCGTCAGGATCGTCGCGCCGACACTCCAGCGGTATCTGACCGAGGCGTGAGCGGGGTCGGACCGAGGCTTGAGCGGTCCGGACCGGCCCGGACCGGCCGGACCGAAAGCTGAACGGCCGTCCCGCATTCCGGAACGACCGTCCAGATCTTGGAGCGGTGGGCGTAGGCTCGAAAAAGTCATTCCCGCCGAAGGATCTGCCGAAGGAGCGAGCGACGATGCCCGAGCTGAGGTCCCGCACTGTCACCCACGGCCGCAACATGGCGGGCGCGCGCGCCCTTATGCGGGCGTCGGGCGTAGCGAGCGAGGACATCGGCAAGCCGATCGTCGCCGTGGCCAACTCCTTCACGGAGTTCGTCCCCGGACACACCCACCTCGCCCCCGTCGGCCGGATCGTCTCCGAGGCGATCAAGGCCGCGGGCGCCGTGCCGCGCGAGTTCAACACCATCGCCGTGGACGACGGCATCGCGATGGGCCACGGAGGCATGCTCTACAGCCTGCCGTCCCGTGATCTGATCGCCGACTCCGTCGAGTACATGGTCGAGGCGCACTGCGCGGACGCGCTGATCTGCATCTCCAACTGCGACAAGATCACGCCGGGCATGCTGATGGCCGCGATGCGCCTCAACATCCCCACGGTCTTCGTCTCCGGCGGTCCGATGGAGGCCGGCAAGGCCACCCTGGTCGACGGCACGGTCCGCAAGCTGGACCTGATCAACGCGATCTCGGACGCCGTGAACGAGTCCGTCTCGGACGAGGACATGCTCCGTATCGAGGAGAACGCCTGTCCGACCTGTGGTTCCTGTTCCGGCATGTTCACCGCGAACTCGATGAACTGTCTCGCCGAGGCCATCGGTCTCGCCCTGCCCGGCAACGGCTCGGTCCTCGCCACGCACACCGCGCGCAAGGCCCTGTACGAGAACGCGGGCGCCACGGTCGTCGACATCACCAAGCGCTACTACGAAGGCGGCGACGAGACCGTCCTGCCGCGCAACATCGCCACCCGCGCGGCCTTCGACAACGCCATGGCGCTCGACATCGCCATGGGCGGCTCCACGAACACGATCCTGCACCTCCTCGCCGCCGCCCAGGAGGGCGGTCTCGACTACGGCCTGGACGAGATCGACGCCGTCTCGCGGCGCGTCCCGTGCCTGTCGAAGGTCGCGCCGAACGTGGCGCCCGGCGGCACGTACTACATGGAGGACATCCACCGGGCCGGCGGCATCCCCGCCATCCTGGGCGAGCTGTACCGAGGCGGCCTCCTTGAGGAGGGCGTGCACTCGGTGCACTCCGACACGCTCGCCGAGTGGCTCAAGACATGGGACGTGCGCGGCGGTTCACCCTCCGCGGAGGCCGTTGAGCTGTGGCACGCGGCGCCCGGCTGCAAGCGCTCGGCGACCGCGTTCTCCCAGTCCGAGCGGTGGGACACGCTCGACCTGGACGCCGAGGGCGGCTGTATCCGCTCCGTGGAGCACGCGTACTCGAAGGACGGCGGACTCGCCGTGCTGAAGGGCAACCTGGCCGTCGACGGCTGTGTCGTGAAGACCGCGGGTGTGGACGAGTCGATCTGGACCTTCGAGGGCCCGGCCGTCGTCTGCGAGTCGCAGGACGAGGCCGTCGAGAAGATCCTCCGTAAGGAGATCAAGGAGGGCGATGTGATCGTCATCCGCTACGAGGGTCCGCGCGGCGGCCCCGGCATGCAGGAGATGCTCTACCCCACGTCGTATCTGAAGGGCCTGGGCCTGGGCAAGGCGTGCGCCCTGGTCACCGACGGCCGTTTCTCCGGCGGTACGTCGGGCCTGTCGATCGGCCACGCCTCGCCGGAAGCGGCGTCAGGCGGGACGATCGCGCTGGTGCGGGACGGCGACCGCGTCCGGATCGACATCCCGGGACGCTCGATCGAACTGCTCGTCGGGGAAGACGAGTTGGCGGTCCGGCGGGACGCGCTGAACGGGGTGTACGAGCCGGTCGCACGCGAGCGCAAGGTCTCCGTGGCGCTGCGCGCGTACGCGGCCATGGCCACGAGCGCGGACAAGGGCGCGGTCAGGGACGTCTCCCAACTGGGCCGACACGGCCGGACATCAGCACTGCCAGACATCAGTACGAGCGGACATCACCACGGCCGGTAGGACATTCGGTCGGACAGCGAGGACCCCGG
Organism: Streptomyces sp. NPDC060366; assembly: GCF_042725135.1. Lineage (NCBI taxonomy): Bacteria > Bacillati > Actinomycetota > Actinomycetes > Kitasatosporales > Streptomycetaceae > Streptomyces > Streptomyces sp. NPDC060366. Next base: position 12,109 of record NZ_JBHXDC010000036.1, on the reverse strand, counting down.
CACCCGGTGCGCGTCACCAGGTGCCGGGGTCCTCGCTGTCCACGGCGAAGACGGACCCGTCCGGCGCACCCGCGTAGACCCGGCCGGGAGCGACGGCGGGGGCGGGCAGCGACGACATGTAGGCGAGCTTGCCCGACAGCAGACGTGGTTTCGTACGGCCGATCAGCGCGCCGTCAGCCGTGTCGACCGTGATCAGCTGCCCGTCGGCGGCGGAGAAGTAGAGCCGGTCCCCGGCCGTCACGACGGGAACGGACGACCGGGCGACATCGGTCTCCAACTCCCAGCGGGGCTGGGTGTTCTCGCCCTTACGAGTGGTGTCGAGGGCCAGCAGCGTCCCGCCGCGCGCCAGCAGGTACGCGGTGCCGTCGCGCACGGCGAGCTGCGCCTGGGGCACGACGTAGGGCAGCGGGACACGGCGCACGTCCCCGCTCGCGGGGTCGTAGCGCACGACCGCGTCCGTCATCGAGTTCCGGTCGAGCGAGGAGAGGAACAGGACGCCGCGCTCGTTGGCCACCGGCGTGAGGTATCCGTCGAGCCGACGCTGCCAGGCGAGTTCACCGGTCTTCGGTTCCACCGCGCTGACCAGCGTGGCACGGCCGTCGCCCGACTGCTCGGCTGCGTAGGAGTGACCGCTCGCCGGACTGTGGAAGGAGAAGACGGGAGCGGAGTGTCCGGGCAGCCGGCGTTCCCAACGCGTCTTGCCCGTCCCGCCGTTCAGCGCCTCCACCCGCCCGTCGTCGTTCACGAGCAGGACGGTGTCGTCGGCGTGGTGGACGCCGCCCCGGTAGCCGGAGAGGCCCTTGCTCCAGACCGGGGCCCCGTCGTCCTTCTCGTACGCCCGCAGCCGCGCGCCCTTCGACGTGGTGAGGACGGCGTGGACCAGACCGCCCGAGACGACGGGCACGTCCGTGCCGTCGGCTTCCGCGCCCTGCGACCAGATCACCCGCCCGTCGGCGGGGTCGAGCCGGGCGGCGGCGACGCCCTGCGTGGAGCAGATCAGTGTCGCCGAGACGCCGGAGAGGCTCGGTGTGTACGAACAGGCCGGTGCGACGCCCCGCTCGGCGGCGTCCCCGATGGACCGGGCCCGCCACGGCTCGAAGGCCGGGTCCGCGGCTTCCACCGCGCCGGAGCCCGCCGGGCCGGCGGACGACGTCCGCGTATCGCCGAAGCCCTGCGCGGCCCAGAGGCCGCCGTACACGAGCACGGCGACGCCGACCGCGAGCGCCGGCCATTTGGCCCGCTGACGACGGCCGGCCGCGGTCCTCGGCTCCGCCGGATCCCGCTTCGTGCCCCGGAGCGCGCCCCGTTCCGAGCTCGGGCCCGACTTCGTCGCCGGACTCGGAGCGGGCGCGCGGCCCGACGGCGACCGCGCCCCGACATGGGTGCGCTGCTCCCCGGCCGGAGCCGTCGACGGCCGCTCCACGGAACGCCGTTGAGCCGGTATGAAGGCGTCCGCCTCGTACGACGGCGGGCGGAGCTCCGACATGATCTCGTCCGGCGTGGGACGTTTCTCCGGGTCCTTGGCGAGGCACCGCCCGACCAACGGCACCAGATCGGCGGGCAGTCCGACCAGATCCGCCTCGTCGTGCACCACCTGATAGGCGACGATGTACGGGCTGTCCGAGTCGAACGGCCCACGGCCCGTCGCCGCGTGCACCAGCAGCGAGCCCAGCGCGAATACGTCGGCCGCGGGCCCCACTTCACGCGGGCGCTGGAACTGCTCCGGCGCCATGTACGGCGGCGAGCCGATCAACTTCCCCGTCTCGGTGCGCAGATCGCTGTCGACCGGCCGCGATATGCCGAAGTCGATGACCTTGGGGCCGTTGTCCGTGAGGAGCACGTTGCCCGGCTTGAGGTCGCGATGGACGACACCGGCCCGGTGGATGTCCCGCAGCGCCTCGGCGAGCCCCGCCGTCAGCCGGCGCAACTCGGCCGGGGCCATGGGCCCGTTGTTCTTGACCTGTTCGGCCAGGGTCGGGCCCGGGATGTACGAGGTGGCCATCCAGGGCCGCTCGGCATCCGGGTCCGCGTCCACGACGGGCGCGGTGAAGGCACCGCTGACCCGGCGCGCGGCGGCGACCTCCTGGCGGAAGCGGGCCCGGAACTCCGGGTCCGCCGCGTACTGCTGGTGCACCACCTTCACGGCCAGGCGCAGCCCCGACGCGGAGCGCGCGAGATGCACCACGCCCATGCCACCGGAGCCGAGGCAGGCCTCAAGGCGGTAACTCCCGGCGTATTCCATGTGTGTGTCCCCCGTGTCGCTTCTGCGAGCGCGCGACTCACGGAGCCTAGTCGAAGGTGCGGCTGTGGCTGAAGGGTCTTGCTAGCCTGCGCGTCGCAGAGAGTGAACATTCAACAAGATCACCAAGGGGGAGTACAGCGATGGCTGTTGAAGAGGCAGGAGAGGTCGGAGAGATCCAGCAGACGGGCACGGACGCCGAGGCGGGTGGCGCCGACGCCGGGGTGGGAACACTCGCGGCGGCGGTCGTCAGATACCCGATCGCGCCGGGCTACCGCGTCAACGTGCGCTCGGGTCCGGGCACGCACTACCGGCTGGTACGCGTCCTGCCGTACGACGCCAGGGTCCCGGTCAACTGCCAGAAGCCGGGCGAGTCGGTGTCCGGGCCGTACGGGACGTCGAAACTCTGGGACAACATCGCCAACGGCGAGTTCGTCTCGGACGCGTACGTCAGAACAGGGAGTGACGGGTACGTCGCCCCACGCTGCGCCTGAACCGGCGCTCGGTCCCGGCCCCGGCCGGGCTCTCGCTCACTGGGACAATCGTCCTGTGAGCGAGAGCAAGAGCGTGAGCGCGTCCGACAGTGCCGAAGCCACCGAGACCACCACCGCCGTCGCCGCGGCGGCGACGCCGTCCACGGACGACAGCGGCGGCGACGGCGGCCCCCGGCCCGAGCCGATCCGCTTCTTCGGCACGACCTGGTTCGCCCGTGGCGGCGGCTACGCGCTGCGCCGCGTCGCCGTCTCCGCCGGCTCACTGGCCTCCGCCGTCGGCGCGTGCTTCGTGCTGCGCTTCGCCTTCGAGGGCCTGGAGATCGCGAAGGCCGGCTCCTTCATGGGCGTCCTTTTCATCGTCATGTTCGCGGTGTGCAGCGCCATCGCCTTCCGCAAGACCTGGGAAGGCTTCACGAAACGCCCCGCCGACCCGGCCCGCGACGAGTCGCTGCGCAGCCTCAAGGCGATCGGCTTCATCGGCTCGCTGACCGCGTACTTCCTGCGCTCGCTGGCCGAGGCACCGGGGGAGGGGCTTCGCCGAAGCGAGTACGAGACGGCCGTCAACCAGTACGAACGCCGGCGCACCGCCCGTACGCGCAACCCGGCCGCCCGCAAAGGCAGGCGAGGCCGGGGCCCCAAGCGCAAGTGACCGCCCGGCGGACCTGACGGACTCGTCCCTCGATCGAGAACACACCACGCGTCAGGATGGACCCATGACCGATCGCGCACTCTCCTTCGATGCCGTCGCCGGCCAGTACGACGCCGCCAGGCCCGGCTATCCGCCGGTCCTCTTCGACGCCGTCGAGGAACTGTCCGGCCGCCCCCTGCGAGGCTCCCGCGTCATCGACGTCGGCGCCGGGACCGGCATCGCCACCCGCCTGCTGCGTGAGCGCGGCGCCGACGTCACCGCCGTCGAACCGGGCCCCGGCATGGCCGCTCAGCTCCGCCGCGCCCAGCCCGACACCCCGCTGGTCAGGGCTTTCGGCGACGCACTGCCGATCGCGGACGCGTCGGTCGACCTGGTGACGTACGCCCAGTCCTGGCACTGGACCGACCCGGCCCGCTCCGTCCCCGAGGCCCTGCGGGTGCTGCGGCCCGGCGGCGCGCTCGCCCTGTGGTGGAACGTCGCCGACTGCGCCGTGCCCTGGGTCGCCGCACAGGAGCGACGGCTGCACCTGATCGCCGGCGCCGGAGCCCACAGCTCCGGCGGCCGTCGCGCCGAGAGCCTGCCGGAGGATCCGCCGACCGTACGGCGCGAGCTGCGCTGGACGCGCACCGTGCCGATCGACACCCACCTCGCCAACCTCGGCAGCCACTCCCTCTTCCGGCTGCTGGGCGACGACGCCACGGTGGACTGTCTGGCCGACGAGCGCGCCGAACTGCTCAAGGTCTTTCCGGGCGGGCTGGTCGAGGAGGCGTACGTCGTGGAGCTGACTGTCACACTTCGCCCCTCCGTGTCGTCTGTCGTACAGGGCCCCTCGTCCCGGGCCTGACACCGGCAGGGGAGAGGAGCACCGGCTCATGGCCGATCTGGCGGAATTCGAGCGGCAGCGAAAGAGGCTGTGGGGCATCGCCTACCGCATCACCGGATCTGTCGCCGACGCAGAGGACGCAGTCCAGGAGACCTGGCTGCGCTGGCAGCGGCTGCCCGACGGTGAGGTGGACGATCCGAAGGCGTATCTGACGACGGTCACCAGCCGGCTCTGTTACGACCAGCTCGGCTCCGCGCGCGCCCGCCGCGAGTCCTACGTCGGGCCGTGGCTGCCCGAGCCGGTGGTCACCGAGAGCGGACCCGAGGACCGGGTCACCCTGGACGAGTCCGTCGGCCTCGCCATGCTCACCGTGCTGGAGCGGCTGACGCCGGCCGAACGCACCGCGTTCATCCTGCACGACGTCTTCGCCGTGCCGTTCAAGGAGATCGCGGAGGTGGTGGGCCGTACGCCCGACTCCGTACGGCAGTTGGCCTCCCGCGCCCGCCAGCGGGTACGGGCCGAGGCGCCCCGCCGCTCCGTCGACCGGGGCGAACACCGGCGCGCCGTCGACGCGTTCCTGTCGGCCGTGCTGGGCGGGGACTTCGACGGTCTGCTGGAGATCCTCGACCCCGAGGTGGTGTGGCGCTCGGACGGCGGCGGCAAGGTCATGGCGGCCAGACTGCCCATCCTCGGCGACGAGAAGGTCGTCCGCTTCACCCGGCGCCTCATGCGCGACTTCGACCCCGAGACGATGCACGCCGTCGTACGGGAGGTGAACGGCTCCCCCGGAGTGGTGCTGGTCGACCCCGTCGGCGGGCAGAGCGCCGTCTTCGGATTCAACGTGCACGGTGGGCTGATCACCGAGGTCGACGCCGTGATCAACCCGGAGAAGCTGCGCCATCTCGACCTCGGGAGTCTGTGACCGCGCTCACTGTTACATTCGGGCGCCCCGCGTCGTCCCCTTTGTATGACACCCACCAACGCTTCCCCTTCCCCCTCCTCTCCCTCACCCGGCGGCCCGTCCGCCGGAAAGAAGCGGGTCGTCGTGGTCGGCGCGGGCTACGCGGGGCTGATGTGCGCGCTGCGCCTCGCCCCGCACGCCCATGTCACCCTCGTCGACCCCGCAGACCGGTTCACCGAACGCGTCCGTCTGCACGAACGGGCCGCCGGACGCCCGGAAGTCACCCACGCCCTCGGCTCGTTCCTCCGCTCGACCGGCATCACCCACATCGCCTCCCGCGCGGCGGCCGTCGACCCCGAGGCCCGTGAGGTCCTCACCGACGACGGCCGGGGCCTTCCGTACGACCGGCTCGTCCTCGCCCTCGGCAGCCGCACCCGATCCGTGGACCGCGGCGACCGAGGCCGGGCGTACACCGTCGAGTCCGCCACCGAACTGCACAAACGCCTCCAGGACGGGCCCGGCGCCCTGACCGTCGTGGGCGGCGGCCTCACCGGGATCGAACTGGCCACCGAAATCGCCGAGACCCACCCCCGCTGGCGCGTCGGCCTTCTCACACAGGACGTCGTCGGACCGGGACTCTCGGGCAAGGGCCGCGCCCATGTCCGTACGGCGCTCGCGGTCCGGGGCGTACGCGTCGAGGAGGGCCGCCGTATCGCCGGCCCCGAGGACATCGACACCGACGTCGTCGTCTGGGCCGCCTCCATGACCCCCAACACCGAACTGGCGCGCGCCGCCGGGATCGCCACCGACGCCGGGGGACGCGTCGAGGTCGACGCGGCGCTGCGGTCGGTGTCCCATCCCGAGGTGTACGCGGTGGGCGACTCGGCCGCCGGACACAGCTCCACCGCCGGTTCGCTGCGCATGGGCTGCGCCGCGGCCCTTCCCAGCGGCTCGCAGGCCGCGGCCGCGATCATCGCCGAACTGCGGGGCGAGGAGCCGAAACCGCTGAGCTTCTCCTACCACCTCCAGTGTCTGAGCCTCGGCCGCCGTGACGGGCTGGTCCAGTTCGTACGGGCCGACGACTCGCCCCGCGACCGTGTGCTGACCGGCCGCCCGGCGGCGTATGTGAAGGAGGGCATCGTCCGCTCGACGGTCGGCGTCCTGAGGATGGCGTCCCGCCGCCCGGACCTGCTCCCGCGCGTCCCGGGCTTCGGCTGAGCCCCCCGCCCTTGACGGTGCGGCGCGGGCGGGAGCATTATTCATCGCATGATGAATAAATCCGAGGCTGCCATCCGCGCCAGCGGCCTGCGCGTCGTACGAGGCGAACGCACCGTGCTGCGCGACCTCGACTTCGCCGTACCGCCCGGTCAGATCACCGGTCTCCTCGGCCCCTCCGGCTGCGGCAAGTCCACGCTGATGCGCGCCGTCGTCGGCACCCAGGCCAAGGTCACCGGCACCCTGGACGTCCTCGGCCGCCCGGCCGGCGACGCCACGCTCCGCGCCCGCATCGGCTATGTCACCCAGGCGCCCTCCGTCTACGACGACTTGACGGTCCGTCAGAACCTGGACTACTTCGCGGCGATCCTCGACCCGAGACGCTCCCACCGCGACGCCCGCGAAGAGACCGTCCACCGCGCCATCGCCGACGTCGACCTCGCGTCCCACGCCGACGCCCTCGCCGGCCGGCTCTCCGGCGGCCAGCGCAACCGGGTCTCCCTCGCCGTCGCCCTGCTCGGGACGCCCGAACTCCTCGTGCTCGACGAACCGACCGTCGGCCTCGACCCCGTACTCCGCCGCGACCTGTGGGAACTCTTCCACCGCATCGCCGCCGACCGCGCGGCCACCCTCCTCGTCTCCTCCCATGTGATGGACGAGGCCGAACGCTGCCACCGCCTCCTCCTCATGCGCGACGGCGCCATCCTGGCCGACGACACCCCCGACGCCCTGCGCGCCCGGAACGGCTCCGAAACGGTCGAAGAAGCCTTCCTCCACCTGGTCGACGAGGCCAACGCCCACGCACTCCAGGAGACCCCTCGATGACCGCCGCCCCGACCCCGACCCCGACCGTGACCCCGGCACCGGCCCCCGCACCGCGCGCCTTCTCCGGCGCCAGGACCCTGGCCACCGCCGCCCGAGTCCTGAGTCAGCTCCGCCACGACCCCCGGTCCATCGCGCTGATGATCCTCGTCCCGTGCGTGATGCTCTTCCTCCTCCGCTACGTCTTCGACGCCGACGAACGCACCTTCGACTCCATCGGCGCCTCACTCCTCGGGATCTTCCCGTTGATCACGATGTTCCTGGTCACCTCCATCGCCACCCTCCGCGAGCGCACCTCCGGCACACTCGAACGCCTGCTCGCCCTGCCCATCGGCAAGGCCGACCTCATCGCCGGCTACGCCCTCGCCTTCGGCGCCCTCGCGGTCGTCCAGTCGCTGCTCGCCACCGGACTCGCCGTCTGGGGCCTCGGCCTGGACGTCGTCGGCTCGCCCTGGCTGCTCCTGCTGGTCGCGCTCCTCGACGCCCTGCTCGGCACGGCGCTCGGACTCTTCGTCTCCGCCTTCGCCTCGTCGGAATTCCAGGCGGTGCAGTTCATGCCGGCGGTGATCTTCCCCCAACTGCTGCTCTGCGGACTGTTCACCGCACGCGAGAACATGCACCCGGTACTCGAAGCGGTCTCGAACGTCCTGCCCATGTCCTACGCCGTCGACGGAATGAACGAGGTCCTGCGCCACTCCGACGTCACCGGCAACTTCGTACGCGACGTCGTCATCGTCGCCGGCTGCGCGGTCCTGGTCCTCGGCCTCGGCGCGGCGACCCTCCGCCGCCGCACCGCATAGACCCGACCGACCCGACCGACCGGTCCGACCGGTCGGAACCAGTACGCCGTTCCGACACTCGGACATCGCGAGCCCGCCCCCGTCGCCGGTGCGAGGATGGGCCCGCATGTTCCGTACGACGGCTCGGACCTGATCCAGAAGACAGGCGCCAGAACCACCCCACCGGCGAGGTGACCCCGCATGACCAAGACCATCGCAGTGCTCGGTACCGGCAAGATCGGCGAAGCTCTCCTCAGCGGCATGATCCGCGCCGGCTGGCGCCCCGCCGACCTTCTCGTCACCACCCGCCGCACTGAACGCGCCTCCCAGCTCCGGGACCGCTACGGCGTCGAACCCGTCACCAACGCCGAAGCCGCCAAGCGCGCCGACACGCTCATCCTCGCCGTGAAGCCCCAGGACATGGGCAAGCTCCTCGACGAACTCGCCCCCCACGTCGCCACCGACCGCCTGGTCATCAGCGCCGCCGCGGGTATTCCCACGGCCTTCATCGAAGAACGCCTCGCCACCGGCATCTCCGTCGTACGCGTCATGCCCAACACCCCCGTCCTCGTCGATGAAGGCATGTCCGTCATCTCCGGCGGCAGCCACGCCACCCCCGCCGATCTCAACCACACCGACGAGATCTTCGGCGGCGTCGGCAAGACCGCCCGCGTCCCCGAGTCCCAGCAGGACGCGGCGACCGCCCTCTCCGGCTCGGGCCCGGCGTACTTCTACTTCCTGGTCGAGGCGATGACCGACGCCGGCATCCTCCTCGGCCTGCCCCGCGCCCAGGCCCACGACCTCATCGTCCAGGCCGCCATCGGCGCCGCGGTCATGCTGCGCGACAGCGGCGAGCACCCGGTGAAGCTCCGTGAGGCTGTGACCTCCCCGGCGGGCACCACCATCAGCGCCATCCGCGAGCTGGAGAACCACGGCGTACGAGCCGCCCTGATCGCCGCCATCGAAGCGGCCCGCGACCGCAGCCGCGAACTCGCCTCCGGCAACGGCTGACCGCCACGTCCCCGCCGCACGGTCAGACGGACGCCGCCTTCACCACCTCCTCCGTCGTCACGACCTTCGCGAAACCACCACCGTGCAGCGACACCGCCGTCGCCCGCGCCAACTCCTGTGCGCTCAACTCCCAACCCCAGGCCCCCTCCTGACCGAACGTGTACGTCGCGTCGAGCGCGAAGAACACCTCGTAACCGAGATTGCCTGCCATGCGCGTCGTGGTCTCCGCGCACATGTTGGTCTGGATCCCCGCCACCACGAGCTGCCCGATCCCCGCTGCCTTCAGCCACGCACCCAGATCCGGCGTCCCGTAGAAGGCGGAGTTCACGTTCTTCACCACCAGCAGCTCCGACCCGGCCGCGCCCTTCCCACGCCGCCGCTCGACGTACTCCTTGAAGCTGTTCCCCTCGTACCCCGGCCGCAGCGGTGAGCCCGGCGTCGTCGAGTCGTGCCGTGTGAACACGACCGGCCGGCCACTCGCCTGCCACGCGTCGATCAGCGCGGCGATGTTGCCGTCCGCCTCCGGGTTGTTCCGCACACCCCAGTACTCCACCTCCTCGAATCCCTGCTGCACATCGATGATCACCAGCGCCGCGTTCTCGGCTATCTCCATGGACCCCATGCTGCCGCCGGGCGCGGCCCTCCTCCAGAGGTACAGAAGTCAGCGGTCGATGGTTTACTGCCACTCATGGCCGACGCATCCGTCCCCACTCCTCAACGCATCGCCCTCCTCGCCTTTCCCGGTATCCGTGCCTTCGACGTATCGGTCATCACCGAGGTCTGGGGCGTCGACCGCACCGACCGAGGCGTGCCCGCCTTCGACCTTCACCGTCCGGCCGCCGACCCCGCGCCCATTGCCCTGCGCGGCGGGCTCACCCTCACCCCCGACCGCACCCTCGCCTGGCTCACCCGCGCCGACCTGATCGTCGTCCCCGGCCTGGACGACCACCTCACCCCGGCCCCCGCACCCGTACTCGACGCCCTCCGCCGCGCCCACGGCCGAGGCACAACGATCGCCGCACTCTGCGGCGGCGCCTTCACCCTCGCCCAGGCCGGCCTCCTCGACGGCCGCCGCGCCATCACCCACTGGAACCTCACCGGACTCCTCCGCGAGCACCACCCCCAGGTCACCGTCGTTCCCGACGCCCTCTTCCTCCACGACGGCAACATCTGGACCTCCGCCGGCACGGCAGCGGGCATCGACCTCTGCCTCCATCTCGTCCGCACGACTCACGGAGCCGAGACGGCGGCGACCATCGCCCGCTCGATGGTCACGGCGCCCTACCGCACCGGCACCCAGGCCCAGTTCATCGAAAGGCCCACCCCCCGAGCCGACCGGGACGAGGACGCCCTCGCCGCCGTACGCGAATACGCCCTGCACCGACTCGACCAGCCGCTCACCATCACCGACCTCGCCGCCCACGCGGGAATGTCCCCCCGATCCTTCGCCCGCCACTTCCAGGCCACCACCGGCACCACGCCCCTCCGCTGGCTCATCGCACAGCGCCTCGCGGCGGCCCAGAAACTCCTCGAACGCACCGACCTCCCCATGGCCGAGGTCGCGGGCCGCACGGGCTTCGGCAGCGAGGTGACCATGCGCCAGCACTTCGCCGGCCACCTCGGCACCAGCCCGCGCGACTACCGCGCCGCATTCCGTCAGCCGGCCGGCAGAAGCCCGATCGCCTCATAGGCGGCGTCCACCACCGGCCGGGCCATCCCCCTGGCCCGCTCCGCACCCTCCTTCAGAACCTGGTCCACATGACCGGGATCCGCCGCGAGCTCCGCATGCCGCGCCCGGACCGGCCGCAACAGCTCGACGACGGCGTCGGCCGTGTCCTTCTTGAGTGATCCGTACGACTCGTATACACCGGCCAGCTCAGTTGGGTTCCCGCCCTCGCACGCCGACAGAATCTCCAGCAGATTCGCCACCCCCGGCTTGGCGACCGGGTCGTACTCCACCTCGCGCCCGCTGTCCGTGACGGCCCGCATCACCTTCCTGCGCACCACGTCCGTCTCGTCCAGCAGATAGACGATCCCGGCCCCGGACTCGTGGGACTTCCCCATCTTCGAGCTCGGATCCTGCAGATCCATGACCCGAGCCGCCACCGGCGGATGCGTGGCCCTGGGCACGGTGAACGTCGGCCCGTAGCGAAGGTTGAAACGCTCGGCCAGATCGCGCGTCAGCTCCACGTGCTGCGCCTGGTCGTCACCGACCGGCACCTCGTCGGTCCGGTACGCGAGGATGTCCGCCGCCATCAGCGCCGGGTAGGTCAGCAGCGACGTCCGCACACCCTGCCCGGCGTCCTTGGCACGCACGGACTTCTCCTTGTACTGGATCATGCGCCGCAGCTCGCCGTCCGTGGCTGTGCACTCCAGTAGATAGGAGAGCCGTGTGTGCTCGTCCACATGACTCTGAACGAACACGGTGCACCGTGCCGGATCCAGCCCGGCCGCCAGCAGCAGCGTCGCGGCCTGCCGGCTGAGTCTGCGCACACGGGCCGGATCGTGTTCGACGGTCAGGGCATGCAGATCGACGATGCTGAACAGCGCGTCCGCCCGGTACTGATCCACCTCCGCCCACCTGCGTACGGCTCCGAGGTAGTTGCCCAGCGTCAGATGGCCCGTCGGCTTGACCCCGCTGAAGATCCGCGTCATCTCTGTTTCCCACTCCTGGCTCGGAGCCGCCGCCGTGGGGCCGGGCTCCCGAAGCTCCAACCGGGGGAGAAACGCGAACGGCCGCCAGAGCGGCGGCCGTTGATCGCATACGTGTCAGCAGGCCGCCGTCAGACGGCCCGCCAGCTGAAGTTGCACGCATGCGTGGTCATGGGGGCCAGCGTACGCCGCCCCTACCCCGGAGACCCGAAGTTGACACGTCCCAGGCGTGAAAGTAATGTTCTCCGAGCTGTCCGACGTGAGTGTCGACCCCGGTCGATCCCCGGACGGTCATTCCGCAAGACCACTGCAAACGTGCGACATCCGGTCGCTCTCCTTTGCGTGCGCTTTTGCGAAATGAGGAATCCGCGTTCGAAGGGACGCGAACCCCGATTAGCGTCGGGGGAACGGTTCCGCTAAAGTCTCACTCGTCGGAACGGCCGCAGGGCCGGAAAGACAAACCCGCTGACTGGGAATCAGGCGCCGAAAGGTTCTGATAGAGTCGGAAACGCAAGACAGCAAGA
>NZ_JBHXDC010000035.1:0-35986 GCF_042725135.1 Streptomyces sp. NPDC060366 | reverse complement strand
GATCTCCCACAGTCCGTCCGGAACAATCCAACTCCACGTACCCCGCCCCATAAACAGCCCAACGAGCGACCACCCACATAGGACACGGTCTTAGACGGTGTCTTGATTGGCGATCGCTCGTTGCTGTGGGCATGGACATAGTTGTGCGCCTGGTGCCGGACGGGCTGTGGGAGATCTTCCAGGGCGTGGCACCCGAGCCTCCAGTACGTCCCCAAGGCGGAGGCCGCCGGAGGTGCGACGATCGCGCGGTGCTGGCCGCGATCATCTTCGTCGCTACTTCCGGCTGCACCTGGCGCCAAGTGCCGCCGGTCTTCGGAGCTTCCTGGCAGACGGTCCACCGTCGCTTCACCGAGTGGTCCACGGCGAGGGTCTGGGGCAAGCTGCACCGCGTGGTCCTCGACCGGCTCGGCGCGAACGGCGAGTTGGACTGGTCGCGCTGCGCGATCGACTCGGCCAGCGTCCGAGCGGCCAAAGGGGGCCCCTGACCGGACCGAATCCGACCGATCGCGGCAAGCTCGGATCGAAGATGCATGTCATCTGTGACCGCAACGGGCTGCCGATCTCGGTGGGTATCTCCGCCGCCAACCTCCACGACAGCCAGGCCCTGATCCCGCTGATGCGCGGCATCCCGCCGATCCGCTCCCGCTATGGCCCCCGGCGCCGCCGCCCTGCCAAACTCCACGCCGACAAGGGCTACGACTTCGACCACCTGCGAGGATGGCTGCGACGGCGGCAGATCGTGCCACGCATCGCCTGCCGCGGCATCGAACCGTCCGGCCGCCTCGGCCGGCACCGCTGGGTGGTCGAGCGCACAATGTCCTGGCTGAACGGCTGCCGTCGTCTGCACCGACGCTACGAGCGCAAGGCCGAGCACTTCCTCGCCTTCGTCGGCATCGCCTGCACCCTCATCTGCTACCGCAGAGCGGTGCAGGACTAGGACTTGGCCCAATAAATCATGCGCTCGTGAGGCTGCGTGTTGCCCACGTCCGGCACACCCACCATGACGCGCGGTTCGATCAGCGGAACCTCTGGATGGAGAAACGCCTCCAGGTCGCCGATCGCATCGGCGATGTCTTCGTCGATCTCGGCGGTATGGCGACGTACCCAGTAGGAGAGCAGCACTCTTTCCTCCTCGGCCGCAATCGCTACCGCCACCACATCGGATGAGATCAGCCCTAGCAGAGCCTGCACCGCAGTGAGGGCAATGTCGTTGACGCGCTGAAGCTCGGGGTCTGTCATGCCGGTGCATCCTGCCGGTCACCAAGCGATCGCGCCAACTGAGACATCGTCTTAGTCCGATGCCCACCGTGCGCCGTCTCCTCATCGCCCTCCACCACCAGCACCCGCACGCGCAACTCCTCGCTCACAAGAGACTTGGCGGGACAGCTCGTTCGTTCCATTCCGGGGTGGGCCGCTTACGGTTTCCGCGACGTTTCGGTCAGCTGGTCCTCCCGCGCCGACCCTCACCCATCCCTGGGGGGATCTTGCACCGGTACGCCGGGGGAGGTGAGGGCCCAGCGTGACCCGGCCGGTGCCGTCGGCGGCTTCAACCACGGCCTGTCCGGCCGGACTTCGCGGGCTCTTGGACCAGCAGCGGCCACGCCGCCAGCGCCGAGCGCACCGCCGACTCCAGGTTCGCGGGATCCACACCGTCCCGCGCCTCGACCGACAGCCCGTGCAGCACGGTGGCGTAGAAGGCCGCGACCGCGACCACATCCGTACCGGTGGGCAGTTCACCCTCGCCCGCCGCTCGCCGTAGCCGCTCTTCCAGTGCCGTGACGGTGTCCCGCCGCCGCTGCGCCAACGACTCGCCGACGGACCTGTTGCGCGTACTGCAATTGGTCGCCGCGAGGACGATCATGCAGCCGCTCGGGGTCTCCGGATCGGCGAAGGCGTCGATGTTCCCCCAGAGCACGGCCTCGACGGCGTCCCGCGCGGTCGGCGCCTCGCGCAGCGCGCGTTCGGTGGCGGAGCCGACGGTACTGCCGTACAGCTCGACGGCCTCCTGGAACAGCTGCTCCTTCGATCCGAACGCGCCGTACAGGCTGGTCGCGTTGATGCCCATGGCGTCGGTGAGGTCGGTGAGCTTGGTGCCTTCGTAGCCGAACTCCCAGAACACCTCCATCGCCCGCCGCAGTGCCATGGCGCGGTCGAACGTGCGTGGTCTGCCCCGCTCCGCCATCTCTTCTCCTCCGCCCTCGCCCTCCGCAGGAGGGGAGTTGACCTGCGCGTGTCCTGCCTGCTAGCTATTTACGCAGCATTCACTACGAAATTCAAATCCCATGGGGGAGCAGGCATGTCCAAGCTCGACGGCAGAACCGCGCTGGTGATCGGAGGCAGCCGTGGGATCGGGGCGGCGATCGCCGAGCGGCTGGCCCTGGAGGGTGCAGATGTCGCCCTCACGTACCTGAACGCCGCAGACCGGGCTCGCGAGGTGGTCAAGTCGGTCGAGGCGGCGGGGCGCAGAGGGCTGGCGGTCCAGGCGGACAGCGGGGATCCGGAGGCCGTCGTGGCGGCGGTCGACCGTACGGCCGCCGAGTTCGGCTCCATCGACATCCTGGTCAACAACGCGGGAGTTTTCCCCTACGGCCCGGTCCAGGACGTGACGCTCGCGGAGATCGACCGGACGCTCGCCGTCCATGTGCGGGGGGTCTTCGTCGCCACGCAGGCGGCCGTCCGGCACATGGGCCGCGGAGGCAGGGTGATCAGCGTCGGCAGTTGCTGGTCGAACCGCGTTCCCGTGCCCGGCGTGACGCTCTACGCGATGAGCAAGTCGGCCCTGAACGGCTTCACCAAGGGGCTCGCGCACGATCTGGCGCCGCTCGGGATCACCGCCAACATCGTCGACCCGGGTCCCACGGTCACCGACATGAACCCCGCCGGGACACCGGAGATCGAGGAGGAGCGCCTGCGGACGGCCACCGGGACTCTCGGCGCCGCCTCCGACACGGCCGGCGCGGTCGCCTACCTCGCGGGCCCGGACACGGCATGGATCACCGGGACGTCCCTCGCCGTCGACGGCGGGTACGCCGCCTGATCGGAACGGCAGACACCCTTGGCCGCGCAACAGAGGGCCCGGTACGGCGGGTTCGCCGTACCGGGCCACGCCGGTACGGACGCGGCCTTGCCCGCGGCCCGTGGTTCGTGGTCCGTCACCGTCGTTCGCAGGCCGCCGACGGCTCCGATGATGACCGGCGCGCCGAGTCCGCCTCCCCACCGAGAGCAACAGGACCGCTTCGGCCAGGAATTGGAGCGTCGTTCGAGGACGGAGATGACCACGGGGTTGGCGACCCCGATACCGCCGACGAGCAGGGGGAGAAGGTTCCGCATCCCGTCCGGGATGGTGTGTCCTCGACGTGCTCGGCGATGGTCCAGCAGTTCTTACGCGGGAGGTCCAACAACAGCTCGAAGACCAACTGCCGTGCTCGGCGGAAGGGTTCGATGAGGAGGCAGCGGCCGGCTGTCCGGCTCAGCAGATCCTCGAAGGCTTCCTGCCATTCTGATAGTGGACGGGTTCTCTGCAGTCTGACTGCGGTCAGTTCATGAGGGCACGGCGGCTTGCTTCTCGGACGATGCGATCTGCGGTTTGGCCGGGGGTGAGGGCGGCGGTGTCGAACCACCAACCTGCATCGCCGAATTGGCGTTTCATGTCGGCGTCGAGGGCTTCATAGCCGTCAAAGTCGAACCGGTCCTGCGGATCACGGATGGTGTTGCGGTATCGGCACACCTCGATGCCCGGCGCGAGAACGACGAACAAGACCTGTCGCGACGGGAGGAGGTCGAGGAAGAAGTCCAGCTTCTCGCGGGAGGGGATCATCGCATCGATGAGGGGCGTGAAGCCGGCGTCGGCGAAGTTGTTCGCCAGCGCGCACAGATTGCGGTGCAACAGCTCGACTTGCAACGCTGCTTCGTCAGCGGGCTCGCCCAACGCCCAGACGAACCCGCTGACGATCATCCTGTTGAGCTCATCGCCGTCGAGCCGGGCTGCACGTGGCAGCCGCTCGGCGACGAGCCTGGTCACGGTCGACTTCCCGGCGCCCGGCATCCCCGTCACAATCAGGCAGTCCGGCGCTCCAGCAGTGGTCACGCCCGCATGATGTCAGCGGCCTCGCTGGCCGACAATCGCATTTTCCGCGTGTGGTTTTCGGTGGGTTGCCCACTCCGTCAAGGACGTTGAGGAGATGGGCAGTTGAGGCCGGGCCTCGCGCGGGTTGTGGAGGTGGGTTATGTGGGTGGGGTTGTGGTGATGGTGGCGCGGAAGGCGGGTGTTCCGTCTTGGTGAGCGGTTACGAGGACGGCTTCCTCGTGGTCGTCTCCTGAGGCGGGCAGTCGGCGTGCCTCGATGACGCAGGTGGTGCCGACCTCGACGTAGCGTGTGAACTCGCTGGTGATGGTGTGGGGGAGGGTGGGGTGTTGGAGTGTCGCGGTGGTGGCTTGGCGGGCGGCTTCGAGGAGGAGCATGCCGGGTGCGTGGTCGAGGGGGTGGTCGAAGAGGGTGGGGTGGTGGGTGTTGATGCGAAGGTGCCATTGGTTGGGGTGGTTGATGGGGGTGAGCACGACGTCGTTGGGCGAGGTGCGTCCGACGGTGTGGGGGGTTTCGGGGGCGGTCGGGGAGATGGGCGGGGCGTGTTGGGTGGTGGGGTCTTTGGGGGTGCGCAGGCGTTGATAGATTTTGGGGTTTATGCAGGTGAATGAGCCGCCGCCGGTGGCGGCGAGGTGTCCTTCGCGGTAGATGTTGATGTTGATGCGACAGTGGGTGAGGGTGCCCCGGCGCTGTTTGATGTTGGTGCAGGTGACGTCGAGGTGGAGGGTGGGGGGTGTTGGTCCGGCGCGCAGGTGTGGGGGGTGGATGGTGACGTCGAGCTCGCTGAGGAGGAGGTGGTGGTCGAGGGGGACGCCGTATTCGGTGTGTGCGAGGAGGAGTCCGGTCTGTCTGATTGTTTCGACGGCGAGCAGTGGGTCGTGGTGGCCGTCGATGTGGGTGTAGAAGCTGTGTGCGCGGGGCCATTGGGCGGTGACGGTGAAGCGGTGTTCGTCGACGCGTTCCCAACCGGTGAGGAGGACTTCGGCGATGCTGGTGCGGTGGACGAATTCTCTGGGGACGGTGGTGGTGAGGGTCGGGTGGTAGCGGGGTGCGGTAATTCTTCCCGGGGCTCTGGTGTCGCACTCGGTGTGGGTGTTGGTGGGTAATTCGTGTGTGGTGCGGCTTGTGCTCGCAGACATGTCTGTTCCCCCTGAGCGGTGTTGGCGTGTTGGCGCGTTGCTGTTGTTGTCGGTGTGGGTGTATGGGGAGCGAAGATACATACCGCCCTGTTTGCTTTCCAGCGGTATGAGGCCCTCCGCCTGCGTGGTTTGTGGAGGGGGCGGTTCCTTTCGGGTTGGGGTGAGGTCTGGTGGGGGCGGGTGTTTTCGGCCGTGGGGGCTCGGGTGACGTCGTGGTGTCCGGCTGTTTCTGGCAGGTGGCCGGTTCCTGTTCCCAGGGGTGGGTCTTGAGTGGTTTTTCAGTGGTTCTCTAGTTTTCTGGTTGACGATGCGGGGTTTGTGGGGTGTGTGGTGTGGGTGGTTGGGGTGGGGGTCGGTTGTATGGTGCATGGAAACAGCGCGGGCGGTTTGCTGTTGACAAACCGTCTGTCCTGTTTTGTACTCGTGGGGGTGGGGTTGGTGGTGCATCCGATGAGGGGGGTACGGCGTGCGGATCGACGTGTTGGGTGTGTTGGATGTCAGGGAGAACGGGGTGTCTGTTGCTCCGACTGCGCCGAAGCCGCGGCAGGTGCTTGCTGTGCTGGCGTTGTATGCGGACCGGGTGGTGCCGGTTTCTGTTCTTATTGATGAGTTGTGGGCGGGTGGGCCGCCGCGTAGTGCGCGTACGACGCTGCAGACGTATGTGTTGCAGTTGCGTGATCTGATCGGGGTGGCGTTGGAGGGGGAGGGGCCGGGTGGGGGTGGGGGGTTGGTTTCGCGGCGGAGGGCGAAGGATGTTCTGGTGACGTCGCCGGGGGGGTACATGCTTGTGCTGGGCGGGGG
This sequence comes from Streptomyces sp. NPDC060366, assembly GCF_042725135.1. NCBI lineage: Bacteria > Bacillati > Actinomycetota > Actinomycetes > Kitasatosporales > Streptomycetaceae > Streptomyces > Streptomyces sp. NPDC060366. The sequence goes on along the minus strand of NZ_JBHXDC010000035.1, from coordinate 29,962 downwards.
GAGCAGTGACGTGCGGGAGTTCGAGCGTTTGTCGGGTACGGGTTACCGTGCGGCCGATCAGGGGGATTTCAGGGGTGCTTCGCGGTTGTTGCGTGAGGCGCTGGCTCTGTGGACGGGTTCGGCTTTCGCCGATGTGCAGACCGGTGCGCTGCTGGAGATGGAGGCCAGGCGGCTGGAGGAGGGCCGGCTGTGTGCTCTCGATCAGCGTATCGAGGCTGATCTCAGGCTGGGCCGGCACCGTGAGCTGCTGGCGGAGCTGACGGTGCTGACCAGCCGTTACAGCACGCATGAGAATCTGCATGCCCAGTTCATGCTGGCGCTGCACCGGTCGGGGCGGCGCGGTGAGGCGCTGGATGTCTATCACCGGCTGCGCGGGACCCTGGTGCGGGATCTGGGTCTTGAGCCGTCGGCTCGGCTGCGCCGGCTTCAGCAGTCGATCCTGACGGCCGCGCCGGAGACTCCGCTGGCGGAGCAGCAGGCGCCTGCGGCTGTTGCCGTTCCCGCGGCCCGTACGGGCGGTACGGGCGTCTTGCGCGTCGACTGACCCGGCACGCAAGCTCTGCGGCCCACAGCCCCGCGGTGTGTGAGCGGTGGCCCGCCGGCCCTGAGGCTCCACGAACCCGGTGGCCACGAACCCGGCAGTCTGCAGCCCGGTGGCGCACGGGCGGTGGTCCGCGAACCTGCGAACCCGCGGTCTGCGAACCAGGCGGTCCTGCGGCGCGTGGGCGCAGCTTTGCGAACCCGGTGGTCCTGCGGTGCGCGAGTATGTCGGTGCGGGGGGCCTGGGCGGCAGTCTGCAGCCTGGTGGCTGCACGAGCGGCGGTCCGGCGGTCTGCGAATCCCTCGGTGCGGCGGCACATGGACCGCAGCTCGGCGGTCCGCGAACCCGGCGGTCCGTGGGCCTGCGGTCTGCGAGTCCGTCGGTCCGGCGGTGTTTGGGCCGCGGCCCGGAGCCTGGGGGCGCGTGGGCGGTGGTGTGGCGGTCTGTGGGTTCGTTGGTGTGGTGGCGTGTGGGTGGTGGTTCTGTGCGGTTGGGCCGGGTGGTCTTTTGGCGGTTGTTCGGCTTTTGTGGGTGCGGGGGCCGTTTGTGTAGCTGGCTGCGGCCGCGGTGCCGTCGGCGCCGGTGCCGGCGGTGGTTTTGCGGGCTTCGGGCCGGTGGTGTGGGTGGGGCTTACGGGTTGCTGCTGTGGCACGGGGCCGCTCTGGTGGCCCGCTGTCGGGGGTGTCCGGGGCGCCTCCCGTGCGGGTGGCTACGGCAGCCGCCGATTTCCCGCGATCGCCGAGGAGTTGGGCCGGCCCCGGACCCCGGCCCTGGCCCAGACCCCAGCTCTGGTTCTGGCTCTCCGGTTCTGGTTGTGGCCGGCGCGGTCGGCGGCGCGGGCGTGGGTACGGCCGGTGGCAGGGGTGTTGGTTGTGGGGGTGAGGTCTGGGTGGTCTGCGGGTTTGTGGGTGTGGTCGGGGTTCTGCCGGGCCGTTTCGGGGTGTGCCGCGGGTTTGCGGGCGCTGTCCTGGGGCCGGGGAGTGCACTCCACAATCCCGGTCCGTGGCACGGGGCCGCACTCCGCGTGCCGTGTGCCGTGTGTTGCGGGGTTGTGGCTTCGGGCTGCGGCTCTGCCGCGGCGGCGCGTGCCTGTGCCGCAGTTGTGTGCAGCGCCGTGCGCCGCGTGCCGTGCTTGCGGCGCCGCGCCCTGCGTGGCCGGCGTGTCTGCGTTCGTGTTTGCCGGGTGCCGGGTGCCGGGTGCCGGGTGCCGGGGGTGGGTGTTGTTCGCTGCTTCCCCCGTATATGAAACCGCTTAAGCGGTTTGTTAGTGTGTGGGTGTGTGACCTTGGCCGCGGGTGCGGGCGGTTGCGCTGTGGGTGGCGTTGTGCGGCACCTGCGCCGGCCTGCGGTTGCGTGGGTGCGGGACCTTTTCAGTGCCCTGTTGTCCGGGAGGCAGAGCGTGGTCAGACAGGAGCGGGCCGCCCGTACGCGGCGTTCGCTGATCCGGGCTGCGGCCGAGACGTTCGCGGAGGTGGGTTTTGTTCCGGCGTCGCTGACTGTCATCAGCAGGCGGGCGGGTGTCAGTAACGGGGCGCTGCATTTTCATTTCGCGAACAAGGGTGTGCTGGCGGAGGCGGTGGAGGCGGAGGCGGCGGAGGCGGTGCGCCGGCTTACCGAGTCGGCGCGGGCCCGGCAGGGTGATTCGCTGCAGGCGGTGGTGGATGCGACGCATGAGCTGATGGCCGCTCTGGCTCAGGATGTTGTGGTCCGGGGTGGTTTCGGGCTTGCGGGTGACATCGCGCGGCGTGCGGTGTCGCCGTTGCACGGGCAGTGGCAGGGCTGGGTCGAGGACAGTCTGTGCCGGGCCGAGCGCAGTGGTGCGCTCGCGCGGGGGGTGTCGTGGACGGCGGCCGCCCGTGTCGTTGTCGCGGCGACGACGGGTTTCGGGGTTCTGGGCTGCAAGGACGCGTCCTGGCTGTCGCGTCAGAACATCACCCGTTCCTGGGAGTTGCTGCTGCCGCTGCTCGCCGACCGGGGGGATCTGGGCACCCTGGTGTGTGCCGGCTCCAGGCCACCCGCCCCTGCACCCGCCCCGGAGCCGGGGCCTGCCCTCGTACCCGCATCCGCCCCCGTGCCTGGCCCGGAGCTAGGGTCTGCCGTCGTACCCGCCCCCGGCCCGGGGCCTGCTTTTGTGCCCGCAGCTGCACCCGTTCCCGGGCCTTCTCCCGTATCCGGGCCGGAGTCCGCGGCCCTGCCCGCACCCGAGCTCGCGGCTGCGCCCGCACCCGTTCCTGCGCCCGTACCTGCGCCGGTTTCTGGGTCTGGGTGGGTGTGGGGGGTTTCCGGGCGTTAGTGCTGGGTCTGCCCGGGGTCGCCGGGTCAGGGTGGTGTTTTCGTTGCGCCGGGCGGGTGTTCAGGTGTTCGGGGGTATTTGCGTGGGAAAGGCCGGCGGAGGGGGACTGGTGGCTGGGTGGTGGGTTCTGCTGTCGGGAGGATGCCGGTCTGCGGCGTTCCCGGTCGATCCCGGTGACGGCGACCGTGGTGTCGTCGCCGGCCCGGACGGCGTCCGGCGGGCTGGCCACGGGTGTTGATGTGAGCTCCCGCAGGTGGACCAGTCCCTCGATTGCGTCGGTGGCCTGGACGAAGACGCCGGACGGGACCGGTTCGGTGATTCGTCCGTGGAGTTTCTGTCCCACCGTGGTGCGGACGGCGAATGTGTGGAAAGGGTCCGGCTGTACCGCCCGCAGGGGCAGCCGGGCTTCCAGGTTCCGTGTGCCGGACTGAAGGAACTCTGCCCGGGCGCGCTGTCCGGTCCGGACGGCGTCGTGGGCTGTTTCGATGCGTCGCCAGGACAGTTGGGGATCGTGATGAATCCGGCGCCGGGGAAGCGCGGGTGGGCGGGGCCGTCGTCCAGCGCCACGAACACGCCGGACGGGACCGGTTCGGTGATTCGTCCGTGGAGTTTCTGTCCCACCGTGGTGCGGCCGGCGAATGTGTGGAAGGAGTCCGGCTGTGCCGCCCGCAGGGACAGCCGGGCTTCCAGGTTCCGTGTGCCGGACTGAAGGAACTCTGCCCGGACGCGCTGTCCGGTCCGGACGGTGTCGTGGGCTGTTTCGATGCGTCGCCAGGACAGTTCGGGGATCGTAAGGAGCTGCGCACGCGGCGGGAAGGGGCACCGCGGTCCGGTTTCGCCGCGCGCCCGGTGTGTCCGGTGTCCGCGGGCGCCTTTCTTGCGGTGGCCGGTGCCCCGCAGGGCGGTCGCCGCCGGCCGGTGGCCGCTGTGGAAGCGGCGGAACCGGTGCGTGAGGTGGCAGGTGGCCTGCGTCCCCGGGATGTTTTCCGTCGGAGCCCGGCCCGGTCCCGGGCCTGCGGTGGGCCGGGTGCCGGGCGGTGCGAACTCGTCGGAGGCCAACACCCGGCCGGGGAAGCGGTCCAGACCCTCCCCGGGGCCTGGTCCGGTCCGGTTTTGCCCTCGCGGTGTGGGCCGGGTAGCGCCTCGGGGCCGGTGCGGGTCGCCCGGTCGTGGGTGTTCCGCAGGCAGACGGCAGACGGCGGGTGGCGGGTGGCGGGTGTGGGTGGTGACCGGCGGGTGAAGTCCTCCTTGTCGGGGCCGGGTTGGCGGGGGTGGGGCTCTGGCCCGCCGGGCCGGCCCGGCGGGCCCGGCCGAGTCGGCGGATCAATTTGCCGGCGGTGTTCTTGCCGGCCTGTAACAGCCGGGTGATCACCGGGTGCGTGGTTTTTGCTGGCCGGGGCCGGCAGGAGTGTCGCGTGCCGGGGGTGCATCGAGTCGGTTGCTGTCCCGGTGTAGGGGTCTGTTGCGGGTTCCGTCCTTCCCGTCCGGCCGCTTCGCGTACACCGCACCCCCGGTGGCCGGATCGGTTGCCGACCCTGTATCCGGCCATCCGCGGCCATCGCCCCGGTGGAACCCGTGGGTTCACAGCACTGGGGCAGGCGCGGCGTGCAGGGTTGTTGTGCAGCGGTTCGCTGCCCGTGCCGTTCTCCGTGCCGTGCCGTGCCGTGGTTGTGGGGTGGGGTGGTTTGGCGGGGGTGTGTGCACTCGGTCTGCCGGGTTTTCGTTTTTGCTTTCGTGAACTGTGCTTTGCGTTTTGGTGTTCTTGGAGGATTGCTCAAGTGCCGCTGAAGGAACCGGTGCCTCCGGTGCGGGTGGGGTTAGCGTGCTGGTTCGCCGACGACTTTCCGCCATCGAGAGTGCCTGACGACGAACGGGGAGAACCATGGAGATCCAGGTTTTAGGTCCGCTGTGTGCCGCCGAGAACGGGGACTCGATCGTCCCGACCGCGGGGAAGCCACGACAGGTCCTCGCTCTTCTGGCGTTGTATCCGAGCCGTGTGATGCCGGTGTCGACGCTGATGGAGGAGATCTGGGGGACGGAGCTGCCGCAGAGCGCGATGACCACGCTGCAGACCTACATCATGCAGCTGCGCCGCTGCCTGGGCACCGCGATGGGGCCCGGTGTCCCGGGCGGGGCGAAGGATGTTCTGGCCACCCGGCACGGCGGTTATCTGCTGCGGATCCCGCCGGAGTCGGTGGATGTGCACACCTACGAGCGTCTGGTCGCCGAGGGGCAGGAGGCTTTCGAGGAGGGGGAGGACCGGCGTGCCGCCCGCTGTTTCCGGCAGGCCCTGGCCCTGTGGCAGGGGCCCGCGCTGGTCGATGTACGGCTCGGTCCGGTCCTGGACATAGAGGTCACGCGGCTGGAGGAGTCCCGGCTGATGACGACCGAGCGGCGTATCGACGCCGATCTGCGGCTCGGCCGGCACGCGGAACTCGTCGCGGAGCTCGCCGATCTGATCGCCCGTCACCCCCAGCACGAGGGCCTGCACGCGCAGGCGATGGTGGCGCTGTACCGGTCGGGGCGGCAGGCCGGTGCCCTGAACGTCTACCGAAGACTGCGGGAGGGGCTGATAGAGGAACTCGGCGTGGAACCCTCACCCCAGCTCCAGCGCCTGCACCAGGCCATGCTCGCGGTCGATCCGGAACTCGACGTGGTGGCCGGCCTGCGCCGCGGCTCCACCTTCGACCGGTACGCCGCCTAGGCCGTTTCGTTTGGATCATCGGGCGGACCGGATGAAGATGCCTGCGAGGTGGAGTCCGGCGAGGTAGATGGTCGCGGTCTTGTCGTAGCGGGTAGCGATGCCGCGCCATTGTTGAGGCGGTTGATGCAGCGTTCGACGGTGTCGCGCTGCTTGTATGCCTCGCGGTCGGAGGCGGGTGGTCTGCCGCCCCGCCGCGGTCGGTGGCCCCGTTGATCGGCCGGGGCGGGGATGACTGCCCGGATTCCGCGTGTGCGCAGGTGCTCGCGGATCGTGCGGGAGGAGTACGCCTTGTCGGCCGGGACCACGTCGGGCCGGGTGCGGGGCCGTCCCCGTGGGCGGGGAACGCGCAGGCGGGCCATCACGTGGGTGAAGGCGGGGACGTCGCCGGCCTGCCCGGCGGTCAGGACGAAGGCCAGGGGCCTGCACCGGTCGTCGGCCGCGAGGTGGGCCGGCCATCGTGCTCAGCCGCCGCGGGACCGGCCGATGGCATGGTCGTGCGGCTCGCCGGCCGGGGCCCCTTCTTACGGGCCCCGGCCGCGTGCTGATGTGCGACAGGTGCCGTCGACGGCCCACATCCTCAATCGGTTGCAGACACCCCGCCAGTTGCCGTACTTCTCCGGCAGGTGCACCCACTGCGATCCGGTCCGGAACTTCCACGCGATCGCATCGATCACCTCTCGGTGATCCCGCCACCGGCCACCCCGCCGGGGCCGTCCGGTCCGGCAGCAACGGCTCAATCCACGCCCACTGCGCGTCGGTCAACAACACACCCGGACCAACGATCAGATGATCCGAACGAAACGGCCCAGCCCCCTCCGGCGGATCTCCACCGCCCCGGCCCGGTGTATCCCCGCGGGCCCGGCCGGGCAGGGTCTCCCCGGGCCCGTGGAGGCCGGGACGGTATTCCGCCGTGCGGGCGGTGTTGTTGAGGACTCCGGGTACGGCGGCCCGTTACGGGGCGGGTCTGCGCCCTGCGGTCCGCCCCGCGCATGCCCGGTCGGGGCCGGAGGCCGGGAGGTTCATGCGGCCGGGGCGGGGCCGGGGCGCGCAGGGGTGGGCATGGGGTGCGATCGGGCTCACGGGTGACGGGGTGCTGGTGGTGTCGTACTGGCCGGGGAAGCTCCGGACGGCGGACCTCGGCCGCGTTGCCGGCGGTCCGGCGCTCCGGACCGTCGGGATGTTGGACGAAGCGCGAGCTGTTCGCGTCTGACTGCGGTCGGCGGCTGAGGCCGGAAGGGCCGGCTGACCGGTCCGAAACTCCTCAACCGGCCGGGGCGGGGCCGGGGTTCGCGGAAGGGCTCTGCCGCGCAGTGTCGCGAAGGGGGCGCCGGCCCGGCGCCCGGCGAGGCGGAGCGGGGCCCGGGGTGATGTGTGCCCCGGGCGGTCTTCCCGTCGCAGGAGGCCCGGGGGCCGGGCCGCCGCCCGCAGCAGCGGACGCGGACGCGGAGAGGCAACAGAGCCCGCTTGGCGGAGCTGTCCGGCCCGCAGGCCGCGGGCCCCGTCGCGGAGTCACGGAAAGGCAACAAGGGGGCCGGTTCCCCCGGAGGGCGCGGGGCGGGATCCGGTCGCGGGGTGTGCGCGGGGCTTCCGCGGTCTCGGCCGGGTCTCCAGCGCCGTTCGAGACGGCCCGGCAATCATCGAACCGCGCCCGTCCCCGGGCGGTGTCAGGAGCGGACGCGGAACAGGGGGGCACATGTCGGTCGAAGGGCCGGTACGGCTGTACTGCTTCGCGCACTCCCCGGAGGGCGTGTCCGCCTTCGGCGGCTGGGCGGCGCGGACGGGACCCGGTGTGGAGCCGGTCCCGGTCCTTCTGCCGGGCTGTACCCGGCGGCGTAGCGAACCCCGGGTCAGGACGCGCACGGCGCTGCTCGCCGAGGTGCTCCCGCTGTTCACCGGCCCCCGCCCCGGCCCGTACGCCCTGTACGGGCACGGACTCGGCGCGCTGGCGGCGCTCACCGCGGCCCGTGCCCTGCACGAGGCGGGCCTGCCGGGCCCGGTGTTCCTCGGCGCCGGCGCCTGGCCGCCGCCGCTCCCGCCCGCCGGGACGGTGGACGTGCGCCGGGCGACGGACACCGAACTGCTGCATGCCCTGGGCGGCGGGGGAGCCGTGCCGCCCGGCAGCGACGAGGGAATCCTCCTGCGGGCCGCGCTGCCGGTGCTCCGCGCCGACCTGGAACTGGCCCAGGACCTGCGCGAGGAGGCGGTCAGGCCCTGGCGGGCCGGACCGCTCACCACCCCGGTCCTCCTCGTCGCCTCCGACGACGACGGCCCGCAGGCCGCGGCCTGCGCGGCCGGGAACTGGCGCGAGTGGACCCTGGGGCCCGTCCGGTCACGGACCCTCCCCGACCGCCTCCTGGCACGCGGGAGCGGTGAACTGCCCCGCCTGCTGGGCCGGGCCTGCCGCGTCGCCCGCCGCCTCCTCCCGGAGTCCGCGCCCGTCGGCTGACCCCCCGGTCCTCCCCGCCGCCCTCCGGCCGCCCGCCGCGGGGTGCCGTGGGCTGTCGCTTTCTCCGCCTCCGCCGCCCCCGTACCCCCGGTTTCCCGCCCCCCCGCCGCGTACTTGGACGCGCCCGCGGGCGCCCGCCGCGCTCGGGCACCGCTCGTACCCGGCTGTATACCCGCTCGGAGAACCGGACTTGGGCCGCGTACTGCCCGTAACGTAGTGCTCGCCGACTGTTGTCGGCGCGGGCAGGGCAGGAGGCCGCCAATGAGGGAGAGGCAGTTGGGCGTGAGCCACGACGGCCCCGCCCGTACGCGCCCTGCCTGTACGCGCCCTGCCTGTTCGTGGCCGGGCCGTTCGTGTTCCCCGCATGCTCTTTTCGTCCTCGCAGAAGGGAGAGACGGGGACTCGGCCGCCCGCGGTGGACCGCACGGCCCCGGACACCATGACTGCTCACCACTTCCCGCACGCGCCGATCTCCGTGGTCGTCGATCCCGGGCACCCTCCCTATCCCGCGCCGTGGGACGTCGAGTTGCACGGTCCGCTCGACGCCGCCGCGCTGGAGCGCCTTCTGGGGGAGCTGACCGCGCAGGACGCGGGCCGGGCCGTCTGGCGGCACCGGCTGCTGCGGCACGGCCCCGACCATCACACCCTGCGGTTCTCCGAACCGTACGCAGGACCGGCCGCGCTCATCGCGGGCCGTGTCGCCGACCGGCTGACCCAGCCGCCGCCGGCCGCCGACCGCCCGCTGACCCCCGCCCAGGCCGCGGTCCTGGCCCGTCCCGGCGGACGCCGCTACGAAGTGCTGCTGACCGGGCCGGCGCCGGTGCCGGACGCGGGCGTGCTGCGTGAGGCGCTGCGGAACGTCGTGGCCGCCCACCCCCAGCTGCGTTCGCGTCTCGGCGCGGCGGACGGCTGGCACACCGGGCAGGCCGCAGGCGCGGACGCGGGCGCGGGCGGTCAGGATCCGCTGGTGGAGGGGGAGTTCACCGACGACGCCGGATTCGCCGTACTGCTGGAATCGGCCGGCCGCACGCTCGACGCGCACAGCGGGACACAGCTGCGGGCCCTGCTCGCCAGGGACCGCCGTCCCGCCGGACCCCGCGCCGACCGGTTCGCCGTACTCGTCCATGAACTCGCCGTGGACGCCGCGTCCCGGCGCATCCTGCTCGACGACCTGACCGCCGCCCTCGGCACGGCCGGCGGCCCGCCTCCCGCCCGCCCGCGGCCCGTGCGGGACGACGCCCTGGCCGGCTGGGCCGGCGAACTGCGGGAACTGGCCCGCGACACCGCCGAGGCCGGGCACTGGACGCTCGCCGCCCGGCGCAGATCCCGGCAGAACGCGCGGGCCCTGCCCGCCGCCACGCCCGCACCGGGCGACACCCCCGGTGCCGCGCCGGGTGATGCGCCCGCCACGGGTGGTGTGTCCGGCGGTGCGCCGGAAGTGGTGCGGTGTGCGGGGTTTGTTCTGGAGGAGGAGGTCACCGAGCGGATCACCCATGGTCTGGCCCGGCGGCTCGCGCTGACGACCGGGGAGGCGCTGACCGGTGTGTTCGCCCTGGCCCTCGCCCGCTGGCAGGGATCGCGGGAGGTCGGCTTCGACGTGCGCAGCGATCCGCGGGCCGGCCGCCGCGGCCTGGAGCGGTACGTCGGCCGGCTCGCGGAGCCGTACCCGGTCCAGCTCACCGTCGATACCGCCCTCGCCCCCCTCGGCCGGCTGACGGCACTGACGGATTCCCTGGCGGCCTGTGCCAGCCGGGCCGATGCCGGCGCGGGCTTCGGGGCCTGCCGCGAGTGGAGCCCCGACCCGGCAACACGCCGCGCCCTGCGCGAGATGCCCCCCGCACAGACCTGCCTGCTCCTCGACGACCCCGCCCACCCCGCCGACCACGCCCACCCTGACGACCACGCCCGCTCCGCAGACCTCGACGGCCCCGCCCATCCCGGTGATCCCGGTGATCCCGCCCGCCACGCCCATCCCGGCGGGCCCGGTGATTCCGGCGGTCCCGTTCACCGGGTCGAGGTGCGGGCACATGTCCGTGACGGCCGGCTGCGCGTCGCTCTCGGCCGGGTGGCCGGCCCCGCCGCAGGTGTCACCGACTCCTCCGTCCGCGCTCTCGCCCGCCATCTGCGGGAGCTGCTGGAGGAGTTGGCGGACACACCCGCCGCCCGGATCCTGCCCGCCTTCCGGGCCACCCCCCAGCAGTCGGCGCTGCACGCGGACGGTGACACCCGGCCCGGCACCGGACGCCATGTCGAGCAGCTCGTCTGGATCTGGCACGGCCCGCTCGACACCGCCCGTTTCACCGCCTCCTGGCAGTCGGTCCTGGACTGCGAGACGGTCCTGCGCACCGCGTTCACCGGCGACGGTGAACCGCTGCTCGTGGTGCACGAGCGGGTCACGCCCGACATCACCCGCCAGACCTTCCGCGACGGCGACTGGTCCGCCCTGCTGGAGCGCGACCGGCTGCGCGGTTTCCAGCTGCGCCGCCCCGGAGCGCTGCGCGTGACACTGCTGGAGCGGGAACCCTCCCAGCCCGCCCGGCCGGGGGAGCCCGCCCGGCCGGGGGAGCCCGCCCAGCCTGGGGGACCCTCCCGGCCCGGGGGACCCGCCTGGATCCTGGTCACCTACCACCGGGCCCTGCTCGACGGCCGCAGCGCGAACATCCTGCTGCGCGAGTTCTACCGCGCCTATCTCGCGGGCGGCACCCTGCCCGGCGGTGAGCGCCGCCCCGACCTGCGCGACTACACGACCTGGGCCGCCGCCCAGGACCCGCGGCCCGCCCGGGATCTCTGGTCGGGCCGGGTGCCGCCCGACGGGGCGGCCTCCTGGCCGGGACGGTCCGCCGGGCCCACCGGCCTGACCGGCACCGGGCACACCCGGCTGCGCCTGGACCCCGCCGAGACCACCCGCCTCACGCGCTGGGCGGGCACCTGGGGCATCGCCGAGAGCAGCGTGCTGCAGGCCGTCTGGGCCCTGCTGATCCACTGGGGCTCCGGCGCCACCGCGGCCGCCCCCGTCCGCTTCACGGTGACCGTCTCGGGACGGGGCGTCCTGTTCGACGGTGCCGCCCTGATGCCGGGCCCGCTGCGCAACCCCCTGCCGATGCACGTCGAGGTCGACCCGGCGGCCACCGTGCCCGACCTGCTGCGGCAACTGCGCGAGCGGGCCCTGGACCTGGCCGCCTACGAATGGGTCCCCGGCGACTGGATCCACGCCTGGGACGGACGCGGATCCCGCGGCACCGGGTGCACGGACACCGTCGTCGTCTTCGAGGACTCCCCGCACCCGGTGGACGGCCTGGAGGACGAACTCGCCGCCCACGGCATCAAAGCCGAGTTCCCGGTCACCGTACCGGCCCGCTGCGCACCCCCCGTCGGACTGCTCGCCCACCACGACAGCGCGGGCGGCCTGGTCCTGACGGGGGTCTACGACCGGGCCCTGTTCGACGCGGCCGCCGCCGCCGAACTGCTCGCGCAGAGCGCCATGCTGCTGCGCACGCTGTCGGTGTCGGCGGGCGAGTGCACCACCGTCGGCGAGGTGCTGGAACTCCTGGAGGACAGCGCCGCACCGCACCCGCCCGCGGGCCCCGCGGCCCGCCGGGCGGGCCCGCTGCTCACCCTGCGGGCGGCGGGAGACGAACGGGCGGGCACCATCTGCCTGATACCGCCGCCGGGCGCCCCCCTCACCTGCTACGACCTGCTGCCCGGCCTCTACCCCGGGCCCCAGGAACTGCTCGTGCTGCGCACCGGCGCCGACGGCGCGCGACAGGCCCTGGCCGCCCGCACGGCCGGCCGGCCCTTGCTGCTCGGCGGTTTCTCCGGCGCCGGCGCGCTCGCCTGCGACCTCGCCCGGCGCATCGCGGAGGACGGCGGCCGCCCGCCGCGGGTGGTGCTCGCCGACGCGGCCCGCGACGAGCGGGAACGCGCCCGCGACCTGGCCCGGGCCCTGCGGGACGCCGGCACACCGCCACCACCGCCGCCACCGGCGGAGGCGGATCCGCCGGCCTGACAGCAGTGGCCCGGGGACCGTTCCTTCATACCTGCCAGGGCAGTTCCCCGTTTTCGTCCCGGAGGGTTCCTGGCGGCCCGTCAGCGCCGAGCGCCGCGGCGGTGCCGGGCTCGGCCGCGTCGAACCGGATGCCCGGCCGGGATCTGGCGTACTGGACGGTGAGCACGGTGGCGGCGGTGACCGCCTTGGACGCGGATGTAGAGCGCCGGCGGCAGGCCGAACTCCGGCCGCTGCGGGGTTGTTCCCCGCCCGGAACGACCCGGCGCCGCTCGAAACGGTGACCGCGTCGGGGTCCGGTGATCTGCGCGGCAGCGGAAGCGCCGCCTCCGTGACGCGCACGATGCCCACCGCGTTGGTGTCGAAGACCCGCAGCGCGGCGGAAGTGCCCCTGATCCGTTCGGAGTTGCCGCCGGTACGCGGTACGCGGTACGGGGCGCGGGCTGCCGGGTGCGTCCGGGTGCGTGCCGGGGCGGACCGCGGCTGCCGCGCGGCGGGCCGCAGCTGGCCGGCTCTCCCGGCGGCTCCGCGCCCTGGAGGCCGTCGGCGGACCGCGGACCGTACGGCGGATCCGGCGGTTCTCCCACAGGCCCACGACCCGCGGTCCGCAGGTACCGTGGCGTGCCCACGACCCCACGGCCCACGACCCGCAGGCTCACGGCCCACGTCCACGGCTCACGGTTCACGGCCGCAGGTACCGTGCCCACGACCCCACGACCCCACGACCCCGCGGCCCGCGCACCGCTCGGGCGGCCCGGGCGGTCGCTCCCTGCTTCAGGTGCCCGCCCGTGCCCCGCCGCCGCCCCGGCACCTGCCCGGGAGCGGGCGCCGGGGCGGGCGCCCGGGGGGCAGGTGCCGGGACGGCGGCCGGGCGCGGGCGGTTACCACTCGATCAGGGCGAAGCTCGCGGCCATGCCCCCGCCGAAGCCGGCCAGCAGGACCAGTTCGCCGGGCCGGAAGGAACCGGCGCGTACGGCCGCGTCCATCGTGATCGGGATGGAGGCCGCCCCGGTGTTGCCGTACCTCTCGACCGTGCGGTGCATGGTGGCCCGCGGCAGGTGGAGCTTCTCGAAGACGCTGTCGAGCATCATCCCGTTGGCCTGGTGGGGGACGAAGTGGCTGATGTCGGCGGCTTCGACACCGGCCTCGTGGAGGAATCCCTTGGTCAGCTGCGGCAGTTGGTCCTCGACGAAGCGGCGCACCTCACGCCCTTCCATCGCGAAGTACTGCAGGCCGGCGTTGAGGCCGGCCTCGTCGAGGGGGCGCCGGCTGCCGCCCGCGGGCACCCCGATCAGATCGGTGAGACCGCCGAAGGTGTGCAGCGCGACACGCCGGACGACCGGGCCACTGCCGGTCGGGCCGAGGACCATCGCCCCGGCCCCGTCCCCGAACAGGACGACCGTTCTGCGGTCGGCCGGATCGAGGATGCGTGAGTAGATGTCCGCGCCGATGACCAGCGCGTAGCCGCCCCGGTGGACCAGGGTGCCCGCCACCGACGACAGTGCGAACACCGTGCCGGAGCAGACCGCGTTGACGTCGAACGCCGCGGTGCCGGCCGCGCCGAGGTGGTGCTGCACGTAGGCGGCGGTGGGGGGCTGCGGCTGGTCCGGTGTGGAGGTGGCGACCGCGATCACGGTCAGCTGCTCCGGGGAGATGCCGGCGGACTTCAGCGCGGCCCTGCCCGCGGCCGTGGCCAGGTCCGAGGTGGCCTGGTGACCGGCGGCCCAGCGCCGCTGGCGGATCGCGGTCTTGCGTGTGATCCAGTCGTCGTCGACCCCGGCCGGCGCGCCGACCTCATCGTTGGAGACGATCCGTTCCGGTACGTAGGCACCCGTACCGAGAACGCGGATGGTGACGTCGCTCATGCGGCTGCCCTCCCCTCAGGTGGTCGTGGAATGGGCGTGCGGAGCCCCGGCACACGGTGCGCCGACACCGGGTGGCGCACCGTGCGGCGGTGGTGGTGCGCCGTGTGCCGGTGGTGGTGCGGCGGGCCGTACGCGCGCGGGTACACCGCCCGCGCGGGTCCGGGGTGAGGCATCGTCAGCGCGTCTCGTAGAGGCGTTTGTGGCCGCTGATCCCGGCCAGCCGGAAGGGCCCGGTGGTCTGCGCCGGGGTCCGGTGGTCGCCGCCGTCGGACGGGAGGGACCGCTCGTGCAGTGCGCGGTAGCCGGCGTAGTCCAGGGGTTCGCGCCGGCGAATCGCCTCCCGGTTCGCCCCGGTCCGCAGGCGCTCGCGGTACCCGGCGACGACGGTCCCGGCGAAGAACTCGGCCACACTGCCGGACCCGTAGCTCAGGAAGCCCACGGCCCGCCCGGTCAGGTCCTCGCCCTGGTCGAGCAGCGCGGCCAGGCCGAGGTACACCGACGCGGTGTAGCTGTTGCCGATGACGTTGTTGTACGCGGTGGTCGGGCCCAGTGCCTGTGCGACGGCGTCCTGGCCGGCGGCGTGTCCGCAGAAGTTCAGCAGGTGCCGGTGGGCCTTGTGGGCCATCTTCGTGAACGGCTGGTGGTAGATGAACGCGGCGAACTCCTCCAGCGGGCGGCCGTCCTGCTGCGCGTAGTCCTTCCAGGCGCCTTCGAGGGCCTGGAGGTAGGCGTTGATGGATTCCTGCCCGTCGACCAGCGCGGTCTCGCGGTAGTTGGGCCGCCAGAAGTCCATGACGTCGGCGGTGTACAGGCCCGAGGGGTCCTCGATGCGCACCAGGGCGGGATCGGCGCCGACCAGCATGGCCACCGCGGCGGCGCCCTGTGTGGCCTCGCCGGGGCTGTCCAGTTCGTACTTGGAGACGTCGCTGGCGATCACGAGGACCTGCTGGGCGGGGTCGCGCCGGACCAGGCCGATGGCGAACTGCAGGGCCGCCGTCGCCCCGTAGCACGCCTGCTTCAGCTCCACGACCCGGCAGGCCGGCTGGAGACCGAGCAGCGAATGCACGTACACACCGGCCGATTTGGCCTGGTCGATCGACGACTCCGTCGCGAACACGACGGTGCGTATGCGGCTCGTGCCGTGGCGTGCGACGAGCGGTGCGGCCGCGGCGGCGGCCATGGTCACGATGTCCTCGTCGGCGGCCGGTACGCTCATCGACTCCTGGCCGATGCCGATGTGGTACTTCCCGATGTCGGTGCCGTTGTGCGCGGCGAGTGCCGCGTGCGGCAGGACGAACTCGGTCGTCGCCAGGGACAGGTCGTGGATTCCGATGGACAGGGGCATGCCTATGCACCCACCTTTGCGGTCGTGTTGTCGCGTTCCAGCTGGATGTGCGCGCGCATGAGTTCACCGGGGTTGGTCTGTGCCGCGAGCAGTGAGAGTTCGCCGCACAGCACCGTGGCCGCCGCGATGACCGCCAGCCGGCGCGCGTTGTCCCCGGGTTCGCGGTCCTCCCGGCAGCCGAGGCGGGTCAGGTTCGTCTCCACGAAGCCCAGGCCCTTGCCGTTGCCGACGGTGCCCACGATCAGGTTGGGCAGGGTGCAGGCGAAGTAGAGGTCGCCGTCGCGGTCCTCGGCCATGGTGACGCCCTGCGAGCCCTCGATGATGTTGGCCGCGTCCTGGCCGGTGGCCAGGTAGAACCCGAGCAGCATGTTCGCGAAGTGGGCGTTGGCCGAGCGGATACCGCCGGCGAGGAGGGTGCCGAGGAGGTTCTTGCGGATGTTCAGCTCGGCGATCTTCCCGGCCGTCGTGTGCAGGACGCCGGCCACCACCTCGCGCGGTACGAGGAGTTCGGTGACCACGTTCTTGCCGCGTCCGAGGATGCCGTTGACCGCGGTGGCTTTCTTGTCCGTGCAGTAGTTTCCCGAGATCGATCCGTAGGAGATGCCGGGAACGGTCTCCAGCAGGTGTTTCAGCAGGACGTCGGAGGCGAGTGTCGCCATGTTGTGGCCGGAGGCGTCGCCGGTGGCGAACTCGAACCGCAGGAACAGCAGGTTGGCGTTGATCTCGTGCCGGATGCCGATCAGCCGGGCGAACCTGCTGCAGCCGCGCACCAGTTCCCGCAGTTCTCCCTCCCGCGCCTCGATGTTCCGTGCGGCCGTGAGCGCGGTCTGCGCGTCGGTGGCCTCCACCAGCACCGAGCGGGTCATCCGCTCGTCGACCAGCGTGGCGACGATGCCCTGCTCGGCCAGCATGGAGACCTTCGCCCCGCGGCCCACGGACGGCCACAGCGGCGACTCGTAGGTGGCCAGCGGGACCTGCGTCTCGGTGGTGGTGACGTTCCCCGAGATACGCAGGGGTCCCACCCACCGCATCGGGACCCCGGCTATGGCGTGTGCGTCGGTCATCGTGTGCTTTCCCTTTCAGTGCGCGGAGCTTCTCGCCGGGACGGAGCCGGCAACGGCGGCGGAGCCCGGGCCCCGCTCCGGGTCCGGGGCGGAGCCGGTGGCCGGGACGAGGCCGGGGCCGGTGGCCGGGACGGGGCCGGAGCTGGAGCGCTGGGCCAGCCGCCGCGGGTCGATGCCCCGGTCGGCGCAGAAGTCACGCAGTTCGCCGTGGACCAGCAGATCGCAGCGGGTGAGATCGGCGGGGGTGCGCGCGCCGAGCATGGTCTGCAGCGCGGCCAGTTGGTCCAGCCACGCCGTGAGCTGCGCGACCAGTGCCGGGACACCGCCGTCGAGGAGGGTGCGCAGGAATCCCGCGGACGAGCCGACCGCGCGGGCGCCGAGCGCCAGCGCGCGCATCACGTCGAGCGGGTGGCGCACGCCGCCGGAGGCCAGCACCGGGATCGCCAGGCCCTGCGCGTCCAGGAGGCAGGCGGCGGTGGACTGCCCCCAGCCGCGCAGGTACGCGTAGTCGGCGTGTTCCCGGCGGCCGTTCTCGATACGGGCGAAGTCCGTGCCGCCGCGGCCGCTGACGTCCGCCGCCCGCACCCCCAGGTCCTGGAGCGCCAGGAGGGTCTGGCGGCTGAGCCCGTTGCCGACCTCCTTGACGATCACCGGGATGTCGATCGCCGCGGCGATCTTCCCGATCCGCGGGCCCCAGGACGAGAACGACCGGTCGCCCTCCGGCATCGGCGTCTCCTGCGCCGTGTTGATGTGGATCTGAAGGGCGTTCGCCTCCAGCAGGTCCACGGCGCGCCGCGCGTTGTCGACCGACGTCGTCGCGTTGATGTTCGCCATGACGAACCCGTCCGGGTTCTCCTCGCGCAGGACGCGGAACGTGCCGGCGCACGAGGGGTCCTTGAGGTAGGCGTTCATGGACCCGGACGCGATGGGCACCCCGCTCTCGCGGGCGGCGGTGGCCAGGTCCCGGTTGATGGCACCGGTCTTGGCGCTGCCGCCGGTCATCGCGTTGATGTAGATCGGCACCTGCCAGCTGATGCCGGCGAAGGACGTCGCCAGGGACACCTCCGGCCGGTCGATGCCGGCCAGGGCGTGGTGGACGAACGACACCTCGTCGAACTGGTTGTGCCCGCTGTGCCCGTGGTGCTGCTCGATGGCGAGCCGGACGTGGTCGTCCTTGCGCTGAGCGCTCATTCCTCGGTCCCTTCCAGGGCGGGACGGACGGGCAGGGGCAGCACCCCGGCCCTCTCCCACCGTTGCCGTAGGTGTGTGATCTCCCGCGCCGCCCCGGCGTCCAGCAGCGCGATGCCGCAGTCGCCGCCGCCCGCCCCGGAGGGCTTGCCCGCGCCTCCGGCGGCCTCGGCGCTGTCGCACAGTGCGGTCAGTTCGGGGGTGAAGATGCCGAGGCCGGCCTCGTCGTCCAGACGCTCCAGCTCGTGGCGGGCCCGGCGGATCTGGTGCAGCAGGCCCGGACCGTCGCCCGTGTCCAGGGCGGCGGCCGCGCAGCGCACGACGTCGGTCGTGCTCTCCACGAACTTCTGGTGCGATGCGGTGCCCCGCCAGGCGCGGCGGTGCAGCGCGGACACCATGGACGCGGTGGAGGCGGGATTCCCCGTCCAGCCGACCTCCAGTGACAGACCGTCGGGCGGCGGCAGCCGGCGCACCGCGTGCCCCGGCCAGGGTGCGCGCAGTGTCCTGTCGACCCCCAGGCGCCGGGCCAGGTCGAGCACCTGGGCCCGGTCGGGTGACCGGTACTCGATCCAGCCGCCCCAGGTGCTGGCGGCGAGATCACCGCCTGATCCCTTGGGGTCGATTTCCGCCGTGGCGAGCAGGGCCAGCCGGAACCGCTCCTCCCGGGACAGTTCCAGTCCGCAGAAGGCCGCGACGGCCGCGACCGTGGCCACGGTCACCGCGCCGCTGGAACCCAGACCGAACTTCCTGCCGTCCTCGTGCAGCCGGCTGCTCACCGACACGTCCAACTGCCTGACCGGCAGGCCGCGTTCGGCCAGCAGCCGGTCCACGGTCTCGATCGCCGACACGACGTGCGCCAGCGCGACGCGCGCCTGCCGCCCGTCGCCGGCGCCGTGGAGGACGAGCCGGCCGTCCTGCCTGCGCCACCCCACCGGGCCCCGGCCGAGGTCGGAGGAGATCACGACATCGGCCGCGTCACCACCCGCCCCGAGCCCCGCCCCGGCCCCGGCTCCGTGACATGTGCCGGTGACGGTGACATGCCGGTCGACCGCCACCAGGATCGCCGGGTTGCCGGGCTCCACCACCGCGTACTCGCCCGCGACGAACAGCTTGCCCGGCGCGCGCCGTACGACCGTGCGCCGCGAGGCCGTCATTCGCCCTCGCCCAGCAGACGGGCGCCGGGGCCCGGCCCGGCGACCAGCACCGTGTCGTCGGGGACGGCGTCGCGTACGGCCGAGGCCACCCGCTCCGCGTCCGCCCGCCGGCACAGCACCTTCACGTTCGGCCCGGCGTCCATCGTGGAGTAGGCCGCGACACCCTCGCGCCGCAGCTGGAGCACACGGTCGAGCACGGTGACCGTGGCCGGCGACAGGTAGCGCACCGCGGGCCGGGCCGCCAGCATCGTCGCGTGCATGCCGAGCGCGTTGCGCTCCGCGATCTCGCCCACCGCGTCGATGTCGCCGCGCTCCAGCGCCGCCCGCATGCCGGCCAGATCGTCCTTGCTGGAGGCGGCCCACGGCCGGAACAGCGGTGACGTGCCGACCGTGCGGCGCATGGCCTCCCGGCTGGACACCGCCTTGGGACCGGCGTTGACGACGGCGACGACCAGCGCCGGGTCGATGCCGGCGGGGACCGGCTCGGCGTACGAGCCGAGGTCCGCCGCCGCGGCCGAGCCGGTGTCCGGGCCGGCGTGCCAGACGGCGAAGCCGCCGAAGAGCGACCGCGACGCGGACCCGGATCCGCGCCGTGCCAGCCGGGACAGCGCGGTCGCGTCCAGATCCAGCCCGTACGCGGCGGCGGCGGCGACGGCCAGGGCGGCGAACCCGCTGGCGGAGGACGCCAGACCGGCCCCGGTGGGCACGGTGTTCCGCGTGTCCACCACCGCCCGCCTGCCGCTGCCGGCCGTCTCCCGCACCAGATCCAGGAAGCCGGTGATACGGCGCAGCGTCTCGCCCGTCGCGGGCACGCCGTTCAGCGCCGCCGTGTCGTGCCCGGCCCCGGGAGCCAGCCGCACCCGGGTGGTCGTCGGGAAGAGGTCCAGCGTCATCGACAGGCTGGACGTCCAGGGCAGTACGAGACGCTGGTCGCGCTTGCCCCAGTACTTGATCAGCGCGATGTTCGGGTGCGCGACGGCGGTGGCGTCTCCCGCGGTGGCCCGCCCGGTCGGCCCGGCCGCAACAACGGCGGTGGTGGTGCTGGTGGTTGATGGTTCAGTACGCATGGTTGCCGAGCCCCTTCAGCGGTACGACCCAGGTCTGTACGGCGCCGGCCTCGTGCAGCTGCCGGGTGACTTCCCGGGCCTGTTCGGGCCGGGTCTGTGCGATCACGCAGCCGCCCAGACCACCACCGGTGATCTTGGCTCCGAGGCTGCCGGCCTTCAGCGCGGCCCCGACCAGCGTGTCGATCCGCCCGGTGCTGAGCCCGGCCTCGCGGAGCAGCTCGTGGTACTCGGTGAGCCGGGAGCCGAGCTCCCCGGCGTCACCGTCGGCCAGGGCCCGCCTGCCCGCCTCGGCCAGCTCCGACGCCCGCCCCACGAACCGGTCCTTCGCACCGGCGCTGCGCCCGAATCCCGCACGCAGCAGCCCGACCGCTTCCTTGGTGCTGCCCGGGGCGCCGCTGTCGGCGATGATGAACAACCCGTCGCAGCCGACGGCCGGTTCCTCCGCCCGGCCCGCCTGGAACAGCAGCGGCCGCGACGCGCCGACCGTCATGGCGTCCACCCCGCTGGCCCGGCCGTGCGCCACGTTCTCGGCCGTCTGCACCAGGTCGAACACCATGTCCTCGGTCAGTTCACGGCCCAGCAGATCGGCGAGGGCGAGGACGACCGCACGGGAGACGGCCGCGCTGGATCCGAGCCCCCGGCCGTGCGGGATCCCGCCGTCCAGGATCACCTCCAGGCACGCCCCGCCCCCCGCACCCGTGCGCGCGGTGAACTCCTCCGTCAGCCGCCGCAGTCCGTCGGAGGCCTGCGTCACCAGCTCACGCGACGCGGAACCGGTCATCGTGAAGGACAGTCCGCCCCCGCCCCCGGAGGTGCCGGAGGACCACCCGGCGCTCGCGGTGACCGTGAGCTGCGGAACCGGCAGAGCCAGCGCCGGCGCCCCGTAGACGACCGCGTGCTCGCCCAGCAGGATGGCCTTGGCGTGCGCGCGGCCGATACCGACCGAACGGGCCCGGCGGCTCTCTGACAACCCCTCGGCTGCGATCGGTGAGGTCAACGCACCCAGCTCCCTCTGTGTTCTCTCATGGAGACATCGCGTGATGACGGGGACCGCCCCGTCCACGGTTGTTCACAACGACAGCGCGGGTCCCCGGATGCGCACGCCGCCCTCCGCCGGGGCACGGAGGTGTCGGCCGCCGCACCGCCCGGGCGAACGGCATACCGCGGTGCGCCCGCCGGGACGGACGACCCGGCCCGCTCCGGCACGGCCGGCCGCGTGGCGCACCGTCGCACCACCGGTCAGATCCTGCGCCGCAGGGCGATTTCGGTCAGTTCCTCGATGTCGAACTGCGAATGGCGGTGCGGTGCGCCGTAGCGGGTGATCTTCCCGCGGCTCACCCACTTGCGGATGGTCGCTTCGGACACCCCCACGGCCAGCGCGGCCACTTTGGTGGGGACGAGCCTGTTGCTCGGTGGCCTGGTCATCGGTCGGCGTCCTCTCGCTGCCGTTCCATGAGTCTCCTGAGACCGAGCCAGTCGGCCAGTTCCCAGGAATGCCCCGCGGAGCAGGTGATGGGCCCCGCTCCCGCGCTCCCGCCACCCCGGGGCAGGGCGCTGATCGTCCCGGCGCAGCCGCCCACCACGCACTGTCTGATGAGCGCGCGGAGATCACCCGGCTCGGGGTCGAGGGTCTGCCGCAACTCGGCGACCAGAGCGTCGATCTCGTCCGCGAAGTCGGGAGCCGAGGGCTGGGCGGCGAGCCACTGCAGATGCCGGCTGAGGAACCGCGCCAGGTCGGGCACGGTCCGCGGCGGGGGAGCGGTCACCAGCTTGTCCACGACCAGCCCCGACCACGACTGGAGAATGGCGCGGATGTGATGACGGGTGTCGAGGACCGAGATGTCGAGATGATCCCCCCGGCCGCGGCTCGACGACACCTTGGTCGGGTTCGTCCGCCTGACCGTCGGCGAAGCCTGGTGCAGGCACTCCTGGTGAAGAGCGGGAAGCGCGCGCAACTGGCCCTCCACCCGCCCCAGACAGGGACCGCAGAGCACGGGCCCGGCGGCGGCGCCGCTCTGACGGGCGTGACCTCTGGGACAGGCCGGAAACGTCATCGAAGCTCCTTCATGAGGCGGACCGCCCCCGGCTACCGCTGTCCATCGGATGGATCTCCACATTCCGTTCCGTGCCTGATCCGTTGAGGCCCGCGGCCCCGCGAGCAGTCCCATTAGCCGGCCGGCGACTCGAGTCCCGATAAAGCCGCGTTCGGGGCCTGCTCGTGGAGACCGCCGCCGCGCGCCGCACGGGCGGCCACCGGCACCGCACCCCGTATCGCCCCTCCCGGCTCCTCGAGTCCGCTTCCAGCCGGAACCGATCCCTGATTGAGCGCCGGCCCCGACGGTGGCCGGGAAGGAGGAACTGTGGACCGTACGCACGGAGAAGAAGGCGCAGCAGGCGCCGGACTCCCCGCAGGACCGCCTGTGACGGCGGCCGCTCAGTTTCCCCCGGGTGAGTCACCCCTCCCCGGACCCCCGGAGTCCCGCGCATCCGCCCCGCCCGCCCCGGACCCGGCCCGTCTGGAGGTGTGCCTCGTCGGCGCGGGCCCCCGGGGCCTGTCCGTACTGGAACGGCTCTGCGCGCAGGAACGGAAGTCGCCCCGCTGGGACACCGTCACCGTGCACGTCGTCGACCCCGACCCGGCGGGCGCGGGCCGGGTGTGGCGCCCGGCGCAGTCCCGCCATCTGCTGATGAACACCGTCGCCTGCCAGGTGACCGTCTACACCGACGCCAGCGTGCGCATCGACGGCCCGGTGGAGGAGGGGCCGAGCCTCTACCAGTGGGCCAAGGCCCTGGAATCGGGCACGCTCGAGGCGGACCGGGAGACCACCCACGACGAACAGGTCCTCACCGAGGCACGCCGTCTGGGCCCCGACTCCTACCCCACCCGCGCGCTCTACGGCTCCTACCTGCGCTGGGCGTTCCAGCAGGTCGTGACCAACGCCGCCGCCCACCTGACGGTGCGCGTCCACCCCCTGCGGGCCGTCGCCCTGGAAGACACCCACACCGGCACCGGCACGGACACGGACACCGGCACGGGAACCGGCACCGGTGCCGCGCCCCGGCCCGGCGGCCCCCAGACCCTCACCCTGGAGGACGGCACCCGGCTGACCGGACTGTCCGCCGTCGTCCTCGCCCAGGGCCACCTGCCGGCCCGCCCCACCGGCACCGAACGCCAACTGGCCCGATTCGCCGCCCGGCACGCACTGACATACGTGGCACCCGCCAACCCCGCCGATGTCGACCTGTCGGGCATCGGGCCCGCACAGAGCGTGCTGCTGCGCGGACTGGGCCTCAACTTCTTCGACTACATGGCCCTGTTCACCCAGGGCCGGGGCGGTGTCTTCACCCGGACCGGCGGCCGGCTGGTCTACCAACCCTCGGGCCGCGAACCGCGCCTGTACGCCGGCTCCCGCCGCGGCGTGCCCTACCAGGCGCGCGGCGAGAACGAGAAGGGCGCCCACGGCCGCCACTTCCCCCGGCTCCTGACCACCGGACACATCGCCGCGCTGCGCGCCCGCCGCGACACCCGCGGCACGGCCATCGACTTCGCCGCCGACCTGTGGCCACTGGTCTCCAAGGAGGTGTGCGGCGTCTACTACGCGCGCCTGCTCACCGCGCGCGGCGAACCCGCCCCGGTCACCGAGGAGTTCACCGAACGGTATCTGCACGCCCAGCCCGGCCGGGCCGAGGACCGGCTCCTCGACGAGGCCGGGATCGGCCCGGCCGAACGCTGGGACTGGCAGCGCGTCGCCCGCCCCTACACCCCCCGCGACGTCACCGGCCCGGCCGCCTTCCGCCGCTGGCTGCGCGGCCACCTCGACGACGACGTCCGCCTGGCCCGCCAGGGCAACGTCGGCGGACCGGTCAAGGCCGCACTCGACGTCCTGCGCGACCTGCGCAACGAACTGCGCCTGGCCGTCGACCACGCCGGCCTGAGCGCCGCCTCCCACCGCGACGACCTCGACCACTGGTACACACCCCTCAACACCTACCTGTCCATCGGCCCCCCGGCGTCCCGCATCGAGGAGATGGCCGCGCTCATGGACGCCGGCGTCCTCGACGTGATTGGCCCCGCACTGCGCGTGGACGCCGACGCGCACGACCCGGCCGGCCCCTGTTTCACCGGTACGTCTGGCGAGACCGGCGCACGGGTGCGGGCCACGGTCCTCATCGAGGCCCGCCTGCCCGTTATCGACCTGCGGCGCACCGCGGACCCGCTGATGGGCCAGCTGCTGCGCACCGGGCAGTGCCGCCCGTACCGCATACCCCACGGACAGGAAGCCACCGGCGACGACATCACCGACACCGCGGGCCACGAGACCGGGGGCCTCGCCGTCTCCGAGCGCCCCTACCACCTGATCGACGCCCGGGGCGTACCGCATCCCCGCCGCTTCGCCTACGGGGTGCCGACCGAGTCGGTCCACTGGGTGACCGCCGCGGGCATCAGGCCCGGCGTCGGCTCGGTCACCCTGGAGGACTCCGACGCCATCGCGGCGGCGGTCCTCGCCCTGCCGCCGGATCAACCCGCGTGAACCGGTCCGCGCGGGCACTCCGCCCGCGCAAAGCCGCCGGGCGTGGGCGAGCGGGCACCGGCCGCGACGTCCGGGCCCAAGGCGGCGGCGCGGCGGGGTCGTTCGGCGGCGCGGCCGGCACACCGGGCGGCTGTCCGCGCTAACGCGGGCGTGGACGCGCGGCCCCGGGGCCGTAACGGACGAACCCACCGCCGCCGGGCGCCTTTTCGGCGATACCGCACAGGCGCCGCGGCCCGGCCCTCACGGCCCGATCCGCCCCGGCCTCCGTGCGAGTGCCCGTCCTGGCCGCCGTCTTGACGCGGTGTCCGGCCACCGGGGGCACGCCGGGCGGCCGTCGAACTCGCGCGCGGGGGGACTCACCGCGGCGTCGCTGCTCGCCACCCGGCCGGGCCGGCCGCCGGCCGGCGTACTGGGTCAACTTCCGTGACCCGGGGCGTATTGGGCCCGGTGGCGGGGTGGTGACTTCGGGCGGGCGGGGCGGGCCGCATCCAGCACGTCGGGCCGCAGATGGGGCCCGCCCCGGTCACGTACACACGCGGCCCTGCGGATCGCCGCGGTGGCGCCGGGCGTCAGCTCTGGGGCGCGCCGGGGGTGATCATGTAGCTCTCGGCGGCGCTGATCAGGCCGCCGCTGAAGGTGAAGTAGTCGGAGAAGAGGAGCTCCAGCTGCCCGCCGTTGGGGAGGGGGACGACGACGGTGCCGTTCACGGCCACGGTGTCACCCTCCTCGATCATGCGCTCGACGTTGTGGGTCGGGCGCAGTGCGCCGGCGTCCTTGTGGACGATGCCGTCCTTGTTGTCGATGGCGGCGCGGAGTATCTCCTTGCCGCGGAAGGCGGGCTGGCCCTTCTTCTCCAGCAGGACGTCGTCGGTCACCAGGGACAGGACCAGCTCGTGGTCGGCGCGGTGAACCCCGTCGAGGTACTGATTGATGATGTCCTTGTATTTACTCATGTCACATTATCGGCGTGACCGGCTTGACCAGCGCTGGAGTCCCGGCGGAGACGCCGGGCGGCCCCGACCGGCCCTGACCGGCCCTGACGGGGGCGGTATGAGACGGCACAAGGACGGCCCCGGAGACCGGGGCCGTCCTTGTACGGGGGGCTGGACGGGTCAGGCGGGCTGTGCCTGGGTGCCGGGCTGCCCGGGTGCGGCGTCCTCGGCGGACTGCCCGGGTGCGGGCAGGGGGCCGCTGCGCAGGAGGAACGCGGTGAGGACGGCGCCGCCGGCGAGGATGGCGGCGGACCACCAGAAGACGGTGGTGTAGCTGTGGACGGCGGCGGTCTGGAGTTCGAGGGGGGTGGGCCTGCCGTCGGTGTTGTCGGTGAGCCAGCTGGTGACGGCGGTGGCGGCGAGGGTGTTGAGCAGGGCGGTGCCGACGGCGCCGCCGATCTGCTGTCCGGCGCTGAAGGTCGCGGAGGCGATGCCGGAGTCCTCGGGGCGGACGCCGGAGGTGCCGGTGTTGAGCGCGGCCGCGTAGACCAGGCCCATGCCGATGCCGATGGCCATGAGGGGGCCGAGGAGGCTGGCGGCGTAGGTGGAGTCGACCTCGATCCGGGTGAGCCAGACCAGGCCGAGCGCGGTGACGAGGAGGCCGCTGGGAATCATGGGGCGGGGGCCGAGCCGGGGGAAGAGCTTCGCACCGCAGACGATCGTGGTCACGAGGGTGGACAGGACCGTGGGCAGCATGGCGGTGCCGGAGGTGAGGGGGGAGTACCCCAGGACGGTCTGCATGTAGTAGATGAGGAAGAGCAGGAGACCGAAGAACCCCGCTCCGACGAACAGGACGGTGAGGTAGGCGCCGCCGCGGTTGCGGTCGATGACGACGCGCGGGGGCAGCAGGGGGTGGGCGGCGCGGGTCTGCCAGAGGGAGAAGGCGAACAGGAGGAGGCCGCCGAGGGTGAGCAGACCCCAGGTGGCCGTCTGGCCCCAGCCCTCTTCGGCGTTGGAGAAGCCGTAGACGATGCAGAACATGCCGCTGCAGGCCAGCAGGACACCGGGGATGTCCATCGGGGAGCGCGAGGTGCTCTGGCGGCTGAGCCAGACCAGGCCGCCGACCAGTGCGACAGCGGCGAAGACCAGGTTGACGTACATGCACCAGCGCCAGTCGAAGGCGGAGGTGAGGGCGCCGCCCAGGAGCAGGCCCAGACCGCCGCCGGCGGCGATGACGCCGCCCACGGCCCCGAACGCTTTGCCGCGTTCCTTGGGGTCGGTGAAGGTGGTGGCCATCAGGGCCAGGCAGGCGGGGGAGAGCAGCGCGGCGAAGGCTCCCTGCGCGGCGCGGGCGGTGATCAGGGTTTCGAAGTTGGGTGCGGCGCCGCCGACGGCGGAGGCGACGGCGAATCCGGTCAGCCCGATGAGGAAGGCACGCTTGCGGCCGATCATGTCGGACAGGCGCCCGCAGAACAGCAGCAGGCTTCCGTACGGCAGGGCGTAGGCGGTCACGATCCACTGCCGGTCGCCGTCGGTGAAGCCGAGGTCCTGCTGGGCGTCGGGAAGCGCGAGGTTCATCACGGTCAGGTCGAGGCCGACCATGAGATAGGCGCAACAGATGACCGCGAGGATCCACCACCGTTTGGGGTCCGCAGTCACTTCCGAGCCCGCCCCGGCAGCGGGGGCCGCGCTCTGTGTTGCCATGTTCTTCTCCTTCTCCGGTGAATCGGACTCACGCGAGGCCGCACAGATAGGACGATCCAGCCGCCGGGTTTGTGAGTTCACCACCCGACCCCGTGACACAGCGTGATCAAATCGTGTCCGTCCGGTGCCGGGGGAGAGGAGCGCGGCGCCGCCGCCGCACCCGTGACCGCCGTCCGGCCGGCAGCCCGGGAAACCGGACCGGAAACCAAAAAAAGGGGGAAAGCCGCGGCCGCGCGGAAAGGGGCCCGGCGGGGACGGGCACGCCCCGGGGGCGTGCCCGTCCCCGCCCAGCGGGCCTGCGCACAGCGGGAGTCCGACCAGACGCGAACAGACGCGAACGGGCGGGCGCTCGGGTGCTCGGGCGGGGGCGGGCGGGTGTTACGAGGTCCGCTGTGTCGCGCTGATCGCCATGGCGGTCAGCTGCTCCTTCGCGGAGTCGGTGGCGCTGCTCGCCCGCAGCACGGCCAGGGCCCGGTCGGTGCGGGCGGTGATGTCGCGTTCGACGTGGTCCACCGCGCCGACGCCGGTGATGATGGCGCGCATCGTGCTCAGCTCGTCGTCGGAGATCTGCGTCCCGATCCTGGCTCTGAGGAATTTCGCCGCGTCCGGGTCCTGCTCGTCGGCGTACTTGAGAGCGGAGGTGAACAGTACGGTGCGCTTGCCCTGGACCAGGTCGTCGCCGGACGGCTTGCCGGTCTCCTCGGGGGCGCCGAACACGCCCAGCAGGTCGTCGCGCAGCTGGAACGCGATGCCGATGTCGACGCCGAACGCCCGGTAGGCGGTGATGAGTCCGTCGTCGGCGCCGGCTATCGCGGCGCCGATGTGCAGCGGGCGTTCCACCGTGTAGGAGGCCGTCTTGTACTGGTTGACGCGCAGTGCCGTGTCGATGTCCTCGTCGCCCGCCGCCTCGGCGGTCAGATCGAGCAGCTGGCCGAACAGGACCTCGGTGCGCAGGTCGGCCCAGACCGGGGCCACCCGCTGCTGTGCCCGCGCCGGCAGCCCGGAGGTACGGATCATGTCGTCGGCCCAGCACTGGGCCAGGTCTCCGATCAGGATCGCGGCGCCGGTGCCGAACAGGTCGGCGTTGCCGCTCCAGCAGCGGTCCCGGTGCCGGTCGGCGAACATCACGTGCGCGGCGGGGGCGCCACGGCGGGTCAGGGACGCGTCGATGACGTCGTCGTGGATCAGCCCGTAGGCGTGGAACATCTCCAGCGCGGCGCAGGTGCGCAGGACCGCCTCGGCCTCGGGACCGGCCTCGTCGCCCCCGGCGCCGGTCCAGCCGAGCCACGCGAAGGCCGGCCGTACGCGCTTGCCGCCGCGCAGCACATAGCTCTCCAGCTCGGCGACCGCGGCCCCGCAGGCCGCACTGATCGATTCGGCCTCGGCCCGGCGGGCGGCCAGGAACTGCCGGAGCGCGGCATCGACGTCGTCCGTGCGCAGAGCGGTCCCACGGCGGGGTCGGGTGATACTCATGCTGTCCCTTCGGTGCGGGCGGACGGGAGGTCAGCTGCCCTGGCCCTCGTCGGAATCGGACTGCAGCATCGGGTTCAGCCAGGGCCGGAACTGGTAGTACGACTGGAACTTGTAGATCTCCTCGCCGGTCGAGGACATGGCGACGTAGTAGAGAAACTTGTCGTCGGCGGCCTGGCGCCGGATACCGGCCAGGAACTTCTCGATCTCCGGTTCCATCGGCACGGGAAGGTCCGCCGGGTCCTTGACCAGGATGGAGAAGGCGGACCGCTCGATCTTCGGGGAGTCCCAGCCCAGGGTGGCGTAGAAGCCGAAGGCCCGCCCGCTCAGCTTGAGCAACTGCTCGCTGGGTTCGGGCAGTTCCAGGTCGCGGAAGATCGACCGGACGCTCTGCGGTGCGAGTGTCTCGGGGGAGAGCGCGTTGAAGTACAGATTCACCGTGCGGTGCCGGTAGTCCATGGAGAACATGGGCATCTGCTTGCCGTCCATGCCGTGCCGGACGAAGAAGTCGTAGTTCTCGGCCACGCTGCGCGGCATGGACGGCAGGTCGAGCAGTGTGGAGAGAGGCTCCATGTCGTCCGCGGGGAAGGCCAGGTACAGCTTCTTGAGGCCGGTGGCGGCTCCGAAGTCAACACCGTAGAAGGTGGTTTCGCACCGCTCCGCGACCTCCAGGAAGAGGGAGGCGATGGGGTGGTCCGTACTTTCGAGCAGACCGTGCGCCAGAGCGGTGGTGTAGGGATCGACGCCGTCGGTGGGTACCGGGAAGCGCCAGTCGACATCGTTTGAATAGCGCTGGCCGGTTCCCATACGGAAAGCGATCGGCGTGTTCGCGAGCACCTCCTCGTACGCGGTCAGAACCGACCGCACCTTGTCCTGCGCGTACGGCACATCGAGCAGCCGAGCTGATTCCTCAATGGCCGAGTAGAGGTCTGCCAACTCAGTGGCCTCAGACATTCTTCCTCCGCGGGTCCGTACCGTCCGTACGGCGCCGAGTATTGGCCAGGCCACTACAGGGCTGGTCGAGTCCGGTCCCACGGCCGGTACGCCGGGAAGACACCCGGCCCGCCCGGCCGCACCACCGGCGTCGCCCAGTGGTTCTCGATGGTTACCCGAGTAGTACCGGAGGTGTGTGGACGACTGTGCAGGTACGTAGTGGCTGATTCCAGAGAAGGTGGATTTCCGATATGGCCAGGCTATGCAAGCCCGCGGTGGGTGTGCCGGAATACGTCATCACGATGGAGGAGACTCTGGAGTTCGCCCGCCGGGCCCACAGTGGTAAGCCGCAGCTGCCCCTCGCTCTGCGCCTGATCAAGAATACGGGGGTCAGGACCCGTCACCTCGTGCAGCCGGTCGAGGAGACGCTGCGGCATCCGGGGCTGGCGGAGCGCAACCGTATCTACGAGGCCGAGTCGAAGAAGCGCACGCCCCCGGTGATCGAGGAGGCCCTGGGCAATGCGGGGGTGGCGGCGCGTGACATCGACGCGATGATCTACGTTTCGTGCACCGGGTTCCTGATGCCGTCGCTGACGGCGTGGCTCATCAACCGTATGGGGTTCCGGTCCGACACCCGGCAGATACCCATCGCCCAGCTGGGCTGCGCGGCGGGCGGGGCCGCGGTCAACCGGGCGCACGACTTCTGCCTGGCTCATCCGGG
>NZ_JBHXDC010000034.1:25356-44679 GCF_042725135.1 Streptomyces sp. NPDC060366 | reverse complement strand
GCCACCCCCGCAACTACCTGGCCTTTCTCGGACTCGCCGCCGCCCTCTGCTGCTACAAACGACTACTCAAACTCACCACATAGGACACGGTCTAAGACGACTGATCAGTTCGGACTTGAGCGCGGCATAGCTCGCACGCATACCGACGTTGGTCGCTCGGATCGCGTCACGGGCCCTCAGCTCGGCGTCCGTCACGGCCCGGCCTGCATGCGTGGTGGCGGAGGCCGACGGGGTGATACCGAGGAGCGTTGCGGCACCGGCCGCCGACACTCCGTCGATGAATCCTCTGCGGGTGACCATTCCCTGTCCTTCCCGGGGTATCGCCATGACAGCCGCCCGGGCGCCGTCATGCCCACGTGGGCCATCTGGGAACGACATCGACCCGCATCGGTCACGAGCGGCAACAGGAATTGTTCGCGGTCACCGCGCCGGGCCGGTCTCCGGTCCCCTGGTGCGGGCGGCGTGGGTGTAGCGGGCGGCGAGGTCCCCGAAGGCGGCGGCCAGTTGGGGCGGGCCGATCACCTCGATGTCGGCGTCGAAGCGGCCGATGGCGGCGGCGAGTCCGGTCCATGACCAGGAGCCGAGGGTGAGCCGGCAGTAGTGGGAGCCGAGTTCCTCGACGATTCCGTCCTGGGCGAAGGGTGCGACGTCGGCGGCCGGGAGGTGGAGGACGACCTCGCCTTGGCAGGGCCAGTCGGTGGTGGTGCCGCCGTTGCCGCGGAATCGGCTGGTGATGAAAGTGGAGACGTTGCCGCCGGGGAGTTCACGAGGGGCGAAGCGGGGGCCGGTGGGCGTGCGGGGCCGGATGCGCTCGACGCGGAAGGTACGCCAGTCCTCGCGATGGAGGTCCCAGGCCACGAGGTACCAGCGTTGATGCCATGTGACCAGGTGGTGGGGTTGTACTCGGCGGGAGTTGTCGACTGAGGTGCTTGAGCTCGCGGCGTAGTCGAAGCGCAGTTCCTCGCGGGCATCGATGACGCGGCTCAGGTCCACCAGGACCTGCGCCTCGACCTGGAGGGTGTCATGAGACGCGGTCGGCTGGACGGCGGTGATGCGCAGCAGGTCGATGCGGTGGCGCAGCCGGGGTGGCATGACCTGGCGGAGGGTGGCCAGGGCGCGGGACGCGTCCTCGGCGACTGTGGTGCCGGCGGCCGCTGTCTGGAGCGCGATGGCCAGGGCGACGGCCTGGTCGTCGTCGAACAGCAGGGGCGGCAGGTGAGTGCCGGCCTCCAGGCGGTAGCCGCCGGCCGGTCCTTTGACGGTGGTGATCGGGTAGCCGAGTTCGCGCAGGCGGTCGATGTCACGGCGCACGGTGCGCGAGGTGATGTCGAGACGTCCGGCGAGATCGTCGCCGGACCAGTCACGGTGCATTTGAAGCAGCGAGAGCAGTGCGAGCAGCCGCGAGGACGTTTTATGCATGACACCCATCCTCCTCGCAGTACAGGACACACACTGTCCTCTACCTCCGTCAGGGTTGCATACGAGCCGTTCGGGAGGCATCGCCCCTGGTCACGGCACCCGCCGCCAGAGCTTGGACGGTCGGCGGTGTATTCACATCGAGGCAAGGAGCAGGTCATGTCCGTCACCACCACCACCCACCTGAACTTCCGGGGCGCCGCACGCGAGGCGCTGGACTTCTACCGGTCCGTCTTCGGCGGACGTACGGTCGCGGTCACCTACAAGGACGCGGGCGCCGTACGGGACGAGAGCGAGGCGGACTGGGTGATGTGGGGCGAGGTCGTCGGCGACAACGGCTTCCGCGTCATGGCCTACGACGTGCCCTCGCAACTGCCCTGGAACCAGGGCGAGAACCCGTTCTTCGTCTCCGTACGCGGAGAGGACACCGAGGAGATCAGCGCCCTGTGGGGCAAGCTCGCCGAGGGCTCGACCGTCGTGAGCCCGCTGGAGCCCGCGCAGTGGGCGCCGCTGTACGGCATGCTCACCGACCGCTTCGGCGTCACCTGGGTCCTGGACGTCACCGCCCCGTACAACGGCTGAACCAGCCGCCCGACCTGACGTGCCTGCGCCGTCCGGGCCACCGCAGTCGCCCGGACGGCCCGGACGGCGCAGGTCAGCACAGGTCGCCGACACCGAGGGCCCGGTAGATGGCGGTGGTGTAGGCCGCGGCCCGCTGTGAGCCGAGGATGTCGGGGCCCATCCTGTTCATGACGTAGCTGATCGTCATGTGCCGGTCGAGGTCGATAATCGCCATTGAGCCGCCCCAGAACGCGATGCGGCCGTCAGGGATCCAGGACAGGGTGCGCCGGTCGGGCAGTGCGTATCCGATGCCCCATCGCAGATGCAGTCCGTTGACGAGGTCCGTGCCGTTGGACTGCTCGTCGAAGATGAGTCCGATGGTGTCGGGCTTGAGGAACCGGCCGTGGGCGGAGGCTCCCGCGCGGGCGATGGGGGCGAGGATCTCGGCGATCGCGAGGGCGTTGCCGTGCCCGTTGGCCGCCCCGAGGTCGGCCGCCCGCCAGGCCGGAGTGTTGGCCGCACCGGCGCTGAACGAGGGGCCGGTGAAGGTCCTGTACGCGGCGGTGTCGTGATCGAGCGTGGAGGGGTCGAAGTCGAGCGCCGGCGCGATGACGTCGGCCACCCGTTCGATGTCGGCGTCACCCAGCCCGATCCGGAAGTCGGCGCCGAGGGGCCGGGCGATGTGCTCTTGCACGAAGTCGCGCAGCGGCAGGCCGGTCAGGCGGTACACCAACTCACCGACCAGGTGGCCGTAGTTGAGGACGTGATAGCCGGAAGCCGTGCCGGGCTCCCACCAAGGGTTCTGAGAAGCCATTCGGGTGGCCGCCGCGCGCACGTCGTACAGATCCTCAAGCCGCGCCGGGTGATCCAGACCGGACACGCCCGAGGTGTGTGACAGCAGATGCCGCACCTCGACATGCCGCTTCCCGTTCGCGGCGAACTCGGGCCAGTAGCGGGCAACTGGTGCGTAGACGTCCAGTTCCCCGGCGTCGACGAGCAGCAGGGCGGCCAGGCTGGTCACCGTCTTCGTGACCGACCACACATTGGTGATCGTGTCGCGCTGCCAGGGCCGCGTGCGTGCCGCATCGCGATGGCCGCCCCACAGGTCCACCACCTTCTGACCGTCGATGTCGACGGCCAGCGACAGGCCCACCTCGGCGCCGCTGCGCAGCTGGTCCTCCACGGCGTCGCGGACGGGTTCGAACGTTGGGCTGACGGTTCCGTTCAGTTCGGTCATGCGGACAATGGTCAAACCTTGACCTTGGTGTCAAGGTCAAGCGTTAGTGTGCTGAGATGCGTATCGGTCAGCTGGCCGCTCAGGCGGGTGCCTCTCCGCGACAGGTGCGGTTCTACGAGGCAAAGGGTTTGATCACCTCGACCCGTGGGCCCAACAACTACCGTGACTACAGCGAAACGGCCCTGGGCCGCGTCCGGCAGATCCGCGAACTGCTGAACGCCGGCCTTTCGACACAGGCGATCCGCGGAATCCTGCCCTGCCTGGAATCACCGCGTGCCCCGATCGTCTTCGAAGGCGTCACAGCCGAAACGGTGACCGCGCTCGAACAAGAACGAGACAGGCTGACCGAGCGCATCGACGTCCTGGCCCGCAACCGTGACGCGATCGCCGACTACCTCACCGAACTCCGACAGCACGCGGCCTGATCCGCCGCGAGGAGACTGACGACCTCAGCGATCCGCCGCCGACAGTGGGGTGCGCCGAGACGGGAGATCGGACCGCGACCATCGTGACCACCAGCCAGGTCGGGGCGATGCCGGTCACCGCCGGGAGAATCAGCCCGATCGCGGCCAGCAGCTCAAGGACGCCGATCGCCTTGATCGCGGGCGACCAGTCCTCGTACAAGCCCATGCCGGAGGCTATGAGTTGCTCCCGCGACCGCAGCACCTTCGTCACCCTGGTCGCCATGTTGTTCCGGCTGCCGGCCGCCCTCGATGCGCAGCTGCAACGCGACGCCGGGCTCAGCCACTTCGAGTACCTGATCCTCGCCGGCCTGTCCGAGACCCGGGAGCGCACGCTGTAGATGAGCGTTCTGGCCCTGCTCTCCGAGGGCTCGCTCCCCCGCCTCTCGCAGGCCGTCGGCCGCCTGGAGAAGCGCGGCTGGGTGCGTCGCACGCCGGATTCGACTGACGGGGTGTCAGTTCTGGACCGTACGCTGACTCCGTTCCGTACCAGGTCGCGGACACCCCCTGGTACCGACCACGAACGCTGTGCTAGAAATCCTGCCGTGACCAGCGATCAGTATCTCGTGGAGTGTCTCCACATCGATCTCTGCCGTGTGACCAGCTGCTCCTGTTGAGCCTGGCCCGGCGGCGCTGAGCGCTTCCCGAACCGTGCGGCCCTGACCGCGCGTTGACGCGAATCCAATCCTTCGCGTACGGCGTGCCGAGCCCGCACCTCGCACCTTCGCGGTGGCATCTCCCTTTCCCGCAGGCACCGTTCGCGCCCTGCGGGAAGGCCCCCCTGTCTCCCTGTCCGCCCTCCCGGGCGCGAACTTCCGCCTTGCCGCGCCCTTTCGACGGAGTCCGCCATGACCACATCCACCGCCACGGAGAGAGATCCGTCGGGCCCGGCGCTCTCCACCGGGACCGCCCCCGCGCCGCGCCGCTCGCCGGAGAGGGCCGCGCGGCTGCGCAGGGTGGGGCTCAGGCTGATCGCCCTGGCCGTCCTGCTGGCCCTCTGGCAGCTCGTGACCGCGCTGAAGTTGTGGTCACCGTTGCTGGTGCCACCACCCTCCGCCGTCTGGGACGCGCTCGTCATGACGTCCGGCACCCACGACGGCGTACGCGGCTACCAGGGCCACACTCTGATCGAGCATGTGCTCATCAGCCTGCGCAGGATCGGAATCGGAGCGGGCGCCGGCACATTGGCCGGCCTCGTAGCCGGGGTACTGATGGGCACGCTGCCGTGGGTGCGGGTCGTGTTCGAACCGGCGGTCGCGTTCCTCCGTACCCTGCCGCCACTCGCCTACTTCAGCCTGCTGATCATCTGGTTCGGCATCGACGAGGCGCCCAAACTGTGGCTGCTGGCGATCGCCGCCATGCCGCCCGTGGCCGTGGCCACGGCGTCCGCCGTCGCCTCCGCACCCGCCTCGTTGGTGGAAGCTGCGCGGGCCATCGGGGCCCGCCGCTCCCAGGTGGTCGCCTCCGTCGTCCTGCCGTCGGCGCTGCCGGAGATCCTGGTCGGCGTACGGCTGGCGTTCGGGATCGCGTACTCCTCGGTCGTCGCCGCCGAGACCGTCAACGGGCTGCCGGGCATCGGCGGGATGATCCGCGATGCCCAGCGCTACAACCAGTCCGACGTGGTCATCCTCGGCCTCTTCGCGATCGGCGTCTCGGGCCTGCTGATCGACGGCCTGCTACGGAGCGCGGAGAACCGACTCGCGCCCTGGCGCCGACTGTCCTGACTTCCGGCGACTTCGGCCCCACGCCGTCGCCGCGCGCCCTCCCCGCCGTAACCCGCGCCCTCACCGCGCGCCTTCCCCTGCTGCACCGCTCTCCCCTCCGCCCACCGAACGAAGGACTACGCCATGCCCGGAACACGCGGTCCGCGCCGCACCACCACGCTCGTCGCGGCTCTGGGAGCGCTGATCGCCGTCACCGCCTGCGGTACCGGCGACGCCGGGGGCAGTGATTCCGAGGGCGGCGGGAAGACGATACGAATCGCCTACCAGGCTTTCCCCAGCGGCGACTTGATCGTGAAGGAGAACGGCTGGCTGGAGAAGGCGCTGCCCGACCACACCATCAAGTGGATCAAATTCGACTCCGGCGCGACCATCAACACGGCTTTCGTCTCGGGCTCGGTGGATCTGGCCGCGATCGGTTCCAGCCCGGTGGCACGCGGTCTGTCCGAGCCTCTGAACATTCCGTACCAGGTCACCTGGGTGCTGGATGTCGCGGGCGACAACGAGGCACTCGTCGCCCGCGACGGTTCGGGCATCGAGGACGTCAAGGATCTGGCGGGCCGTAAGGTCGCGACACCGTTCAGCTCCACCTCGCACTACAGCCTGCTCGCCGCACTCGAGGGCGCGGGCGTGGACGCTTCGAAGGTCAAGCTGCTCGACCTCGAACCGCAGGACATAGTCGCCGCCTGGACGCGCGGCGACATCGACGCGGCCTACGTCTGGCTCCCCACGCTCGACGAACTCGGGAAGAGCGGGAAGACCCTGATCACCAGCCGTGAGCTGGCCGCGGCCGACAAGCCCACGCTCGACCTCGGGGTGGCGTCGACCAGCTTCATCAAGGCTCAGCCCGAAGTGATCACCGCCTGGCGCAAGGCCCAGGCACAGGCGCTGAATGTGATCCACGACGACCCGTCGGCCGCCGCCCGAGCCGTCGGCAAGCAGCTCGGTATCAGCTCCGAGGACGCCGCCGCCCAGCTCAAGCAGGGGATCTTCCTCAAGCCGGCCGAACAGGCCGACGACAAGTGGCTCGGCCGGCCGGGCCAGGTCGGCGGCCTGGCGCGGAACCTGCACAGCGCGGCGGAGTTCCTGGCCGGGCAGAAGCAGATTCCGGCCGCCCCGGAGCTGTCGGAGCTGGAGAAGTCCGTGTACGTGGAAGGGCTCAGCGATGCCGTCACCGAATGAGCACCCCGCCGGCGTGGTCCGGCGGCACGACGGGGCGACCCGCCCTCCAGAGGGCACGCCAACCGTCACACCGCCCGCCGTGACCGTACGCGAAGTCCATCACCGCTACGGGCGCGGCAACGACGCCGTGACCGCGCTCGGCCCGCTGTCGCTGGACATCCCGGCCGGCGAGTTCCTGGTACTCGTCGGCCCGTCCGGGTGTGGGAAGACCACGTTGCTCCGGCTGATCGCCGGCTTCGAACACGCCTCGTCGGGCGAGGTCGCCGTACACGGCCGGCCGCCTGAGCCGGGGCGTCAGGCGGGAGTCGTCTTCCAGCAGCCACGGCTGTTCCCCTGGCACACGGTCGGGGACAACATCTCCCTGGCCCTGCGCTACGCCGGGGTCCCCCGGGCCGAACGCCCCGCACGCGTCGAGGAGTTGCTGGAGCGGGTGGGGCTCGGTGGCACCGCGCGCCGCAGGACCTGGCAGATATCGGGTGGGCAGCAGCAGCGGGTGGCCATCGCCAGGGCCCTGGCCGGCGGCAAGGACCTGCTTCTGCTGGACGAGCCGTTCGCGGCGTTGGACGCGCTCACCCGTGAGCGGCTCCAGGAGGACCTGCGGACGGTGAGTGCCGAGACCGGGACCACGTCGGTCTTCGTGACGCACAGTGTGGACGAGGCCGTCTTCCTCGGCACGCGCGCGGTCGTTCTGACCGCCCGTCCGGGCACCGTGGCGCTGGACGTCCCCATCTCCCTGCCTCGTAACGGGAGCGCCGACGACCCGGACGAGCTGCGGGGCCTGCCCGAGTACGCCGCGCTGCGGGCCGAGATCGGCACCGCGGTACGGGACGCGGCCCGCTGACCCCGCCCCGCCCCGCCCCGCCCCGCCCCGCCCTTGGAGCATGCCGGTGAGGCCGGCGGCAGCGCGCCCCCGGACCGTGGTGCATGCGGACGCGGTCGCGTTGTACGAGTCGCAGCCAGAGGCGGCCCCGGGTACGTGTGCCTCACGTGGGGCGGAGGACAGTCCTCCTCCGCCCCACCGTCCTGGCGTCAGCGTGGCGCCTCGACCCTGTCGATGAGCTCGGTGACGGCCACCATGTCCAGGTACGCGTACGCGCGTACCACCGCATCGCGCCGGAAGGTCAGCACCCAGCAGTACTCGTTGTGGTAGGGCAGCCCGTCGAGGGCGGTCGCGTCCCCCTCGAAGCGGGCGACGACCGTGTCACCGTCGGCCCACAAGTCCTGCGGTGTCATGTGCAGATGGGTGGCCAGACGGGTCAGGATCGGCGCCGCTCCCTCCTCCAGGAACTCCTGCCTGCTGTGGTAGGTCCGCCCGTTGACCACCGTCCAGACGACGTGCTCGTCCAGGACCTCGTAGAAGCTCCCGCCGCTGTTCTGGCGCGCGAACGCCCTTCGTACGATCGCCTTGTTCACCCGCTCGCGGTCGGACCCATGAGGTGTGACCAGGCTCCGTCCACGCCGGGGAATCGCTTCCGCCGGTGTCCCCACGACCAGCAGACCGCCCGTCGCGGCGGCGAGTGTGACGAATCCGCGTCGGCTGCGCTGTTCCATGCGGTCGCTCCTCCCAGTCTGTTTACCGCTTTCGCCTTACCGTTCACCCATGTTCTGCCGGTGGCCCGTGAACAACCAGGACATGCCGTACCCAGGCAGGGCGCACCCGGCCAGGGACCATTGGCCGCCCATGCCGCCGAGCTCCCGACCCTCAAGATCCTCAAGATCCCGACAGTGTCAGGCACTTATGGGAGACGCCGAGCAGCTTCGTGATCGGGCCGGCAGCGTTCGCCTGTTCGCCAGTTCGCGGTGGCGGCGGCCATGACGGTGCCCAGCCTGTCCCGGGCGCTCACCAGATCGCCGATCCGGCTGTCGATGCGATCCCGTTCCGCCGAAAGCCGGTCGAGCAGCTCCGGCGTGGCCTCACCGTCCACGACACACGGCAGCAGGTCCGCGATCGACTTGCTCGGCAGCCCGGCAGCGTACAACTGCTGAATCAGCTGGACACGGTCGACCGCGCTGTCCGGGTACTGCCGCTGGCCGCTGGGGCTGCGTTCCGAAGCGAGCAGGTTCTGTTCCTCGTAGTACCGCAGCGCCCGAACGCTGACGCCTGTCCTGCCCGCGAGCTCGCCGATACGCATCATGTCTCTCCGATGTGAGCCGGACAACACTTCTTGCCTCTGACGTCAACGTCAGGTTTTAGCGTATCTCGCAACGGCTCACGCCCTCCGCCAAGGCGAGGGACGAGACCGTGACCAGGTTGTTCAACGGCATCCCATCGGAAACGCGAAGGAAGATCTGCCATGACCACATCAGACGCGGCGGCCACGCACGTGGCCATCACCGTCCCCGCCCCCACTCCCGTCGTCTCGGTGAAGCCGGTGGTGCTGGACGCCCCGGGCCGTGGTGAGGACCTGCGGGTGAGGATTTCCGCACCGACGACCGGAGACCAACTGCCGGTCATCGTCTTCTCGCACGGTTTCGGGTCGTCGTTGAACGGCTACGGCCCTCTGGCCGACTTCTGGGCCGCTCACGGTTTCGTGGTGATTCAGCCCACCCACCTCGACTCCAGGACCGTGGGTCTTCCCCACGGCGATCCCCGCACACCGCGACTCTGGCGCTTCCGCGTCCAGGACATGAAAAACATCCTTGACCAGCTCGACCTGCTGGCGGCCGCCGTTCCCGGTCTCGGCGGGCGCCTGGACCGAAGTCGCATCGCCGCGGCGGGACACTCCTTCGGCGGCCAGACAGCGGGCAATCTGCTGGGCCTGCGCGTCCTCGATCCGGTGAGCAAGAAGACGGAAGACCTGTCCGACTCGCGTATCAAGGCGGGCGTGCTGCTCGCGACGGCCGGCAGGGGCGGCGCCGACCTGACCCCCTTCGCGGCCGAGAACCTCCCGTGGTTGAAGGGACCCGACTTCGCGCACATGACCACACAGACCCTCGTGATCGCGGGGGACAAGGACGAACTGCCGCTGTCCGTCAGAGGACCGGAGTGGCTCACCGACCCGTACCACCTGAGCCCGGGACGCAAGAGCCTGCTCACCCTGTTCGGGGCGGAGCACTCCCTCGGCGGAATCACCGGCTACGAAGCCGGAGAGACGACGGACGAGAACCCCGAGCGCGTGGCCCTGATCCAGCGGGTCACCTGGGCCTACCTTCGCCATGCACTCGGCATCGACGACACCGGCTGGAGGGCGGCGCAGACGGCCGTGTCGGAGAGCGTCGCTCCCATGGGGCGGATCGAATCCAAGTGAAGCTCGCGCACGAACGTGGCCTCCGACAGAAGGGTCCGGCCGCGGCCCTCAAGAGGGTGACGGCCGGAGTGAGGTGCGGTCACAGGAGCCGCCCACGGGTTGTGGCGCCGAGCGGTGCTACGGCATGCCCTTGCCCTTGTTCCGCCCTCAACCACCGCCCGCCCAGGCGGTGTTCACGCGGGCCGTGTGACAGATGGGGTACGGCTCCGCCACGAGATCGTCAACCGGAGCAAGTCCCGGGGCCGTTGCTGCCTAGGATCGTCGAAGACTCAGGGTGAGCGGATGATTGCATGGGGGACTTGTGGTCGTAACAGGCCGAATGGCACGTGCCGGCTGTGCCGTCGGGATGTGCGTCGTGCTCGCCGGCTGCACCTCCGACGGAAGCGGCGAACCGCGGGAATCGGCGTCGGCGAAGAAGAACAGCGCCACCGCGAGCGCTTCGCCGTCCCCGTCCCCGACCCCGACCGAAGTCGTCGACATCTCCCCCGCCCGACTCCCGAACACCCGGGCGCAGGCCACCGTCCTGATCCGGGACGTCCTCCCGGGCCCTGCCGATTTCGGCCCCGGCGCGGTACGCCGGCCCCCGTACGAGAGCGACCCACGGCGCTGGCCGGTCCTTGGCGAGGACTGTGTCTGGGAGCAGCGCGGGCTCCCGAAGGACGTCCTCGCCACACTCACCCGCTCGTACGAGATACCGGCGAGCGGGGACAGAGGCCCCCTCCGGCTGAGTGCGGTGGTCACGGTGCACCGCACTCCCGAGCAGGCCGACTGGGAGAACGCCGAGGTCCTGGAGGAGATGATGCGCTGCCCCGAGCAGATGTTGCGCTCCGACGAGTTGATCACGGATCTGAGGAACGTCCCGGCCTCCTTCGGTGAGTCCGGGAACGAGTTCGCCGAGGACTCCCTCACCGAACTCGGCAGTTATACGGGTACCGCGGAGGGACTCGGTGGCGTGAATCCGTACATCTGGGAGCAGACCCGGATCGGTCAGTTCACCCTCGCCGTCTCGGCCAAGGGTGTCAAAGGCTGGTCACAGGCCGACTTGTTCGACCGCCTACGGGATCCGCACGTGGGGATGCGCTCCCGTCTCAGGGGCGCGATCGAGCGCGACCCGTCGGAGCCGAGTGGCGGCGCCAAGGACGACACGAGGGACGACCGTCGATGACCGAGAAGCTCGTCCCCACCGACCCGGCGCACATCGGGGGTCACCGGCTGCTCGCCCGGCTCGGCGCGGGCGGCATGGGCGTGGTCTATCTCGGCCGCGCCGAGTCGGGGGAGCTGGCCGCCGTCAAGGTGATCCTCCCCGAGTACGCGGACCAGCCCGAGTTCCGCGCCCGCTTCCGCCGTGAGGTCACCGCGGCCAGGCGTGTGGACAGCCCTTGGGCCGTGTCCGTCACCGGCGCCGACCCGGACGCGTCCGCGCCCTGGCTCGCGACCGCCTTCGTTCCCGGTCCCTCGCTGGCCGAGGCCGTCACCGCCTGCGGCCCGCTGCCGTCGCGGGGCGTCCGCGTCCTCGGCCGGATGCTGGCGCGCGCCCTGACCACGGTGCACGAGGCGGGACTTGTGCACCGCGACGTCAAGCCCGGCAACGTGCTGCTCACCGTCGGTGGCCCCCGCCTCATCGACTTCGGCATCGCCCACGCCACCGAGGAGACGGCGCTCACCTCCGCCGACATGGTCATCGGCACGCCCGGCTTTCTCGCTCCGGAACAGGCGCGGGCCCAGCCCGCCTCGCCAGCGAGTGATGTCTTCGCCCTCGGCTGTCTCCTGGCCTATGCGATCACCGGGCGCCCGCCCTTCGGGACCGGCGCCGTCGACGCCCTCCTGTACCGCACGGTGCACGACGAACCCGACCTCGACGGCGTCCCCGACGACACACGTCGTCTTCTGGAGCGCTGTCTCGCCAAGGACCCGGACGACCGGCCCACCGCCGGCGAGGTGGACGAGACGCTGGTCGAGGAGACACCCGAGGACACCGTCGACTGGCTGCCCGACGCGGTGGTACGGCTCATCGCCGACCGTTCCGCCTCGATGCTCGCTCTCCCGGGCATCGAGGCGACGGCCCTCGACGCGAGGGCGGAGGGACAGCCTGAGGACTCGAATCCCTCGGACGTTCCAGCAGACGCGGCGCAGACACCGAGCGCCACCGGCCGCCGCCGTTTTCTGCTGATCGGCGGCGCGGCGCTGCTGGCCGCCGGTGGCGGCGGCGCCCTGTGGGCCGCTCAGCGCGACGACGCCTCGCCGGCCGCCTCGCCCCGAGTCCGCCGCTGGGTCCTCGGCGTCCAGGCCGACCTGACGGGCCCGCAGAGAGCCGTCGGACGGGGCCAGGAACGCGGGATTCGGCTGGCCGTGGAACAGTTCAACTCCCGCGAGGACAAGCCCTTCGCCCTCACCCTCAAGGCCGTCGACGACCGGGGCGACACGACCCGTGCGGCCAAGGTGGCCCGGACTCTCGCCGCCGACCGCGATCTGCTCGCCGTCATCGGCTCGACGGGTGACGCGACCACCGGGGCGAGCCTGGGCGGCTACGACGAACGGCTCATACCCCAGCTCACGGCCTCCTCCGCGCAGAGCCCGTACGGCACATCCGACCCTCGCCACTTCCTCCAGGCCGTCCCCTCCTACACCCATCTGCCGGCCACGGCCGCCTTCTCCCTCCACGCGCAGGGCGCCCGGCGCGTGAGCGTACTGGTCGACCGCGGCGGCGGCATGCCCGCCTGGCAGCTCGGCAACACGATGTTCCAGAACCTCGGCGTCCTCAAGATCGCCGGCGAGCCGCGCGTCGCACCACGGCTGGCCGAGGACCTCACTCCGATCGTCGCCGAGATGGTCGCGAACAAGCCCGACGCCTTCGCCTTCACGGGCACCCCCGCCCGAGCCGCCGCCGTCGCGCGCGCCCTCGCGGGGACGGATTTCGACGGCCTGCGCGTGCTCGGCTATCCGTCGGCTGAGAAGGAGTTCCTGACCGCCGCCGGCGCCGCCGCCGACGGCTGGCAGATCTTCGCGCCGTACATCGACCCGTCGGCCTCCCCCGTCCGCGCCTTCGCCACCGCCTACCGAAAGCGGTACGGCTCCGCGCCTCCGTACTGGGCGGCAGAGGCGTACGACGTCGCCCGGATGGTCATCAGCCGCCTCACCGAGGCCGGCGGCCGGCCTTCCCCGAAGGAGCTGTTCGACCTGCTGGTGAAGGACACGTACAACGGCGTCGTCCGGTCGTACACCTTCGACAAGGAGTACCGCTGGCTCGAGGGTTACGAGGTCTTCCGGTACGAGGTGAAGGGCGGCCGGTACTCCTACGCGGGCAAGGTCGACGTCTGATGCGCCCCTTGGCGGCCGGCGATCCCGAGGACATCGGCGGGCACCGGCTGCTGGCGCGGCTCGGCGCGGGCGGCATGGGCGTCGTCTATCTCGCCCGTACGGCGGGCGGGGTACTCGTCGCGCTCAAGACGATCCACGCGCAGCACGCGGCGGATCCTTCCTTCCGCACCCGGTTCCGGCGCGAGGTGACCGCGGTCCGCGGTCTGAACGGGCGCTGGCTCGTGCCGGTCCTGGCCGCCGACGCGGAGGCCCGGGAGCCCTGGCTGGCCACGGAGTTCGTACCCGGCCCCTCGCTGGCCGAGGCCGTCGACGGCTTCGGGGCGCTGCCGCCGGCCGCCGTACGGGCCCTGGGATCCCGGCTGGCCGAGGCACTGACCGCCGTACACGACGCGGGACTTGTGCACCGCGACGTGAAACCGGGCAACGTACTCCTCGCCCTCGACGGCCCCCGCCTCATCGACTTCGGCATCGCCTACGCCGGGGGCGCCACCGCGCTCACCGCACCCGACGCCGTCGTCGGAACGCCCGGCTTCCTCGCTCCGGAACAGGCACAGGCCCGCGCGGGGGAGGTCGGCCCGCCCGGCGACGTCTTCTCGCTGGGGTGCGTCCTGGCGTACGCGTCCTCCGGCCGGCGCCCGTTCGGCGCCGGGAACGCCGCGGGTGTCCTCTTCCGTACCGTGCACGAGGAGCCCGACCTGGCGGAAGTGCCCGGCGAGCTCCTGGCACTGATCCGGGGATGCCTGGCCAAGGACCCGGCCGAGCGCCCGACGGTCAGGGACGTCGCGGCCACGCTCGACGACCCGCGCGTCCCGCTCGCGCGGAACATCGCCGGCGGCCGGGACGAGGGGTGGCTGCCGTCGGCCGTCCTGCGCGTGATCGCCGAACGCTCCGCGCGGGCGCTGGACGTGCCCACACCCCACCGAGCCCCACGGCAACCCCAGGGCGACGACGACAGCCCGACCGCCACCGCACACTCGCCGTCCGCCGGGCCCCGGGACGCCCGCCCACCGACACGGCGGCGTGCCCTGCTGATGGGGGGCGCGGCGGCTTCCGTGGTCGCCGTCGGCGGCGGAGTCACCGCCTATCTGACGGCCGGACGAGGGAGCACCGGCGACTCGGAGGGCTCGGGCGGCGACCTTCCCGTGCACACCCTCGGCTTCCAGGCCGACCTGAGCGGCTCGGACAAGGTGAACGGTGTGGCGCAGGAGCGTGCGGCGCGGCTCGCCGTGGAACAGCACAACAAGCGCGCGGGGATCACCTTCCGCCTCGCCCTCGACACCGTTGACGACCAGGGTGTCCCGGCCCGCGCCGAGGAGGCGGCCCGGCGCTTCACCGA
Organism: Streptomyces sp. NPDC060366; assembly: GCF_042725135.1. Lineage (NCBI taxonomy): Bacteria > Bacillati > Actinomycetota > Actinomycetes > Kitasatosporales > Streptomycetaceae > Streptomyces > Streptomyces sp. NPDC060366. Next base: position 30,199 of record NZ_JBHXDC010000034.1, on the reverse strand, counting down.
CGCCGGGGTGAGCGCGGTCCTCGGCCTCGGCACGCCGGCGGCGGCGCTCGCCGCAGCCCCGGTCTACCAGGAGGCCCGCACGGCGATGGTGCTGATCTCCTCGGACGGCGAGGAGTTCATGGGGGCCGACCTGAACCTGACGACGCTGCGGGTCACCCGGGGCCCCGAATCGTCCCTGGCCGTGCCACTGGTGTCGTACTACTCCGGGCAACGGACCGACCGCACCGCTGTCATCGACGACCTGGCGGCGGGTCGGGCCGGCTCGGTCCTCGTCAACTCGCTCTCGCTGGCGTCGCACAGCGGGGGCGAGACAAGTGTCCATACTGTCGCCGCCGACAGCGACGACTTCGCTCCCGCCGTGCGCGACGCCCTCGCGGCGAAGGCACAGGCCGTCGTCTTCAGCGGCACAGCACCTGAACGCGCCGCGCGCTGCGCCCGCGCACTCGCCGAGGCGCGCTTCACCGGACCGCGGCTCGGCACCTGGCGCATCATGAGTCCAGCCTTCCTCCAGAAGGCCGGAAGCGCGGGTCAGGAGTGGGTGTTCGCCGCCCCCTTCACCGACCCTGCCGGCGTGTCCCGCACGTTCAGGACCGCCTACCGCAAGAGGTACGGCACCGCACCCGGACGCTGGTCCCCGGAGGCGTACGACAGCGTCGGACTGGTCGCTCGCACCCTCAAGAATCTGGGCGGAGCGGCCGACATCGAACCGGTCGCCGTGGCTCAGCGCCTGTTCGACGCCGAGTACGAGGGATACGAGGGAATCGCCAAGACTCTCCGCTTCACCACGGACGGCACCAACGCCCTGGAGCAGGAGACGCCGTTGTACTTCCTGTTCCAGGCGAAGGGGCAGAGCTTCCGCTTCCTGGGCCGGTACGACGAGGTCGAGTAACTACGCGGCTGTCTTCGGCTCTGCGGCCCCTCCCCCTGCCCTCCCCCGCGACTCCACCGGATGCGCAAAAGGTGCCGTTCCCGCTGGATGGCCTTTGTATGGGACAGGCTGCCCGAGATCGCCGGTCCCGCGTTGTCCGCGATCGTGTCGCGGTCCGGAGCAGGGCCCACCACTGGAACGACCTGCGGGCGAGGGAGAATCGTATGACCGAGACGCAGTCCGCGCAGGACGGGGCCGACAGGCCCGGAACGGCGAACGAGCGACACGTCGTGCCCTCCCCCTCCCCCGCTGTGGCCGACCTTCGCCGTACCGGGATCAATCCCGACTTCTGGTATCCGGTCGCCGTATCCGGGAGCGTACGGAAGAACAGCACCTTCGCCGCCAGGTTCGCGGGTGAGCGGATCGCTCTGTTCCGCGGTGGGAGCGGCACCGTCTACGCCCTGGAGGACCGGTGTGCTCACCGCCAGGTACCGCTGAGCATGGGTGTCGTGGAAGGTGAGTCCCTGCGGTGCTGTTACCACGCCTGGGCCTACCGGGGAAACGGCCGGATCTCGCAGATCCCGTATCTGCCCAAGGGCGTGGACCGGCCGCCGCGCGGCGTGCGCGCCTACCCGGTCCGCGAAACGTACGGACTGGTCTTCGTGTTCCCCGGTGACCCGGAGAAGGCCGCCGACACACCGCTTCCCGAACTGCCCGCCTACGCTTCGGCCAAGCACCGGACCATGACCTTCTCGCGCAAGGTGCACTGCCACTACTCGTTCATGCACGAGAACCTGCTCGACATGAACCACCAGTTCCTGCACAGGGGCGTCCTCGGCCGGATCCAGCCGGAACTGCTCGGCTACGACACCGGTCCGCACTCCGTGGAAGCCCGGTACCTGTTCACTCCCGCGGGCGGAAGGAAGGACCGCGGTGCGGGGCTGCTCTCCGCCGAAGGCATCGGCGGCGGCAAGTCGCCGGACGTCATCACCGTACGTACGGAGTACCCGTACCAGACCCTTCAGGCGCTCCCCGAGAAGTCCGAACTCCCGGCGTTCTCACTGTGGGTGGCATACGTACCGGAGGATGCCGAGCAGCGCACGAATCACGTCTACGGTCTGCTCATGATCCGGAAGCCGTCCGCCCCCGGTGCGCTCCGCCTCGCCTGGCCGTTGATCCGGCGCTTCACCGAGCGGGTGTTCGCGGAGGACCGGATGGCGGTGGAGTCGGAGCAGCGGGCCTGGGACGAACAGGGCTCGGACTGGAACCAGGAGGTCTTCCCGCTGATCCTCGACGTCCGGAAGGTGCTGCGCTCCAACGGCGTTCCCATCCGGTCGAAAGCGGACCTGTGCGCCGCGTCTACGCTCTGCGGCAACGCGCGCCACACCGACCCCGCGCCGGGCGCCGAGGCCCACGCCGACCGTCAACCACCGCTATGAGCGGTGACGTACGGCCGGCGCGCCCAGCCCTTGGGCCGCCGCACGGGCCGCGTTCTGAGTGCCAGGTCGTGTCCGGCGGCGGGGGCGCACCCTGTGGCTCAACCGCCTGCGGCGCACGCCGGCGCTTTCCCGTATGTCCCGCCGTTTCGGCCCTCCTGCCCGATTCGGGGAAACGCGAGAGGGGCGGGGAGCGGAAACCCTACGATGAATTCCATGAGTGCGCTGGTCTTTCTCCTGTCGCTCGGCACGGTCTGTCGCGTCACACGATTCATTACCAAGGACGTCCTCGCCGCGGGATTCCGCTCCCGGGTCGCCGACCGTTTCGGCGAAGACTCCCATCCGGCGTATCTGGTCACCTGCGGATGGTGCGTCAGTATCTGGGTCGCGGGCGCCGTCACCTCGCTCGCCCACTGGGCCGGTGAGGAAACGTGGTTCCAGGCGGGCGCCACGGCGCTCACCCTTTCCTACCTCACCGGACTGGCCGCCAACTGGCTTGACTGACAGCCGCGTCGGGGGATTCCTCAGCCTCGCCGCCTCATGTAAATATGACTATGTGGCGACGAGTGTCGAGGTGCGGCGCCCCGGGGATAAAAGGAAAGGGAACGAGCCGGGGCCCCGGTCCTGACCTGCAATTCCCCCCCGGCCCTTCCCCTTTGACCGGCCGCCGGAGCCGGCCGCACAGAAGGAGGAAGACCATGGCATGCAACTGCGGGCGCACCGACCGGTCCACGATTGTCTACCGGCTGGCCCTCCCCAACGGGGTCACGCGCGACTACCTCACGCGGCGGGAGGCCGACGACGCCAACAGGAGGGCGGGCGGGCGCGGCTCCATCACGGCAGTCCGCCGGTAGGCCCGCGCCACCGCACCGGGGACACGGCGCGCGCCCGGTAGGCACCCCCGCCCCGCCCCTACCCCGGCGGACCGCCGGAAGCAGCGGCGTTCCACCAGCAGCCCCTCGGCACACCGGACAGCCGGTGTGCCGAGGGGCTGCGGCATGCCATGTCCCTCCCCGAAATCACGGATACCTCGCAGAAATACCGCGGTTCGCCGCAGCGTGAAGTCGTCTCCTTTCCGCCCATGAGTCCGCCGGAGCGGCCCCTGGGAGCGCAAGTGCGCCCCGAACCCGCCCAGTTGTGCGCCCGGGACGACAGCGGAAAAGGAAGCGTTTCCCTTCCCGGGGGAGCAGTACGGCGACAAGGGCGCGCCCAAGGCGCCGCGCGATCCGGGTTTACCGCCTCTCGCGCGCCTGAGTGCGCCGACCTGAAGGGGTGATATTTCGTTCGCCCATCTAGCCCACAACCCCGATCGGAATGCCTACTGCTGATACCAGCAGGTGATGTGCCCCAACTCCGTGTGGATAAGGGCTCTTACCGGAACGCCGCACCAGCGTGTTCGCGTACGTTCCGCGCTCCGGCCCCACGCCGAACGGGCGAAGGCGATCACTGCTTTCGTGGGTCATCCGAAAGGGAGCCATACCATGGCCAGTTCGAACACCGCCGTGACCTCGGCACCGGATCCATCCGTATTCGGCCAGCCGGTCACCTTCACCGCCACCGTCCAGCCGGATCTCTCCGGCGGCCCCACCCTGACCGGCAGCGTCGAGTTCGTCGTCGACGGCGCGTCCGTCGCGACGGTGCCGCTCGACCTGAGCGGCCAGGCACAGTACACAACCAGCGATCTGGAGGTCGGTCTCCACGGAGTGGAGGCCAACTACTCGGGCGACTCCGAGTACGACCCGTCCACGGGCGCGGACACCCAAGAGGTCAACCTCGGGGAGACCACCACCACGCTGGCCTTCGACCCCGAACCCTCGGTGTGCGGCGAGACGGTGACCTTCACCGCCCAGGTGACCCCGGTTCCGCCGGGCGCGGGAACCCCCACCGGGCTCGTGTCCTTCATCATCAGCGACGACGGTCCGGTGCTGACCGCCCCCGTGGACATGACCGGCCAGGCGCAGGTCAGCCTCAGCAACCTGGACGTCGGCTTCCACCAGGCAGCCGCCTTCTACACCGGCGACGCGAACTTCGACGGGTCGAACTCCCCCCTGACCCTTCACGTCGTCAACCAGGCGCCCGTCTCGGTCGCCGTCTCGGTGGACCCCGACCCGTCGGTGTGCGGCGAGACGGTGACGCTCTGTGCCACCGTCGCCCCGGTCGCCTCGGGCGTCGGCAACCCGTCGGGCTCGGTGACCTTCACCGGCCCCGGCGGACTCAACGAGACCGTTCCCCTGGACGCGGGCGGCGAGGCGTGCGTGACCACGACCGTGCTGGAGACGGGCACGGTCACCGTCGCCTACGGCGGCGACGAGTGCTACGCGAGCGCGACCGGGACCTTCGACGTGACGGTCAACCAGGCGGCCAGCACCACCACCGTGTCGGTCAACCCCGACCCCTCCGTATGCGGCCAGACCGTGACCGTCTGCGCCACCGTCACAGCAGTGCCACCCGGCAGCGGCACCCCCACCGGAACGGTCACCTTCACCGGAGCCGGGCTGAACGAGACCGTACCCCTCGACGCGGGCGGCGAGGCCTGCGT
>NZ_JBHXDC010000034.1:25031-25256 GCF_042725135.1 Streptomyces sp. NPDC060366 | reverse complement strand
ACCGTCACGGCAGTGGCACCCGGCAGCGGTACTCCCACCGGAACCGTCACCTTCACCGCCCCCGGCGGACTCAACCAGACCGTACCCCTGGACGCCGGCGGCACGGCATGCGTCACCACGACCACGTTGGAGACCGGCACGGTCACCGTCACCTACACGGGTGACACCTGCTTCTTGCCGTCGACGGGCACCGCGGTGGTGACGGTCAACCAGGCGTCGAGCACG
>NZ_JBHXDC010000034.1:0-24931 GCF_042725135.1 Streptomyces sp. NPDC060366 | reverse complement strand
GTCTCGGTGTCGGTCGACCCGAGCCCCTCGGTATGCGGCGAGACCGTGACGGTGTGCGCCACCGTCACAGCAGTCGCACCCGGCAGCGGCACCCCCACCGGGACAATCACCTTCCTGCTGCCCGACGGCAGCACTCAGGTCGCCGCGCTGGACGCCGGCGGCACAGCATGCCTGACCACCAGCACACTCATCACCGGTACGGTCACCGCCTCCTATCAGGGTGACGACTGTTTCCTGCCGTCGACCGGCTCGCTGGATGTGACGGTCAACCAGGCGTCGAGCACGGTCTCGGTGTCGGTCGACCCGAGCCCCTCGGTATGCGGCGAGACCGTGACGGTGTGCGCCACCGTCACAGCAGTCGCACCCGGCAGCGGCACCCCGACCGGAACGGTCACCTTCACCGGCCCCGGTGGACTGAACGTGACGCTGGCACTGGACGCAAGCGGCGAGGCCTGCCTGACCACCACCAGCCTCACCACCGGCACGTACTCGGCGACCTACAACGGCGACTCCTGCTTCACGGGGTCGGCCGGCCTCTTCGACGTGACGGTCAACCAGGCGGCCAGCACCACAGCCGTGTCGGTGGATCCCGACCCCTCGGTATGCGGCGAGATCGTGACCGTCTGCGCCACGGTTACGGCGGTGGCACCCGGCAGCGGCACCCCCACCGGAACCGTCACCTTCACCGCCCCCGGCGGACTCAACCAGACCGTACCCCTGGACGCCGGCGGCGAGGCGTGCGTCACGACGACGGCGCTGGAGACCGGCACGGTCACCGTCATCTACAACGGCGATACGTGCTTCGCCGGTTCGACCGGGACCTTCGACGTGACGGTCAACCAGGCGGCCAGCACCACCACCGTCACGGTGGACCCCAACCCCTCCGTATGCGGCCAGACCGTGACCGTCTGCGCCACCGTGACAGCAGTGCCACCCGGCAGCGGCACACCCACCGGGACAGTCACCTTCACCGGAGCCGGGCTGAACGAAACGGTGCCCCTGGACGCCGGCGGCGAGGCCTGCGTCACCACCAGCAACCTCACCACCGGCACCGTCACCGCCGTCTACAACGGCGACGGATGCCTCTCCCCGTCGACGGGCACCGCAGTGGTGACGGTCAACCAGGCAGCAAGCACCACCACCGTCACGGTCAACCCCAACCCCTCCGTATGCGGCCAGACCGTGACCGTCTGCGCCACCGTCACAGCAGTGCCACCCGGCAGCGGCACACCCACCGGGACAATCACTTTCACCGGAGCCGGGCTCAACGAAACGGTGCCCCTGGACGCCGGCGGCGAGGCCTGCGTCACCACCAGCAACCTCACCACCGGCACCGTCACCGCCGTCTACAACGGCGACGGATGCTTCACCGCATCGACCGGCACCGCACCGGTAACCGTCAACCCCGCGTCGAGCACGGTCTCGGTATCGGTGAGCCCGAACCCCTCGGTATGCGGCCAGACCGTAACGGTGTGCGCCACCGTCACGGCAGTAGCCCCCGGTAGCGGCACCCCCACCGGAACGGTCACCTTCACCGGCCCCGGCGGACTCAACGTGACACTGGCACTGGACGCAAGCGGCGAAGCTTGCCTGTCCACCACCAGCCTCACCACCGGCACGTACTCGGCCACCTACAACGGCGACTCCTGCTTCACGAGCGCGACCGGGACCGTCAACGTGACGGTCAACCAGGCAGCAAGCACCACCACCGTCACGGTCAACCCCAACCCCTCCGTATGCGGCCAGTCCGTGACCGTCTGCGCCACCGTCACGGCGGTCGCTCCCGGCAGCGGCACCCCCACCGGAACAGTCACCTTCACCGGCCCCGGCGGACTCAACCAGACAGTGCCGCTGAACGCCGGCGGCACAGCCTGCGTCACCACCAGCAACCTCACCACCGGCACCGTCACCGCCGTCTACAACGGCAGCGGATGCTTCACCGCATCGACCGGCACCGCACCGGTAACCGTCAATCAAGTGGCCAGCACCACCACCGTCACGGTCAACCCCAACCCCTCCGTATGCGGCCAGACCGTAACGGTGTGCGCCACCGTCACGGCAGTGCCGCCCGGCAGCGGCACACCCACCGGAACGGTCACCTTCACCGGAGCCGGACTCAACCAGACAGTGCCACTGAACGCCGGCGGCACAGCCTGCGTCACCACCAACAACCTCACCACCGGCACCGTCACCGCCGTCTACAACGGCAGCGGATGCTTCACCGCATCGACCGGCACCGCACCGGTAACCGTCAACCCCGCATCGAGCACGGTCTCGGTATCGGTCAACCCCAACCCCTCGGTATGCGGCCAGACCGTAACGGTGTGCGCCACCGTCACAGCAGTGCCACCCGGCAGCGGCACCCCCACCGGAACGGTCACCTTCACCGGCCCCGGCGGACTGAACCAGACAGTGCCGCTGAACGCCGGTGGCACAGCCTGCGTCACCACCAACAGCCTCACCACCGGCACCGTCACAGCCGTCTACAACGGCGACGGATGCTTCACCCCGGCGACGGGCACAACGGGCGTGACCGTGAACAACGCCCAGACCGCGACCTCGCTCACCGTCACCCCCAACCCCGCGTCCTGCGGTCAGCCGGTGACGTTCTGCGCCACGGTCACGACCATCGCGCCGGGCAGCGGCACACCCACCGGAACGGTCACCTTCACCGCCCCCGGCGGCTTCAGCCAGACCGTCGCGCTCAACGCGAGCGGCAAGGCCTGCGTCACCACCAATGCCGGCACCGGCGGCACGGTGACCGCCGTCTACAACGGAGGTACCTGCCACAGTCCCTCCGCCGCGACGGCGAACCTGACCGTGAGCGCCGTTCCCACGACGCTGACGGCGGCGGCGGCGCAGATTCGTCTGCGGGCGAACGGCACGTTCGTCATCCCGTCGATGAGCGCCACGCTCAAGGTCACCTCAAGCGCCGCTCCGCTCGCGGGACAACTGATCACCTTCAGGGCGAACACGACGCTCGGGCCCATCGTCCTCGGGACCGCGCTCACCAACGCCGGCGGCGTTGCGACACTGGCCCCGCCGATGGTGCCGGTTTCCAGCACGGTGATCACCGCGACGAGCTACACCGCGTCCTTCGCGGGGACGAGTTGCTACGCCTCGTCCTCCGTGTCGGCACCGCTGACGCTCGTCCTCTTCCCGCTTCTTCCCTGACCGCACACCGGTCGCCGCTCCGGTGAGCCACGGGCCGGAGCGGGGCCGCTGACCGGGGTGGTGGCCGCCACCCCGGTCAGCGGCGACCTGCGGACACGATCGCTCATACCGGCCGCCCGGCCGCCCGGCGCGTCGCGTGCCGTCGGCGCAGCTCAGTCCAGGCGCGCGAAGAGGCTGTTGTCGAGCCGGGCCAGGAGGTCACCGACGTTCTCGTACACCTCATCCGCCCCGGCGGCTTCGAGCGCGTCGCGCGGAATGCCGCCGGACAGGACCGCGATGCTCCGTACGCCCGCTCTCGATGCCGCTTCCATGTCCCAGACCGCGTCTCCGACGAAGACCGCGCGCTCTGCGGGCACCCCGGCGAGGTCCAGTGCGGCACGCACGGGGTCGGGTGCCGGTTTGGACCGCTTTACGTCATCCGAACTCGCCGTTCCCGCGATGACATCGTCCGCGTCGATCGCGCGGCGCAGGGCGTCGAGTTCCGGTCCGGTCGCGGACGAGGCGAGGACGTTCGTCCAGCCCTGGCCGGCCAGGACCCGCAGCAGATCGGCGGCGGAGTCGAAGGCCGTCAGCCGACCGAAGTACGTGCCGTAAAGCGTGCTGTGCGCGGCGCTGATCTCATCGTCCCGGTCATGGTTCCGGTCGTCGCCGAGCAGATGGGCTACGAGGTCTCCCGAGCCGAGCCCGACCGCCCGGTGGATGTCGGACATCGCCACGTCGTGGCCCGCACCACGGAATGCCTGCCACCAGCTCGTGACATGCAGGTAGTTCGTATCGGCCAGAGTTCCGTCCACGTCGAACAGCGCAGCGCGTGCCACCGAATGCCTCACTTTCCTGAAACGGGCCCGGCCGGCCTCCGCCGTCGCCCTGGCCGGGTCGTGCTTCTCCTGTGCCCGATCTTGGTGTCCTCCATGTCCACTCACGCACAGGCCGCGCCGAGGCCCGGGCCACCGTCCGTCCGGGGCGGTTCTCCGTAACTTCGCGTGTGGGGAAGGGCGGTGGGGGCAGGCGCATTGCTACCTGTCGTCATCTCCCGTTGAAGGGTCGTCCCCATGTCGGTCACGCAGCTCGCGCACGCGCCTTCGGATGCGTCGACGAACGGAGCGGTGGTGGGCGGCCTGCCGTGGATCGAGGACACGGGGAAAGTCGCGCCGAAGGACGCCCGCGCGTTGTCGAAGGTGTTCTTCATACGGCTCCAGGAGCTGGAGGAGGGCACGCGGGAGCACCAGTACGCCCGGAACACACTGATCGAGATGAACGTGACCCTGGTCCGGTACGCGGCTCGCCGCTTCCGCAACCGGGGCAACGGCGAGATGGAAGACGTCCTGCAGGTCGGCACCGTCGGACTGATCAAGGCGATCGACCGCTTCGACCCCGCCCGCGAGGTCGAGTTCGCCACCTTCGCCGTCCCCTACGTCGTGGGGGAGATCAAAAGATTCTTCCGTGACACCAGCTGGTCGGTCCACGTCCCGCGCCGCCTTCAGGAGCTGAGCGGCGACATCAAGACGGCGAAGGAGGAACTGGGCCAGGAGCTCGACCGGACACCCACCGTCACCGACCTCTCCTGTCACCTCGATCTGTCCGAGGACGAGGTCACCGAAGGCCTCGTCGCCGCCGCCGGTTACACCGCCGGGTCCCTCGACACCCCCGCGGGCGACGACGGCAGCACCTCGGACGACATCACCCACGCCCGGACCCTCGGTGAACGCGACCCCGGCATGGAACTGGTGGAGAACCTCCACGCGCTCGCCCCGCTGCTGGACCGGCTCGACGAGCGGGAGCGGCACATCATCGAAATGCGCTTCGGCCAGGAGATGACCCAGGTTCAGATCGCCACCGAACTCGGCTTCTCACAGATGCACATCTCCCGCCTCCTGACCCACATCCTGGCCAAACTCCGCGTCGGACTCCTCACCAACCTCTGACCCGTCCGCGCGCGCCGCGCCCGTCCGTGGCACGTACCGTCCCACCAGTGGACCGTTCCCGGAGGAAGCACTGCCACTTTTATCCATTAAGAGGATGAATAGTGGGTAATTGCCCAGTATGAGTGACAACGGCGCCGATCCGGATCCGCGCGTGACGACGGGCCTCGAGGCAGGAGGATCAGTGCCTCCCGGGGAGACACCGCCCGGCGAGTCCAGTACCGGCTCGGAGCTCGGCCCGCGGGTCAAGCCCGAGCCCGGCTGGGCCATGGGCCCACTCATAGCCATCGCCACCGTCACATTGCTGTGTGCCGGGTTCTTCGTGGCGTACGCCGTATATCTCCTGACCTGACAGGCGACTCTCAGCGCCCGCCTCCTGCCTTACGCGTCAGGAAGAACGCCAGGGCCAGCGCGGCAACGCCGGCGAACACCAGGCCACGGTTCTGCTGGGCCGCGGTCGCTGCTTGCGCCGCCTTCTCGCGTACGGGCTCCGGGGTCTTGTCCCGCGCCGACCGCAGCAGGTTGGTGCCCTTCTCCAGGGCCTGCGCCTTCACGTCGACCTTCGCGGCCAGCTCCTCGACCGTCTGTCCGAGTTCCTCCCGCGTTCCTTCGACGCGCTCACGCAGCTCCTCGGGGGTGGGCGCGTCCGTACCGTTGTTCGGTTTCTCGGTCATCGGTGTGCACTCTCCTTGATCTGGGCGATATCCGCCTTGACCCCGTCCATGGCTTTCCGGGGAGCCGCGGGGCCGGCCTCGGCGACTTCCTTCTTGCCCAGTGCCGCGAGGACGCCCGCGAGGGCGAACAGCACGGCGGTGATCACCAGCGCCGACAGCCACAGCGGCCACACGAGGGCAAGGGCGATCACCGCGGTGGCGACCAGCGCCTGGAGGGCGATGACCGTGATCAGGCCGGCTCCGCCGAACAGTCCACCGCCCCGCCCGAACCGCTTGCCCTTCTCCTTCATCTCCGCCTGCGCCAGCGCCAGTTCCTCGCGCAGCAGCCTGGAAATCTGTTCCGACGCCTGCTTCACCAGATCGCCCACCGGCTCCCGGGAATCGGACGTCTTCGGGTGAGATGGGTCCATTGGTCCACTCCCTTTCACAGCGACATCGACTGGCAGACCTCGGGTACCCAGACCATCCGTCCCGTACCGCGGCGTTCGTCATCGGCCGACGCGCATGGCGGCCGGGTCTGACGAGCGTCGCCCCGATCGCCCGGTACGGAAGGAGTCCGTGAAGAAACCCGTTGGCGGACCACGGCGACCACTGCTACTTTTTCGGCGGCCGTGCGACAGAACGAGGAGGTGGTACCCGTGAACGCAGTATCGACATGGGTGCTCCCCTCCGGGGTCACGGTCGGGCGATAGGTCGTCCGGGAGCGCCGTTCAAGCGCACTCCCGAAAGGCACGACCATGCGATTCACTTCCGAACAGCGTCTCGACGACGGTGTCCTCGAACGCGAATTCACCCTCGGCGAGACCCCTGGCACCCTGTGGACGCCCGACTCCGCCGCACCGGTCCCGCTGGTCCTGATGGCCCACAACAACGGCCTGCCCAGGCGGGAACCCCGGCTGGTGGCCCGTGCCCGGTGCTCCGCCGCGTACGGCTACGCCGTGGCCACCATCGACACCGCCGGGTGCGGCGACCGGCCCCGTTCCGCCGCCGACGAGCAGGTGCGCGCCGACCTCCGCCGGGCGATGCGGGCCGGCGAGCCGGTCGATGAGATCTTCGAGTCCGTCGTCGGCCCGCTGGTCGAGAAGGCGGTCCCGGAATGGCGGACCACCCTGGACGCCCTCCTCGCACTGCCCGAGATCGGCGGCCCGGTCGGGTACTCGGGGTGGACCGCCGTCGGCATTCGGCTGGCGGCGGCCGAACCGCGTATCTCGGCCGCCGGTTTCTTCGCCGGGGGTTACGTGCCCCGCGCCCAGCGCGAGGAGGCCCGACAGGTCACCATTCCGCTGCTGCTCCTGCTTCAGTGGGACGACGAGGGGAACCCCCGGCAACGCGCCCTGGACCTCTTCGACGCCTTCGGCACCAAGGAGAAGACCCTGCACGCCAATCTGGGCGGGCACACCGGCACACCGTGGTTCGAGGTGGACGACGGGAACCGGTTCTTCGCCCGGCATCTGAAGTGAGACCGGGCCGTCCGGCCGTCAGCTGACGCTGGGCGGTATCCCGCCAGGACGCCGCTCATCGGGGACAGGCCCCGGCCCTCCTCGGTGAGCGGTGCCCGGCAGACGCACGACCGCCCCGACCGGCCATCGGCCCTGCGGCGTCGCGCTCCCCCGCAAGCTGTTGGGCAGCTGCGCCGGCGAGCTGTCAGAGCGGTGTGCGCAGGCTGGTGCGGCCCGCGCGCCAGGCGGCGAGCGTCCGCTCCCCGATACGGGCGTCCAGCAGATCGGTGGCCGCGACACCGAAGGCGACGTCCGCCTCCAGCCACGGCTCGTCCTCCAGCAGCCCGCCGACGACATCGCGGCGCACCACCTGCTCGTGGACGGCGTCCGCCTCCACGTGCTCGGCGTAGAAGTGCACCGCCGCCGCTCCCGCGTCCGTCCGCCGCATGGCCTCGGCCAGTCGGCGGGAGGCGGGCGAGGAGGTGACTTCGACCGCGGCGAAGTGTCCGACCAGGGCGCCGCGCAGTGCCCGGTGCAGCCCGAACATGGACATCAGGTTGACGACGGCCAGCATCTCCCCGGTCGACGCGTCCAGGTACCGGCCGTAGGCCGTGTCCAGTCCGAGGTCGGTCATCAGGTCGGCGAAGAGCCGCGAGTGCATGCGGTCGGCCCGGCCGCCGCCGAACTCGTCGAACTCGACCGCGACCATGGCCGCCTTGGCCCTGCCGCGCAGCCGTGGGATCACCCAGGCATGCGGATCGGCCTCCTTGAGGTGGTACAGCGAACGCTGGGCCGCGTACTCACGCAGTTGCCACAGCTCCCCCTCGTCCCGGAGGAAGTACGTGAGCCCCGTGCCGTTCACCGGCTCGGCCAGAATCCCCTCGAACGCCTCGTCGGCACTGTGCGGGCGGTCTTCGGTGTCCGTTCGCAGCGTGTCCAGGAAGCGGCGTTCCAGACCCGCCCGCAGCCCGAGCAGTGCCGGATGCCACTCCCAGGCGGGGTCGACGCCCTGAAATCCGCGGTAGTGCAGTTCGTAGCAGAGGTAGAGCGCCAGGTGCAGGTCCTCGCCGTACGGATCGGCCTGATCCACAGCGCGGCCCGAGGGCAGAAGACTCTCCCCTTCGGGGCTCCGCAGCGCACGGAGGGCCCCGTCGCTGAGCTCTCCACGGCCCGTGGGCAGGACGGGCTCGCTCAGCCGGACGTCGGTCGGCTCCGCCGGTTTCACTCGAGGGACTCCTCACTCGCGGCACTCGAACCGCGCGCTTGGCCCGAATCGCCCCGGGGCGCGGCGGAGCCCCTGACCCTGCGGCGGTGGCTGGTGTCGCACCAGGGGTAGGTCCGGCTGCGCCGGCAGGCGCACAGGGCCACGGTGAACCGGTCCGACCGCACCGTGCTCCCGTCTTCCAGGGTCACTTCGACCGGTCCCTCGACCAGGAGCGGCCCGTCACGTGTCGGGGTGATGCGGCAGGGCCTGTCACTCGGCTCGTTGGGCACGGATGATCACCAGCTTCTCCTTGTCGTCACCGGGCGCGATCAGGCCGCGGTCCAGCAGCCACTGCCGCCGCGATGCCAGTACGGGACCGAAGGGCACGGAGCGGCGGTCCGTCACCTCGGCCGGCAGCCCCGCGCGCTCCAGCCGCTCCAGGGTCGCGGCCACCCCGCACAGCGCCGAGTGAACGAGGAGCAGCGCTCCGCCGGGGCGGAGCAGGCCCGCCGCCCCGTCGCACAACCGGTCGATGATCAGGCGCCCGTCGTGCCCCGCGTCCCACGCCCTGGCCGGGCCCCGCAGGGGCGGGACGGCGTCTGGCGCCGGTACATAGGGCGGATTGCTGAGGATGAGATCGAACCGCCTGCCGACGGCGGGGCCAAGGAGGTCACCTCGGACGGCCTCGACCCGCAGCCCGGCGAGCGCCGCGTTCAGACGGGTGGCGAGCACGGACCGGCGGGTCCGGTCCACGGCCGTCACTCGTGCGCCCCGCCGCGCGGCGGCGAGGGCGAGGAAACCGGACCCCGTACCGACGTCCAGGACCGTCGTCCCGGCACCGACCGTCTCCCGCTCCAGAGCCTCTCGCAGCAGCAGCGTGTCCCCCTGAGGCCCGTAGACACCGCGCGGCAGCATCACGCGGCCGCCCTCGCCGTACGTACCGATCAGACCGGGCATCGACTCACCTCATCACTACGCCACCCCGCGACGAGAGCGTTGGGTTCCCCACCGCTCCCGCCAGGCGGGCGAGCATGCTCCGGTGACGGAGTGCAGCAGCCCACCCGGCCCGTGCGGCGGATGTTCGTCAATGGCGACTACGGAGTTCTCGTCCCAGGGTCTCCGGGCACGCCCGCTCCCGGAGCGCGAGTCCGAAGTGCCGACCACCCGGTCGCCATGGCGCGAACAATCGGTGTCGTACGGCCATCGGCCCTCCAACCCTGGACAACAGCCCCGAGCGGGCCGACCGCCAGGTACCCGGGACGCCCGGCCACATGCCTCCCACTGTCCCAGGCCTTCGCGAAACCCGCCGCCCGTCGGATACCGGCCCCGTCCACCCGCAGGCGCGCGAGAGCCATCCGCAACATCCTGGCGGGCTGGATCAGGAAGGGGGCGCGGGGGGTGTCCAGGCTGCTTCGGCCGCCTGGGCGGTGGGGTAGGAGGCGAAGACCTGGTCCAGCCCCACCATGGTGAAAATACGGTGGATGTGGTGCGGAACTGCTGCCAAGGCGATGCCTGCGTGGGCGGCGAGCGCGTGGTTGCGGGCGGCGATCAGGGCGGTGATGCCGCTGGAGTCGCAGAAAGTGACGCCGGTCAGATCGATGACGAGCCGCTGGCCCCGTTGAAGCACCAGGCCGGGGAGAAGGTCGCGTACCTGTGAGCAGCTGATGTGGTCGAGTTCTCCGGTCAGTTCCAGGACAGGCCCGGCGGAAGTGGTCCGGGTGTGGATCGCGAGGTAGGTCACAGCTGCTCTTCACTGGTGGGGCCGGGGACGCCGATGGCGAGGACGGCGGCGTCGTCGTCCACGCCGGTGCCGAAGGAGTCGAGCAGGTCACGGATGGCGGCGACGGCGGCGGAGGGGCTGGTGGGAGCGAGAGCCCGGGCGAAATCGAGGAGTGCTTCGTCGCCGTAGCGGTCGTCCTCACCGTCCGAGGCCGAGCGGGCTTCGGTGAGGCCGTCGGTGTGAAGCAGCAGGGTGTCGCCCGCCTCGATGTGGAGGGTGGTGGTGGCGATGTGGGCGTCGGGCAGGACGCCGATGAGCTGGCCGCCGGGGGTGGGCAGGTACCGGGTACTCCCGTCCGCGCGCATCAGCAGAGCCGGAGGATGGCCGCCGCTGGCCAGGGTGATGTGGAAGCCGCCCTGTTCGGCGGGGGTGAGCAGCCCGAAGATGACGGTGCAGAACCGCGGGTCCTGGCCGTTGTATTCGTGGTTGAGGACGGTGTTGAGGTTGCTCAGGACGGCGGCCGGGTCGGGTTGGTAGACGGCGGCGGCGCGCAGGGTGTAGCGGGCCAGGGAGGTGACGGCGGCCGCGGCGGCGCCCTTGCCGCACACGTCGCCCAGGAACAGCCCCCAGGTACCGTCGGCCAGGGGGAAGAGGTCGTAGAAGTCGCCGCCGACCTTGTCGGTGGAGGCGATGTGGTAGTGCGCGGCCACGTCCAGTCCGGGCACTTTCACCAGTGCGGGAGGCAGCAGGGTCTGCTGGAGGGTGGCGTTGAGGCGCTGGAGTTCTTCGCGTTCGCGCTCTGCCTGCGCCCGGGCGCGCAGCAGCTCGGTTTCGTAGGCGCGGCGGTCGCGGGCGTCGAAGACGGTGGTGCGGATGAGCAGCGGCTGCCCGTCGCTGCCGGTCTTGACCGTGGAGGTGACGAGCACGGGCAGACGGCTGCCGTCGGCCGTCTTGAGTTCCAGGGCGATGCCGCTGATCTCGCCCTGCATACGCAGCAGTGGGGCGAAGTGGGTCTCGTGGTAGAGGCGGCCGCCCACGGTCAGCAGGCCGGCGAACGTCCTGCGGCTCACCAGGTCGCCACGGGTGTGTCCGAGCCAGTCGAGCAGAGTCGTATTGATCTTCACGATCGTGCCGTCCAGCAGCGTGGAGAGGTAACCGCACGGCGCGTGCTCGTACAGGTCCTCGGCGCTGTCCTCCAGCAGGGTGGCGAACGCCGCACGGTCGTCACGAGGCTGTTCCTCGCCCAGCGGGTGTTCGCCGCTCTCGCCGTCGCCCCTGTCGCACATCATCTCGGGGCCGTGACGAACTCGGCGATCGCGGCAGCCGTTTCCTCCGGGGCGGCGAGCTGGGGGCAGTGGCCGGTCGCGTTCAGGGTGACCAGCCTGCTTCCCGCGATCCTCGACTGGACGAAGGCCCCGACCTCCGGCGGCGCGATCGCGTCGCTGGAGCACTGTGCGACGAGGGTGGGAACGGTGACGTGGGCGAGGTCCTCGCGGTTGTCGGACAAGAACGTCACGCGGGCGAAGACGCGGGCGATGTCCGGATCGGTGCGGCAGAAGCTGTTGGTCAGTTCCTCGCCCAGTTCCGGCCGTCCGGGATTGCCCATGATCACCGGGGCCATGGCGCCCGACCAGCCCAGATAGTTCGCCTCCAGGGATCCCAGGAGTTCGTCGATGTCCTCGGCGCTGAATCCGCCGCGGTAGCCGGCGTCCGGGTCGTCGACGAAACGCGGCGACGGGGCGAGGAGCACCAGGCCGGCGAACATCTCCGGTTCCCGCGCCGCGGCCAGCACGCCCATCATCGCGCTCACCGAGTGCCCCACGAACGTCACCGGGCCGAGCGCCAGCTCACGGCAGATCTCCAGCACGTCCTCGGTGTAGCCCTCCAGGGTGGAATAGCGCTCCTGGCTCCACGCCGACAGGTCGGAACGCCCTGCGCCCACATGGTCGAACAGCACCACGGTGAAGTCGCGCTCGAGAAGCGGCACCACCAGCCGCCACATGTTCTGATCGCACCCGAACCCGTGCGCCAGCATCACCACCGGCCCCCCGGCCCGGCCGGAAACCGACACATGGTTCCTGCTGCGCGCTGTCATACGACCATCCTCGCAGAACACTTCCGACACCATCGGCGGCGAGGCTTTCGCGTGCCTGGGTGCGACAGACCCTCCCTGAAATCCGCCCGCGGCCTTAGCGTCGAATCATGAGCGATGAACAACTGATCGCAGACCTGCACAGCCGGTGGGTGTTCGGCTGGGAGCGCAACGAGGGGGACCCACCGTTCGACTTTCGGCACACCTTCGGCGACTTCTACGACTTCGGCTCTCCGGACGTACGCCTCTACGACGACTTCGACCCCGAGCAGCGCGTGGCGACGACAGCCGTCGGCTACGGCTCGATCTGGGAGCCCAGCTTTCGCGAGATGGTTTCCGCGCATCATGTCGTCGATGACGGCCCGCACGTCGTCGCCGGTCACGATCTGGCCGCGTCCACCCTGACGTTCGTCGCGCGGATCACCATGCCAGCCGTCATCACGGGGATCCGTACCACGACCTCGCTGGTCTGGCGCCGAACGCCGGACGGCTGGCGGATCGTCCGCGAACACAACTCGACCAAGGTTCTGCCCGCAGCCGACCTCGACGTCACGCTGCCGGCGCACGAGGCTCCCTGACCCGGGCGGGCTTCCGCATCAGCTGACCGAGCAGCCGACCACCTCGGCACGCGGAGGCCGTTCATACGGGCGGGAGCGCGGTCACGCGCCGGGCGGTGAGCAGTCGATGTCGGTGACCGTCGTGGGCGGCGTGGGCGCCGGGGGCGACTGGCCGGGTGCGGAGGCGGCGGGCTCGTCGAGGGCGCGGGCGCTGTGGATCCGCAGCAGTCCTTCGATGCCGCGCTGCAAGGTCTCGCCGGCCAGGACGGGGTCGCCGAGGTAGCCGGCGCTCATCGCGCCGTCGCGGAGCATGACGAAGTGGCGCCCGGCGTGGTCGGCGGACTTGTCCGTGATCTTGGCGAACAGTCCGGTGATCGTCCGCAGGAACCACTCGCGGTGTTGCACGACGGCACGGTGGACCGGGTGGTCGGGATCGGGGAATTCCGCCGCCGCGTTGAGGAAGGCGCATCCGCGGTAACCGGGCGAGCGGATCTGCTCGACCAGTGACGCACCGATGCCCCGCAGGATGCCGTCGGTCGGCACGTCCGCGGCCGTCAGCGAGTCGATCTGGGCGCGGATCGCCTGGTCGACGCTTCCGATGTAGGCGACGGCGAGGTCGTCCTTGCTGCGGAAGTGGCGGTAGAAGGTGGCGTTGGTGACCTTCGACTCGGCGACCAGACGGTCGACGCCCACCGTGTGGATGCCCTCCGCGTAGAAGAGCTGCCCGGCTGTCTTCAGGAGCCGCTGCCGGGCCTCGGAGACTCGCCTGCCGGGGCCTGTGCCGACGTCCGTCTGTGTCATGCCGCCCATTGTAGCGGGTAGAACGTTCACTCTTGTGTTTACGGAAGGGGTGTGCCAGGCTGCGACGAACAAGAGAGATCGTTCTCTCTTTTTCACACTCACTGGAGAACCCCATGGCATCCACCGCCTCCGCCGAGCACGTCGGCGCCACGACCGCCCTGCGCCGGCTGTACGTCATCCGCTTCGTCTTCGCCGCCGCGTGGGCGGCGCTCCTGCTGATGTCCGGCTCGGACCTCACCGTCGGGGCCAAGGTCCTGCTGTTCCTCTATCCGGCCTTCGACGTGGTCGCGGCCGTCGTCGATGCCAGGTCGTCGCGGGCCGGCGGGTCGGTCAAGGGCCTGTACGCCAACATCGCCATCAGCTCGCTCGCCGCCGTCGGCGTCGCGGTCGCCGGCACCTCGGGCGTCGCCGACGTGCTGCGCGTCTGGGGCGCGTGGGCGATCCTCTCCGGGCTGGTCCAGCTCCTCGTGGGCGTCGCGCGCCGGCCGATGGGCGGCCAGTGGGCCATGATCGCCAGCGGCGGCATCTCGGTGCTGGCCGGCGCGAGCTTCATCCAAGGCGCCTCACAGGACGACCCCTCGCTGACCAACCTCGCCGGCTACGCCACGCTCGGAGGGATCTTCTTCCTCGTCTCGGCGATCCGTCTGTCCCGTTCGGCCCGACAGGGCTGAGAAGCCGCCGGGCGCGAGGAAGCGGCGGCCGGGGCGGCACACCCGACAGCGCCCCGGACGTGACTCGGCCCCGGTCGCGCATACCTCGACCGCCCGACCGGCAAACGCGTGACGGTCGTAACGGCAACCGCGTGACTCGACGACCGCCGGCCCGATGAGCGGCTGGTCGGGAGCGTGCGGCGGCGCTCCCGACATTGACCGGAAACCGCCGCCCTTCCCGGCACCGCGACTGCCGGTCGCGCCGCCCTCATCCCCCTAGCGTCCTTTCGGGAACGCACTACGCGCTCCATCAGTCCACCCGAAGGGATCCCTTCATGTCTCCTTTGCCCCAGACTCACCGGGCCGCCGCCGCGGCGCTCCTGACCGCCGGGCTGCTGGCCGTCGGCACCACCGCCGCGGTGGCCGCCCCGGCGCCGGCCGCCGCCGAGCGCATCACGAGCACCGCCGAACTCCACGAGCACCTGGCCCAGGCGGTCGCTCTGGAGGCCGCCCAGGGGGCCGTCGCCCTCAACGGCGACCCGGTGGGCCGGCCCGCCCTCCAGTCGAAGCCCGGCACGGCCACGACCGCCGCCTGCTGACACCGTCGCCCCGAGGAGAGTCATGGACACCGAGAACACGCCCGACGTCGCAACTGCTGCCGAACCCGCACCCACCACGTGGTGCCCCAGCGGACAGGCGCTCGCGCCCGAGGCCGTCGTTCTCGGCGTCCGCTCCCGGTCGGACGGCACCCTGGCCTACCTCGCGACACCGGCTCCGGCCAAGGAACTGCTGCCGATGATCCCGGACGGCATCGAGCCGAGCCGGGTCCTGCGCTTCGCCTCGCACTGCGTCAGCACTTGCGCCCACCGCCTGAACAACGACTGCACGCTCGTCGACAAGATCCGTACCCTGCCCGCCTCCGACGAACAGCCGCTCCCCCGCTGCCACTTGCGCGCGCGCTGTCAGTGGTGGCAGCAGACCGGCCGGGCGGCATGCGGGCGCTGCCCCGCCGTGAGCACCTCCGTCCACGCCTCGGACGCGCTGAATTCACTCATCGCCGACCCGACCGTCACGCCGGACCAGCTCCAGGAGTGGATCGAGAGCAGCCCGGCCGGCCCCGCGGCGCGATGATTCCCCTCGGCGATTCCCCTCAGCTCGGTGCGACGAAGTAGAACCGCCGGTAGCCGAGCAGCATGCCGTCGTCGGTGAGCGTGAAGACGTCGGCGAACTCCAGCGGCCCCGCGTGGGCCCCGTTCGCCCCCTCGCCGTCGGCGGCCCCGGTGTAACTCCCCGTCACCACCACACAGTCACCGTCGGCCACGATCTTGTAGATGTGGTGGTGCTCCCTGCCTCCGGCCATCCGTGTGTGCAGCCGTATGACCTCGTCGCGGCCGTGCCCGAAGGGTGCGTCCGGCCGCTTGACCTGCACGTCCTCATGCAGCAGCGATCCGAACGCGTCGATGTCCCCGGTGTCGCGGTAGTGGTAGGACAGCCGCACATGATCGATTCCGGCCGCCATGGAGGCAGCACTCTGTGGCGACCGCCTCGGAAACAGGCCGCTCATACGGCTACTCCTCTCACTCGCACCGGGGCGTCCGTGCCGCGATGCGTGGTTCGCTCTGACACCTTCTTCGAGTGTCACTACTGGGGACTATCACCGCGCTATTACTGTGAACGGAATCGGAACGGAGTGCGATTCCGTTGGCCACCCGCGGGCGTAGGACATCGGCCACGCGCAGGATCGGGCAAACAGTCACAGACACCACCCGCCCCAGCGGGCACAGCAGGCGGTAGCATCCTCATCTGATCGACCGTCAGCTGCGCAACGTTCCGTCAACACGCGGCACACCGCGGGGACTTGACAAATCCACAGCTCAAACGCCACGTGGCGGGCCGCGGCCGGCATGCCCTGGTTCGCGGAATTTACTTTCCAGACACACGGATATCCAAGATAGCCATCCACACCCCATGGACAACCGGTTTTACGGTCGTTGACACTGTGCCCAAACGTCGCAGATGTGTCCGAGCTTGGAGACGCATGATCGAGTCGTCGGCAGTGGAACGGACCAGCGCGGCACAGCTTGCCTTCCTGATCCTCGGCCCGCTGGAGGTGCGTGGCCCCGTCGGTCCCGTACGGATACCTCCCGGCCGTCAGGAGGCGATCCTGGCGGCGCTGCTCCTGGATGCCAACCGGGTGGTGAGCACCGACTACCTCGTCGACCTGATCTGGGACGAGGAGCCGCCCGACACCGCGCGCACCCAGGTGCAGATCTGTGTGTCCCGACTGCGCAAAGGACTCGCGGAAGCGGGCATCGACGCCCCGATCACCACCCGGCCGCCGGGATATCTGCTGCGCGCCGCCGACGAGATGCTGGATCTGCGCCTCTTCAACCGCCGTACGGCGGAGGCCAGGGTGCTGGTCAAGGAGGGGAGGATCGCGGAGGCGGCCGAGCTGCTGCGCGCGGCGGTGGCGCTCTGGCGCGGTCAGTGCCTCGGCGGTGTCACCAGCGACGCGTTGCGCGCCAAGGCGCTCCAGCTCGACGAGGACCGGCTGAACGCCGTCGAGACCTACATCCAGCTGGAGCTCGAACTCGGCCGCCATCATCAACTGGTGGGCGAATTAGGTCGGTTGCTGCATGAGAACCCGCTGCGGGAACGGCTCCGCGGCCAGCTGATGCTCGCCCTGCACCGGTCCGGCCGGCAGGCCGAGGCGCTGGACATCTACCGTGCGGGCCGCGATCTGCTGATCGAGGAGTTGGGGCTGCTCCCCGGCGAGGAGCTGCGCCTGCTGGAGACGGCCATCCTCGCCGGCGACAGCGCGCTGCACGCCGGGCCGCCCGCCTCGGCCCAGAACGCCGTCGAACCGGTCGCTCCCGTACCGGTCGCCGCCGACTTGGGGCACCGTGACGAGCTGCCGCATCAACTCCCCACGGACACGGCGGACTTCGTCGGTGACAAGGCCCTGATCGAGACGGTCGAGGCCGTGCTGACCGGCGGCGCCGGTCAGCGCGCGGTCGGGGTCGTCGTCATGATCGGCAAGCCCGGCATCGGCAAGAGCACGACCGCCACCCACATCGCACACCGGCTGAGCGGACAAGTCTTCCCCGACGGCCAGTTGTACTGCGACCTGCGGGGCGCGGGAGCCGAACCGGTCGCGCCCGCCGACGCGCTCGGCCGTTTCCTGCGGGCACTGGGCATTCCCGGCCCGGTGATCCCCGCCTCTCTCGACGAGCGCGCCGAGATGTACCGCACTCTGATGGCCACCCGCCGGGTCCTGGTCGTGCTGGACGACGCCTACGACGAGAGCCAGGTCCGCCCGCTGCTGCCCGGCAGCGACAACTGCGCGGTGCTGGTGACCAGTCGGTCCCGGATGACGGCCCTGCCCGGTGCGCGCCGTATCGAACTGAAGATCCTGGACGAGACCCGGGCTCTGGAGCTGATGGGGCTGATCCTCGGCCCCGACCGGGTGTCCGACGAGCGGGAAGCCGCGCGGGCGCTGATCCGTACGGTGGGCGGGCTGCCGCTGGCGCTGCGCATCGTCGCCGCCCGGCTCGCCGCCCGTCCGCACTGGTCACTCGCCTCGATGGTCAACCGCCTGGCGAACGAACGCCACCGGCTCGACGAGCTGGCCTACGGCGAGATGACCATCCGGACCAGCCTGTCGCTCACGTTCGACGGACTCGACCCCACCGACCGGCATTTGCTGCGCCTGCTCAGTCTGGCGCAGGGGCCGACGCTGCCGGGCTGGCTCGCGGGGGCGCTCATGGACGACCACCGCGCGCAGCCGTCGGACCTGATGGAGCCCCTGGTCGACGTGCAGATGCTCGATGTCGTCTCGGTGGAGAGCACCGGTGAGTTCCGTTACCGCTTCCATGAAATCATCAAGGTCTACGCGCGTGAACAGCTCGCCGTCACCGACAGCCTGCCTGTGCGGCAGAGCGCGACGGAGCGGATGCTGGGCGGCTGGCTCGCGCTGGCGGAGCGCGCCCACCGCAAGATCTACGGCGGCGACTACACCGTGCTGCACGGTTCGGCCCCGCGGTGGGTACCGCCGGCCGACTACGTGGAGGAGCTGCTCGCCGACCCGCTCGACTGGCTGGACAGGGAACAGGAAAATCTGTGCAACGCGGTGGAACACGCGGCGAAGGAAGGGCTGGACGAACTGTGCTGGGATCTCGCGACCACCTTGGTGACGCTCTTCGAGGCTCGTGGCTATCTGGACCACTGGGAGACGACGCACCGGGTCGCGCTCGCGGCGGTTCGAAGATCCGGCAACAGACGCGGCACCGCCGCACTGCTCAGCTCGCTCGGCACGCTCTACCTCAGCAGTGGCCGGCCCGATGAGTCCCGGAAGTCACTGGACCAGGCGCTGGCGATCTTCGACGAACTCGGTGACCGGGGCGGACTGGCACTGTGCCGGCGGGACCTGGCCCTTCTGGAACGGCAGGCGGGCGACGACGAGCGGGCGTTGGCGCTCTACGACCACTCGATCCGCGACTTCGGGCTGGTCGGGGACATCGTCGGCAGGGCGAGCGTACTGACGCAGAGCGCGCACATCTGGATGAGACGTGGTCATACGGCCGCCGCACACGCCCAGTTGGAGGAGGCGCTCGGAATCTACCGGTCGGTTGGATACACCGGCGGTGAGGCGCGTGCGCTGCGGCGGGTCGGTCAAGTGCTGTTCCAGCGCGGTGAACACGACGAGGCGGAGCGGACGCTGACCGGTGTGCTGGCGATGGTCCGCGCGAGCGGGGATCTGATCGGCGAGGGCCATCTGCTCCGCAATCTGGGCGAGTTGAAGGCCGGCCAGGAGCGTTACGAGGAGGCTCGCGGCTTCTTCGTCCGCGCACTCGCGGTGCGGGAACAGATCATGGACCACGGTGGTGCGGAGATCGTACGGCGCGACATCGCGCGGCTGCCGTAGGGACGGGCGGGGCGGCGGTTCCACGTACGGCCCGTCGTGGCTGATCGGTCGTTGTCCGAACGGTGCGTCCGTCGACCGGCCGGGCTGTCCGGAGGTCCCTTCCGGGTCAGTCCCAGGGGTTGTTCGTCTTGGGCGTGCTGTCCCAGGGGTTGTTCGTCTTGGGCGTGCTGTCCCAGGGGTTGTTCGTCTTGGGCGTGCTGTCCCAGGGGTTGTTCGCGTGGGGCGCGCTGTCCCAGGGGTTGTTCGCCTTCGGGTCTCCGTCCCACGGGTCGTTCCCCGCCGGCGGGACGTCCCAGGGGTCGTTCCCGTCCTGGACGCCGTCCGACGGGGCGGACGCGGGGGACGCGGGGGACGCGGACAGGGCGACGGTCGCGAGGGGGGCACCGCCCTCGGCGGCGTGGGCGGCCGTGCCACCGATCATGACCGTCCCGCCGATGACGGCGGTGACCACGAGGCTCTTGAGAACTGTGTTGACGCGCATCTCGGGGTTTCCTTCCCTCGGTTCCGCTCTTCGATGACACGAACTTAGGGAGAGCTGGAAACTCGGGACTATCGCGGCCTTTAACCCCCCGCTATCACCAGTGACGGTCATCCTTTCACCGTCGGTTCCGCCCGTGCCCCACGCGCCGCGCGCGAGCCACCCACCGTTGTTCCGGCGATGCCGCGCCGATAGCCGGATTCGGACGATGGGTCGGGAGTTCCAGTCCGGGGGCGGAACAGCGCGGGGACACCCGTCGCCCGGACCCAGGTCCCGACGCGAGGAGTGTTGAAGGTGACGATGAGCGCCAAGACGGTGAGTGCCAAGGCGGAGAGTGCCGGGGAAGCGGCCGACGACATCGGTCTGTTCGGCAGGCTGGTACGCGGGCACCGCGACCGGGTCGGCCTGACGCAGCGCGAGTTGGCGGATCTCTCGACCATCAGTGTGCGGGCCATCCGCGATCTGGAGCAGGGCAGGGCCACCAGGCCGC
Organism: Streptomyces sp. NPDC060366; assembly: GCF_042725135.1. Lineage (NCBI taxonomy): Bacteria > Bacillati > Actinomycetota > Actinomycetes > Kitasatosporales > Streptomycetaceae > Streptomyces > Streptomyces sp. NPDC060366. The sequence goes on along the minus strand of NZ_JBHXDC010000034.1, from coordinate 4,806 downwards.
GGCACGCCACCGTACGCCTGATCGCCGACGGGTTGCGGCTGGGCCCGCGAGCCCGCACCGATCTTGAGGCCGCCGCCCGCCAGGGGCAGAACGGCTGGGCACTGAAGGCGGGTTACGACGCCGCTCCCACGGCGCCGCCGGCCGCGCTCGACACCCTGATGGGCCGGGAGTCCGAGGCCGCCGCCCTCACCGCCGAACTCGCCTCCGGAACCGAGCGTCTGGTCAATGTGATGGGCCTGAGCGGAGTGGGCAAGACCCGGCTCGCGCTGGAGGTGGCTGCCCGCCTGCACAGCGGCAGCGGTTTCCCCGTGCTGTGGGCGGCTTTCGCGGGTCCGCCCGTCGCGTACCGGCAGCAGAGCGGTCCCGACGGTCTCGCCGCGCTGGTCGCGGGATGCGCCGACGCGCTGTTCGGTCCGCCGGGAGCTCGGACCCCCGCCGCGGGGACCACCGAGGGGACCGACCGGCATGCCGATGTCACGGCGCTCGCCGAACTCGTCGCGGACCGGCCCGCGCTCCTGGTGGTGGACGGCGCGCTCACCGACCGCCCGGACACCGGCGGGATCGACCGGCTGCTGCGCGACTGCCCGGAGCTGCGGATCCTGGTGACCTCGGAGGGCCCGTACGGGGTCGCCGGTGAACGCACCTTCCTGCTGGGCCCGTTGGAGGCTCCGGACAGCGCCGGGGAGTACACCCCCGACTCGCTGGGGCGGATTCCGGCCGTACGGCTCTTCCTGGACCAACTGCGGCGCACCAGACCGGAGTACGCGCTGACGCAGGACGACGTGCCGGCGGTCGCCGACGTATGCCGCAGGCTCGACGGTCTGCCCTCCGCGCTGCGGGCGGCCGCCTCCTGGCTGGTCGTCTACGACCTGGCGACCCTGCGGCAGTGCCTGGAGGACGACCTGGCGAGCCTGCTGGTCCATCTGTCGGGGGACGACGAGGGGGCCAGATTCCAGGAGGCGTTGCGGCGCCGGGTCGCCCGGCTGTCGGCGGACGGCAGGGCGCTGCTCGCCCGGCTCTGCGACGGCGAACGGGCCGGCGGGGAAGGCGACTTCGAGCTCGCCGACGTCGCCGCGCTGACCGGGCGGAGCCTGCCGGAGTGCGGCCGTATGGTGCGCGATCTGCTGCTGAGCGGAACGGCCCGCCCCAGCTACCAGCTCGGCCGCTCCCGCTTCCAGGTGTTCCACCTGGTGCGCGCCTTCCAGCCGGCCGCCGCACGGGTGGCGACCGTCGCGGGCCACCGGTGAGCCGGGGCCCGGAGCCGGTTGTCCAGAGGGGCCGTTCTGCTCCGCGAATGCCGGAACAACTGCCGCAGGCCGTTTCGCACCAGGTGTTCGATGAGGAAAGCAACGGGCCTCGGAGAGCGACGGAATCCCGCCGGGCCGACCACATGCGCACTCAAGGAGGACCCATGTCCCCGGTAACGCACAGTGCCCCAGGCACCAGGACCGCCGTCATCACGGGAATCGGCGCGTCCCTGCCCGCCCGCGTCGTGAAGAACGAGGAGGTGGCGGAGAGGCTCGGCGTCACCCCGGACTGGATCAGGGAGCGGACGGGAATCGAGCAGCGTCATCTCGTCGACCCCGAGGGCGCCACGTCGGACCTGGCGGTGGAGGCGGGGCGGCGCGCGCTCGACGCCGCCGGGAACCCTCCCGTCGACTTCCTGATCCTGGCGACCTGCACGCCCGACCACACCTTCCCCTCCACCGCGCCGGCCGTCGCCTCCCGTCTGGGACTCGCCGGGATCGCCGCCTTCGACCTGAACGCCGCCTGTTCCGGCTTCGTGTACGGGCTGTCGGCCGGGGCGGGCATGCTGGCCTCCGGCGTCTACGGCACCGGCCTGATCATCGGCGCCGACGCCATCTCCACCATCGTGGACCACGACGACAAGATCACCGCCCCGATCTTCGGCGACGGCGCGGGAGCCGTGGTGGTACGGGCCGGTACGGCCGACGAGCCGGGCAGCCTGCTGGCCCAGACGCTCGGAAGCGACGGCGATCTGCTGGACATCCTCCTTACACCGGCCGGTGGTTCGCGTCAGCGCTCGGCGCTCTCGGCGGCGAGCCCGGAGCAGAGCTATCTCGGTATGCAGGGGCGGCTCGTCTACCGGCACGCGATCGCCCGGATGGCCGAGGCGTCGCTGGACGTACTGGCGAAGACGGGCTGGGCGGTCGAGGACGTCGACCGGCTCGTCGCGCACCAGGCCAACCGCCGGATCCTCGCGGCGACCGCCAAGGAGATCGGTCTGCCCGAGGACCGGGCGGTCATCAATGTCGACCGGGTGGCCAACACCTCCGCCGCCTCGATCCCCCTCGCGCTCATGGACGCGATGGGCTCCGGGGAGCTGAAGGCGGGCGACAAGGTCCTGCTGGCCGCGTTCGGCGGCGGCGTCACCTGGGCCGCGGCCACGCTGATCTGGCCGGACCTGCCTCCTGTCGCCCCCGCCGACAGCATCTGAGACCCCCACGGGATCCCGGCCTCACGGGATCCTCGCGTACCGAAGCCCCACCACCACCCACCCGGCGCGGCATCCGCCCGCCACCACCGAGGGAGAGACATGGAAACGGCACTGGAAAGAGTGCGGGAGATCGTCGTCTACGTCATGCCGGAGATCCAGGCGGACATCACCGCCGGGGACCGGCTCGAGGAGGACCTGGGAATCGACTCCCTCTCGCTGGTCGAGATTCTCGTCCAGGTGGAGAAGCGCTTCTTCCTCACCCTCGACGACAGCGAAATGATCGACGTCGCGAGCGTTCAGGACATTCTGGACATCATCCAGCGCCGAGAGGCAGTGGCCGGCGTCTGAGGGCCCGTCCACGCGACGACGTACACATCACACGTCCGCCAACGGAACAACGTACAAGGGGAAGCCATGTCTGATCCGGGGAACGGCGGACGTCCGCTCAACGAGGCTCAGTCGGGGGTGTGGTACGCGCAGCGCATGGATCCGCTCAACCCCGTCTTCAACATGGGGGGTTATCTGGAGATCAACGGTCCCGCCGACCCGGAGCTCCTCAAGGCGGCGGTGACGGCGCTGGTGGCCGAGGACGAGACCGCGCGCATCACGTTCAGCGAGGTGGACGGCGTGCCCCGGCAGCACTTCGGCGACGCGCCGGACTTCGCCGTGGCACTGCTCGATGTCAGTGCGGAGCCGGATCCCGTGGCAGCCGCGCGACGGCGGATGCTCGACGACCTTGGTTCGGTGCCCGACCTCGAACGGGGCCCGCTCTTCCATCACATCCTCTTCGCGGTGGGCCCCGACCGCTACTTCTGGTACAACCGTGCGCACCATCTGATCAACGACGGCTACAGCGCGACCCTGATGCGACGCAGGGCCGCCGAGCTGTACGCGTCTCTCGCCGGGGCCGCGGGACCGGGTACCCCGTACGGCTCGTTCGAACGTCTGCTGGCGGAGCAGGACGCGTACGCCACCTCGAAGGCGCGCGCCAGGGACGCCTTGTACTGGAAGAACGTCATGGCGGGCGCGGAGTATCCGGCGGGTGCGGGAACGGCCGGGGCGCTCACGCACCGGATCAGCCGGCAGACGTCCTCGGTGGACGAGGAGGGCTTCGGGCGGCTCGTCGCGTTCGGCGCACGCGCGGGGATCTCGTGGCAGCAGGCGGTGCTGGCGGCCGCGGTCCTGCACCGCAGGCTGTGGACGGGGGACTCGGACGTCCTGCTGAGCCTGCCGGTCTCGGGGCGGCTCGGCAAGGACGGCATGAGCGTGCCCGGCATGATGGCGAACGTCATCCCGCTGCGCTGCCGGGTCGACAACGCGCAGACGTGCGAGGAGTTCGCCGCCCGGGTGGCGGCGCTGACCCTGCGCGCGCAGTGGCACCAGCGGTACGACTCGGCCGATCTGATGCGTGACCTGGGGTGGCCGGCGAACGGCCGCCGCCGGTTCGGTCCGGTGGTCAACATCGTCGTCGCCGAGGAGCAGTCGTCGTTCGCGGGGATACCGGCCGTGGGGCATCTGCTCTCCACCGGGGGGACCGCCGAGGATCTCTCGCTCACCGTCAGCCGCGGTCCCGACGGGGGGCTGCGGGTCGACTTCACGATCGACGAGGCGTACGGGGAGAGTGTCGATCTCTCGGCGTATGAGCGGACCTTCCATCAGATCGTCTCCTCGATGACCTCGGACTCCGGGGTGTTGGTGGGTGAGGTGGAGGTGATGTCGGCGCGGGAGCGGGAGCTGGTCCTCGATACGTGGAACGACACGGTGCGGCCGGTGGACAGTGTCACGCTGGGCGGGCGCTTCGAGCAGCAGGCCGCGCTTACTCCGGACGCGACCGCGCTGATCTTCAAGGACGAGCGGGTGTCCTACGGGGAGTTGAACGCCAAGGCCAACCAGCTGGCCCACTATCTGATGACCCGTCATCGAGTGCGCCGGGGCCAGACCGTCGGTGTCCTGGTCGAGCGGGGGATCACCTTCGCGACGGCCCTGATCGCCGTGACCAAGACAGGCGCCACGTACGCGGTCCTCGACCCCGACTTCCCCGATGAGCGCCTTTCCCTCATCGCCCGGGACGCGGGGCCGGTCGTCGTGCTGGCTCATGGGCCGACACAGGACCGGCTGGCGGGCACGGTCGATCTCGACGCCCTGTCCGTCGACAATCACCCGGTCGGGAATCCTGTCTCGGGTGCGCATCCGGAGGATGCGGCGACGATCATGTACACCTCCGGGTCGACGGGCCGGCCGAAGGCGATCCTGACCTCGCACCGCGCACTGACCGGCACCGTACTCGCCCAGAACTACGCCACCTTCGCACCGGACCAACGATTCCTCCAGTGCTCACCCGTCTCCTG
>NZ_JBHXDC010000033.1:0-45609 GCF_042725135.1 Streptomyces sp. NPDC060366 | reverse complement strand
AAGCACTCCACTCTCCAGTTCCACTCTGCGTACGGCCTTCGTACGCCCGACCTGAAGGAACCGCCATGTCTGCTCCGACCGTCCCGACCTACCAGTCCTCCCCTGTCCCCGAGCCGCTCCCGCCGGCGCCCGCCCCGGCGTCGACGGCCGTCGTGGTCCTGGTGGTGTCGCTGGTCCTGGTGGTGGTCCTGGTGGTGTCGCTAGCCTGCGGCAGCGTCGCCTACCTCACCTACCAGCACCCCGCGCTCGAAGCGCCCCTGACGATCGCGCTGACCGCTCTGACGGCGGTGGCAGCGGTGGTGGCCGCCGTGGCCGCCGCCGTCGCCCTGCTGCGCCGCCCGTGACTTCGAGCAGGGGCGAGACGTACCGCCCCGTGACGATCAGGGTCAGCAGGGACGTCACGATCGAGATCAGCGCGGTCGTGCCCAACGAGGGCATCCAGTTGGGCATGGCGAGATTGTGGTGGGTACCCGCTGAGGTCAGCGAGGCGGCCGGACAGATCATCACGAACTGCGGGTTGCCGAGGAGGAGGATGACCATCTCGCTGTAGTCCCTGCGGAAGTTGTCGCCCTTGTACTCGTGGACCGAGCCGATGTCGTGGTGCACTCCTCGGAGTGCACGTACCGCTCGCGCGGGACCTGCCTCTTGGCCCGCTTGGTGAAGTCGGCGATGGCGAGGATGTTCATCGGCGGAAACCTGCTGATGTCGTCGATCTCGTTGACCACCTCAATGTCGTACGACACCTCGTCGGGGAACCCGGTCGGGAGCGCCTAGGCCCTCACCTGGAGGTGAGGGCCTAGGGGATGGAGATGAACTCGGCGTTCTTGAGGTGGCCGGTGGATGCGGCTACCGCTACGCGACTCAGCGCTGAATGATCCAGGTCAGGATCTGCTCGGCGAAGTTCTCACCGAAGACGCGGCAGGCGCCGCTGATCAGACCAAGCACGACAGCGCCGAGCACTGCGGTCAGAGCTCGATGCTGAGAAGAGAAGGTACGGATGGCAGCCAACGATGACTTCCAGCGAGGGTTCCGGCTCGACGGCAGGTCAGACTGCCCCGTAGTCTCGGGGTTGGAACTGATGGTTCTTCTCCTATCACTGAAGTGCTGACGTGCTTCTTGTTCGGGTGCAAGACCCGTCGGACTGCTGTGCGGCCCCCCGTTGGCGCGGGGGGCCGCAGTCATGTCACCTCCAGGTACGTGACCGGCATCGGACTGCTACGCGGCGAGAGCCCGTTGGCGCGGTTGCCCCCAATTCGAAAGACCGTCAACTCCGGTCCCTCCAGGGGCTGCTCTCTCCACTTCGAAGAAGCCTATAGGGGTGCACTGACAATAGATTCGTGTAAAAAGATGTCGCGAGACATCAGCGACAGGACACTAAGAGGGAATTGGCATATGCCCGCACACCCAAGGATTCCGAACCCCCAAGAGGGGGAGCTTCAGCTGTTCGCGTACGACCTTCGCGAACTGGGAGAGGGGAAGGTCTCGGTCGCATGGATTGCCGGGCACCAAGAGACCACGGCCTCCAAGGCGGCCCTGTACGCGGCGCTGTCCGGCACGCGATTGCCCAAGAGCGAGACGGTGAGCACCTTGTTGCGCTGGTGGGCCGGCGACCCGGCAAATGAGGATCCAGATCTCGACGACTACTACCTCGAACCCATCTGGTCTTGGATCGACAGGCTTCCTCATGATCACGAGGGGCGACAGCTCGCGGACCAGTGGCGAAACCGATATCAGAGGCTGACCAGGGATGTCCTCGACAAACGAGGCTTCCGTCCGCGCGCGGCACGCGTCGACATCGCCGTGCCTCCAGAGCAGCAGCGCTTCATCAAGGAGCTGAATGATCTGATCGGGAAGACCGGGCTGGAAGATGAGCCGTGGCTCCTGTTCGGGAGCTTCTGTTTCCGGGTCGAGAGGTACCTGGCGGGGGAGTCGATCCCGACAGATGACACGTGCCGGACGCTCACGGAGCGTGTGGCTTCCTTCGTTCCCGATCTGGACCGCTTGGACGTTGGCCGCCGCATGATGCTCTCTGCCGCGGTCGCTCGGGCGGCGCGTGTGCGAGACCGACGCATCGCCCGAGGGCATCGGACCGCCTAGAGCCACAAGCCGCGTACAGCCTGCCGAACTTTCCGCCGGCGTGGAGCTTCGGCACGACGTCCTCGGAACGAGGGTCTCGTCCGCCGACTTGTTGATGACCTCCCACACGGGGCGATGCCCCTGCCCGGGACAGGGATCGTGCCGGACAGGGGCGCACTGCGGGCGTCAGCTCACGGAGTCGTCCTCCGTCGTCCGGCGGGCGCGGAACCTGCGTGCGCTCCACCGGCCGGAGGCGAGCACCAGCGTGGCCGCCAGGCTGCCGAGGAACTCCGGCAGCGCGTTGGTGATCAGCTCCACTCGGTCCGCCTTTCGGCTGCGGCGGCACGGTCGAGGTAGCGGGCGCCGAGCCGTTTGAGCTTGCGTCGGACCCGTTCCCCGCATGCTTCCGGCAGGCCGGCACTTGCGGCGGCACGCTCCCAACTGGTCTTGCCGTAGGCCCATGTCAGGGCGAGCAGTGCCTCCTCTGAGGCCAAGGCCCGAAGCACCGGAGCGAGGCGGCGATCCGTGAAGCGGGCGAACTCCCCTGCGAGGAAGTGGTGGTTGAGGTGGTGCTCCTGCTGCGGTAACGGCATCGGCATGAGTGTCCTTGGTCCGGTAGTGAATTCGTGTCCACGTATTGGCGTTGTCGGCGGACCCGAACCGGCAAAGAATCTTGAGAATCGACATGTGACGCCGGTCACGCCGCCGGAATTCGGCGTGCGCTGTACGCGAGTTGTGACGTCGGTCGGACGAAACGGCGGCAGCCGCAAGCTGCCCCCCGGAGAAGGCCCCCGGCGACCCGGGGGTCTCGTCCTGGTCGCGGCGGGCTCCGGCGCGGCTGGCGCGGCGCCCGGGGCACGTCAGCGGAACGCTGACACGGTAGCCAGTGCTAAACGGCTCTATATAGCGAGCGTTATTGGTGGCCGAATGGAAAGCGGCTCAGTTAGCTGTAAAGCTATCTGTAAATATCGCATTACAGCTCTCGTTGATGTGATCTTTGTTGCGACTGTTTCCGCTAGCGATAATGCGATCTTATCGGTTTTTGGCATTCGCTTTGGGGTGTGTCAGTCATCCGCTGACGCACCGGTGTGTCGAGGTGCTAGGTCTAGCGGCGAACCTCGCTAGACCTAGCACCCCCGCTAGCGGCTGAATTGGCTCTGACCTGCTCTCTAGCCTCTAGCGGGCCCCAGTCGTGCACGTGGGAGTGCCCCGGCGGCCGCGGATGCGTGCGAGGGCCCCGGATGCGCTGTGCCCGCCGCCGGGAACGAGCGAGCGGCCCACGTGGCAGGTGCACGGGGCCGCTCGGGGCGGGATGGGGTCAGGACGCCTCGGGCTGCTCCTGGGTGTCGCTTTCCGGCTCCTTCGGCAGCTTCCCGGTACGCCGCAGGTACTTGGCGTAGTGGGCGATTGCCGCGTCGGCGACGTGCTGCGGGCCCATGCCAGTGTGTGTACCGATCTCGGTCACGAGCTCGTCGGTTTCCAGCAGGACGCGCACGTTCATCATCACGCGGGCCGGCCCGGCAGGGCGGCCGGGCTTGCGGGGCGGAAGCCCGAGCTGCTTGCGGCTGGTCGGCGTCGCGGGGACGCGCTTCTTCTTGGGTGCCTTGACGTCGTCGCCGACGTGGATGTCCTCGTCGTCGTCCGGCAGCGGCGGGTTCGTGTCGTCGGCAGTGCGGGTCGGGGGCCGGGGTGTCACGGGAGCGGGATCTCCTTCAGGAAGGTCTGGGTGAGCAGTTCGTAGGTGGCGCGGATCTCGGAGATGCGCGTGACGCGGTGGGCCTCGGCGAGTGAGACGGCGTTGTTGTTGCCGGTCGCCAGGCCCTCGCGGAATTTCACGATCGGGTCCCACACCAGGTCTCCGAAGATCCGGCGCACCGAGTCGCGCTGCTCGCCCTGGCGGACGGTCTGTTCGTCGAAGGCGTTGATGACGACGCCTCGCAGGGTGAGCTCCGGGTTCCCGAGCTTGGGCCCCTTGTTCTTGATGAAGTCGCGTGTCCGCTTGGCCGCGTCGATCGAGTAGATGTCGGCTTCGGTCACGATGACCGCGTCCTGCGCGGCGACGAGTCCCAGCTGGGTGAGGTGCCACAGACTCGGCGGGCAGTCGATGAGGGTGTAGTCGAACGAGTCGTCGACACCCTTGAGGGCCGCGTCCAGGCGCTGCCAGGCGCCGGGCTCGGCGGCCTCGCTCATCCGGTTCTCCAGGGTGAGCCGGGCGGGCGCGAGAGCGATGCGTTCGGCGTAGTCGCACGTCCAGCCGATCGGCTGGATCACGTCCCGGGCCGTGCCTTCGTGGTCCTCCGCTGCCTTGATGGCCTGGCTGATGGTGGGCTGCTTCTCCGCCGGGTTGTAGTCCCAGCCGAGCATCTGCGAGGCGTTGCCCTGCGGGTCCATGTCGACGACGAGCACCCGCTTGCCTGCTTTCGCCAGCCCTTCGGCGAGGCGGACGGTCGTGGTCGTTTTGCCGACGCCGCCCTTGTTGTTGACGCTGGCGACTCGTCGGGCCATATCTCCTCCATTCCGCTCGCCCGACTCGTTTCAGCAGGCCAGCTCATAGGTGTTGATCAGCATGACGCAGGCCGACCGGGCCCCACAGCACGCGTCTGCGCCCGCCTGCAGGCGAGCGTTATCGGTCATCATGACGGCTCGCGTGATCCTTAGCGCGAGGGCCCGCAGAGAAGCACGCTTTCGTGTTGACCAGCACTGCGGCGGTTATCGCTAGCTGAAAAGATCGCCAAAATGCGATCTTTTCAGCTGTCTGGTTTTGCTCGCATAATCTCGTGTCGCGTCAGCGGTTCGCTGACGTACGGGTGTGTCAGTGGAATGCTGACACTCATGGCGATCGACCACATGAAGCGGCGTGAGATCAAGAAGGCCGCCGAGGCGCTCCTGCAGGAGCGGCACGGCAAGGAGAACGGTCTGGCGGTGACCGGTCAGCAGGCGCTGGACGCCGTGAGCCTGGCCCTCGGCGGCTATGCCCCGTACGGCCAGGAGCCGCGCGAAGTGCCGGAAGACGAGGCCCTCGCCGCACTGACGCAGATTGAGGAGGCCCGCGAGCGTCTGGACCGCATGGAGCTGCGGCTGATCACAGCCGCCCGCGAGCGCGGGGCGTCCTGGCAGAAGGTCGCCGACTCGTTGGGGCTGGGCACCCGGCAGTCCGCCGAGACCCGGGCCCTGCGCCTGGAGCGCGCCGTGCAGGGCTACAACATCCGCGGCCGCGACGTCGGCTCCCAGCGGCTCGACAATGCACGCCAGCGGGCCGCCGACGCCTGGTGCGAGGAGCACGCCGACCGCATCCGGAACGTCTGCGAACGGCTGGTCGACAGCTCCGAAGCCTGGGGCAAGACGGTCTCCGACAACCCGACGGCACAGAGCTACTTCCACCTGATGGGGGCCCACCTCGCCTCCGACGCTGCCGCGAAGACCCTGTACGACGCGATGGAGAGCCTGCGGTACACGCTCTCCCCGTACAGCGAGAAGACGGCGCCGGTGCCGACCGGCAAGCAGGCCGACGCCGCCACGACGGCCCGCACCGACATGCTGGAGCTGGTCGCCGAGTGCGAAACCGTGCGCCACCAGGTCCGCCGCGCCCGCAGCGGGGGCCGGCCGTGAACGACGTCCGCGTCGACCACGCACTCACGGGCGCCGAGCTGCTGGCCGCGGCCGGGGCCGAAGTGAAGTCATGGCCCGCCGTCTCCGCCGCCCGCTCCCGCCAGGTCACCTGGGTCGTCGGCGAGTACACCCGCGCCCTGGCCCACGCCGAGCACCCGCTCGCCGACGACGCCGGCGTCACGAAGGTCTTCACCGCCGAGCCCGTCGACGTCTACCTGCTCCTGGCCCGCACCGGGCAGCTGCGCGTCCGCAAGGCCGCCGACCCGTCGAAGGGCTCGGACAACTCCGAGCAGATCCGCCTGGAGGTCCTCAAGCTCCTGGTGACCGCGTGCGGCGCCGAGGACTACGCCGAGCTCCCGCCGCAGCCGGACCCCCCGAGCAAGCCTCCCGTCGCCAAACGGCCCCGCTCCCTGCTCCGCGCGCAACTGACCGAGCTCGCCGACTCCCCCGACGCGATCACCAGCCAGCTGCGGATGCTCGCGGTCGGCGCGGTGGTCTCCGACACCGGCATCCGGGCGGGTGAGATGTGCGCCCGCACGATCGAGGACCTCTCGCCCACCCTGGAGGAACTGCGCGTGGTGCGCCGGCCCCAGGGCTGGAGCGAGTCGGAGGCGTTCACCGAGCTGCTCGCCCTCTCCGGCCTGTCCCGGGCGGCACTCAAGCGGTGGCTTCCCGACCGCCAGCGGCTGCTGGAGCGGGTCGGCGGCACCGCCACCGCGCTGTGGGTCTCCCTGCACGGCAACCACCACGACGGCCAGGCCGTCCCGGCCGGGACGCCGCTGATGCCGCGCGGCCTGGCCCGCGCCTGGACCCGCGCGGTCGTCGACACGAACATCGAGATGGCCGGACAGCCGTCCTGGGAGCCACTGCCGACGCGCATGGAGCAGCTGCGCCGGGGCGTGACGCCGACCGCCGTCCGGGCGCCGATAGTGCCGGACGCTGAGAAGGCCGCCGTGCTCCTGGACGACGTCGCCGCCCGCGGCCGCGCCCTCGCCGAGCTGCGCCGGGCGGGGGAAGAGGGCGGCACCGCCGAGCTGCAGGCCCGTATCGCGGTGCGCCAGGCGGTGCGCGAGGCGTGGGGCGAAGGCATCGAGCACACGGTCCAGCTGCGTGTCCTCGCCGGGGCGGGCCTGCCCGACGACGCGTCGCTCGCGGCCGCCGGATGGGAGCCGGTGCTGCTCGCCGCGATCGACCGGGGCCAGGGCTGGGGCCGCCCCTCGAAGGCGGCCGACGCCGTGTGAACTCCGTCTCCTGTAAGGCGCGAAGGCCCTGGACGCACAGAGCGCCAGGGCCTTTTCTGCTAGCTAAGACAGCAGCAGGAAAGAAAGCTTTCACGTTGCTCGGCATTGTTCGTATATATGCGAGCAATGCAGATAGCTAAAAGCATCGCGCGCTCGCTCCATCCGCCTCGTGGCGAGGCCGGGTCCCACCGCCGGGATCCATGTCACGTTCGAACGTGCGTCCTATTCCTGGAAGGTGGCCTCTTCCGCTCGCTTCGCGCCGCCCCCGTGCCGCTGGACTACAGCACCGGCTTCGTGGACCAGCGCCGCACGGCGTCGGCGGCGGACCCGCGCCGCCGGCGGTGCCGCGCGTCGGGCGCGCACCCCAGTGCCTCGCAGACCAGGTCCTGCTGCAGGTCCGTCAGGGCCGGAGCGTTCCACGCGTCTTCCACCGGCGGCATGAGCGCCACCACGTCACCCGGATGGCGCGCGGCGGCCCGCACCGTGACGTCCTCCTCGCCCACCAGGCGCAGCGTGATGTCAGCCAGCGCCACGCGATCACGGTGTACCCCGATTGCGTGGCCCGCTGCGTCGTGCCGCGCCGAGTCCAGCGCGGTGTGCACCAGTCGCCCTTGCATGGGGCACCCCCGGCACACCCAAACCAGGCCCTCCGGCAGCGCGAGCGCCGCGAGGAACTCCTGATCCTGCTGGTCAGATTCGATCGCCATACCGTCCCAACGAACAGCGTGACCAGGGGTATCGGGATGATCCGGATCGCCGGACTGCTCGCTCAGTTGATGGGCGGACCGGTCTTCAGCTTGGAGTTGCGCCGGGTCGGGAAGGCGCGGCCGCCGTTGTGTTTCTCCTCCGTCTTGGTCGACGGCGGCGACGTCGGAAACCCAAGGCGCACCAACGGGCCGCGCTTTGGCAGGATCACCGCATGCTCATCACACCGCGCCCCGGCGCAGACCGGAAGAACATCCGGCAGGCCCTCAGCGGCGTCCACACCGCGGCGATGAACCTGCAGCGACCGTACGGCAGCGCCTTCGAGGGGCTGCTGACGTATCTGGAGTGGGCCACGGAGTCCGCGCGGATGCTGCGCTCCCAGATCAGCGACCGGGACCTCAACCAGTTGGTGTTCACCGACCGCTACCGGGCACTGCTGGGCAGCTGCGGAACCCTCGCCGGGACCGACCAGCAGCGCCTCGTGAACGGCCTGGTCCAACTTGAGGTCGCCGAACGGATCGAGGCGTTCGAGGCGGCCGTGGACGCGCTGGACACGCGGATCGGCCGGTGGAGCCAGCGGCGGGAGGTGTTCGTCGTGGCCGACTCCAGCTTCTACATCCAGAACGAGGTGAAGCTGGCCGACGTCGACCTGCACGAGGTACTCGACGTGAGGCGCTGGCAGTTCGTGCGCCTGCTGTTCCCGATCGCGGTGGTCGACGAACTGGACGACCTCAAGGACGCCAGCAAACAGCGGGCCCGCTGGCGTGCCGCCCACACGCTCGGTCTCCTCGACGGGGTCCTCAACGGCGACACCCACGGAGTCCTGCATGAGGGAGAGCACACCGTTCAGGACGGTGAGACCCGCGGCAGAGTCAACGTGGAGATCGTCCTCGATCCCCCCGGCCACGTGCGCCTGGACCGCCCCGATATCGAGATCATCGACCGGACGGTGGCCATCCAGGGCCTGGCCGGCCGCGACGTTCGGTTGCTGACGTGCGATACGAGTCAGCACACCCGGGGCCGGGCGGCCGGGCTGCAGGTGACCAAGGTGGCGACGAAGGACCCCGGGGACGAGCCGGACTGGTCGGCCCCGGACAGGCCGGGCACCGGCCTACGCGCGCAGCGGCGCGCCCGGCAGGCCGAAGCCGAGGTCCCGACGGCCGGTTGAGAATCGGGCACGAGAACAAGGTCCTCAAGGGGTCGGCGCAATAGGTGCGGACGGAACGGTCGCGGGGGGCTCTGTGGTCGAGTCCGAACTGCCGGCATCGAGCAGCATGTACAGCGCGGCGATAACCACCGCACCCACAGCGATGGAGGAACCCAGGCGTTCGCTGCGGTAGGCGATGTAGATAGCTACGGCGCCGAGCGAAAGCAGCACCACGGCGGTGGTGTCGATGTGTCCATTCGTCAAGGGACGGCCCTTCATCCGGCCTTCCGCACCTCGGCGGCAAGGCCCAACCTGGGCAACCGCGAGTGCAGGTCGCCCACCCCTTCTCTGGGTCGAAGGGCCGAAGACATGAAGGAAGGCCCAACTTCTTCAAAGAAGTTGGGCCTTGCGGGGTCGACGGAAAGAAGGTCACACGAGCCGTGGTCGTTGTCAAAAATATCCGCTGCACGACCCACAATGAACGCGTCAGCGAAACGCTGACGCACGCTCGCGTGGGCAAGTTTCTGCTAGCGAAAACGCTTTGTTACGAGTAGCTGATATGCAGCACGCAAAGCTATCTTTTAAGTGTGATTCGCCTGTAGCGAATTGGCTATGTGGATAGAGATCTGGAACGCGATTGAATCAGCTCACTTCAAAAGCGCGCATTACCAGTTGCGGAATAGGCGTCAGCGGAACGCTGACGAGAGTGACGGTGGGTGCACACCGCCCGTGAGCGGTGCCGGCCCGGGCGGCGAGGTGACGGATTCCGATACGTCGGCCCCGCGGCCCGCGGACTCCGCCGGACCGACAGCCGCGTGCGGCCACTGGAGCGCCTGGCAGCACCCCGGCCCTCCCGGCGGACCTTCGCCCGGGTGGCCGTCCGGCACGCGCCAGCACAGGCCGCCTCACGGCCCTCACCAGGTCAGCCGCCGGGCGCACCATCCGCCCATCATCCCCACGTCCGGGCCGGGCAACGCGCCAGAAAGCCCCAGGCGGGCCCCTGTGCGGCCCGGAGATCGACGATCACGCGACATGGGCCCGGTTCCACCCCGAGCCCACAAACGGCCGTCAGGCGGCGATCTGCGGACGCGTGACCCCAGCTCTTCCAGCTTGCCGCGCGAAGCGCGTCCGTTCTGCCATCGGTGGAGCCGGGGCGCCTGTGGCGCCCCGGCGAAGCCGATTGGCTGTGTTGAGCCGTCCCGGAGGGACGTCCTTTCTACGTGTTGACCTGCACGTATGCACTCAGGCCAGCCCCCACGGCGCGGGGCCCGTCAATACCCCGGCCACGACGATGCGGTCAGCCCGGAACCGGCCCTCACCCGAACGGGTGACGGGCCCCGCGCCCCCTCTCCTGACCCCTAACAGGCCCTCGCGCCCGCGAAGCGGGCCTGTCGGTCGCTCCGCTGTTCGGTTTCCTGCGGCCGCGCCATGGTTGCGGCTCCGACCTGCGCTTTCAGCGTGAGGGGGTCGGTCTGCGAAGTGGCGGTGGGTCCAGTACCGGGAGGACTGGACCCACCGAGAGCCGGAGCAAGGGCCTGTTAGGGGATCGACGAAGATGCTCCCCGATTCGACGTGCGGATGCCCGCTGCCCATGTGGCCCACCGCGGCTCCTGCACCACGGCCCCGGCCTTGTCGGCTTCCCCCGACCGAGCAACCTCTCCGGCGCTTGCGCCGCCGGACGCGGCGGAGCCGCCTCGCGCGCTCGCACGCGCTACGACCCGCAGATAGCCCTCCGGGCGTCAGCGGCGCAACGCGCCGAAGGCGCTACTGGTGGTTCTGAGGTGGGGGTTAGTAGCTGTTGGTTAAAGGGGTGACGTGTGCGTCACCGGGGGGGGTGACGTGTGCGTCACCGGGGGGGGTGACGTGTGCGTCACCCCATACTGACCTGCGAAAACGGTCGAGTTAAGCAAAGTGTGATTTACGGGATGGTGGGGTGTCGTACACGTCACCCCACGTCTGACCTGGGGAAACGATCGAATTAGGGCTGCCAGAGGCTCACTCGTCGATTCTGATCCCGGATGCCCGGAGTGGACGCCTTCGTCCGGCTGCTTCTGGCGAGCCGTCCCGACTGCCGGATCAGTGCCCGGCAGGCTGGCTCCATGCCCTGCGACTGCGCTGCCGGCCTCACCGTCCAGCTCCATGACGGCGGCGCCCGGTACCCCGTGATCCCCGCTCCCCGGCACAGCGAGTTGTCCTACTGGTTCGACGCCCGGTGCACCATCTGCAACGCCCGGTACGAGGAACCGTTCGTCCGCGTCGACGAGGACGGCCAGGCCCTGGAAGAGGACACCAAGGATCTGCCGCTGGTCGACACGATGTGGCTCAGGAAGCAGTGCGGGCCCTTCACCTGCGGCTGCGACCAGGAGACCTCGACCGCCCAGCCCGCCGCGCCAGGCGGCCGGTGAGCATGGCAAACAGCCGTACCCGCCGGTGCGGATACGGCTGTTGAGCCGCGGTTCAGGCTTGGGCGTACTGCGCGAGCTCCGGGTGCTCGCGCAGGAGCTCCGCCTGGATTCGGCGGCTTTCGGCGGCCTCCGCCTCCAGCTGGTGCTCGCGCTCGGCGGCGGCGTGGATCTCGTCCTCTCGCTCCTGGTGCTCGCCGTACGCGTCCTCCAGGACCAGGCCCCAGGAAGCGGCGTCAGCGGCACGCTGACGCTCGGTCTCGTCGGCCGCGAGCTGGTCCGACAGCCGCGCGGCCGACGCCTGGAGCTCCTGGCGGCACGCCGAGCACAGACCGTCCCCCGGAGCCTCGCCCCGGCCGGGTTTCCGGCAGTCCGGGTTCTCACACGTCCACCCACGCGGCCGCCGGTCCGCGCGCGGACCGGGCACCTGCCCCTGGCGCCGGTCGGCCCGGCGGTCCAGACGCCGCTGCTCGCACTTCACGCACGCCGAGTTCAGGTGAAGGAGCGTGCCGTCCTCGCACATCGGGTCGGGGCAGTCCGCCGGCGGACGGACCAGGGCGACCGCCACGCCGACCGGCGAGCCGATGCCCTTGCCCTCGTGCGACAGCGCGTCCGAATAGCCGTGCGTCGACCACCGCCGCCGCACCCGCTCCACCAGCTGGTCCGCCGTACGCCCGTACGCCACCGCGTCCAGGACCGCGTCACGGATCACGTCCGGCCGGTACTTCGGCAACAGTTCCGCCAGCTCGGCGGGCCAGGCCGCCTCCACCGCAGCCACTGCGGCCGCCTGCTCCCGGGTCATTCGCCTCCCGGTCTGGGCCTTCTGCTTCTTCGCGGGCGACGCGTTGCCCGGCGGCTTCGAAACCGGGCGACCAACCCCACTGCTCCCCTCCTGCTCACGAGCACGGTCCGGAGTTGGGGCATCGGCCGCCTGTGCACGCTCCGGAGCCGGGTCGGGGGTAGCGTCCGGAGCGGGAGGTGCGGGCGCAGGTGCCTTGCCGGACAGGGCCTCGGCGGCCGCCGTCCCCTTCCGGAACGAACCCTCGCACGGCGGCTCCGCCCACTGCTCGGCACGCTTCTGCTTCGGCGTGGTGATCGTCGCGAACGGCACCCCGGTCCTGCCGTAGTCGTCCCACGGACCGTGCAGAAAGTACCGGCTGGACGCCGTCGATCCGTCCGGCCGGGTCCGCTCCTTGTCGGAGACCAGCTTCATCTCGCGCAGCTTCGCCAGCGCCCGCTGGATCACCCGCTCGGACTTCTCCGCCTCGGCCGCCAGCAGCGGCACGGAGGGGAAGCACGAGAAACGCTCATCCGCCCGGTCCGCCAGACGGCAGAGCACGAACTTCGCCGTGATGTCCCCCACCGCGAGGGTGGCGGCGTACGTCTGAGCCTCGTTACTCATCGAGCACCGCCCGAAACCGGGGCGCCGCCGTCGAGCACGGTGAATGAGAGGGGGGGCATGTTCGTCATGAGCTGGGTGTACTCGCCAAAGCGGACACCCCCGCGAGCGCGGACTTCGGCACCGGCCGGAGTGGGGAACCCCACGGAGAAACGTCGGCCGAACCGGTCAAAACGCGTCGTAGTGACCTTGACGGATGAAGAGTCGGGCTGGTTCAGCCCCACGGTGTTGCGTACGCTCATAGAGAGCGGCCTCCAGGCATTTGGAGAGCTTCGACTGGTCGGGGGTGAGAGCCCGGCCCGTCCGTACTAGCCCCGTCGGTCGACGGGGCTTTTTACGTGGCGCAACCAGTGAGAGTTGATAGCTGCGACACGCGCTTCGAACATCTTCCTCTTCCTACCTGCCAGCCCAACGGCCGGACACGGGATTTCGTTGCGAAGGCCTCGATTTCCCGTCAGGCGGGAAGGAACTTCCCTTCGCCGCCCATCACATGAGACGCCCCCGCAGTTTGTGGAGCACGATTCGCGATCATGCGGAGTCCTCGATCACGGGGGTGAGACTCCCGGCGTAGATGACGTGCGGCTCGTCGGTGGCGGGCGGCTCGAATCGGGCGCTGTGCCGCAGCAGGTCCTCCTGGCTGAAGTACATGGCGTTCGGGTCGTCGAAGGTGGACGCGTTGCGTTCCTTGATCCGCCCCCACAGCTCGTCGTGGCTGGCAGGCAGGTACACCAGCGTCACGGCGGCGCCGACGTTCTCGCCGACCTCGCGCCACTCTTGGCGCTCGTCACGTGTCCAGAGCCCGTGGTCCAGGACGACGTCGCGGCCGGCGGCCAGCGCAGTGTGCACCTCGGCGGCGACCTCGGCGAGGATCGGGCGCTCCCTGATCTTGTAGGAGCCGCGGGGGAAGTCACGCCCGTAGTGGCCGTGCTGCTCGAAGACTCGCTCGTCGGGGCAGACCCTCAGGAACCTCTGGGCTTCAAGCTCGCGAGCGACCGTGGTCTTCCCCGAGCCAGGGAGGCCGACCATCAGGATGAACCGGGCCGAGCCGGGCCGTCCCGCCAGTGTCCGCATGATGCGCGTGATCTCCGTCTGTTCGGTTGAGGTCAGTTCACCAAGGCGCTGTGTCTGGAGGAGAGCACCCAGGCGCTCCTCAATGACATGGATAAGGGTGTCATCCGCCAATGCGAGCGTCATTCGGTGCTCTCCTCCTTAGTCCAGCGGCGGTCGGGCCCCCCGACGTCTACGCCGTACTCGATGACGCCGCCGCCGCTGTCGATCACTTGGACCGTCAGCACGATGACGGCGGCCCGAGTGTCCTGCGGGATCTCCAGGGGTTCTGCGTCGGCAGGAGTGGTGATGCGAGCCCACATGGCGCTGACGCGTCGGGCGACCGGGCGTCCGGTGTGGCGTGTGATCGCGTCGATCGACGTTCCGCTCGCCAGCCGCCTGCCCATGAGCAGCTCCGGCAGCCCGTCGGCGAAGGCGGCCGGGATCCACGAGGTTGAGTGGGAGATGACCGCGTTGGTGTGTTCATCGCGGTACGTACGGGAGCGTCGGAGCACCTTCTCCCCCGCCGTGATCTCCAGCGCCTCCGCCACGTCCGCAGGCGCCGCCACGATCCCGGCCATGTGGGAGTCCGAGCGCTCACCGGCCCGCCACGAGGAGCCGGTCAGCTTGCTGCGCTCATCCCGTTCGGCTCCGGTCGCCAGGGGCAGGCGCTCACGCACGACAGTGCCGTGGCCACGTGACGACGTGACCAGGCCCTCCGCCTCCAGGGCCTTGTACGCCTGGTGGACGGTGGTCTTCGCCCACCCCTTCTCCTGCGCCATCTCCTCGATCTTGGGCAGGCGGTCGCCCGGCGTGTACTTCCCGCTCTTGATCTGCGCGGCGAGCGCGTCCGCGAGCTCTTTCCACTTGGGCGGCATTCCGCTGCTCTCCTCTGTCTCGGCGACCCCAGTGAATCATAGTCATGGGACTAGATCACGCCGCCATGCAATAACAGTATTGCGCCGGTAAGGATGATTGACAGAGGTTCGCAATACTGGGAATGTCGTTCCTGCAAGGCAACGCCGAGTGAGGCAGCTCACGAAGCGTCGCGGCACAGCCATGTCCAAAACGGCGACATCGGACCGACTCGGAGCTGTACCGAGCCCGGTGTACCGAGAAGAACTCAACAGAGTGCTGAGAGAGAAAGACCGCTATTTGCGCTGGTCGTAGCCATGTGGGCTACCAGCGCCAAGGTATTCCGGGCTGATTCGGCCCGGCGCATCGCCTCTTCGGGATGTGCCGTGGCCGTGGCCGTCCGGCCGCCGCGAATCCCATCGACCCCCGTACGGCTCCCCGGCCGCCTGCAAGCAAAACCGGGGAGCCCACGGGCCGTCCGACCACCCGTCAGAGCGAGAGGAAACGACCCGTGAACGTCATCGTCGCAGGACAGCGCATCGTGAGCGAGACCGAGTTCGTCGAGGCCGCGATCGGCTTCACCCCGACCGAGGCCGACTTCGCCGACTTCGCCGAGTTCGCCGCCGAGGGCTACGGCCCCGCCGACCAGCGCAACGAGGTCGACGCCGAGAACGACTTCTACTTCCGTCGGCACAAGCCGACCCGGCGCCGGGCCAGTAGGCCCCGGACCGCCAACGGCACCGTCGTTCCGCTGCCCCGGCCCCGCAGCGGCGCCGGCCTCGCCGAGGACCGGAAGGGGTGGGCGGCATGAGGACCCCCTTCGGAACCTGGATCTACCTGCTGCTCGTGTTCTGCGGCGGCGCCTGGGTGCTGGGACTCCAGACCGCCTGGTGGCAGCGCGCTCTGGCCGTGGCCGCCGTGGTCGGCCTGGCCGTCGCCGACGCCGCGCACACCGCGGTCGTCTCCGAGCTGCGCGAGCGTGCCGCCCACGGGCTCGACTCGCTGTCGACGTGGATCCGGGGGCCGCTCGCCATAGCGGGCGGCGCCTGGATCGCGGGTCTCACCCTCTCGGTCGCCGGCCGCGTCACCCTCGCGGCCGCTGTCCTGACCGTCATCCTCTTCGAGCGGTCGATGACCGCGCCGGTCGCCAGGAGCGTCCGGTGAACGGGGTGCGGCGGCTGGTCCGCTGGCTCCTGCCGTACGTCGTCGACGTCTACGGCATCCGTTTGATGATCCGCCAGCCGAAGCAGTGGCTGCTGGCCCGCGCTCACCACCCGTGGATCGGCCTCGTGCCGCTGGCCCTGGTCGCGGGCGGTGCCTACTTCGGCGGGTACAGCCCGTACTGGCTCTGGACGGTCGCCGTGGTCTACGGCGTCGCCAGCTTCGGCACCGACACGGTCGGCAACGCCACCCACTCGCTGTGGCAGCGCGGCCGGATCTGGCAGGACACGGTCTGCCCCTGCTGCGACGAGCACGGCGGCGGCGACTGGTGGTCCGAGTTTCCCGAGTTCCCCGACGGCCCCGAGGCCCACGGGCGCACGCCCGATGATTCGCGCACGCCGTCCCTGCACACCGTCACGACCCCCCGCGAGCGGGCGGCTCAGGCCGCGTTCGCCGCGACGAACCTGGAGGGCCTGCGATGAGCGAGGCAACCACTTACCGCGGCCGCGAACAGATGGACGCGGTCAAGGCCAAGGCGGCACAGGCCGAGGCCACCGCCACGTCCCGGCGTACGAACGCGCTGACCTCGATCGAGATCGAGGAGGCCCGCGAGAAGGCCGGCGAGCGCAAGGAACTGCGCCGGGCGGCGGCGAAGACGAAGAAGGCGGAAGAGAAGGCGAAGCGCCGCGAGAAGGCGGCCCTCGCCCGCAAGGCCCGCAACGAGCGGGTCGCCGCCGCGATCGGGCAGCCGCTGCCGTGGGTGATGACGGTGGTGGTCACCTCGATCGCGTTCGCGTTCCCCGGGCAGTTCTCGGCGATGACCGGCCTCGGCGTGTTCTGGCTGCTGGCGCTGCTGGTGCCGGTGTTCATCGAGGGCGCGACGTGGGCCATGGCCTGGCTGCGCAAGTGGGCGGTCGCCAACAACAAGCCCGCCAAGCTCTACACGGTCATGACGTGGCTGTTCGCGTCGACTGCGGCCGGGCTGAACGCCTGGCACCACCTGGACGAGCTGCAGCTCGCGGTCGTGTTCGCCGCCAGCTCGCTGTTCGGCGTGGCGGTGTGGGAGATCTACATGCACTCCCAGCAGCACGCCGCCGGCGGCCGCGACGCCGCCGAAATCAAGCTCGCGCTGCAGCGCCGGTTCCGGCACCCGAGGGTCTCGCGCCGGGCGTCGTGGCTGCGCACGGCGACGATCCCCGCGCTGAACGAGAGCGACGCGTGGGCCATCGCGTGGCGGCAGGTACGGGGCACCGAGCCGGGGCTGACGAAGCGGACGCTCAAGCGGCACAACAAGCTCGCGGGCAAGGTCGCCGAGCACGCCGAGAAGGCGTGCGAGCCGCGCCTCACCGCGTCGCTCGATCTGTTCGCGGCACCGCTGGAACCGGTCCGCGAAGTGCCCGCCGACAAGGTGTGGGCGATCGACCCGCAGGCCATCGCGCGGATCCTCGCGGACCCCGCGAACACCTCCCGCACGGCTCGCGTGACGGCGTCCGTGAAGGACAGCGTTTCCGCTAGCGGCAATGCCGCTGAACCGCTCGCGCAGGGCGCGCAGGAGGCCCGTGCGCGCACGGCGAAGACGCAGGTCACGCCCAACAACCCCCCGCCCGCGCGAGGCCGGGAGAAGGGCCTTCAGGACGGTTTTGGGAAGCAGGCCCGCGCGGCCCGCACGCTCGCGGCGGAGACCGCCCGCGCGGCCACCCCGGAGCAAGCCGAGGAGGCCAAGCGCACGGCTCGCGAGTGGGTGCTTGAGCGGCTGCGCGCGGGCACCACGCCGCACTGGCGTGACGTGCAGCGGTACTTCGAGAAGGAGATCCCCGAGCTCCAGCAGCGGATGGTGCGCGGGGAGACCTGGTGCCGTACGCGCATCAAGGAGGCCGAAGCCGAGCATGGCGGTGACAAGCCGCTGCAGCTGGTCGGCTGATGGGCCGCGGGTACGTCAGATTCTGGGACCCGGACGCCGAGAGGTTCGACATCCCGACGTGGCCCTGGAAGCTCGCGCCATCGCATCTGAAGACCCGCGACCAGCTGGTGGATATGGGGCTGCGGCCCCACCAGCCGGTCGCCGGTCAGATCCTTTGGAACAACAAGAAGTTGGGCGTGCGCCGCGCGTACCTGTACGACATCGCGCTCGCGGGCCCGCCCAAGAGGCGCTCTCCCGGTCAGATCGCCTCGCTGGAGGCGGCCCGCCGCAAGCGCCGCACCTGCCCGACCTGCGGCGAGGTGCGCGAGTACACGATCTCCACCGCGCTCAAGGAGTGCACGACGTGCGCGGACGGCCTTCCGGCCGCCGCCTGAACCAACCGAACCGCGCGGGCCCTGGCCCCCGCCTGGCAGCTAGTGCCGGGGCCCGCGCTCACCTCGCACAGGAGGCAGGACCAGCATGACTGAGATCGACGAGCGCCCGGCCACGAACGGCCAGGCCCGCAACAAGGTGATCGACGCCGCCGAGCTGGTCGTCTCCACCCAGTTCGGCTCCACCTCGATGCTCCAGCGCAAGATGCGCGTCGGGTTCGCCGAGGCGTGCGCGCTGATGGACCGTCTGCACGACCTGGACATCGTCGGCCCCTCCGACGGGTCCAAGGCCCGCAAGGTCCTGGTGAAGACGTGGGACCTGCCCGACTTCCTGGAGCGCCTGGCGGTCGAACCGCCGGCCCCGGCGGACCTCCCCGGCAAGAGCATCGACGGCAACGTCTTCCTCCTCGCCGAGCACCGGGTCGCGGCCGACCCGGCCGTGACCATCCCCGCCGTCGACTTCACCAAGCCCGACGGCGACGAGGGCGGCGTCTACGACCAGTACGCCGACGAGGACCTGGTCGACGACGACGGCGAGGACGACGAGGTCCTGGTCGACGACGACGAGGCGCCGGCTCCGGCGGCGGTGACGGCGGAGGACTGGGAGCCGGACTTCCGGGAGCGGCTGCGCGAGCTGCCGCAGGTCCCGGCCACCTTCCGCTCGAAGGCGGCGTTCGCCCAGTCGGTGCGTGACCTCGGCAACGACACCAGGCACGGTGTCTTCCACGCGGTGAGCCACTCGCCGAAGTACGCCGGGCGCGAGGTCAAGCGGGCCGCGAAGTTCTACGGCCGCGGGGTGGGTCTCACCGCCCAGTGGGTCTACGCCCGCGAGCACAAGCTGCTGGTCCAGCAGGCGTGGGCGGCCAAGCAGAAGAACGCCGCGTTGATCATGTCGACCACCAAGGCCATGTACAAGGAGCGCGGCCGCCGCGCGGTGAAGGCGGCGGGCCTGGGGCTGGCGGCCGCGGTCGTGACCGCGATCGAGTTCGGAGCGATCTGGTACTTCAGCCCCGAGTGGATGCGGCCCTTCGCCTGGGGGCCGGCCCTGGCGACAGCGATGACGCTGGTGGGTATCGGAGCGGTCGCCGACCGCGTCCGTACCCGGGTCGCGCCGGTCGACGGCGAGGCGTACGAGGCGGACGTCGCCGACGACGACCCGTTCCCGATCGCCGACGCCCGCTCGCGCGCCGAAGCGGTCGACTGCATCCGCCGCACCCTGACCGCCAACGGCATCGCGGTCGGCGCGGTCGTCAAGCCGCACCGCCACCGCTGGGGCTGGGAGATCACCGTCCGTCAGAAGGCGGGCACGCCCGCTGAGATCGTCTCCAAGGCCGGTGCGATGGAGACCCCCCTGGGGCTCGGCGTCGACCGGCTCCTGGTCCAGCCGCACAAGGAGGTCCGGTCGGATTCCACGCTGCGCCTGGTGATGAAGAACCCGTTCGCCGGGATGGGCGAGCTGGAGAAGGTGAAGCCGGGCTCGCTGACCATCACCGAGCCGCTGCTGATCGCCCGCCGCATGGACGCCGAGCCGTTCCTGCTGCCCGCGCTCGGCAGTCACGTCCTGGTCGTCGGCGGCCCCGGCTCCGGAAAGTCGATGCTGCTCCGTGCGATCGGCAGCCGGATCTCCGACTGCTACGACGCGCAGCTGTGGGACGTCGACCCGGTCGGCCCCGGCCTGGACGCCCTGGGGCCGGCGGTCGCCCGAAAGGCCCGCAGCGAAAAGGCGATCGAGGCGCTGCTGGAAGACGCGCTGCAAATCGCGAGGGCCCGCGCGACGAACGTTCTCGCCTGGGGGCACGGCGACAACTGGCGGCCGTCCGCCAAGGAGCCCGGCCTGGTCGTGATGCTCGATGAGTACAAGTCCCTTTCCGCGTACGCGAAGGAACTGGTCATCGAGATTTTCGGCGTCGGCCGGAAATCCCGCGTCACCGTCATCATCGGTTCGCTGTACGGCACTTCCGACGCGATCGGCGAGGCCGTCGCCACGGCGGTCGCGGTCCGCATCATGCTGCCGAGCCGCCACAAGGACATCGAGCTCGTCTTCGGGGCGGGCGCGGGCGCGCAGGGCTGGCGCCCGGACCGGCTGCACCCGCTGGTGGAGGGCGAGGACCCGAACAAGTCCGACGTCGGCTGCTGCTACATCATGGGCGGCGGTTCTCGGGAGCCCCTGATCTACCGCTCCTATCCGCTGGACCCGAAGGTGGCCTACGCCCGCGGCGTCGCCCGCGCCGAGGTCGGCCTGCCGCAACTGGACCGCCGCACGCTCGCCGCGGCCGGGGTCAAGGTTCCGGAGCTTCCCAAGGTGGCCGATGCGCCGGCGCCCGAGATCGAGGAGGCGCAGGCCCTGAACGACCCGCAGCTCGATCTGCTGATGGACACGCTGGACGGCATCGACGCGGTCGGCGTGACCAACCAGAAGGGGCAGGGCCGGGGGCACCTGGACACCCTCGCCGGGTGGATGGCGGCGGAGTACCCGGACGTCTACGGCGACTGGGACCAGGCCCGCCTGTCCAGGGAGCTCAAGGCCGTCGGCGTCAAGGTCCACGGCTCCGTCCGCGTCGGCTCCGAGGGTCCTCGCTCCGGCATCAAGGGTGAGGAGATCGCCGAACTGATCAAGGAGTCCCAGGACGCGGCGGAGACCGTATCCGAGCACGAGAGCTCCTGATCCCGCTGTAGAGCCGCAGGTCAGCGGCCTCTACGTACCTCTCTACACCCCGCTCTCACCCCCTCGCCTGCTCTACGTAGAACAGGCGAGAGAGCCGGTAGAGATCGCCGTAGAGGCCGCTGACCTGCATGAACGTCCTTGTAGAGCGGTTGTAGAGCGTCCGAGAGGCCCGAAAGGCCCGGAATGCTCTCCGACTCCCCGTGATCTTGAAGGAGGCCCGCGATGGGCGACGCCAGCACCGCACGTACCCGTACGGCTCCGGCCGCGAGGAAGACGGCGGCCAAGACGACGGCGGCACCCAGGAGCGCCGTGAAGAAGGCGGTTCCGGCCGCCAGGGCGCCCCGCAAGTCCGCCGCTCCCAGGCCGGCCCCGACCACCCCGGTCGCGCTCGCCGAGGCGATTGCCGCCCGCCAGCAGCAGCCCGGCTTCGACGCCGAGCAGCTGCTCGCCAACTCCGCCCCCGCCCCGGCCAGGGCACCCCGGAAGGCGGCGGCCAGGAAGGCCACCACCGTCAGGAAGGTGCCCGCCGCCCCGGCGGCGAAGAAGAGGGCACCCGCGAAGAAGACGGCGCCGAGGAAGAAGACGGCGAAGAAGCCGGTGCGCATCTCGGCGGCGAAGGCCGGCACCAGCCGGGCCAAGAAGTTCGACCAGCGCGTGAAGTACGCCCGGAAGCACCCGTTCACCGCCTCCCTCGCCGTGCTCCTGGTCGTCACCACCGTCGTCTGGCGCGGCGTGAAGGGCGGTGGCCGCCTGCTGAAGTCCGCCGTCATCAGGGCGCGGGCGAAGGGCGAGGACGACCGCCTCAACCGCCGTGCCGCGAAGAAGGCCGGCGACGTCACCGCCGCCGGTCACAAGGGCTGCCCGGCCTGCAAGGGCACCGGCGTGCTGCCCAAGCATCACGCGGACGGCACATGGGCCGGATCCATCCGCTGCACGAAGTCCGCCGCCCGCCGCAGCGCCTGACCAGGGAGACCGCGTGCCGCTCATACCCGTGACCTGCGTGACCGTCGCCTGCGACGTGTGCCCGCAGAAGTACGAACCCGACGACTACAGCGTCCACTTCGACGACGACGTCGAAGCCCGCGAAATCGTGCGGAGCTGCGGGTGGCTGATCACCACCGAGGGCCGGGTGATCTGCGACGCCGACGACGCCGGGCACCGCCAGGCCGTCGACGACCTGCTGCCCGCCCTGCCAATGCCCGGTCAACTCGCCCTCGGCGAGAGCCGACCGGACGCGGGGCGCTGACATGGAGGACTGGAGCCCCGACAACCCGTTCGGCGCGATCACCCCGTACTGGCTGCGGGTCGACGGCAGGTGGCGCCTGGCCGACGTCCTCGGACCGTTCCTCGGCGAGTACGTCACCTGCCCGTTCTGCGAGAACCAGAAGGGCCTGATCTTCGAAACGGACTCCTCCCGGCTCGATCAACTGGCCGACATCACCTGCACCTGCGGCAGGAAGTTCCAGCTCCTGGAGATCCTCGGCTACGACCTCCAGCAGCGGCTCGCGTTCCTCGCGGGCGAGGAAACCGACCCGGCCTGGACGGCGAAGGTCCACGCCGAGGACCCCGACCGGGCCACCGGCCCGCTGCCGCCGGCCCCCGACGAACCCGCTGAGCCGAAGGCCGTCCCGGCCCCCGGGGAAGCGACGGCCCCGCGGATGCGGACCGGTCACCGCAGCCGGACGGAGAACCGCAGGATCGTCGTCGGCCGGGGCGAGATCGTCACCGAACCGGCCCGCGCCACGGCCGGCAGCACCACCGGCAAGCGCCGCCCCGCACCCCAGGCGTCGGAGCGCGCGACCCGCCAGGCCGCCGACGAGGTGACCCGGTCGGCGCCGGGCACCCGCGTCTACCGCAACGACGGCATCGTCAACACCGGAATCGTGGTCGTCGGCGACAACCAGCAGGTCATCAGCAACAACGGCGGCCAGGCGGTCACCTCCGGCGGCCGGGTGCCCCGCAAGGTCGCCGCCCGCGCCGAGCGTGCCGTCCGCGACGCGCAGCGCCAGACCCAGCAGATGGGTGGCAGCGGCGTCCGCATTCACGGCGAGAACAACAGCGTCGTCAACAACGTCGTCGGCGGCGACCAGGCCCACTCCACCCGCGCCACCCGGAAGGAAAATCCGTGATCACCGTCTCCGCCGTCACCGTGTTCATCGCCGCCGAGATCGGCCTGATCTGGAAAGGCGGGCTGAAGTTCTGGCACGCGGCGGTCTGCAACATCGCCGCCCTCTACCTCGCGGCCACGTCAGCGGGCCCCTCGTTCTACGGCGGCCTGGAGAGCGCCGCGCAGATGCTCGCCGAGATCCGTTTCTGACAAGCAAGCACGCGAGCTTCAACTCTCGCCTTTCTGCTAGCGGAAAGGATCTCTTTTCAACGTGCTGATCAGCTTTCGAAGCTGCTACCTGACTGGGTAGCGCAACCGACAGCGATTCAGACGGCATAGACGACAGCCTTTTTCCGATCTGTCAGTGATCCGCTGACAGGCGTCTTCCGCCTGTTCAGCTCCGCCTCACCCCGTGCCACGTATCGGAAGGAGACCCCCTTCGTGGGCGTCAAGTACGTGATAGTCGAGCCCGATCCGCCCGGCTGGTGGGCCCGCAACAAGTTCAGGACCGTCGTGGTCCTGGCGGTGGCCGCCGTGGTCTATCTGCAGGGCCGTGAGAACGGTTCCGCCGATGGTCCGCAGCCGCCCGCCCCGTCGCCGTCGGTGAGCGTCAGCCGAACGGCGCCGTAGCCCGGCCGATCCCGCCGGCCCCGGAGCGCCTCTCACCGTTCCGGGTCCGGCGGGGACGCCCGGTCACCCCGACCGACGCGCCCTTCACACCGATGAAGGAGCACCGTGTCCGTCTCCCAGATCCTGGCCCGCCTGCAGGGCAAGCGGGCCGCGTACGACACCACCGGCGAAGTCATCCAGCTCCTGGACGAGCAGTACGCGCGCGTCCACGACACCCGGCTCCCGGCCCACCTGCAGCGCACCGCGCACCTGGAGCAGCTGCTCGCCTTCCAGCCCGGCCTGGTCGACGCCCGCGCCACGGCCGCCGACCTCGCGCTGTACACCGAAGCGCTGGTCACCGCCGCCCGCAGCAACGGCCACACCGAGCTCGCCGAGCGCCTGGTCGATGTCGCCGAGACGCTGCACGGGGCCGTCGCCGAGCTCGCCGCCGCGACCCACGCCACCGTGCCCGTTCCGCAGGTGCCGCTCGCGTACGCGGCCTGACCTGCACCAACAAAGAAAGCATCCTCGGAAGATGCCGAAAGCTTGAAATGCATCCTCCAAGGATGCATTATTGATGTGCGGGGGCCGTCCGGCCCCGCACTCTCCGGACCAAGGAGTTCGTCTTGACCACCTCTCAGACCTTCACCGCCACCGCCGCCGGCGCCTTTTGGACCGACGTCATCAGTCACGTCGGCACGGTCACCGTCACCATCGACAAGACCCTGAAGCACACGGTCGTCACGGTGAGCACGGGCGACGACGAGGGCCCGCTCGCCGACGCGGTGCGCGGCACCACGATGAGGGAGAGCACGTACAAGAGCCTGGACTGCCTCACCGTCGACGTTCCCCAGGTCCGGGGCAACGTGATGACGATGGGCACCTCCACCTTCAGCTTCAACGGCGGCAGCGTGGTGGTCGGCCAGAACTTCGGTGTCGTCCGCGGCTCCGTGTCCGCCATGACTGTCGGCAACGGCGACGTCATCATCGGCGGCCGCAAGGTCGTCTCGAACGGCCGGGTCGTCGCCGAGCAGGGCACCGTCGTCAGCGGCGGCGGGGCGGGCACCATCACCGTCGACGTGAGGGTGCCGAGTGAGCTGTCCTCGCTCCGGCTGGAGACCACCAGCGCCGACCTCACCGTCCACGGCGACCTCCAGGTCCTGGACGTCCACTCCGTCAGCGGCGACGTCGAGGCCAGGGGCGTGCACACGCTGCGGGCCAGCACCACTTCCGGCGACGTCGAGGTTGAGCGGGTCGACGGCCGGGTCGACGTCACCTCGGTCTCCGGGGACATCGAGATCGGCGCGTACAACGGCACCGAGTTCCGCGCCAAGACGGTCAGCGGCGACATCCACGTCAGCGCGACCCCGCTGGCCGACGGCTCGATCGACGCCACCACGGTCTCCGGCGACGTCACCACGCGCGGCACCGGCCAGCTGCACGAGCGCGTGCGCACCGTCTCCGGCAAGCACCGCAGCCGGTGACTTCGCCCCGGGGCGGCCGCCTAGTCGCCAAACTCACCGGCCGCCCCGGGCCTCCCGTCCCGCTCCAAGAGGAGCAGGGGGCAGACACATCGTCCCTCGTATCCAGATGGAGCCACCCATGACACCGCGACCCGACGAGCAGGACCGCACCGAACTGCGGGACCTGGTCGCCAAGGCCAGCAAGCGCCGCGACCAAGAACACGAGCGCGTCGAGACCGAGTTCTGGCGGGCGATCGACGCCCTGCAGGGCAGCTACCACGGCGCTCAGCAGGACATCGCCGACGCCCTGGAGATCAAGCGCAACCAGGTGCTGCGGCAGACCAAGCGCTACCGGTCCGCCGACCAGCCCGCCGCCGACTGACCCCCGGCCGCCGTCCCGGCCCGCCCCCCCTCGGGCCGGGACGGCACCCGCCGGGAGACGCCCCCGAGGAGGGCCCGATGCCCCAGTACCCCCCGGCTCCCGGCGAGATGCCGGCCCCGAAGACGCCCGCCACCTTCCTGCGCGAGCACGCCGCCTACACCACCACCGCCGTCTCCGCCGGAACCCTGCTGGCCCTGGCCCGGATCTGGAACGAGCAGGGCGCCGAGCACAGCGTCGGAGCCGCGGCCCTGATGCTCGCCTTCGGCGGCGCGTCCGCCCTGTTCGCCGTCCGGCTGGACGACCCGACCGCACAGGCCGTCTTCGCCTCCGGCGCGATGACCTTCGGCGCCCTGTCGGTCGGCGTCTACTCCGACCCCATCACCCCGGCCCTGATCATCTGGGCGGTCGCCCTGATCACCTCCTGCGTGATGATCGGCCGCTCCCACCGCACCGACCACCGCGTCCGGCGGGCCCACCTCAGCGACATGCAGGCCCGGAACCTGGAGCGCAACGCCGACCTGGCCGTCGCGAAGGTCGAGGCCAGCGCCCTGGTGGACGCCGCCCGCGAGCAGAGCGCCGCCATGGCCGCGCTCGAAGAGGCCCGCGCCCACCGCAGCGCCCTGGACGAGAACGGCGCCGTCGACCCGATGGCGATGCTCCGCGCCACCGGCCAGCTCCCCAAGCTCTCCGTCGTCCACGACGCCGACCGCCGCACCGCCTGAGCCAGAGGAGGAACCCGATGTTCACCGCAGGAGACAAGGTAAAGATCGTGAGCTGCGCGGACGACCCCCGCGCGGCCGGGAAGACCGGCACGGTCGTCGACGAGGTGCCGCCCGGCCCGCTCACGCAGGGCCGGTGGACGGTACAGAAGATCAGCGCCTTCATCGGTCCGGTCCTGTGCCACACGAACGAGCTCCACAGGATCGGGGGCCGGTGACCATGAAGCTGCGACTTCCCTGGATGAGCCGCGAGGACAAGCGGTGCTGGCGCTCCGCCGCCGGACTGCGGGACCTCGGCTCCCTCGTCGCCGCCTGGCTGATCGGTGATATCGCCAGCCAGCCCGGCTACCAGCCCAAATGCGGGCCCGACGAGGAGACCTGGCACCTCATTCCGGTGCTGGTGGCCGTCAACCGGCTCGGTTACGTCACCGACGGCTCCCAGCCCGGATTCGACGGGCCCGGCGACGACGGGCAGCGCTGGCTCCAGCGCGCCGCCGTCTCCGGCCTGGTCGACGACCCGCAGCTGCGCGACCGCCTGGTGGCCGCCGCGAAGATGGCCGGCCTCACCGTCGTCCAGCACGACATGACGCCCCGTCGGCACGCCGAGGGCATCCCCGTCACCAAGTCCGGCGGTCACGACTACACCTGGTTCGGCCGCTTCCTGCCGGTCCGCGACCTGCAAACCGTCTGGCAGCCGGAGATCATCGGCCGTCGCGCTTTCGGCAAGGTCGCCGGGGCATGGCAACTCACGCTCATCGACCCCGAGTGGGGCCGCGACGACGTCCTGTGGGAGGCCCTGGCGGAAGTCGTCCGCCAGTACCGGCTCGAAGACGTCGAGCGGCAGGCCCGCAAGGCCCGCGAGGCGCTGACCCACGAGAACCTCTGCCGCCGCTTCGCCAATCCCTTCCTGGCCCGCCCGATGGTCAAGGAGTGGCACGAGGAACGGCTGAACGCGGCGATCGACGAGGCGAAACTCAGCGGCTGCACCGACGCCGCCATCGAACTGGTCGTCGGCTGCGAGTGCGACTGATCTGTCCATGCCCCGTGCCGACCGGCGCCCTGATGGGCCGGCCGGTGCGGGGGACCGGACAGCCCGGCCCCCGACGAGATCAGACAGAGGAGGTGGACGCCATGGCGCACTGGGAGATCAGGATCCCCACTGTCACCGCAGACCAGCGGAGCGGCGTCCAGGTATTCACGTATCCCGCAGAGACGTATCCGCTGCAGCTCCTGGCCAAGCGTCAGGCCCGCAGGGACGTCGACAGCGCGGACGCGATCCGGCACCGCCGAGGTGCTGAGGCCCGGCCCGAGGCCATAAAGGCCATCTGGCACGAGACCTACGAGTTCTGAGTTCGCCCCGGGGCGGCCGTCCTACGGCCAAGCAGACCGGCCGCCCCGGGCCCATCCATCCCGTACGAGACGAGACGGAGAACCCCATGATGACGCAATCGGAACCGTTCTTACAGCTCCTGATCCCGCTCCTGGCGGGAGGGTGGGCGCTGCACGCGCACCGCCTCTACCAGCGTCTGCACCGCGGCCGCCGCGACCCGCTGACCGGGCTGCTGACCCGGGACGGCTGGAGCCGCGCCGCGGACCGTGCCATCCGCCGGCACCGCCGCGCGGCCGTTCTCCTTGCGGACCTCAACGGCTTCAAGGCCGTCAACGACCGCCACGGCCACGACGCGGGCGACGCCGTCCTCGCCGCCGCCGGCGAACGGCTCGCCGCCTGGTGCGGCAGGAACGACGTCGCCGGACGGCTCGGCGGAGACGAATTCGTCGCGGTCCTCGCCGACGACGTCCGCCTGCCGGACCGGCTCGCCGACCTGGCGGAGCTCCTGCGTCAGCCCGTCCACCACAACGGGCACGAGCTGCGCGTCGGCGCCTCCATCGGCGCCGCCCGGCTCGCCGAACTGGACACCCCGACCCTGGCCGCTGCGCTCAAGGCGGCCGACACCGCGATGTACCGGATCAAGGGGCGCACCCGGGGCGGCCGCCGCCTCCTGGCGCCCACGCTCGCCACGGTCCGCCGCCACATCCAGCAGCGCTTCCGCCTCGCGGTATGACGATCGCCGCCCTGCGCCTCCTGCTCGATGAGGTGCAGCCCGACGTCGTGCGTCCGCCGGCCCCCCAACTTCCGCCCCGCCGAATCCATCCGCGCAGCAAGGAGAACCGTCACGTGAACGCCTACGACGCCGTCATCCTGTCCATGAACAGCGACAACTACAGCGATCAGCAGATCGCTGACCACCTCGGAATCGACCGCGCCGAGGTCACCCAGATCATCGACGTCGCGAAGGCGGACCAGAGCGGCCGGCCGCAGGTTCCCGCCGAGCGGATCGAGCAGCAGGCACCGGCCCCCGAGGCGATACCCGGGGTTGCCGAGCTGCTCGCATGGGCCGCCGCCCACGACGACAAGGCGGTCCGTGCCGACGGCGAGCGTGCGGCCGCCGTCCTCGGCGCGCTGCGCGAGCGCCGCCAGGTCGACGCCGAACTGGAGCAGATCACCACCGAGGCCACCCAGTTGGAGAAGCGGCTGACCGAACTGCGCACCCGCGAGTGCGAGTTGCGGCCCGCCGCGAAGCCCGGGAAGCAGCGGGACTACGACCCCCGCGAAGTCCGCGCATGGGCCCGCGAGCAGCAGCTGGCCGTCCCCGACCGGGGCCAGATCCCCAAGGACGTGCTCGCCGCCTGGCGTCAGCGCCCGGACCACCGGCCGCTCGCCGTCGCCAGCTGACCATCCCCGCACCGCCCGCACCAAGAAAAAAGCATCCTCCGAAGATGCGAAACTCTAGAAATGCATCCTCCAAGGATGCATTATGGGGGTGTGGGGCCGACCGACCGGCCCCGCACCCCCGGCCAGGGGACGGCCGCACCTACCGCCAAGCAGACCGGCCGCCCCCGAGCCCTTCCCATCCCGCGTACGAAACAGGAGAGCCACAGAATGACCGATCGACTCCGCGCCATCGAGGGCCTGGCCCTGGTCGCCACCCTCACCAGCGTCTTCGGCGAGATCCACCCGCTGTGCGACCAGTTCGTACAGAACAGCCACGACGCGACGACCAAGGGGATGCACGGCTCCCACCTCGTCTACCGCAACGACGGCTCCCCCGCCGAGGAGAACCCGTGGCGGCACGGCAAAGAGGGCCGCACCTGCACCGCCAGCGCCTACGGCAGGCGCTCGGTGAGCCGACACGTCGCCAGCTACAGCGCCGTGCAGCTCGCCTCCACCCTCGCCGTCACCCGCACGCTGGGCTACCGCGTCCCCGCGGCCGCGCTCCTCACCGGCGCCGCGATCAACGCGATCACCCACGGCATCATCGACCGGCGCGACCCGCTGCTCTGGCTCGCCGAGAAGACCGGCAAGGGCGGCTACATCAAGCACGCCACCGTCGTCCGCAAGGCCGGCGGCGAGGGCACCGAGTACCCGAAGGCCGTCCAGGACGTCTCCGGACCCGGCACGGCGCTGATGGAGCTGGACCAGGCCGCGCACCGCGCGATCGGCGTCGCCGCCGCCCTGGTCACCACCTGGATCACGCTCCGCAAGGGCGGCCGCCGATGAGCGCCGACTGCGTGTTCTGCTCCATCGTGGCGGGCGAGCTCCCGGCGACGGTCGTCCGCGAGTGGGACGACACCATCGCGATCCTGCCGCGCGGCGGCTGCACCGAGGGTCACGTCCTGGTCATCCCCCGCACGCACGTCGCGGACGCCGGGGTCGACCCC
Organism: Streptomyces sp. NPDC060366; assembly: GCF_042725135.1. Lineage (NCBI taxonomy): Bacteria > Bacillati > Actinomycetota > Actinomycetes > Kitasatosporales > Streptomycetaceae > Streptomyces > Streptomyces sp. NPDC060366. Next base: position 16,010 of record NZ_JBHXDC010000033.1, on the reverse strand, counting down.
GAGGTGACCGCCCGGACCATGGCCCGCGCCGCCGAGCTGATGGCGGAGCACGAGAACGCGAACATCATCACGTCCAAGGGCTCGATCGCCACGCAGACCCAGTTCCACCTTCACGTGCACGTGGTGCCCCGGGTCGACGGTGACGGGCTCGCGCTCCCCTGGACCGGCCAGTCCGACTGGGACCGGCTGTGCCCGAGCGGGACGCCGCGCTGAACAAGCTCAGCGTGCTGGCCGACCGGGTCGAGGACGCGGGCAGCCAGATGGGCACCCACTACGTCCGAGAGGCCCTCGAAGGCGGCACCGCCCGCTCGGTCGCCGAGTACGTCCGAGCCCAGCAGGCGGCGGGGGTGTTCGACGCATGAGCCGTCTGACGCCCACCGTCATCTACGCCCGCGAGCCGATCCCCGCCCCGGGCCCGAGCGTCTTCCTCGCCGGACCCACCCCGCGCGCCGGCGGCGACGTCCCCTCCTGGCGGCCCGCCGCCATCGAGGAGCTCGCCGCCCGCTGGAGCGGCGAGCAGCCGCTGACCGTGCTCACCCCGGAGTCGCGCGGCGGCATCCGCGCCAAGCACTACGACGACCAGGTCGGCTGGGAGACCGAGGCCCGCGCCGCCGCCGACGCGATCCTGTTCTGGATCCCCCGCGACCTGGCGACGCTCCCCGGCTTCACCACGAACGTCGAATTCGGACTGGACGTGGCGACCGGCAAGGCCGTCCTCGGCGCACCGGCCGACTGCCCCAACCCGGAGCGCAACCGCTACCTGGTCTACGTCGCCGAGCGGCACCGCGTGCCCGTACGGGACACGCTCGCCGCCACGGCGGCCGCCGCCCTGGACATCGTCGCCGCGCGCCAGGAGAACCGGCTGTCGGCGGACCGGCAGATCGCCAAGGTGAGGTCGGCGGCCGCCGTGGTCCGCCTGGGACTGCAGCAGCTGCTCGCCGAGGCGAAGGAGACCGCCAGCCCCGCAGTACGCGTCGAGATCCTGCGGCTCCTGCACGACGCCACCGCTACGGAGGAGGGCGTCATCGACCCGCTGCGCGACCTGGTGGCCGCGCTGAGCGTCTCGGTCATCGGCGCCGAGGACATCGACGACATGGACATCTCCGACGCCGTCGGCCAGCTGGACGAGGCGGCCGCGTACCTCCAGGACTACGCCGGACCGCGCATCGACGGCGCCCGCCAGGCACTTGAAGACCACGCCCAGGAGGCAGGACAGTGACCGAGACCTTCGAGACCATCCGCTACACCGCCGACGTCATCTTGCTGGCGGCTGGGCGCGTTCTGCTGATCGAGCGCGGCTGGAACCCGTACGAGGGGTGCTGGGCACTGCCTGGCGGTCACGTGGACGCCGGGGAAACCAGCTTGGCCGCCGCCTCCCGCGAGTTGGCCGAGGAGACCGGCATCAACCTGTCCACCGCCGCTTTCCGGCAGGTGGGCACCTTCGACAACCCCGGCCGTGACCCGCGCGGCCGGTACGTCACCGTCGCCTACGCCGCCACCCTGCCCGAGGCCGTTCCGCCGGTGGCGGGGGATGACGCAACCGCCGCCCGTTGGTGGCCCCTTGACGCGCTGCCGCCGCTGGCGTTCGACCACGCCGACATCCTCGCTGTTGTCCTGCCGGAGGTGTCCGAATGACCGCGCGCGCAGTGCTCACCCCGACGACCGAGCCGGTCGGCACCGACGGCTACACGCTGCGCGAGCGGGCGTGGAAGCGCGAGGCCGACAACCACGTCCAGGCGCTCAACGCGCTGCTCGCCGAGCGCGGCGCCCCGATCCGCTTCACCTTCCCGGCCCCGGTCGCCGTCCCGTTCGACGGACCGGGCCCGGAAGAGGCGTACGCCGGTGCGCTGCCTTTGGACGGCGAACTCGCCGACATCCTGCAGCTGTCCACCGCGCTGCTGCAGGCCGTCCGTACCGGCACCGAAGACGTCGGCGATGAACGGGTGTTACTGCTCAAGCGGGCGGCACTCACCGACAGGCTCGCCCTCGCGGCTTCGTACGACATCGAGGCCCAGAGCCGCGCGATCCGCGAGGCGCGCATCCTGATGACGTTCGACGGTGTCCACCACATCGGCCGCGGCGAGTTCGCCGCCGACTCGATCGAGGTCGACGGGGCCGGCGGACCGCGGGCCTACGTCCGCCAGGAGTACGCGGCCTGGCACGTCCCGATCCCCCCGGGCGAAGGCATCTGACGGATTCGCCTCCGCACTCTCACGGCAGCACGACACAGTGAAGCCCGGGGCCGCTGGAATCGGCCCCGGGCTTCACCCATGAAGGGAACACCACGATGCCCACCCCGACCACCGACTCACCCGCCCGGGTCCGCCGGATCTACGAAGGTCACGCCGGGCTGTACGCGGACAGTCTCGTCACCGAGGCCGCCGCCCTGCTGGACGCCTACCTCGCTACCGCCGAGCAGCACGGCCTGGACCGCAAGGCAGCCGACGAGGAAGGGTGGCTCGCGGTAAGCGCCGCCGAGGCGATCGCCCGGAAGTACGGCCGGCCGCAGACCGAGCGGACGTCCGCCGAGCTGAGCCAGCTCGTGCGCGAGCTGAACACTGCGCTGATCGCCGAGGGCTTGGAGGTCGTGCCCACCCAGGTCCCGATGGGCACGGGCGTCGCCCCGCTGCCCGGGGGGCCGACGTGGGGAATGAACGGCGGCTTGACCGTCGCGCTCTACTCGGACAGCGGATGGCACCTGATGGTCAACGCCGCCCGTACGACGGTCCACACGATCCACGCTCCGGTCACTGCCGACGGCATCCGCGAGGTCGCCGAGCTCGTGCACCGCGTACTGCGCGGCGACATCGCCGACCCGTTTCGCCGGAACCGGTGGTGACCGCGGTGACCGACACGAACGGCATCGACGCCGCGGCGTCGCTCGGCGCGTTCTTCGCCGAGCGGACCGCGCAGGCCCGCGCCGAGGCGGCGAAGGCCAACGCCGCCCGCGCCGAGGCAGAGCAGGCGGCTGCGGCCTTCGCCGAACGGCAGGAGCTCCCGCCGGCGGTCGGCGCGATGAAGCAGGGCTGGGAGATGGCCGGGTGGTTCACCGAACGGTCCTCACGCATCGGCTCCGACGCCATCAGCGGCAAGGCGAGCAGGGAGCAGTACGACCAGGCCAAGGCGGAGCGCGAAGCCGTGCTCGACTGGCTGGACGCCAACGGGTACGAGGTGCCCGGCCCGTACCGGTGATGACACCCGGCCGGGGACTCGACTGGCCCCGGCCGCGCCCGCCAGACTCGACAGCACGTAGGGAAGGAAACCCGGCATGAGCGCTCAGCCCGTACATCACCACCAAGCCCCGCCGGCCCCGGGCGCGGCCGCGCAGTTGCGCAGGCAGATCGCTGAGCACGACGCGGCTGCGCGGTGGCTGCCCGCCTTCGAGCGGGAGTGGTCGAACGCGCTGGAGGAATCCCGCCAGACCTTCGACATCAGCCCGCTGCACGAGGTCGTGCGCGAGTGGCAGGGGCGCTTGTCGACCTCTCCGGCCGTCGCCGCGTTCGTCGCGGGCGGGTACGAGGACACCGACAGCGTCGCCCTGGAGGACGTGATCGGGGCACGCCCGTGACCGACGCCTGGCCCGTACGGCTGGCCACCACCGGCCTCCGTCTACCTCGCCGACCTCGATCCCGCCGTCCAGGAGATGGTCCGCGACGTCCTGGACATCGCTGCCCGCTCTCCGTGGTCCTGGCCCCAGTGGGACCGCACCGACCCCGAGGGCGAAGACCTGCGGCGCGCGTCGATCGGCCCGCTGACCGTCGTCTACTTCGTCAACAGAAGCCTCAGTCACCTGCGTGTCATTGACATCGTCTGGGTCGGGTAACAGCCCGCCGTATCCCAAAGGCCCCCGCTCCGCACCGGATCATCGGTGCGGAGCGGGGGCCTTTCTGCGTTCCGGGGGTACGTGCGCCGGAACGCACCGGCACAGTGTCTACGCGGCGCTGTCCCTCGCGGTGATCCGGTCGTCGAGGTAGATAACGGCCGTCGGCCCGTCCTGCCCGTTGGACGGCACCACGTTGAGCAGGGCCTGGGAGATCGCCGAGCCGACACGCCGCGCGATCGACCGGTCCACAGCGGTCCACGGGCTGTTGACGGGATCCGGCTGGACGTTGCGGCACCAGCTGAGCACCGCGGCGAGCGTGGTGCCGGACAGCGGCACGGTGACCATGCCGTCCTGGTCCGAGCTGATCTCGTCTTCGGCGGGCGGACGGAACGCGGTGCCGGGGCCTCTGTCGGGTCCGATGATGGTGGACTCGATGTCCCTGGGAACGCTTTCCTCCAGGTAGGCCCAGGTGTTGCGGTGACAGCGGACCCGGGCCACCCCGACGCCGGCGGCTTTGGCCATGTCGCTGCGGTAGCTGTCGTAGCTCTTGGGCCAGTTGTTGTACGGATCCTTGCCGCCTAACAAGCTGCTGATGATTCCCAAGGTGTTCTCCCTCCCGACGGTGCGCGGCTTTCGCACACCGGTGATCAGCGTGGACGTGATGGGGAAACCTGCCACCGATCGGCGACGTTCACTCCGTCGGTGCTGGTTCGGGCTGAGCCTTGCCGAGGCCGGCACCGCGGGCGTCACGCATGTGCGAGCACCATCCGGCCCTGGGGGTGAAGGCGGCGCTGGTGGTCTTGCCCACGGCAGGGAAGAACCGTTTGCCGTCGGGGGACTGCGGAGTGGTGCCCCAGGTGTAGGTCTCGTAGCCGTGCATCGCTCGCCGCATCATGCGGGTGCCGTAGCCCTTGCGCTGCCAGAGGTCGGTAACCCGGATTTTGGCAACGAGCCCTATCCGGCAGCGTGAGCAGGTGGCCCAGGTCAGACGGGCGAAGTCGTAGCCGTCGGCGGTCTGAACCCGGATCTGGTGGTAGCCGCCATCGGCGACTTGAGGGAAGTACACCCAGCTCTCCGGCTGCCCGTCGTCATCTGGGACGGCGGTTGCCGCCGCGTCAGCGGTTCTGCGCGGCCGCGGTATGAGTGCGGACAGGATGGTTCGCCACCGCGTGGTCATCGTCTGTTTCTCCTTGTCCCGGATGGATGTGTGCCTGGTCCGGCTCGTCGACGCTGGCGCGACGAGACCGAGTACCAGGCGCTCGCCGACGTCGCCGGAGCTCCCGATCCGACCGCCCCATAAGACGCGCCTCCCGAAGTCGTCGAGAATCCCTCACACCTATGCATCACCGTCCGACTTTTTCGTGTACCGGGAATCTGGTCGTACGGTGATGGACCAGCTTTCCGTACCGTGTCGACCTATCCGGTTCATGATCGGAAAGAGGAGAAGCACGAAGGGGGTTCCCCTGTCGGGGAACCCCGGCAAGCCGGAAAAGCACAAGCGCACAAGGTGGGACACAGGGCGCGACACAACGCGGGACACGGGGGGCGGCCATGGCCTGGCTGACGAAGATCGTGGCGGATGAGCAGGTGGAGTACCGGCTGCGCGAGCAGGCTGGCTGTTCCGTTTCGGAACACGCCGAGGTCGCCGTGGACGACGTCGACCAGGCGCTGGAGTACCGGCTGCGGCCGGAGGGCGACGCGGCGCTCGTGTGGATGGGCAGCGGTCTCGCGGCCGTGGGCCTGGTCGACGGCGCGGTTCTCGATGACGCGGGCAAGGACGCGGCCCGGCGGCTGATGGCCGGGTGTCACCCGGCGACCGGCGCCCGGCTGATCCGTACGCGGACTTCCGTACGGGCCCACCCGTTGGCGCAGCTGACCACCGCCAGACTGATCGAGGCGATCGTGGCCGCCGCCGAGGAGCGCGGTGTGGAGCCCGCGGCTCTGCTGGAGGGCAAGCCGAAGCAGCAGAGGGTCCTCGCGCAGCAGCAGCGGATGGTGCACTTTCAGGGCGAGCGGCACCGGATGCAGGTCGGCACACTCCACAAGCTCGCCCGTGCCGCCGGCCTCGACCTCGCGGACGTGTACGGGGAGACCGAGTTGGCCGAAGCGTGGGCGCACAAGGACGTCCGGACGGACGACCGGGTACGCGGCTGGGACCTGGTCCTGGATCTCCCCAAGAGCGACAGCGCGCTTCAGGGCCTCATGCCCGAGCCGGGCGAGCGGGAGTACCGCGACCTGGTGCACCAGGCCAAGGCCGACACCTTCCGGCAGCTCGAGGAGTGGGTTGGGTACGCGGTCGGCTCCGAGGACGGGCAGCCGGTCCGGCTCGCGGCCGGCGGGCTGATGGCGTGGTCGGTGGAGCACCAGTCGGCGCGGCCGTTGGGCGACGGGCAGCCGGGCGACCCGCATCTGCACGTCCACGTGACCATCCCCAACATGGCGCTGTGCGAGGACGGCGAGTGGCGCAGCATCGCCAACTCGGGGAAGGACCTCCACCGCCACGCCAGCGCGCTGGACGCCTACTTCAAGGCCCGCGTGCGGGCGCTGACCTACGAGCGGTTCGGCGTGCGGCGGGAGCTGGCAGAGCGGACCGGCGCGTGGGAGGTCGCCGGAATCCCGGAGGAACTGCGATCGGAGTTCTCGCGGCGTCACGAGGGGATCGTGGCTGAGGCCGGGGAAGAAGCCACCCGGCAGGAGCGCGACCGGGTGTCGGCAGAGAGCAAGCGCGCCAAGCACGCGGCGGACGCGTCGGCGATGCGCGCCAGTTGGCGGCAGCGTGCCGAGGACACCGGGATCGACGTCGACGCGATGGTCGCCGCAGCGGCCCCCGGACCGCCCGGCCCGTACGACGGAGGCTCGGGTGTCGACGGCCCCGCCGGACCGCGCATCCCGCCGCCGGCGGACCTCGCCGCGATCGTGTTCGACCCGGACACCGGGCTCACCCGCAGCGAGAAGACGTTCAGCCGCGCGCAGCTGCTCGCCGCAGTCGGCAACGCTCTGGAGTACGGGCTCCCCGACGAGCCGGGCCTCCTGGACGAACTCGCCGACGAGGTCCTCGCGGTGGAGGGCTACGCGGTGCGGGTGCCGGACGTCGGATCCACGGTGATGACGGCGACCTCCCGCTACACCACCCAGGACATCCTCGATGCCGAGGACGTCGTGACCGCCCAGGCGCTCGCCCGGGTCGGCGAGAACGCCGCGGTGTTGTCCGCCGACCAGGCCGCCGCGGCGATCGACGTGTTCGAGGTCGCCGCCGGGTACGAGCTGTCCGCCGAACAGCGCGCGGCCGTAACGCGGCTGCTGACGGCCGGGCACGGCATCGACACGGTCGTCGGCGTCGCCGGGGCGGGCAAGAGCACCCTGATGGAGGCGTGCCGGATCGGCTGGGACGCGACCGGCACCACCTACGCCGGGGCCTGCCTGAGCGCGGTGGGCGCTCAGAATCTGAGCAACGCCTCCGGGATTCCGTCGAAGACGATCGCCGCCTGGCTGAAGGACGTCGACGGCGGCAAGGGCCTGCGCGGTGTCGACGTCCTGGTGGTGGACGAGGCGACGATGGTGGACGACCGGTCCGCCGCCGTACTGATGACCGAGGCCGCGAAGACCGGTACGAAAATCGCGGCGATCGGCGACCACCTCCAGCTTCAGGCGATCGGGCCGGGCGGGTGGTTCCGTGAGACGCATCGTCTGGTCGGCGGGCTCACCCTCACCGAGAACCACCGCCAGGAGGACGCCGCCGAGCGGGCCGCGCTGGAGGTGTGGCGGACCGGCGACCACGCGCAGGCCCTGACTATGCTCGCCGCCGGCGGGCGCGTCCACGCATCCGAGAGCGCGGACGACGCCCTCTCCCAGATCCTCACCGCCTGGGACGAACTGCGGAAGCGGTGGCCCGACGGACACGACCTGGTCGACGCCCTGGTCGTCCTGGCCGCGCGCAACGCGGACGTCGACGCCCTCAACCTCGGTGCCCAGCAGATCCGGCGGGCCGCCGGCGAACTCGGTACGGAGCACAACTACGCGCTGCCCGGCGGCGACCGGCTGACCCTCGCGGTCGGCGACGCCGTACGGGTGCGCGCCAACGACTACCGCAGCAAACGCGGCCAGGGGCCGAACCTCCTCAACGGCTACCGGGCGATCGTCACCGACATGGACGCCGACCGGCGAGTCGAGATCACCTGGCGCACGCGCGCCGCCGGCGGCCACCGATACGAGTCCGCGTGGCTGACGCCGGACCAGATCGCACGCGGTGACCTGTCCCTCGGCTACGCGATGACGATCGCGGCGAGCCAGGGACTCACCTGCGACACGTCGCTGCTGTACGGGCACGGCGCCAACGCGTTCGCGACGTACCCCGGCATCACCCGGGCCCGCCGGGAGAATCACCTGTGGCTGCCGCTCGCCGTCATCGAGGACGAGACGACGCAGGCCCGGCTCGGAGCCGCGCGCAGCGAGAAGGAGCGCCTGGAGCGCGCCGTCACCGCGTTCGCCCGCTTCCTGGGGCAGTCGCGGCCGGACTCCATGGTGTCCGATCTGCTGCGCGAGCCCCCGGAGCCCGCTCGTCTGCCCGCCCAAGTCGTCCGCGCCGACGACGACTTCGAGGCCCGGCAGCGCGCCCTGGAGCGGCGTGCGGACGCGGCGGCGGCCACATCCCCCTCCGTCCGTCTCCCCGAGCCGCAGGAAGCCGTCTCCGGCCCGTCCACGGACCGGCTCAGTGACGAGCACCTCGCGCGCCTGGAGGCGATGGACAAGGACCGGGAGGAGCGGGCGGTCCCGTCGTGGGAGACGCGTCCGTACGGCCGACTCAGCGCGCAGAGGCTCGCCGGGGCGCTGCGCGACAACGAGGAAGCCGCCAGGTGGTGCGACCGGGCGGCCGTCGAATCCGACCGGGAGGCGACCGAGATCCGGGAGCGCCTGGAGCAGCAGAAGGCCGACGGGCAGACGCGCGGCCAGAAGTACGTCGGCGAAGCGCGCGAAGTCCTCGGACAAGCTGAGGACCTGCTCGCCACCGCACGGCGGGAAGCCGGAGCAGCCACCACGGCCGCCGCCACCGCCACACAGCTCACCGGATACATCGAGCAGGTCAAAGAGCACGGCGAGAAGGGGCGCCTGGCCCTGCGGCTCGCGGGCACCTCGCGCAAGGAGTCCAAAGAACTGACCCTGGAGTACCAGGGGCAGCGGGCCGCCGCGTGGCAGGAGCAGGCCCGCGCCAAGAACGCCTCCCGCGACGCCGGCGACGCCGCGTGGGAGCTGCTGCGGACCGACGCGGCCACCAGCTCGCTCGTGGCCGGACAGTACCGGCCCAAGACCACCGAGGACCTCGCCGAGAAGCTGGACGAAATGCGCGTCGCCGTACCGCGCAGAGGCCACCGCATGGACGTCCGGGACCTGGAGAAGGTCGCCCGCGCCCACGGCCGCGCCATCGAGCAGCGCAGGGACGCGGTGGAGCACCGCAGCATCGTCACGGGCGTACAGGGCGAGCAGGCGCTCCGGGAGCGGATCGCGGACCAGCACCCGGACCTGCACCGCCAGGAGGCCGCCCAGCGAAGCGAGTTCCGGCGGCAGCAGGCCCAGAAGGCTCCCCGCGTCGAACACCCCAGCGCCCCCGAGCAGCAGCAGCCGCCGCCGAGCCGAGGCCGCACACGGTGATCTACTTCCGTCATGAGCACCGTGCGACGTCCTCTCGGCACCGGCCCGAACACCACGGCGGCGGCGCCGGCCGGGACCGCGCCGCGGCTCCTGCCCGCCGAACGCGCTGAGCAGAGCGAGCTCCTGGCGGACGTCGACGTCGACCAGGCGGCGGCCGTCACATCCGTACGAAGGCCGCTCGGTCCGGGGCGAGTTCTTCCGCAGACACCCTCGTAGGTAAGTAGTCGGCGCCCGCCGTGCCGCTGAATCGCGGTGTTGACCTGCGCGTTCATCTGCTCCGGGAACATGGTCCGATGCGACCTGAGGCGCGACCTGAGGCGCGACTTGAGAGGCGACCTGAGGCGCGACCTGAGGCGCGACTTGAGAGGCGACCTGAGGCGCGACCTGAGGCGCGACCCGCGCGGTTCAGTATCAGATCCCCTTATGCCCTGTTGCTTCGTCGGCGCCGTCTTGCCGTTCTACGGCTGGAGCGTTCGCGAAAGCCCGGTCCATCAGGGGAAACAGTCCGTACCCTCTCGCCCCGTACCCCTCCCCCAGTCGGCACAGCGGGGGTACGGGTCCGGCCGTTTCGCCTGTTCATCGCACCTTCTGCGGGTACAGCCCTATCGACGTCCGTGATACGGCCGTGCGGTGCAGTGAACGCCCCACCGCCGGGGGTGTACAGCCACCCGTACACCGGCCTGTCACACGGCCTGTCCTGCTCTCCGTCCCGACCTGCACGAACGCCCTTCCGCCTCCGAGACCACCCGCTCCCTTCGTCCCTTGAGAGTGGGTGGTCTCGGAGGTTCCAGGGGTGAAGGTCGGGACGGAGAGCAGGACAGAGGTCGGGGATGGATGAGGAGTTGGTCAGGGCTGGGCTGGGAGTTCGGCAGAGGAGTGGAGAGTTCGGCGAGGTGGGGGCCGGGAGCTGGAGATCGGGTATTTCGGCAACGGTGAGGGCGGGGCGGGGATGGAGCGCGGTCTGTTCGAAGCCGCGGGGGTTCTTGGACTTTCTGGACCCCTCTACGCGCGGGCGCGCGACGAGGGCGCCGGACGGACCTGCTCCTGCCCAGGACCAGGCCGACATCGCTCGCCAGGCTCTCGTACAACAGGCCGACGAACGTACCGACGGGCCTCCTGCCGCCCCTCGGACGACAGGGCACCGTACTGGCTGCACCGCCGGACGTTCCTCATGGCCATATCTCCATGGTGCTCCTGTCCGAGCCGGGCGGCACGGTCATCCATTGGCGAGCGGGGGCGAAAACGGTCGCTAAGCCCGACCGCCGCGCTCAACGGGCGGGCTGCAACCGCTGGCTTCCACGCTTTGTCCTCATCCTCATGACAGCCAATCGACGGTCTCCGGCCGCCCCGAATGAGCGAGAGCTTCGGTTATCGAGGATCGGCCGGGCGCTGACCTTCTCCTTCGGCGCCGCGGTCCTGGTCGCGGGTGGCGTTTTCGGCGGCCTGTGGGTCTTGCTCGAAGTCGAGGAGATTGGCACCACTGCCAAGCTCGACGCGAAGACGCTCTTCGACCTGGTGAAGCTCTCCTTCGGGGTGGTCGCCGGGTCCGGTGCGCTCGTCGCCCTTGTTGTCGCCTACCGCCGCCAGCGCGTCGACGAGGCCGGCGCCCACCGCGAAGCCACCCGGCTGCACACCGAGCGCTTCTCCCAGGCCGTCGACAAACTGGGATCCGACTCCCCAGCCGTCCGGCTCGGCGGCGTCCATGCCCTGGCTGGCCTTGCCGACGACGCCCCCACACAAGACCTGCGCCAAACCTGCATCGACGTCCTGTGCGCCTACCTCCAACTCCCCTTCGCCCCCGACCCCGGCAACGACCCCGCCCACCAAGACGAACACCACCGCTACCTGGCCTTTCGCAAGGTCCGGCACACGATTCTGCGTCTCATCGGCGACCACTACCGACGCCCCCGGGGAACCCACCGCTCCTGGCAAGGCTGTGACCTCGACCTCACAGACGTCACGATCGACAGCAGCATGGATTTCAGCGGCGCGACGTTCTCCGGCGGCACGGTGGACTTCACTGAAGCGACGTTCTCCGGCGGCACGGTGGACTTCACTGAAGCGACGTTCTCCGGCGGCACGGTGTACTTCATCGGCGCGACGTTCTCCACCGACGGCGCGGTGGAATTCCGCGGCGCGACGTTCTCCACCGGCGGCGCGGTGAACTTCCTCGGCGCGACGTTCTCCACCGACAGCGGGGTGTTCTTCCGCGGCGCGACGTTCTCCGGCGGCACGGTGGACTTCAGCGTCGCGGATTTCTCCGGCGGCACGGTGGACTTCACTGACGCGACGTTCTCCGACGGCACGGTGGAATTCCGCGGCGCGAAGTTCTACGACGGCACGGTGGACTTCCGCCGCGCGACGTTCTCCGACGACAGCACTGTGAACTTCACTAACGCGAGGTTCTCCGGCGCCACGGTGGACTTCAGCGCAGCGACGGGTCCGGCTCCCCAGGGGGTTCTCGCTGCCGTCGGCACGCCTGTTCGTTCGGGAGTCGTCCTTTCTTCCGCTTGGCTGCCCCCAGTTCCATAGCGCTGCGGGGGCGTCGCGGGGGCTTAATCGGCCGCCTACGCCCCCTGCCGCCCTGGAACGTCTCATCCAATCGGCGACCAGCGGAAATGTGATCGCGAGCCAATCAGGGCCGCACCATACTTGCGCCTCCCCTCTCCGGGGGCTGATACATCCATGCAGATTGTGCGGTAAGCCCTCGTCGTCGTCCCTGGGTCGGCGGCCGCGGACTCACGGGAGGGCAGCTGTCCGGATGTGGATGGCTGATCATCGTCTCGCGCTGTCCGGACGGCGGCCGCCACAGTGGCGCGATGGACGCAGGACTCGCCGCCGTGCTCGGCGCCACCGTCGGAGCCGTCGGCACAGCGGCGGCCGGCGCCACCGCGGCGCTCCTCAGCCGCAGCACGGCCCGCCATCAGGTGAGGACCGAGACCCTCCGGGCGCTGCGGGAGTCACGGCGGGCCACCTACGTCAGCTACGCGAAGACGATCGACCACTACCTGGACAAGCTCTCCACCACGCTGATCCCCCTGGCCCGGGTTGAGCGCTTCCCGGAGCAGCGCGAGATGTGGACCGAGAACGCACACAAGCGCTGGAGGGAGGCGCTCACGTACCGGCAGGGCGAGGTCGACACCCAGAGGGTTCTGCTGCAGCTGGACGCCGCACCGCCGGTTGCCGAGGCCGCGCAGCAGGTGGCCAAGTGGTGTGTCCTCCTCAGCCGGGCAACTGCCCGCGCGATCGCGGACCTCAAAGGGAACGACCTGGACGGCGGGCCCCTCTCGCCGCCGTCACCCGGATACGCCGAGCTTCTGGCGGCGGAGGGGTTCGACCCGGAGACGCCCGATCTCGAACTCCTTGGGAAGCGAGCGCGCGCGGCGTACCGCGCCTTCCTGAGCGCGGCCGCCGCCGACCTCGGCGAGGTCGGGCTGCTCTGACGGGTGGAGTCTTCCAGGGAGAACGCTGTCCCGACCCGCATAGATAACGCAGATAACTGCTCTGTTATCTGCACTAAGGTGATCATCGACCAGGGAGAACGCGCCCGTTCTCCGACACGGCGAGCACCTGTTATCTGTGGCAAGGAGATCCGTGGCGACCGTCGTCCCTCTCAAGACCGGCTCCGGAGCGGCGACCGTGCGCACCGCCGCCGACCGCTACCTCGACTCCCTCACCGTGGCGAACACCCGCCGGGCCTACACCACGGCGCTCGGCAAGGTCGTCCCCGAACTCGGCGAGTCCCGGCCCCTGTCGGCCGTCGCCGACGACGAGATCGGCCAGGCGCTCGAACAACTCTGGGGCACCGCCGCCGTCAGCACCTGGAACGCACGGCGCGGCGCGGTCGGCGGCTGGCTCGCCTGGTGCCACGAGAGCGGACTGCAGCCGCCGCACATCCCGGCCTGGTGCAAGCGGATGCCCGACCCCGGCTCCGACACCCCGGTCCGCTCCAAGACCGCCATCGACCGCCTGATCGCGCGGCGCGACATCGCCCTGCGCGAGAAGGTCACCTACCGGATGCTCTACGAGACCGTCGCCCGCGCCGACGAGCTGCTCGGCGTCAACATCGAGGACCTCAACCTCCCCGCCCGCCAGGCCCAGGTGAAGGCCAAGGGCGCCAAGGCCGTCCGCCGCCGCGGCCACGCCCGCGAGGACTACGCCACCGAGACCGTCTACTGGGACGCTGGCACCGCCCGGCTGCTGCCCCGCCTGATCGGCGAACGGACCCGCGGCCCGCTGCTCGTCACCCACCGCAGGCCCGGCCCCGGCAAGGTCCTCACCCCGCGCGATGTCTGCCCCGATACGGGCTTGGCCCGCCTCTCCTACGGCCAGCTGCGCGCGCTGCTGGACCGTCACACCTGCGTCGGCGGCGGGGAAGGCAGCGGCTGGGACCCGCACGAGTTCCGCCACTCCGGACTGACCCACCTCGGCGAACAGGGCGTCTCCCTGCTGCTGTTCATGGCGAAGTCGCGCCACAAGTCCGTCAGCGCCGCGCGGAAGTACTTCAAGCCCGGCGCGGCCGCCCTCGCCGAAGTCACCAGCTTGCTCGCCCCCAGCGACAGCAGCCGCTGACCCGAGACGCACAGCAGCCCCCGGACCACCGTGGTCCGGGGGCTGCTGCGTGTGTCAGAGCTCGAGAGGGGTGGCAAGCCTCTTCGTGAGCCAGGCCGGTCAGACGGGAAATCCGCCTGGCCTGCCAGGAGGTGATGGGCGAGTAGATCCAGCGACGTTGGGTGAGTTGGTTCATGCCGCGATCCATACCCGCATCGCCAACCACGATCGCGATAGCCAACTGACAGGCCGATCTGGTGAGCCGTATACCGATAGACCTACCGATACACCTATCGACGCGCCGGCCTTCCAACAGGTCCGCGCTGCTACGCCTCGATCCCTGCACAGCCGGCGGGTACGCCGGGACCACCGTCGCTCGCATGGTCCGTGTCGGCCGAAGATCCTCCGACGGACCGACATCCCACAGAAGCGCCCTGACCAGCAGGAACAAATTTCGTCGCAGATTTTTCTAGAAAGTGCGTGGGATGAATCGATGAACTTTCCATAGGGCGATGCAAGTAGAACTTTATGTATGGGACGAGGTATGCGCGATTATGCAAGATCAAATTTACGAGCCGAACGGGTCCCAGGAGGCTCCTGCAGCGGAGCGCGGCAAGCAGGGCAACTCCGAGAAACTGGAGGCGGACCGCGCCCTGCACGGGAGGCTCCAGCGGTGCGGCTTCACCGGCTGGGAGATGGATCTCCTGCGCGAGGACCTGTGGCTCTACGGCTGGAAGTGCCTGCGCGCATGGATGAAGGACGGCTCGATCTTCGCGAAGTGCGGTGAACGCGGCATCGCCGTCCCCGCCCGCTGGCCTGAAGCCGAGACGCTCGCCCGACGCGGCGACCTCCGTGACGAGGTCGCCCACAACGCCGTCGAGCTGGCGGTGAGGACCTTCACCGAGGAGTACCTCCCGGACGGCCGCTGGGATCCGGGCAAGGGCGCCACGATGCGTACCTACTTCATCCGGACCTGCATGTACGCCTTCCGAGAGGCATTCAAGGACTGGTCCCACAGGTACCGCCGAAACCTCTTCTCCGCCGCCGACCCCCTGGTCCACGCCGACCTGTACTCCCCCTATGGCTCGTACGAGGACGCCACGGTGCTCCAGGAGACCATCCAACGGATTCTGGAGAACGCCGGACCGGAGGTCCGCGCGATCTGCGGGTGCATCTGGGAGACCAAGATGTCCCAGAAGGAGATCGGCGACGAGCTGGGGATGACCTCCCGGGCCGTCGAAGGACACATGCGTCGGCTGCGTGCTCGCGTCAGGCTCCTGGTCGCCAAAGGCGAGATCGAACCGCTCTACGGCCGACTCTCCGCACCGAAGGCGGGTGCCCGATGAACAACGGAAACGGGATCGACCTGCGTACGGCGCTGCTGTTTCTCGCTGGCGGATTCGGAACCTACATCGCGTTCCTGCACCCGGCCGTCGGCGTCGCTCTCCTTGTCGGCATCGGCGTGATGACTCTTCTGCACCTGCTGCTCAAGTAGTGCCCCGGACACCGGCGCTGAGTACGACCATGGGCACCGGCTTCCTGGTGGCCAAGTCGTGTGCACACAACCCCGCTCGCGGCGGCGGGTACGCCACGCCGCGACTCGAGGGCTGGCCCGGCCGCAAGCTGCGGCCGGGCGGCGAGGCTGCCGAGGAAGCCGTGGCCTGCGGTGGCGGGACGGGTACTCACGTGAGTACCTCTGCGCGGTGGCACGGGGCGGCGTACCTACTGCCTCTCATCCGGGCGGAGGAGCCGATCTGCCAGGCGAGGCCGAAGGGCCGTCGGCACGTGAACAAGGGGTCGGTCGCGGGATCCCGCGTCACATTCCGCGGCTGCCACCCCATAACTAAGTCGCAAGTGCCCCCCACGCGAGCGAACGTACTCACTGCCTCTCAGGTCAGAGCCAGGGCTTGCGCCGCTTGGTCCTCGCCGGTCCATTCTGCTGCCCGGCACTCCAGGAGCCCCGGCCGTCAAGCCCTGGCGAATCCGTCCC
>NZ_JBHXDC010000032.1:0-51523 GCF_042725135.1 Streptomyces sp. NPDC060366 | reverse complement strand
GCGCGCCGGCTTTTCGAGGAAGACACCCCCGCACCGCATGCCACCGGACTCATCGCCGGCTTCGGCCCCGGCATCACCGCCGAAATGGCCCTCGGTCACTGGCAGACCGACACACAACACACCACCACCCACCACGCCTGACGTACGGCCGGCCCCGCACCCCGCGTACGGCACCCGACGACCCCAGGACCCCGCAGTGTGCTCCGAAGGAGACAGTTTCCATGAAGGGCTCTACAGCCTATAAATCGATTCAGAAGCGCGGTCTGCACATCGGCCTTCTGCCGGAGATGGCCGCGGCGGTGAATCCGTCGACGCCGATCTTCCTGGACCATGACCTGGGCGTCTTCCCGGAGGCGGGACGGCGTCTGACGGTGGCCCGGTACGCCGCGTACGTGGATGATCTGGCGGCCCGTCTGTGGGCGGCCGGGGTGCGGCCCGACGAGCGGGTGGTGATCTACAAGACGGCCAACGCCGACCACTGGATGCTGGCGGCCGCGGTGTCCCGTCTGGGCGGCGTCGTCGTGAACCTGTCGCCGGCCCTGGACGCCACGACCGTGGGTGTTCTGCTGGAGCGGGTGGGCCGGCCGACGCTGCTCACCGACGGGGCGAAGCTCGAGGTCCTCGCAGAGGTCCCGCTGGCGGACCTGACCCGGCGGGTGATCACCCCGGCCGGCGAGGGGCCGGGGACGGTGTCCCTCGCCGGGCTCGCGGGTGCGCCACGGATCAGGCCGAGGGTCCGCCCGGTCGACGAGGCCGCGGTGATCACCCACACCTCCGGCACGACGGGGATTCCCAAACTGGTGGTGCACACCCCTCGTACCCAGGGGCTGCGTCTGCTGCCGCAGTGGCGGCTGCTGTCGCTGATGCGGAAGAAGGAGACCGTCGCGATCCATGTGCCGTTCGTGCACTCGCGGATGGTCGCGGCGATGTCCCTGGCGCTGCTGAGGGAGTACCCGGTGCTGCTGATGCGCGAGACGGACCCGGCCGCTGTCGCCGAGCAGTTCCTGCGGCACCGCCCGGTGCTGATCGAGGCGCTGCCGAACTCGCTGATGGAGTGGGAAGGGCTGGCGGACGACCCCCGGATGCCGTTCGCTTCGGTGAAGGTCTTCAGCGGCACCTTCGACGCGATCCATCCGGGGACGATGAGCAGGCTGCTGAAGTCCTCCGCCCGGCGCGGGGCCCTGTTCTTCCAGATCTACGGGCAGAGCGAGGTCGGCCCGGCGGTGGGGCGCGCCTATTTCCGCCGCTCCGCGCACAGGGCGAACGGGCGGTGCGTGGGCTGGGCCATGCCAGGGGGCGCCGCGCGGATCCGCGTGGTGAGCCGGGACGGCGACGTGCCCTCGGAGAAGAATCCGGGGTTCATCGAGGTGGCCTGGGACGGGCTGGCGAAGACGTACTTCGGCGAGCAGGAACGCTACGACACCAACCGCAGCGGCCAGTGGTGGCGGACGGGCGATGTGGGCTACCGGACGAGGTTCGGCTGCCTGCACATGCTCGACCGGGAGGTCGACATGATCCCGGGGGTGCGCAGCTCGCTGGAGATCGAGGACGTGGTACTGGGCAAGCTGGACGGGCTGACCGAACTGGTCGTGGTCCAGGGGGCGAACTCCGAGCCGGTGCCGGTGGTCTGCACGGTCGACGACAAGCCGCTCGACCTCGACAGCTGGCGGGCGGCCGCGGCCGGCTTCCCCCAGCTCGCCGACCCCGTCCAGATCCCGAACGCCGAACTGCCCCGAACGGCCACCTTGAAGGTGCAACGGCTCGCGCTGGCCCGCCGGTTCGGACAGCGGCCGGACCAGCGGGCGTGAACCCCCGTCACCCGACACCCCGTCACCCCGCCGCCGCGGCGGCGGAACCAACCTCCTGAAAGGGCCAATGCCTTGACACCGGAAGCCACGCTCGCACGATTCCGCGAGTACATGGTGGGACCCTCGCGGTTCATGAGCCTGCTCTCCTGCTTCGAGCTCGGCATCATCGACAAGCTCCGGGACACCCCGGGCCTGACCGCGGCCGAGCTGGGCGACGCCGTCGGCGCCAAGCCGGACGCGGTGGAGCAACTCCTCTTTCTCCAGGTCAAGGAGGGCTTCGTCGCCCACGACGAGAAGTCCGGCGGCTACACCCTCGACGCACTCGCGCACGTCGCCGGCACCGACCTCGACCGGGCACTGCGCTACATGAACCTCATCAAGGTGACGGCGCTGCGACAGCTGTTCTACCTCACCGAGAGCGCGCGGACCGGCACCGTCGTCGGCCTCAAGGAGCTCTACGGGGCCGAAGGCACCCTCTACGACGCCGTCGCCGACCACCAGGACCTGAACGACTCCTGGCTCAGGCTGATGAACACCGTCACCGCCAACATCGACCCCTGGTTCTTCGGCAGCATCGACATCCCCGCCGGCGCCCGGGTGCTCGACCTCGCCGGCAACACCGGCCTCGGCGCGATCCACACCTACAGGTACAAGAACTCGCCCGGGCTCCGGGTGACCACCTTCGACCTGCCGGAGAAGGAGAACGACGCTCTGGCGAACTTCCGTGCCGAGGGCCTCGAAGAACACCTCTCCTTCATCGGCGGCAACGTCTTCGACGAGATCCCCCGCGGATTCGACGCCGTCCTGATCAAGCACTTCCTCGACATGTTCGACCGGGACGACGTACGCAGGATCCTCGACGGCGCCAACAAGTCGCTCGAGATCGGCGGACAGGTCCACATCCTGGTGCCGGTGTATCCCGAGGACATCAAGAACGCCGACAACTACAACGTCGACTTCTTCCCCGCGTTCTTCATCGGCTGCACCATGGGACAGGGCGGTCCGCAGAAACTGTCGGTGTATCAGCGCTGGCTGGAGGAAAGCGGCTTCAAGGTGACGAAGGCGGTCACCAAGGACCCCTCCGAGATCCCGCCGGACGTCATCCCCGTCCAGGCCGTCATCTCCGCGACGAAAGTCGCGTAACCAGCCGGCTCCGGCCGTGCCGCACACCAGAAAAACCCTCTGTGCCGGAGGCCCGGCGGGGGCCTCCGGCACCCGCTTCCCCCATTCACCCAGATTCCCCCAGACACCCAGGGAGCCGCTGTGTCCGAAAGCGTCATCTCCGACGAATTCACCGACCGGGCAAAAACACGATCCGGCAACCGCGCCGTCGTCGAGCGGTACATGAACACCAAGGGGCAGGACCGGCTGCGCCGCCACGAACTGTTCACCGAGGACGGCAGCGGCGGTCTGTGGACCACCGACACCGGCGCCCCCATCGTCATCAACGGCAGGGACCGGCTCGCCGATCACGCCGTCTGGTCACTGGAATGCTTCCCCGACTGGGAGTGGTACAACATCACGGTCTTCGAGACCCAGGACCCCGACTACTTCTGGGCGGAGTGCGACGGACACGGGAAGATCCGATTCGGCGACTACCCCGAAGGCTATTACGAGAACCACTTCCTGCACTCGTTCGAGTTCGAGAACGGAAAAATCAAACGGCAGCGCGAATTCATGAACCCGTTCGAGCAGTTGCGGGCGCTCGGTATTCCCGTCCCGGAGATCAAGCGCAAGGGAATCCCCACCTGACGGGAACCCGGACCCGACAGACACGGCATCACCGCCGGATCGGAGCACTCATGAAGGACGCCGTGAAAGACGTCATACGGGAGATTCGTGTCCGGGAGGCACTGCAGCAGCCCCAGTGGAGCGACTTTCTCCAACTGAGCAGAGTGAGCCGGACAATCGCCGCCCGCCCCACCCTGGTGCGGTCCGACGACGTGGCCACCATGCGAGCCCTGCTCGGCAAGGTGGCGCTCGGCGAAGCCATGGTGGTCCAGTCCGGCGACTGCACCGAGGACCCCGAGGACTGCACCCCCCACCGGGTGGCGCGCAAGGCCGCGACGCTCGAGGTCCTCGCCGGAACCCTCGGCCTGATCACCGGCAAACCCGTCCTGCGCGCGGGCCGTATCGCCGGCCAGTTCGCCAAACCCCGCTCCAGCCCCACCGAGGACATCGACGGTCTCGCCCTCCCCTCCTTCCGCGGCCACATGGTCAACGGCCCGGAACCGGACCGCGAGAGCCGCCGCGCGGACCCCCTGCGCATCCTCACCGGATACATGGCCGCGAGCGACATCGTCGAACACCTGGGCTGGCGCGAACGCGCCGCGGGACGCGACGTCGTGGAACCCCTGGTATGGACGAGCCACGAGGCACTGCTCCTCGACTACGAGATCCCCATGCTCCGCATCGACGAACAGGGAAGACTGTTCCTCGGCTCGACCCACTGGCCGTGGATCGGCGACCGCACCCGCCAGATCGACGGCGCCCACGTCGCCCTGCTCCGCCAGGTGAGCAACCCGGTGGCGTGCAAGGTCGGCCCCACCATGGAACCCGGAGAACTGCTCGCCCTGTGCGAGCGGCTCGACCCCTGGCGCGACCCCGGAAAACTCACCCTCATCGCACGGATGGGAGCCGACCTCGTCGCCGACCGGCTGCCACGCCTCGTCGAAGCCGTACGCCGCGCGGGCCACCCCGTCATCTGGCTCACCGACCCGATGCACGGCAACACCGTCACCGCGCCCAGCGGCCACAAGACACGCCTCGTGGAGACCCTCTGCCTCGAAGTCACCCGATTCGTCGCGGCCGTACGCGGCGCGGGAGGCGTCCCCGGCGGACTGCACCTGGAGACCACACCGGACGACGTCACCGAATGCGCCACCACCAAGGACGACCTCGACTCCGTGGGCGAGCGCTACACCTCGTACTGCGACCCCCGCCTCACCCCGTGGCAGGCCGTGTCCGTCATCTCGTCCTGGGACAGCCCGAGCCACCGGCCGAGCCAGGATCTGGAGCCATGACCGGCATACCTCCCATCCCCGCGTACCCGCTCCCCACCGAGGGCGACCTCCCGCCGGCCGCCGTGACCTGGAAAGCCGAACCCGACCGGTCCGTCCTCCTCGTCCACGACATGCAGCGCTACTTCCTCAAGCCGTTCCCCGAACCCCTGCGCCACCACCTCATCAGCAACGCGGCGCACCTGCGCGACCAGTGCGCCCGGCTCGGCATCCCCGTCGCCTACACCGCCCAGCCCGGCGGCATGACCGACGACGAACGCGGCCTGCTCAAAGACTTCTGGGGCCCAGGCATGCGCGCCGCCCCCCAGGACCGCCAGACCGCCGACGCACTCGCACCGGCCCCGCACGACTGGCTGTTCACCAAATGGCGCTACAGCGCCTTCTTCAGGACCGACCTGCTCCAGCGGATGCGCGCCGCACGCCGCGACCAACTCCTGCTGTGCGGCGTCTACGCCCACGTCGGAGTCCTCGCCACCGCCGTCGACGCCTTCACCCACGACATCCAGCCGTTCCTCGTCGCCGACGCCACCGCCGACTTCTCCCAGGACTACCACCGCTCGGCCCTCACCTACGCCGCCGAGCGCTGCGCCCGCGTCACCACGGTCAAGGGGCTCTTCACATGACACACACCGATCTGCTCGACCAGGTACTGAACGACCCCTCACAGCCGTTCGCCCTGCTGCACCGGCCCGCCACCACCGGCCCCGGCGTCGTCGAGGTACTGACGGGCACGGTGTCCCGCCCCGCCACCCTCGCCGGCATCCCGCTGCCCCCGGCACCACCCCCCGGCACCGGCGCACACCACGAGGTCCTCGCCGTCATCCCCTACCGGCAACTGGCCGAACGCGGCTTCGACTGCGCCGACGACGGCACACCGCTGGTGGCGATGACCATCACAGACCGCGAGCAACTGCCCCTCGACGAGGCACTGGCACGCATCCCCGACATACCGACGACACTGGCCGGCGCCCACTTCGACATCGACGACGACGCCTACGAGGACATGGTGCGCCGCATCGTCAAGGAGATGATCGGCACGGGGGAGGGCGCGAACTTCGTCATCAAACGCACCCTCGTCGCCGACATCACCGACTACGGGCCGCTCAGCGCCCCCGCACTGTTCCGCCGGCTCCTGCGAGGCGAATCCGGCGCCCACTGGACCTTCCTGATCCACACCGGCACCCGGACCCTCGTCGGCGCATCACCCGAGCGCCACGTCAGCCTCCGGGACGGCACGGCCGTCATGAACCCCGTCAGCGGCACCTACCGCTACCCGCCCTCGGGCCCCACCCTCTCGGGCGTACTGGAGTTCCTGGACGACCGCAAGGAGACCGACGAGCTGTACATGGTCCTCGACGAGGAACTGAAGATGATGGCCCGGATCTGCACGGCGGGCGGAAGGGTCACGGGCCCCTACCTCAAGGAGATGGCCAGGGTCGCCCACACCGAGTACCTCATCGAGGGCCACACCGACCACGACGTACGCGACATCCTGCGCGAGACGATGTTCGCCCCCACCGTCACCGGCAGCCCGCTGGAGAGCGCCTGCCGCACCATCACCCGGTTCGAACCGGCCGGCCGCCAGTACTACAGCGGCGCCGCCGCGCTCATCGGACGCGACGACACCGGCGCGCGCGTCATGGACTCGGCGATCCTGATCCGCACCGCGGACATCAGCCACGAAGGACGCATCGGCATCGGCGTCGGCGCCACCATCGTGCGCCACTCCCACCCCGCCTCCGAGGCCGCCGAGACCCGCGCCAAGGCCGCCGCACTCGTCGCCGCGCTGGACGCCGGAACAGAAAGACGCTTCGCCGACCACCCCAGCGTCCGCCGGGCACTGGGACTGCGCAACGACTCCATCGCCGGCTACTGGCTCTCCGACGCCACGGCCCGCACCTCGGCCCGCCCCGAACTGGCCGGACGCCGCGTCCTGGTCGTGGACGCCGAGGACACCTTCACCTCCATGCTCGACCAGCAACTGCGCGCCCTGGGACTGCGCGTGACGGTCCGCCGCTTCGACGAGGACTACACCTTCGAGGGACACGACCTGGTCGTGATGGGCCCGGGACCGGGCGACCCGCGGGAGACCGCCCACCCCAAGATGCGCCACCTCCACACGGCCGTGGACACACTGCTGCGCGAACGCCGCCCCTTCCTCGCCGTGTGCCTCAGCCACCAGGTCCTCGGCCTCAGGCTCGGCCTGCCGCTGCACCGCCGGGCGGTGCCCAACCAGGGCGTACAGAAGCGGATCGACATGTTCGGCACCCCCGAACACGTCGGCTTCTACAACACCTTCGCCCTCGTCGGCGAACACGACGAGTTCACCGCCCCGGGCCCGGGCCGGGTCCGCGTCAGCCGGGACCCGGCCACCGGAGAGATCCACGCCCTGCGCGGCCCCGGTTTCGCCTCGATGCAGTTCCACCCGGAGTCCGTCCTCACCCAGGACGGGCCGCGCATCGTGGGCACCGCCCTGGCCGCCCTGGCCGCCCTGACCGTGCCGGACCGGATCCCCGGCCCCGCCTGACCCGCGAGCCCCCCCGGGAGTACCGGCCGGGCCCTACGACCAGTGGGAGAACAGATGCACCAGTACGTCGTCGTCGACGCGTTCGCCCAAGTACCGCTCACCGGCAACCCCGTCGCGGTGTTCTTCGCGAGCGACGACCTGACCACCGAACAGATGCAGCGCATCGCACAGGAGATGAACCTCTCGGAGACCACGTTCGTACTCCAGCCCCGGCAGGGCGCCGACGCCCACGTGCGGATCTTCACCCCCGTCAACGAACTCCCCTTCGCGGGACACCCGCTGCTGGGCACCGCCATCGCCCTGGGCGCACACACCGACGCGGACCACCTGCGGATCGAGACCGCCATGGGCATCATCCCCTTCGAGCTGGAACGCGCCGACGGGAAAGCCGTCTCGGCCCGCATGCGCCAGCCGGTGCCCGTGTGGGAACCCTTCGACCGCACCGCCGAACTCCTGGAGGCCCTGGGCATCGGCGAGTCGACACTGCCGGTGGAGATCTACCGCAACGGCCCGCGCCATGTCCTGGTCGGCCTGGAAAGCGTGAAGGCACTGTCCGAACTGGACCCCGACCACCGCGCCCTGGCCCGCTTCCCCGACATGGCGGCCAACTGCTTCGCCGGCTCCGGGACCCACTGGCGCAACCGCATGTTCTCGCCCGCGTACGGAGTCGTCGAGGACGCCGCCACCGGCTCCGCCGCCGGCCCCATCGCCATCCACCTCGCCCGCCACGGCCTCAGCACCTACGGGCGGCACATCGAGATCACCCAGGGCGTCGAGATCGGCCGCCCCTCTCCCATGGGCGCACGCGTCCACGGCGAGGGCGAACGCGTCGACTCCGTCGAAGTCGCCGGCCACGGCGTCCTCACCCTGCAAGGAGTGCTGCATGTCTGATCCGTCGACGCCGGACACCACACCCGCGAAAGCCGCCGGCGGCGGGCGCGCCGGCACCCGCTCCGAGACACTCACCGCCACCACCGAGACGCACTTCCCCGAATTCTTCGCACCGCCCCCCGAACCGATGGGGCTCCTCACCTCATGGCTGGAGAACAGCGTCACCCACGGGGTGCGCGAGCCCCGCGCCCTCGCACTGGCGACCGCCGACGCCCAAGGCCGCACCTCCTCCCGCATCGTGGCGATCAACGCGGTGACCGACGACGGAATCGTCCTCATCACCCACTCCGGCAGCCGCAAGGGCCGGGAACTGGCCGAGAACCCGTGGGCCTCCGGCGTCCTGTACTGGCGCGAGACCAGCCAGCAGATCACCCTGGCCGGCCCCGTACACCTGCTGCCCGACGCCGACGCCGAGGCCCGCTGGTTCGCACGGCCCCTGTTCACCCACGCCATGACCACCGCCTCCCGCCAGAGCCGGCCGCTGGAGGACCTCGGCCAGTTCGACGAACTGCGCGCCAGAGCCCTGGAACTGGGCACCCCGCAGCGGCCCCTGCCACGCCCCGCGACGTTCGTGGCCTTCCGGCTCGAACCCGCCTCCGTGGAGTTCTGGGCCAACGGCACCGACCGGCTGCACGAGCGGCTGCGCTACGACCGCGAGGGCGACACCTGGCGGACCAGCCGGCTCCAGCCCTGACCCCCACCACCCACCGCCGACCACCCACCGCCGACCCGCCGGGAGGCATCATGACGTCATCCCCCTCCACCCAGCCCGCCACCCGCACCGCGGTGTTCACCGACCACCACGACCTGAGAGCACGCAACCGGCAGGCCGTGGAACGGTACATGGAGACCGGCACCGAGGCACGGCTGCGCCGCTACACCCTCTACACCGAGGACGGCACCGCGTCCCTCTTCTACACCGACACCGGCGGGCCCATCACCGTCCGGGGCCACGAGAAGCTGAAACGGCACGGCGAGCTGTCCCTCGAGGTGCTGCCCGACTGGCGGTGGACCGACGTGCGCCTCTACGAGACACAGGACCCGGCCGCCGTGTGGGTCGAGTGCGACGGTCAGGGAACGATCCGCTTCCCCGGCTATCCCGAAGGCCGCTACCGCAACCACTTCATCCACCGCTTCACCCTCAGCGGCGGCCGGATCGTCTCCAGCCGCGAGTACACCAACCCGGTCGAGCACATGCGCTCGCTCGGTATCGAGACCCCGCACATCGAACGGAGCTGGATCCCCACCTGACGTGCCGACGGAAAAGAGCCCGGCCGCACCTGTCCGGTGCGGCCGGGCTCACACGCTCCGTCCCCCCGGGGGCGGCATCACACGGCGGCGCGGCCCTTCTTCAGGGCCGCCGCCGTGTCGGTGACACGCTGCGCCTGGTAGCGGGCCGCCTGCAGGGTGTCCTGGCCGGGCGGTACCTGGTGGCCGGGGGCGCCGGTGACGTGGGAGGTGCCGTAGGGGTTGCCGACCCGGAACTGGACGGGGTCGGTGTAGCCGGGAGGCACGATGATGCCGCCCCAGTGGTAGAAGGTGTTGGACAGCGCCAGGATGGTCGATTCCTGCCCGCCGTGCAGGGTGCTGCTGACGGTGAACGCGGAGTAGACCTTCCCGGCGAGTCTGCCCTGGAACCACAGGGGCCCGGCGGTGTCGATGAAGGCACGGAGCTGGCTGGCGGGATTGCCGAACCGGGTGGGGGTGCCCAGCAGGACGGCGTCGGCCCAGTCGAGGTCGTCCAGGGACGCCTCGGCGATACCGGCGTGGTCCTCGCGGTACCGGGCCCAGGCCGGGTTGGAGCCGACGGCCGCGGCGGGGGCGGTCTCGGCGACACGGCGGACCCGCACGGTGGCCCCCGCCTTCTCGGCGCCCTCGGCGGCGGCGTGCGCCAGGGTGTGTACATTGCCGGTCGCGCTGTAGTAGATGATCGCGACGTTCACGGATTCCACGGCGAGTGCTGTCCCTTCCTGGTTGCTCGTCCGCCGGCACGGCGGGCCGCTGCCGGCGCCCGCTGCCGGCCGGGACGAGGTGGCTGTGCGGCGGAAGTCCGGGAGCGCCCCCCGGTACACGGCCGGCGGACCGGTCCCGCGCGGGCCCGTGCCCTCCGCAGGCGTCCGAGTGTCCGCCACCGCACTTGAGGTCCGGTCGAGCCCGTCCGGTCGAGCCCCTCCGGGCGCCGCCCGCACACCCCTCTTCTATGCCGCCCCGCCCGGGGTCCGGGACGGCCCCGAGTGGGCCCGGACCGCGCTACGCAGGGCCGTCGCGACGCGTTCGACCTGGTCCATGGTGAGTTCGGCGTGCATGGGTATGGCGAGATGGCGCTCGAAGAGGTCCGCCGAGACCGGGCACGTCTGCTTCGACTCGAAGACGGGCTGACGGTGCGAGGCCCATGTCCCGTGCCCGCAGCCGATGCCCTGGCCGCGCAGCTCGGCGGCGACCGCCGCGCGGTCCGTGCCCGCGTCCAGCGCCACCAGGTAGGACTGCCAGGCGTGGGTGCGGTCCGCGGGCACCCGGGGGAGTGTCAGGAGCTCCTCGCCGGCGAGGAGTTCGGCGTAGCGTGCCGCGACAGCGCCGCGCCGCTCCAGGAATTCACCGAGGCGGCTCAGCTGGACCTGAAGAATCGCGGCGGCGATGTCGGACAGTTTGTAGTTGTAGCCGATCTCGGTGAACGTCGAGATCGGCAGGCCCACGACCCGCGCCTGGTCGAAGATGCTCGTGATGCCGAAGGACGACCGCAGCCTGGCGTGCGCCGCGACCGCCGGGTCGGCGGCCAGCAGCGCCCCGCCCTCTCCGCTCGTGGCGCCCTTGCGTCCGTGGAAGGACAGGCAGGCCACCGGGGCCAGCGCGCCCGCCGGCCGCCCCTGGTAGGTGGCGCCGACCGAGCAGGCCGCGTCCTCGACGACGAACAGGCCGTGGCGCTCGGCCAGCGCGTTGAGTTCCGCGTAGTCGGCGGGCAGGCCGACGGTGTCGACCACGATCACACCCACCGTCCGCGGTGTGATCAGATCGGCGACCGACCGCGGGTCCACCGTCGCGGTGTCGGCGCGCACATCGGCGAAGACCGGCACCGCGTCGAGGTACCGCACCGCGTGCGCGGGTGCCGGGAACGAGTAGTCGGAGACGATCACTTCGTCGCCGGGCCCCACGCCCAGCGCCAGCAGGGCCAGATGGAGCGCGACACCGCAGTTGCTCAGCGCGACCGCGCCGGCCACTTCGAAACGCTCGGCCAGCTGGGCCTCCAGCGCCTTGCCCCGGGGACCCTGGCCGGCCGGCCAGCCCGAGGCGAACACCTCGGCGACAGCCGCCAGTTCCTGCTCGCCCAGGCTGGCGTGGACCAGGGGAATACTGTCCATGGTGGTCATCTTCGTCACGCTCCGCGCTCTGTGGCCGGCCGGGAAGGAACGAGGGTGGGGGGTTCGTAGCGAAGCGGCGTTATCTGGCTGACGTCGTAGCGCCGGCGCATCCGCTCGACGGCCTCCGGGTCCACCGGCCCGCCGGCCGCCCAGATCTCCGCGATCTCCTCGAAGTAGAACTCGTGGTACGGCGACGGATAGCACTGGAACAGCATGCGGGCCGGCTTGTCGGAGACGTTCCTGAACGCGTGCGGGGTGCTCGGCGGAACGAACATGAAAGCACCCTCGTTCGCCTCGACGGCCCTGTCCCCGTCGGGGGACTCCCAGTCGTGCCAGGAATCCCCGGTACGCCGGGTCGGCTCGAACGCGAGAAGCTGCAACTGCCCTTCCAGCACGTAGAAGAACTCCTGCGAATCCTTGTGGACGTGCGCCCCGACATCGAATCCGGGCGGCACCACCACTTCGAAGACCGAGAGGGAGGAGCCCTGCGCCTTGGTGGCCTTGAAGGTCACCTCCTGCGCCTTTGTGGTCAGCTTCCGCCCCCGGCCGGGGGGAACGATGAGGCCGGTCATCCGATTCGCTTCCTTTCGTGCCGCGTTTCGCCCCGCGGCCGTCGTCGGTGGTGTGGGTGGTGGTGTGGGGTGTGCCGGTGGCCGAGGGGCACTCCGGCGGTGATACCGGGGCCGAAACCGGCGATGCCGCCGTGCCCGGTGAGGTGGCCCGGCCGCGGCGGAGGACTGTGCGGCCGGCGCCGGGGAACGTGGCGGGGCCGTCGAGGATGCGGGGGCCGCCGGCGCGGACGATGGAGAAGCCGGGGGCCGGTGCCGGCACGCTGCGACGTCGTGTCCCGGGGAGCCGCGACGAACGCGGCACTCAACTCACCCTGCTGAAAAGGATTTTGGGCAGGGGAGGCGTGCAGACAGAGTGACACGGCCGCCACCGGCACGCCAAGATCTCCATAAAGTGACGTGAGTCACTCGATATGGGTCGCCCGGCGAGGCGGCCGGCAGAAGGTGCGGGGAGCCCCGGCCGCAGGTGCGGGTGCGGGTTTGCACCTGCCGTAGCGTCATGTGATCAGGTGGAGCTGTCCCCGTTCGTACGTGAAAGGTCCTTCACCGATGCCCATGTCCTTCTTCGTGTCGCGACAGTCCAAGATCGGTGACGTGGCGGCCCTCGTGGGCACGACACCGCGGGCGATCCGGCACTACCACGACATGGGCCTGATCCCCGAGCCCGGACGGGGCGGCGACGGCCGCCGCCGCTACGGCTTCCAGGACGTGGTCCGGCTGCTGTGGATCCGGAAGATGGCCGACGCGGGAATCGCCCTGGACGACATCCGTGAGGCCTTCACCACCACCGGGACCGTGGCCGGGACCGGCGAAAGTGAGGGTGACGGCATCGAGGCCACCCTGGCCCGGCTGGAGGAGGCCCTCGCCGCCCAGGAGGCGGAACTGGCCCGCCGGCGGGCCGGCGTGCGGCGGATGCGTGCCGAGGGCAGCCGGATGGGCCTGCTCTCCGAGGCGGTCACCGGCCGTCTGAAGAATCTTCCCGAGGGCTCGCTGCGCCAGGCGGACCTGGACACCCTGCTCGTCACCGAGCGGATCTTCGGCCCTCTCGGCGCTGCCGTGCAGGCATCCCGGTTCATCGCGCTGGCCACCCATCCCGAACTCCGGGCCGAGTCCGACCGCGTGGACACCGCCGAGGAAGCACTCGACGACACCGTCGCCGTCGACGACCCGCGCGTCGCCGGGACGGCCGCCCGGCGCCACGCCTTCGAGAAGACCCTGATGGCGATGATCGAAGAGTCAGGGATCGCGGACGACGAAGCAGCCCTCCTCGACGCCCTGGACGCCGCTCACGCCCAGGAGGCCGAAGACACACCGGAGTTGGATGCCAAGGATGGTGGCATGAGCGCGTTCGAGGCGGTCACCAAGCTGCCCCACGACTTCTCCCCGGCCCGAGTGCGCTGCGAGGAACTGGCCCAGGAACTCGCCACCCGCGACTGAACGCCCGCCCCCGAGCCGCGCATGCCAAGAGACATGCGGCGCGGGCTCCCCGGTCCCCGGGGCGAGCGCCGCGGTCCTCGGACTCCGCATCGTCACGGTACGGCTGCCGCTGCTCCCCGGGGCTCCGGTGCCGGCCCTACCGGTCCGCCGCGAAGTCCTCCGAACTCCGGGTCCGGCCGCCTGAGCGGGAGCGCCAGGAGCAGTGCGAGCGACGTCCAGACGAACATGTTGCTCCCGACGAAGCCGTCGGCGCCGCCCGCGTCGTACCGCCACAGCCATACGACGTAGCTGCACAGGATCACGTACACCACGGCCGCCACGGCGGGCGGACGGAAGCCGCGCGGCGGTTCGAGCGCCCGGTCGGCGAGGACGGCGAGCGCCGGGAGCAGCCAGACGAGGTGGTGCACCCAGGTGACCGGGCTGACGAGACACCCGGCGGCGCCGGTCAGCGCGATCCCGCCGCGCACATCACCCACCGCCCGTGCCCTGCCGACCCGCAACACCCAGACGCCGGCGACGGCGACGACGCCGCAGACCCACCACAGCCGGCCGGGTTCCGCCGGTGCGGCGAGCCGGGCGAGGACACCCTGCCAGGACTGGTTGGAGACGTAACTCAGATCGCCGATGCGGCCCGTGTCCCACAGAGCCGACGTCCAGTACGCGTACGAGGCACCCGGTGCCGCCCACACGGCGAACAGCGTCGCGCCCACGGCGACGGCGGCGGCCGTGCCGCCGGCACGGTGGCGGCGGGTGACGAAGAGATAGCCGATGAAGATCGCGGGGGTGAGCTTGACCGCCGCGGCGAGCCCGATACCGATGCCCGCCCACCGGCTGCCGGTGACCAGCAGACGGGCGTCGGTGAGAACGAGAGCCAGCAGGAGAAGGTTGACCTGGCCGAAACTGATGCTGTCGTAGACCGGCTCCAGCAGGGCGAGCAGGCACAGGATCAGGACGTACGAGGTCCACCGGTCCAGACCGTGACGGCGGATCACCGGTCCGGCGAGCCGGCGCAGGATCAGGGCCAGGGCGCCGAGGTTCGCCACGACGCCCGCGGTGACCGCGAGGGGCCAGGTGAACAGCGACAGCGGCAGCACACACAGGGCGGCGAACGGCGGGTAGGTGAACCCGTACACCTGGCCGGGCACCCGGTAGTCGTAGAGCCCCGCACCCCGCACCCCGCCCGGGGCACCGGTCCAGTGACGCACCGCGTCGTAGTAGACCCACAGGTCGAACCAGTCGCGGTGGTAGGGGACGGTCGCGACGAACACCGTCACACCCGCGCACAGCACGCCCAGGAGCAGACGCCCGCGCCGCGGCCCGGACCACCACCGCCTCGCGCCCCGCCCCGTCATACCGCCCTCCCCGGTTCCCCCGCGGCCGGTGTCATTTCCGTGTCCGACATCTCGCGCGCCCACCAGAGCACGACCACCGCGAACAGCCCGCCGCACACCGCGAGCGTCAACTGGAGGCCGTCCGCGGCGAGTCCGCTCGGCAGCTGGGCCAGCGCGAGCACCCCGCTGGCAACGGCCACCACCCGGCGCGCCGGCCCCGGCGGGGCCGCCGCCGCCAGCGGGAACAGTCCCCACAGCACGTACCAGGGGCGGATCGCCGGACCCAGGACGGCGACCGCGATCAGGCTGAGACCCAGCGCGTACACGGGGCTGTGCCGGGGCCGCCGCAGCCACACCAGCAGCACGGCCACGGCCGTCGCCGCCACGCCCACCGCCCGCCAGGCGTCCAGCGCGAACGGCGCCAGGTCACTGCCCGCCCCGCGCAGCACCGACGCGGTCATCCGGCCGAGGAGAGAGGTGAGAGCCCAGTTGTGCCGGGACACCGGGGTGTTGAGGGCACCGATCCAGCCGTAGCCGGTGCCCGTGACCGCGGTCACCACGGCGGTCGTGGTGAGCGCGGCGGCGGCGACCGCGCACCCCGCTCTGAGCCACCGGTACCGGCCGCTGAGCCCGCCGGCCCAGAACACGGCGACCGCCAGCAGCCCCAGCGCGGCAGGCGCCTTGACCAGCGCGGCCAGAGTCATCAGGACCGCGCCCAGCACGGGAAAGCGGCCCCGCGCGGCCACCAGCGCCACGCCGAGCAGACCCAGCATCACGGCGTCGTTGTGCGCGCCGGCCACCAGATGCAGCAGGAGCAGCGGATTGAGCGCCCCCAGCCACAGCGCGGCACCCGGCGCGGTGGAACCGTGCCGGGCCAGCAGCACCAGCGACAGCACCATCAGACCCACGCCGCACAGCGCGACCAGCCGCATCCCGAGCACCCCGGCCGAGAGCTCCGCCCCCGAGGCACGCGCGATCAGCGAGGCGAACGACAGGAACAGCGGACCGTACGGGGTCGGCGTGTCCTGCCAGAGGGGCGCGACCTGCGCGGCGAGCGGACCGCCGAGCCGGTCGGGACCATGGGCGTACACATCGATCCGGGCGTCCACCATCGCACCCTGCGCCAGATAGCTGTACACGTCCCGGCTGAACAGCGGCGGTGCGGCCACCAGCGGTGCGGCCCACACCACGAGCGTGAGCACCATGCTGCGCGTACCGGGCGGCCGCGGTCCGCGCACCGCACGCCCCAGCCAGGCCCAGGCCGCGACGAGCAGCACGAGCCCGAAGTAGGCGCCGAAGAGTCCCGCCGCGGCCGCTCCCGACGACGGTGCCAGGGCCTCACCGACCGGCAGGGCACCGGCCACCGCACCGCCGGCGGCCACGGCCGCGGAACCGGTGAGCCCCAGTAGCCGGCATTTGCGTATATGCGATTCGTCGCCCGGGGTCAGCACCCAGGGAGCGTGACTGCGGCCGGTGGCGGGAAGGGAACGCGCGGTGCGCCGGAGGAAGTCCGGAACGTGTCGGGCACGGCGGCGCAGATCCCGGCGGTACGCCGAGGGGCCCCTCCCGCCACCGCCCCTCGCCGCGGCCCCTCAGCCACGGCCCCTTCCGGCACCGGCTCTCCCGCCACGGCCCCTTTGTGTGCCGCGCGATCCGAGCCGACGGGCTGTCGGACCCGTACGTCCTCAGGAGTGGGCTTCCTCCCCGGCCCCGCCGGCGGGAGCCGGGGCCAGGACCCGGGTGAGCCAGCCGGTGCGGGTGCGGCGGGCCGCGGCCGAGACGCGTGCCCGCGGGTACAGCGAGTCCAGTCCGTGGAAGCCGCCCGCCCAGATGTGCAGTTCGGCCTGGCCGCCGGCCGCCCAGATCCTGGTGGCGTAGGCGACGACCTCGTCGCGGAAGACCTCGGCCGAGCCCGCGTCGACGTAGGCGGTCGGCAGGTTCGACACGTCACCGGCCACCGCCGGTGAGACATGGCCGGGCACCTGCCCGTCCCCGGTGGTGCCGAGGACCGACCGCCAGCCGAATTCGTTCATCTCGCGGGTCCAGACGCCGGGCTCGCCGGAGTACTGCCGGCTGGAGACGGTGACGTTGCGGTGGTCGAGCATGGGGCAGATCAGCATCTGCGCGGCGACGGCCGGGGTCCCGAGGTCGCGGGCCAGCAGCGCGACACCGGCGGCGAGACCGCCGCCGGCGCTCGTACCCGCGACGACGATCCGGGCGGGATCGATGCCCAGTTCGGCCGCGTGCCCGGCGGTCCAGAGCAGTCCTTGGTAGCAGTCGTCGACCAGGGCCGTGCCGGTGGCCTCCGGCGCGAGCCGGTAGTCCACGGTGACCACGACCACGCCGAGCTCCTCCAGCCACTCCAGCGGGATGTCGATCTGCGAGAAGCGGTCACCCATGACCATCCCGCCGCCGTGCATCCAGTAGACGCACGGTGCCCCGGCCGGACTCCGGGTCCCGGCGGGGCTGAAGACCGACAGCGCGATCGGCGTGCCGTCCGATCCGGGCACGGTGACCTCGCGCCGGTCGACCGCACGGCCGGCGAGCAGAGGCTCGACGGGCATCGAGGAGAACGGGCGGATCCGCGCGAGCGCCTCGGCGTCGAGTTCCGACCCCAGCTCCATATCGGCGAGCAGCGTGCGCAGTTCGGGATCGAGGCCGGGCCGGGGCACAGACATGATGGAGACCTTTCGTCGGACGATGCGTGGTCAGGAAGAGGGAGGAGGAGAGGGAGAGGGGGGAGGGGGCCCGGCCGCCGTGCGGGGAAGCCGGGCGCGGAACGGGAAAGGACCGGCCGGCTCAGAAGGCCGCTTTCCCGCCGACCGGGACGTAGTCGGTGTACGAGGGCTCCCCGGCCAGCAGCCCGCCCGTCCGCGCGACGATGGCCCGCGCGGCCTCGCCGGCGAAGGCCCGGTGGTGGTCCTCCTCGCTCGTCCACCCCTCGGTGACATGGACGACGGCGGGATCGGACGCGGAGCGGGAGACGAGGTAGACGACGCAGTGCTCGCTCGCGCCGGGGCTTCCCTCGTCCAGTCCGGTCAGCAGCAGGTCGACCAGCTGATCACCCATCCCCGGCCTGGCGGTCAGGACGGCGTTGAATCCGTAAGTGGCGTTCACGACTACCTTCTTCTTCAGATGTGGACTTCGGTGATCCCATTCAACCTCTGTGACCTGCGAAGACGGTAGAACGATGCTCTCGGGTACTTGCACGATCCTCTCCAGCGAAAGACCAGCTGCCGGGTTGTGTGCTGCAATCAGGTCATGTATCCCGACGAGTTCCGCACACTCCTCGACCGGCACGCCCGGCCCGACTGGACCACCGCCGTCGACGGCGTACTCATCTCCAAGGTCGACCGGCCCGACCCGCCGGCCCCCTCGATGTCCGGCACGGTGCTGGCGGTCATCGCCCAGGGCGCCAAACGGCTCGCCCTGGGCGACAAGGTGTACGAGTACGGCGCCGGCCAGTACCTGGTCGCGTCGGTCGACCTGCCCGTCACCGGAGAGTTCACCCGGATCGAGCCCGGCCGGCCTGCCCTGGGATTCGGCCTCGCACTCGAACCCTCCGCCGTCGCCGGACTCCTGCTGGAAGCCGGCCCCGGAGACACTCCCCGTACCGGCGGCGCCGCACCGCCGGGCATCACGGTCAGCGACACCCCGCCCCCGCTCCTGGACGCGGTGATCCGCATGCTCCGCCTGCTGGACGAACCCCGGGACCGCGCCGTGCTGGCGCCCCTGATCAAACGCGAGATCCTGTGGCGCCTGATCACCGGCGACCAGGGCGCGGCCGTCCGCCAGTTCGGACTCGCCGACAGCAGCCTCAGCCACGTCTCCCGTGCCGTGCGCTGGATCCGCGAGCACTACGCGCAGCCCTTCCGCGTCGAAGACGTGGCACACCTCTGCGGGATGAGCGTCTCCGCCTTCTACCGCAACTTCCAGGCGGTGACCGCGATGAGCCCCATCCAGTTCCAGAAGCAGATCCGGCTCCAGGAGGCCCGGCTGCTCCTCACGACCCGCCCGGGCGACATCACCGGAGTCGGCCGGCACGTCGGCTACGACAACCCGTCACAGTTCAGCCGCGAATACCGCCGCCAGTTCGGCACGCCCCCCAGCCAGGACGCCGCCCGCCTCCGCACCACGGCGCGCACCCCCGCGGCCGCCCTCCCCTGACGTAACGAGCCGTCAGGCGCGCACCGGCGTGATGGCAGCACGGCGCCACCACGCCCGTTGCCGGCCGGTCACTTCGCCTGAGCGAGCTGGACCGCGTCGGGACCGGCCGGGAACCGCAGCTGGCCGGTCGTGTCGTGCACGGCCCGCCACACCGTCTCGGCGACGTCGCTCTCCTTGGTGAACAGGTCCTGACCCGTGAAGTCGCCCATGGCCTTCTGCGCCCACGAGGCGTAGGCAGCCGGGACCAGCTCCTCCAGCGAGGCGCCGTGCATCGCACCGGCCGCGAAGTTCGTCGTCAGACAGGCACCCGGCTCGACAGCCTTCGCCCGCACACCGAACGGCGCGAGCTCCAGCGCGAGCGAGGCGGTGAATCCCTCGATGGCCATCTTGCTCGCCTTGTAGACGGCCGAGAGCGGCATGTGGCCCAGCACCACGCTGGAGGTCACGTTGACCACGACGCCGGAGCCGCGCTCGCGGAACCGGGGCAGTACCGCCTGCGTCGTCGCCATCACGCCGAAGGTGTTGGTCTCGAAGACGTCCCGCACCCGGTCCATGGGCGTGCCCTCGAACACACCGATCGACGGGACGCCCGCGTTGTTGACCAGTACGTCGATGGGCCCGGCCGCCCCGAAGACGGCGGCGATGCTCTCCGCCCTGGTGACGTCGAGTTCCACGACGCGCAGCCGGTCCGACTCGGGCAGGACGCCCGTACGCGGGGTGCGCATCGTGGCGATGACGTTCCACCCCTGCGAGTGAAAGTGAAGGGCGGTCTCACGCCCGTATCCGGATGAAGTACCGGTGATCAGAATCGTCTTCATGGTGTGATCCTCAGGGACGGCGGGAACGTGGGCGGGGTGACACTTTCCCGCTCCACAGAAGAACTCGTAATCCCATTGAACCGCTCTGACCTGCGGTGACAGTAGAACTATTCTCCCTTCCCCTTGCACAATCCTCTGCGCTCAGCCCGGCGCGTCCATCAGGGCGGTGACACAGGCGTCCAGCCGCTCCTCCACCAATCGGGCCGTCAGCTCCGCCCTGTCCGCCTCCCGTTCGGCGGGCCGCAGCGCGTGGATCGCCACCCCGCCTCCAGGTGCCGGCTCACCCGGGTCAGTGTCAGCGGGACGCTGCCCGCCCGGTTCCACGGCTGTACGGGGCGGACAGCAGGGACCAGTTGGCCACGGTGCAATCGGCACCCATCGCCTGACGCTCGCGCCCTGCCGCCGCCGTGTCGTCGGCGGGTGTGTGTTCGTCTTGGACCGTGGCCGCGCTGAGGAGGTACAGCAGGTGTCCGTGCGCGGCACCGGCGTTCCCGCTTTCCAGCGCGCCGGTGGTGAAGGTGCGCTGTTCGTCGCGCCACACCAGGTCCGAGCTGTCGACCGAGGACCGCACCAACTGCGCCCAGTAGGGCTCGTCGTGGGCGCCCGTACGCTGGCGCATGTGCCGCGCGGCGAACCGCGCCATGGTTCCCTCGTCGCCGATCAGCGGGGAGAGCACCTGGTCGGAGGAGAAGTCGAAGCCGAAGAAGAGACGGCGGCCGTCGAGGACCAGCGATTCGATCCCGCCGACCGCCCCGGTTCGGCCGGGCAGCCCGGCGCTCAGGTCAACTGCCCCGTTCACCGCCGGTGTTGCGCCGACTGCCATGGCCGCCCCCTCGTGGTCACACTGCCGCACTGTCTATCGCATCCCGCCGGACAGCCGCCACCCGGACAGCCGCTACCCGGACAGGCGGCGGCCGGCCCGGCGGCCCGCTACGCCGAGGCCCCGACCTCGCCGGCTGTGACCTGGGGAGGGTTGGGCAGGCGCGAGGCGAGGTTGTCCCGTACGAAGTGCGATGCCCGCACGGTGGATTCCTCGGCGCCGGCCCGGTCATGGAAGACGCTGGTCGAGACGAACACCCCGTCACCGGCGTCGACCCAGTAGAAGGCCACGAAGCCGGGGATCTGCCGTACGAGCGGCACGAACCCCTCTTTCACGAGGCGTGCCACCTCGGGCGGATCGCTCACGCCTTCATACCGCCGCACTACTGCGTACATGGCTGATCTCCTCGCGGGCTCCGGGGTCCGTCCTGTGCCCAGATGCCGTACCCCCGCGCCGGCCACGCCGCTCAC
Organism: Streptomyces sp. NPDC060366; assembly: GCF_042725135.1. Classification (NCBI taxonomy): domain Bacteria; kingdom Bacillati; phylum Actinomycetota; class Actinomycetes; order Kitasatosporales; family Streptomycetaceae; genus Streptomyces; species Streptomyces sp. NPDC060366. Next base: position 30,309 of record NZ_JBHXDC010000032.1, on the reverse strand, counting down.
GAGGTGCCCCGCAATCACCGGAAGGGGCCGCCCGGCGCTGATCCGGATGGCGGCTCCGGCGCCCGCCGCCCGCACACCGCCCGCCCGCACAGGGCGTGGTGCGTTGCTACCGGTCAGGGCCGAGTGAGGCCCGGTGATCGCGGCCGTCACCGCCGCTCACGACCGGCCGGTCGGCTTCGCCGAGCAGGCAGCGCCGCTCGGCCTGAGTGCCGGTCAGGCCGGCCGCCTCGCGGTACGGCGCCGTCGCTCCGGCCATCTCATCCGGGCCGGCGGCCGGACGGCCGGCTCAGGAGTGTTCGCCTCCGGGTACGTCCTGCTGTTCCCCGGCGACGGCGCTCCCGGCGCCGGCCGGCGGATCGGTCAGGTGGCCCAGGGTGCCGGTCAGCCGCAGGACGCGGTCCAGGGAGGCGGGGCGCCCGTCGAGATGCAGCCGCACCCCGGCCGTACTGGTGGCCCGGTGGACCGCCAGCAGGATGGCCAGGCCCATGGAGTCGCAGGTGACCAGCCGGGAGCAGTCCAGGCGTAGATGGCGCGTGCCGGTGTGGCGGGACAGCTGCCCGAGGGTCTCGTCCAGGAGCTGCTGGGAGCTGTCGTAGTCGAGGTCGCCCTCGATGCCCACGCACACGGTGTGCTCATCGCTCAGCGAGACGCTCAGCAGCAGGCCGGCGGGCGGAATCGTCGTCATCGGAGCACTCCTGATCCGGATCGTGCGGCGCGAACGGCGGAGTCGTTCAGCGCCTGTCGGGCGTGGTTGATCAAACGGCCGGCCCGGGGGAACTCCTTCAGTTCCGTCCCGAGGACGTCCAGGGCGGGCGTCAGGAAGGCCGCGGGGACGCCGCGCGCGGTGAGGATGCCCGCCGTCCAGGTGAGGAAGCGGGTGAACAGCTCCTCGCAGTCCGTGTAGAGCGCGACGACGAGGAAGTCGACGATGTGGCCGAGGTCCTCCGCGGTGTGCGGGCGCCGGCGGTCGCCGGAGGACCGCACGGCGGGCAGAGGGTCCTCCAGCCCGGCGAGAGCGGCCCTGACGAGGCGGCTGCTGTCCCGCCGCACCATCGTGTACTCCTGATCCACCAGATGGGGCAGGTCATCGACGGGCTGACGGCCGGTGAGCGGCGGTTCCAGGGGGCCTCTCGCCAGCAGATCGGCCGCGGCGCGGCCGTCCGGCGCCCATGCGTCGGCACCCAGCAGCCGCGCGTAGCGGCCGTCGTCACCGAAGGCGGCGCCGCCCACCAGCACGGGGACGCCCACCGCCTGGCAGGAAGTGAGGGCGGCGTGCGCGGCGGGCAGCCGGGTCGCCAGAGAACCGGACAGGGCGACGGCGTCCGGGCCCGTACGGTGCACATGGCCGATCAGGTGCGCGGTGGACACCTGCGCACCGAGGTGGTCGACGTGCCAGCCGCGCAGCCGCAGCACCTCGGCGAGCAGCCGGGCGGGAAGCGCGTGCCACTCGCCGTCCACACAGGCGACGGTGATACGTCCGGCCCGGCCCGCGGCCGGAGTGCGGCGCGCCGCGAGGGCGGCGATCACCCGGTCGTTGACGGCCGTCGCCGCGTGCTCCCTCGCCACGCTCATCCGGTTCGCGGCCCACTCCTCGCCCACCCTGCGCTGGACGGTGCCTATGACGTCGAGCAGGAGGGACTCGCCGTCGGCTCCCTCGTCATGGGCGCCGAGGACGACGCCGTACGCCGCGTACTCGTCGCCGCACGACACCGCCTCCCACAACTTCTCGGCGGCGTGGCGGAGTTCGGCCTCCCCGAACGGGTCCGGGCGGTCCGGTGCGGAATGTGCCGGGGACGTACTCATGCGGTGAACCTGCCCGGTCCCCGTCCGCCTACCGCGCTGAGGTGGTTGTTGCGCGGGGCGGTGATCGCGACCACGGCCATGTCGTCGTGCCGTCCACCGCGGACCCACTGGGAGGCCAGCATCTGGATGTGCTCCACCACCGCCGAGGCCGGCATCCCGGCACACCGGGACAGAGCGCCGTGCAGGCGCTCGTCGCCAAACAGATCGCCGCCGAGCGGGCCGCCCTTGGCCTCGGTGATGCCGTCCGTGAACAGCACACAGGTCTCACCGGGCGCGAGACTGGCCTCCACCGTGACGGCCGTCGCCTCGGGCAGCGCGCCCACCAGGGTGCCGCGGGTGCGCACCTCCTCGACGTGTCCGTCACCGCGCACGATCAGCGGGGCCGGATGGCCGGCACTGGTCAGCCGCAGCCGCACGCTGCCTGCGTGCCGTACGGCCGAGGCCAGGACGAGCGTCGCGAAACGGGTGTGGTGCGAGTTGAGCAGCGCGCCGTTGAGCAGACTGAGCACCCGCTGGTGGTCGTCGGCCATCGGGAGCAGCGCGTGGAGCGTGTTGCGGATCTTGCCGGTGAGTACGGCGGCCTCCAGACCCTTGCCGCACACGTCACCGAGGATGACGAGGGACTCCTGGCCCTCCGCGTCGGCGGGCGCGGGGTGGACGTCGTAGAAGTCACCGCCGACACGTTCGCTCTCGGCCGCGGGCCGGTAGGCACCGGCGAACTCCACACCGGACACGTCGTGCAGCACCGGCGGCAGCAGTTCACGCATCAGCGTCTCGGTGATCGAACTCTGCTCCGCGTACAGCCTTGCCGCGGAGAGCGCGGCCCCCGCGCGGGCCGCGAACAGCCGGGCGAAGACCTCCTCGTTCTCGGTGAACGGCGCCTCGCCCGCCCTCCGGAGCAGCACCAGCGCGCCGGCGGGCACGCCATGACCGGGCAGAGGGGTCACCACTATCGAGCCGACCGTGCCGAAGTCCTCGGGAACCATCCAGTCGGGCGCGGCGGCGGGATCGATCCAGCGTGAGGGCACCGGCGGGAAGCCCTGGAGAGCCTCGGCCAGGCCGGGGACGAGGTCGGGCCCGGCACCGACCTGCCGGCGCACCGGCTCACCGCCGCGCGTGCACGAGACCACCGCCAGCCCGCGGCCGGCCGGCGGTTCGATCACCAGGGCGGCTCCGGCGAGATGCCCGGCGGCGAGCCTGGCGGTCGTCGCCGTACAGCGGTCCAGATTGAGCGACGACAGAAGCGCGTTCGACGCATCCCCCAGAAAAGCGGTCCGTTCGCGCTCCATGCGCAGCGCCGTGCGGGCCAGCAGATGATCGGTGTCGTCCACCAGCCACCACATGACCTCACCGGTCTCCTCACAGGTGGGGTGCGCCTCGAAACTGCGCTCGCCGATCTGACCGCGGACGGCGGGGCCGGCGGAGGACCCCGTCCCGGCGGATCCCCCGCCCGCGGGGCTCCCGGCCGGGACGCGGGACAGGTCCCGGTGCGCGGTGGCCAGCCACTCGGGCACCGCGCGGGTCACCCTCACCCCGGGCCGTGCGCGCGGGAGCAGGGCCGAGGCGGTGTCGTTGACAAAGCGCACGACGCCGCGCGCGTCCGCGACGAGCACCGGATACGGCGCCACACGGAGAACGGATCTCTTCATGCCACCACCTGTATCGGTCGGTTGTTCCGCGGAAGTCGCCACACTCGTGAGGTCCGCTGTGCGGCCCCCTCACCCCTTTCCTTTTCGCCGTCCCATCTCGACATCAGAGCGGCTGCCCCCTGAGAACCGTCCCGCACCTCCGACCTTGACGGCAAACATCAACAAATCACTGCGAAAGCGGCACAAAACGGCAAATCAGCCTCCTGTCCGGGACGCCCCCGGCGGGGGCCGCCCGGCGGGGGCCGCCCGGCCCCCGCCGCCGAGGAACCGACGTTCGCCGACTCCGCCGTGCCGCACGTGCTCCCCGCCCGGCGCGAACACCCCGCCCCCCCGACGCCGCACCGACCTCCTGGAGCGGTGACACGACGGACGCCACACGCACCCGCAGCCACCGCGTGAAGAGAGACCGCCGGGGCAGACGGGGCATGCGGTGCCCGCGAACGCCGCGGGCGCGTGTCATGGCACTGCTGCACAGCGGGTTCTGCGAGATCGACGAGACCACCCTCGACGACGTCGTCCTCGCCGACGCGCTGCTCGTCACCTCCGAACCGGTCACCAACGCGCCGCGGCACGGCGCCGGTATCACGGACTTCGCCGCCGAACTGGCCCGCGACGGACCGCGGATCACGGTGGCCGATGCCGGTCAGCGTCACACGCCATCCCGGTGAACACACCGCCGGCGGATACGGCCGGCTGCCCGTCCGCCGGCCGAGAGGCTCGCCGTCACGGTGACGGGCCCGGGCAAAAGGATCGAAGCGCTCCTGAGGCTCTCCTGAGCCGGCGGGCGGTGCCCGGCGCCGCCGGACGATCTGTCATCCTGCGCCCTGACACACCATCAACTCCCGAGGGGGACACACAGGCATGCGCAGAACCCGTCTCACCACTGCCGTTCTGGCCACCGCGCTCGGCCTCGCCGGCGCACTCGCCACCGGCCCGGTCGCCGGCGCCGCGGCCCGGGCCGGATGCCAGTACAAGGTGGTCTGGCCGACGGCCGGGGTCTACGAGACACCGCACCCCACCAGTGCCGTGGTGAAGACCAAGTACGCCGGTGACATCGTCGGCGCCTCGACCTGCGAGGGCGCCACTTACGACGAGTGGAGCTACGTACTGGTCGCCACCGACGCCGCGGCCGACGGCCGCGGCTGGATACGCGCCGAGGCCGTCGTCTACGTCTGACAGCTGTGACGCGGGGCCCGGTGCGGACAGACACTCCCCGGCCGGGCCCCGCGCCGCCCGGCAGCGGTGGCGGGCGCGAGGTCCCGTCCCGGTGTGGAGGTGCCGTCGCAGGGCACCCGTGAGGTGCCCCACGAGCCCGCAGGCAGGGGGCCCGGCACCAGAGAGGGAGACACCGGTGAAGAAGAAACAGAAGCTGCCACTCGCCTACAAGCCCGTCGGATTCGCCCTCGGATGGGTGGGCGGAACCCTGGCCGGGCTCGCCTTCCGGAAGACGTGGAAGGTGATCCGTCACGAGGACGACGCACCCGACGCCCTGGACCGCGACCGCGGATGGGGCGAGGTGCTGTTCGCCGCCGCCGTACAGGGCGCCATCTTCGCCGTGGTACGCAGCGCCGTGGACCGGTCGGGCGCCAAGGCCATCGAACGGGCCACCGGCACCTGGCCGGCCCCGGCCAGGGGCGGCCGCGACTGACGCCACCCGCCACCCCGCCGTCCCCGCCGCGACAGCGAAGACGCGGGGCCGGGGCCCTGCCGGGACACGGCCCCGCCGATCCGACGGAGCGTCAGCCCGCCCAGACCTCGGCCTCGTCGGCCGGAACAGTGGTGGCCAGGCCCAGTTCCTTGCGGGCGGCGACCGACTTGCCCGGGTCGATACCGGTGAACGCCGAGTCGTAGCTGATGTAGAACGCGTCGGCGTCGGAGGCGTTCGCGGCCTTCTTCCAGTTCCCCGCCGCCTTCGTCAGCGTCGCGCGCAGCTTGCCGACCTCGGCGCCCTCGATGCCGTCCAGAGCCTTGACGTGCACGTCGAGCGCGGCCGCGACGGCCTTGGCCTGCGCCTGGTAGCCGGCGAGGTCGTCCTCCACCATGTCCTTCTCGGACTGATTCGCCCACAGGGCCTCGTATACCGCGTTCGAACCCTCGAGGTACGTGCTCTGCTCGGGCTTCAGGGACTTCGCGGTGTCCAGCGAGCCCCTGAACGGACCCTTCTCCGCGGTGTAGGTGCAGCTCACCGCGCGGTCACCCGTCGCCCAGCTCTCCAGGGTCGGCGTGTAGTAGAAGAGAGCGACGCCCTGGGGGAGCGCCCAGGTGTCCGGGGAGTACTTCTGCGCCTCGACCGGGCACCGGTCGTCCGCGATCGCCGCGACCCCGTCGTCGCCCGGGTACTCCTTGCCCTTGTCGATCGCGAACTCACCCACGACCTGGCCCTCGTGCGCCTCGTCGCAGGGCACGATCTCGACGGAGTACGCCGTCCCCTCGGCCTTGCCGGTCGGGTTGTAGCAGTCGCCGATGTCCAGCGAGAACACCGAGCGCTGACGGGCCACCTTCTTCGCGCCGTCCTTGGCACTGTCGACGGCATCGGAGACGTCCGAGCATCCCACCGCACCGAGCGCGAGCAGGGCAACAACGGCCGATATGCCGCGAAGAGAACGATACGGGGCACAGAGTGTCATGACGTGTACATCCTCTTATGTAATATTTATGAGGGTGCATCATATGCCATCCCCGCGACCCAGCCGCACGAAAGCCCCCACCACACCACAAAATCCCAGACTCCCGACGAGCCACCAGGGTTGCACCCGAACAACGGCCCAGACAGCGGGCCCCTACGCCCAGTTGACGCCGAACTCCCGCAGCGCGCCCAACTGCTCCTGGGTCAGCTTGTCGCACCTCGACCTGGTGTTGCTGCGTCGCGGCCGCGCCGACGGCTGCCTCGCGAGCCGGGACACGCCACGCACCATGCGAATCACCAGCCGTCGCAGTAGTTCACGTCGTCGAGGGTCATGTCCAATGCGGTGAAGTTGCCGCCGTAGACCCAGCCGTCCTGGAGCGTTCCGTAGTGCATGGTGGCGTACCAGATGTTTCCCGCGCTGTTCGCGTACCAGCAACTCACCGCCACAGCCCCGCTGATGTAGGAGCCACCGCAGGTGCTCGCGGGCCCGCTCCGCAGTGGCGTGCTGCTCTTCACGCTTCCCTGGTACCCGTAGAACCCGTCCACGGGGGGCGGCGCCGGGCAGGCGGAGGCCACCGCGTTGGACTGGGCAGGGGCGATGAGTAGCGCTCCGACGGCCGATACGGAGACCAGAGCCGCTTGGACGATGCGTCTTGCCATGTCTTCCCCCTCGGTGAATGCGTCACCTGTACTGGCCGCTCACTGTGTCGCGACGGGTATCAGGAAATCTTCGGAAAAGCTTGAATACGCCTTGAAGCACTGGTCGGTGGCGCTCAGGGTGGCGTGGGGACGGGTGAGGGCACGACAAAGGGGGTGTGATGGGCACGCTCTTCGGGGTCCTGGGGAGCATCGAGGTACGACGCGACGGGATCCCGGTCGACGTCGGGCACCCGATGCAACAGCGCGTACTGGCGGCGCTGCTCGCCGACGCGGACCACACCGTGCCGATTGATGCGCTCGTGGACCGGGTATGGGGGGACGCCGAACCGTGGCACGGCCGCCGGAAACTGTACGGCTACATCTCCCGGCTGCGCACCGTACTGGCCGGTGACGGCACGACCATCGCACGTGAGCGCAGCGGTGGCTATCGGCTCACGGCCGATCCCTTGCTGGTGGACATGCACCGATTCCGGGACCTGTCCGACCGGGCCCGATGGGCGACCGCGGACGAGCAGGGGGAGGCGCTGTGGCGGGAGGCGCTGGGGCTGTGGCGGGGCAGTGCGTTCGCCGGAGCGGACACAGCGTGGTTCAACGCGCAGCGTCAGCTCCTCGACACCGAGCGGTTGGCCGCCCAACTGGAGCTGGTCGACGTCCGATTACGCCTGGCACAGCACCATCGGATGGTGAGCGAACTGGTGGCCCGGGCCGAGGCGCATCCGCTCGACGAGCGGGTGATCGGGCAGTTGGTCCTCACCCTGTGCCGGTGCGGGCGGCAGGCGGAGGCATTGCAGGAGTACGAGCGCGCCCGGCGGCGGCTCGCCGACGAACTGGGGGTCGACCCCGGCGCGGCGTTGAGGCGGCTGTACGGGCGGATCCTGGCCGGAGATCCGGATCTGTCCGGCGACCCCGATCCGGCCGCCGCCCGCGCCGACGTGCCGTCCGCCGACGAAGAAGCGGAAGACGACAGCGGCGCTGCCGTGAATCCCGTGACGGGCCGACAACTCGTCCCCCGACTCCTGCCGGCGGACCTCTTCCTGTTCGTCGGCCGCCAGACCGAGGTGGACGAGGCCTGCCAGCTTCTCGACGCGGACGGCCGGGGCCCGCTCACCCTGCTGGTCACCGGCCCCGCCGGGGTGGGCAAGACGGCCTTCGCCGTACGCACGGGCCACCGGCTCGCCTCCCGATTCCCGGACGGTCAGCTGCATGCGGACCTGCGCGGCTTCGGCAACGATCCGGCCGATCCGTTCACGGTCCTGGGCACCTTCCTCCGCGCGCTCGGCGTCCGCGGCGGGACGGTGCCCGCGGAACTGACCGGACGCATCCACCTCTACCGCTCCCTGCTCGCCCAACGGCAGGTACTCGTCGTCCTGGACAACGCCGCCGGGCCCCAGCAGGTGCGCGACCTGCTGCCGAGCGGCGTGGAGTGCTCAGCCATCGTCACCAGCCGCACGATGATGGCGGAGCTGGACTGCCGTCGCCTCGCCCTGGATGTGCTGGACCCCGCGACCGGGCTCGCCCTGCTGCGCGAGATGCTGGGCCCCAACCGGACCGACGCGGAGCCCGACTCGGCCCGCTCCATCGTGCAGACCTGTGGTGGCCTTCCGCTCGCGGTGTGGGTGGCCGGCGCGCGACTGGCCGCACGACCGCACTGGCCCCTGGCCAATGTGGCCCGCGCCCTCGCCCACGAGGAGCGTAAACTTGATGAGCTCGCCGTCGGCCACATCGCCGTACGGGCCAGCCTCGAACTCACCTATCAGGGGATGACCGCGCAGACCCAGCACGCGCTGCAAATGCTCGCCCTGCTGCCCGGCCCCGACTTCGCCACCTGGGCGCTGGCCGCGCTGCTGGATGCGGACGTGTCCGACGCGGAGGCCGTCGTCGATGACCTGGTCGAGGTGCACCTGGTGCAGATCGGCTCGGTCGGCGCCACCGGAATTCGCTATCGCCTGCACGACTTGGTAAAGCTGTTCGGCCGGGAGCGTGCGGATCGTGCCGTCCATCACCCGGACCGTACGGCCGCACTCACCCGGCTGCTCGGGGCCAGCCTCCACCTCGCAGACCTCGCCGCGGACACCCTCAGCGTCGACTTCCAGGGCATCTCGCAGACGGATCCGGCCTCCTGGCGGGTCTCCCCGGCCGACGCCGGTCGCCTGCTCACCGACCCGCTGGTCTGGTTCACCGAGGAGCGCCAGTTCCTCATCGAAGTGGCGGAGCAGGCGCTGGACAGGACGCAAGCCGCACCCGCCGCCGCAGGACTGGCCACTGCCCTCACGACCCTGTTCCAGGTCGGCGGCCACTTCGACGACTGGGAGCGGCTGCAGAACCGGGCCCTCAAGACGGCGTTGAGCAACGACGACCGGCACAGCGCCGCGAAACTCCACCGCTGCCTCGGCGAACTCACCACCATCCTCGACCGGTATCCGGAAGCGCTGAACCACTTCGAACAGGCGCTGCAACTCGCCGAAGGCCAGGGGCCGACCTACCTGGCGGGGGCCACCGCGGGGTTGGCGTACGTGCACCGGCTTCTCGGCCAGTACTCCTCGGCCGTGCTTCACTTCGAGAAGGCCGCCGAGCTGGCCAGGCAGGCGGGCAACGTCAACTGTCTCGTCTACGCCACCAACGGGCTCGGCGTCATCGACCTCGAACAAGGCCGTGTCGAGGACGCCGTGGAGCGGTTCACGGAGTGCCTGCGCGAAAGCCGGGCCGCGGGCTACCGGCCGGGGGAGGCCCAGGCCCTGCGCTGCCTGGGCCAGAGCCACCGCGAACGCGGCGCCTACCCGGCCGCCGCCGACGCCTACCGGCAGGCCCACGCGATCAGCGCGGACCTCGGCGACCGCCTCACCGCCACTCACGCCGCTTGCTGGCTCGGAGACGTCCTGGTCCGCCAGGGCGAGCATCACAAAGGGCGCCGTCTGCTCGCACAGAGTCTGTGGACATACCGGGAGTTCGGCAACCTCTGGGGCGAGGCAGCCACGCTGTACGCCCTCGCCGAGGCGCAACTCGCGGCCGGCCGGCCGGCGCTCGCCCGCAGACGCGCCGAAGCCGCTGTCAGGATCTGGCGACAGATCGGCTCCCACACCTGGCTCGCCGTCGCCCTCGACACCCTGGCCACCGCGCACACCCAGGCCGGCGACCACCCGGCCGCGACCCGGGCCCGCGACGAGGCAGCGGAGCTGCGGAATCCCTGAGAGCTTGTTTCCGATCCTGGGCTGCCCTGGTCCTCTGGCCGAACGGGACACCGACTCGCGGCCGCCACCGCCACAGCCCGCTCCCTCACATCCAACTTGTCGTAGATGTGTGTCAGATGCTTCTTGACCGCCGCCTCGCTGATGAACAGCACACGAGCGATCTCCCGGTTCGACGCGCCGCGCGCCACATGCTCCACCACCTGCAACTCCCGCGCGGAGAGCACGTCGTCGACAGACGGCGCGGCGGGGCCGCGCACCGCCGTGACCAGGCGAGACGACCGCCGGGGACAACACGGCGGCCCTCCGCCGCCGCCCTGACCGCCGCGAAACAGCTCATCGCGGAGCGCGTCCTTCAGCAGGTACCCGTCTCCCCGGCCTCGATCGCGGGAGGTGTCGGAGCCGGTGTCGTAGGTGGGAGCGCCGAGGCAGCGGCTCAACGCGTACGGACCGACGGAGACGACGACGCCGAGGCAGCCGTGCGTCTCTGATGTGCCCTGCCGCGGGCCGGGGGAGAGGTCTCGGGGAAGGTCTACGGATGAGAGGGCCGGATCTGTGCGGCGCCGAGTCCGGGGCGGAGCTGCTGCCCCACACCCCCCTCTCGCCGCCGATACCCGCACCGCTTCCCGCTGCCGTCCCCCGTCCGGGCCTCCCCAGTCCCTCTCAAGAGGGCCTGCCTGGACGGGGACTTCGGCACCTGTGCCTGTATGGGCAGCCCCGACCCCGCAGACCTGGCGGATCCGCTCACCGGCATGACGAGGCCGTGCAGCGCGTATCCCGCCGGGACGCCGAGCAGCCCGCCGATCACGCCGGTCGCGCTTACCGAGGCGAGCACGAGGCTCAGGGTCTGGCGTGGCCACGGTGATCAGCATGAGGGTGAGCAGCACCGCCATCGCGCCCATGATGAGGATGACACCGTCCTGCCCCGACTCGGAGCCGGTCGTGGCCTCGCCCCCCAGCGGCTGTACAACCCCACCGCCGGGCGTGGGCGCGCGTACGACGGTGCCGCGCACCGGCGGGCCACGATGCCCGAGCAGCTGCTCGCGCATCTGGGCCGCCGCCCCTGAGCGCGGCGACCAGGAGCCGGAAGCCGAACACGGGGAGACGGTCGACCTGTCGGCACTGCGGGCCCTGAAGAAGTCGCGCACGGACGTGGAAGCGCTGGGGTTCGCCGACGAGCAGCTGCGCCGCCTCCAGGGCGCCTACACGCGGGCAGGCGACCAGTCGCGCGAGAGGACGGCCCGTCACGCCGACCGTCAGGACGACGACGCACCACAGCTGTTGCGCGAGAACGACGGCCACCAGGCGCACCGTCCCCGGCAGCCGGGCCCGCACGTGGGCCGGCAGCCGGCCGCTGAGCGCGCCCGCTGCGGTGCACTCGACCCCTTGTCCGGGTGTGCCGCGTAGCCGCGCACTGCCACGTTTCCCCTGGACCGGCCTCGCTACCGGGGGCCGTCAGACCGCAGACAAGGGGTATTTCTGCACGCTGCTGCCTTCGGATCAACGCCCCGGCCGGGGCAGCGAGGGAGACCAGACGATGACGACCATTCGTACGGGCAGGCCCCTTCGGCCCCCACTTCGGATGCCACTGGGGAACCCCCTTTGGTGCCCGGCACCCCGAAGCAGGGAAAAGCCCCAGGTCAGAGCGGGTGCGGATTTCGGACCGTCACAACCCTCTTGTCTCCTACTGATGTCAGTACAGGAGGAGATCATCGGGTCCGGGGGCCCGACGCACTTCCAGGCACGGCGCGGTCCGCGGTCGACCGGTCGCCGGCGCGAGCGACGACGAAGGGACAGAGCTCATGACGGGGAAGCGGATAACCAACTCGGCCGGGGTCGACGAACAACTTCCGCGGCGATGTGCTGCGTGTGCTCGGAGCGCTGAAGGTCGCCACGACTGATCAGATCCAGCGGATCGGCGCCCCGCACCTGAGCTTCCGGCACGCCGACAAGCAACCGCCGTCGAAGGAGAAGCAGGCCCGCACCGCCTCACACACCGGCGCGAGGGAAATCGTCAGCGGGCTCATCCGCACCACCCTCTGCTGCGAGCCCGGCGACAGCGGCGCCCCGGTGTTCGCCCTCACCGGGGACGGCACGACAGGGCTGGCAGTCGGGGTGCTCTCAGGCGGCTCCGGCAACTGCACCTCCGGCGGCACCTCCTTCGTCCAGCCGATCAACGAGCTCCTCACCGCCTACGGCACCGTCCTCACCTGATTTCAACCCCACCCGGCCCGCCCGGCACACGGGCGGGCCGGGTGAGTGCTTCAGAAGGGTCTTTCGTCTTCGGGGATCCGGACCTCGATCGTGGCGCGTTTCTCTTGGGAGTTGGCTCCCTTGCGTGCGGCCCACGGTTCGTCGGAGCGCATCCAGGACGGCAGCCCGGCCGGCAGGTCGGCCTCCGGGATCACGGCCAGGTCGGAGGAGGTGAGGGCTTCGCCGTACAGGTCCAGGGGGCGTTGGACGTCCGGAGTGACGTCGGCGCTCAGAGCGGTCAAGGCGCTGTTCCAGTTGGTCGTGAGGCGTCGCATGGCGGCTTTGAAATCGGTACCGGACGCCGCCGCGCTGTCAGGGAAGGTGGGATGCAGGATGTGCGCGTACGCCCCGTCGTAGGGGGCGCTGTGGGGGTCACTGCGCCAGGTGTGGAAGCAGGTGTTCGCCAGTCCGCCCAGGGAGATGACCGCTTCGATCTCGTTGTGGGTGACCAGGGTGTCGAGCCATCGGTGGCGGTAGCGCGCGATGTCGCGGTCCTTGGCGTGGGCGTTTCCGGCTTGCTGACCGTAGACGCTGTACAGGTAGGTGTTGATCAGCACATAGCTGGTGTCGATACCGAGCTTGTGGAGAAAGCCCTGGAAGCGACGGCCGGCGGTGCCGACCAGGATGCGGCGGGTGATGGCTTCATGGCCGGCGGGGTCCTGGCCGATGACCAGGACGCGCGCCGAGCCGTCGAGCCGGCCGCGGTGGAAGATCGGGCCCCACTCCACTCGGAATTCCCTGGGCGGATAGGTCTCCGGTCCCGGGTAGTCGCCGACCAGGGCGGCATACGGGGCGTGGGCGTAGCCGGGGTCGAATGCGTGCACGCGGGCCTCCTGGTCCATACGAGGGATCGATAATGACTCAAAGTAATCCTGTGTGACTTTACGTCATTTTGGCTGTTAGGTGGCGGCACCGGTCAAACGCCTCTGCGGAGGTCGGGCGAGAGGATGCCTGCATGCCGCCTGGAACCGACGGCCCGACGACGCACCGCTTCGCACTGCGCGGCCGCGTCGTCACCCTTGACGACAACGACACGGTGCTCGACGACGGCGTCGTCTACGTCGGCGACCGGGTCATGGATGCGGTACTCCCCGCCGAGGCACCGGCTCCGCCGGGCTTCGAACAGGTGACTCCGGTCGTCACCGGCGGCACCGTGTATCCCGGGCTGATCGAGCTCCACAACCATCTGCCCTACGACGTCCTGCCGTTGTGGAACGTGCCGAAGAGGTACGGCAACCGCTCGCAGTGGGGTGGCAGCAGGAATCCGGCCTATCGCACCCTGGTCACCGGACCGATGCGGGTGCTCGGAGAAGACCCGGAACTGATGCCCGCCGTGGTGCGCTACGTCGAGGCCAAGGCGCTGATCAACGGAACCACGACCACCCAGGGCATCGCCCTGTTCAGCAACGCCGGGGCGCGCCGTATGTACCGCGGAATCGTCCGCAACGTGGAGGCGACCGACGATCCCGACCTGCCCGAGGCCAGCTCCCGGATCGCCGATGTGGAGGCGGAGGACGCCGAGAAGTTCCTGGCGCGCCTCAAACAGCCGCACCGGCTGCTGCTCCATCTGGCCGAAGGCACGGACAGGGCGGCCCGGGAACATTTCCTCGCCCTCAAGATCAAGGCAGGCCGGTGGGCGATCACCGAGAACCTCGTCGGCATTCACTGCGCCGGGCTCGCGGCCGAGGACTTCCAGGTCCTGGCCGACCACGGCGCCTCGATGGTGTGGTCACCGCTGTCGAACCTGCTGCTGTACGGGGGGACCGCCGACATCGCCGCTGCCCGCCGGGCCGGTGTGCTCATGGGGCTGGGTTCGGACTGGTCGGTCTCCGGCAGCAAGGGGCTCCTGGGTGAGCTCAAAGCCGCCCGGCTGGCCGCCGATGTCGGCGAAGTGGACCTCACTGACCGCGATTTGGTGGCCATGGCCACCCGGGACGCGGCCCGGATCCTACGCTGGGAACGCGCCGTGGGTTCCCTGCGGCCCGGACTGCGCGCGGATCTGTTGATCACCGCCGGCACGGCCGACGACCCCTACACGGCACTCGTCCAAGCCGGGGACACCGACATCCGGTTGGTCGTCATCGACGGCATCGCCCGCTACGGACTCCGCGACCTGGTCAGGGCGTTGGCCTCCGACGAAGAACTGGAAAAGGTGTCGGCGACCGGTGCGGGCGGCCGGGTCGTCAACCTCCACGACGCGGCCGGCGATCCCCTGGTCGCCGGCCTGACGCTGGCCGAGGCCGCCGATCGGCTGACCACCGCCCTGGCCGACCTGCCCGCGCTCGCCGCCCGCCCCCTGCGGCCGGCACCGCTGACCGGGGCGTTCGCAGGGGGCGTGCGCTGGCAGCTGGCACTGGATGAACTGGCCCCCACCGGGGCCGAGTTGCGCCCACGGCTGGCCCTGTCGGCCGCCGGGCGAACACACCCCACAGGGCCAGAACTGGGGCCGGTGACGGCAGCGGTCGGCGCTCTCACACCCCTCACGCTCGACGGCCTCACCGCCGGCGCCGACAACTCCTTCGGAGCGGTCCTGGCCCAGGAAATAAACCTGCCCGCCAACTACGGCGCCCGGCTCGCCCAGCTACTGACCTGACCTTGTCATCCGGTGCGGACGCACCCAAACCGACCGACCAGGAGCCCAGTCATGCTCGTCACCCAGCTCGCTCTGGTGTCCGAGACTCGCCGGATCACCCCCTCGCAGCTCAACCGGGTGGCCGCCGCCCTGCAGAAACAGGCGATGCGGGACTTCTCCCCGATCTGGAAGATCCCGGCCAGCGTCGACGCCTTCGACAATCTCGATGACGTCCCGGTGGGCTACTGGCCGATGATCGTCAAGGACGACATCAACCAGGAGGGGGCAGCCGGCGTTCACCTCGACAACAATGGCCAGCCCTTCTCCCTCATCGAGTACAGCGACAGCTGGTCGCTCACCGCCAGCCACGAGATGCTGGAGATGCTCGGAGATCCGGGCGGCAACCGCCTGGTCGCCGGCAAGTCCCTGAAACCCGACCAGGGGGTGGTGGAGTACCTGGTGGAGGTCGCCGATCCGTCCGAGGCACCGGAGAACGGCTACACCATCAACGGTCTGCTGATGTCGGACTTCTTCACGCCCAGCTTCTACGACCCGGTCGCGGCACCCGGCGTGCGCTACAGCTTCACCGGCAAGCTGGACGGGCCGCGCAAGATTCTGCCCGGCGGCTACATCAGCTGGCACGACCCGGTCAGTGACCACTGGTGGCAGCAGGTCTGGTTCGGCACCGAAGAGCCCGAGTTCGTCGACCTGGGCCGGCTGACGGCCCGTGCCGGAAGCCTTCGGTCGGCCATCGACTCCCGCACCGGGACGATCTCACGCATCGCCCGCAGTGGTCCGCAGTCCGATCGTTTCGCGGCCGCCCGCTCGTTGACCGCGGCGGCCAAGCAGTCCACGGCCTCCCGGGCCAGTGGATGGCGCAGCCGGATCGACCGGCTACAGGCCGATCCGGTCATCGAGGGCACGTGGGAAGACGCGGAGTAGGAGAATGGAAGCGACGTCGGCATCGGATCGCCTGAGACGGAGGGCACCGTGGCTGGGAACGAGAAGAGCGGCAAGGACCGTGCCGATGAGCTGCACGCACTGATCGACGAGCTCGAAACCGGTACGGATCACCCCGACGCTCCTGCCCCGAAAGGCCCCCGCGGGGAGAGCTTGCGCGAGGCCGTTCACCGTCGGATGCGCGAACTCCGTGCTCGTGGGCATGACTCGAAGGAAGAGCCGCCTCCGGACGACGACGAGTCGACCTGACCGACGAGTCGACGTGAGCTGACTTGATCGCGGCGGCACGCGTGTCGCGGTGCTGAGTCGCCGCCGTCGTACGCGGGCTCTTCAGGCCCAGGGAGTGACGGTGAGCCGGATTCTCGACCCGTCGCCGAGAATCGGCACGGCGGTGGCGGGCAGCGGGATGTCCGCCACCCACACACCGGTGTTCGGGTCCTGGTCGTCGAGGGGCGTGCCCTCGGGTTCGTGCCGGCTGATGGCGCCCGGGATGAGGGAGTTCCAGGTGGCCCAGATCCCGGGACCGCTGTCCGCAGTACCGATGTCGACGACCAGGATGTCGTCGAAGTCGGCGGTCCGTTCGAGATGGTCGCCGAAACTGAGGAACCCATGGTGTTCCCGTAGAGAGAGCACCCGCACATGCAGCGCGTAACGCATTGTCTCGCTGCCCGGCGGTCGGGACAGGTCGCCGCACAGGAATGTCGTGGCCAGCGGGACGGCTCCGTCGGACGTACCGTCGGCCTGCTGGGCGGAGAGCTGGACGGGGCACCAGTGGGAGGCCAGTTGCTCGTGCATCACGATCGGCAGGCCGCGCACCGACAGTTGCACCTCGGCCTGCCAGCTGACGCCGTCTTCCGAAGCGAGTTGATGGTTGACCAGTGCGGCTTCGACCTTCCGGTCGCCGAAGAGGAAACGCCGTAGATTCTGGTACCCCTCCTCGGAGTTGACCAGCCCGTACCGACCGCTGTGGCTGCGGTGCACATAGGCGCGGTGGGTGCCTGGGACACAGGCGTTCTCGATCTGTACGAGCCCGTCGCTTCGCGCGCCGACGGCGGCAGAGGACAGGCCGAGCGCGACCTCGTAGTCCTTCGGGGCGGTCCCCACCAGGCAGAAGACCCGGTGCCGGGGGAAGGCACCGTCGCTCTCGGGCATGTCACGAGGGCTCCAGGAGTCAGGAGGGCCCTGTGGGTCCAGGTCGCTCTCCGGGGTCAGGTATTCGTACATGCGCCGCGGGCCGAAGATGTCCGCTCCGTTGATGCCCGTGACATCTCGAATTTTCTCCAGCAGTCCGAAGCCGACATCGAAGGTGATACCTCCGTGGGGGGTTCCATAGGTGAAGAGCTTGTCCACATAATCCGTCGGGTCGCGATTCAGATCGGGGAGGATCTTCTGGAGGAGGCAGCGGCAGATGAGCCCGCCCATGGAGTGCGCGACGAGATTCACGCGCGGTGCACCGGTCTTGACCCGAAGCTTCTCGACCAGACGCAGCAGGTCCGCCGCCGCGTCCTCCAGCCGGAACTCCTCAGGGTTCCCGCCCCATGTGCTCGCGCACACGTCGTAGAAGCGGTGCACCCAGAGGGTGTTGGACGGAATGTCGTCGTGACTGTCGAGATAAGCCTCCTGGTCGCCCTCGACGAGAATCTGGTAATCCTCGTCGGTATGCAGTCGCAGTAGCGGGCTTTCGAACTGGTAGAAGCTTGGCTGATCGTCCGGGCCGACCCGTACATGGGTGGACCCCTCGTTGAATCCGTAAAAGGGGTCCACGACGGCGGAGTTGATTCCCGAGCTGTCGCCGGCGAATCCCCTCAC
This sequence comes from Streptomyces sp. NPDC060366, assembly GCF_042725135.1. Lineage (NCBI taxonomy): Bacteria > Bacillati > Actinomycetota > Actinomycetes > Kitasatosporales > Streptomycetaceae > Streptomyces > Streptomyces sp. NPDC060366. The sequence goes on along the minus strand of NZ_JBHXDC010000032.1, from coordinate 12,792 downwards.
ATAGACGATCGGAAACTTGACCACGTCCGTCATGAGTTCTCCTTCGTGGTTCGACGAGATCGGGGTGGATTCGGAAAGGGGCGCCCACCATCCACCCGTACCGTGCCGCCCCGCTCGACGCACGCCGAAGACACCGAGCGTCACTCACCTGGCTGACGCCGGGCGGCTGCCCCCCGGCCCCTGCCCGACAAGAAGATTGCTCCATTACGGTCTATCGTTTTAAGCATGACGACACAAACGACACACCTCACGCATTACGCGGTCCAGCGCGGTGACACGCTCAGCGCTATCGCCGAGATGTTCGGGACAACGGTCGAGAAGCTCGTCAAGTGGAACCGGATCAAGGATCCGGACCTGATTCATCCGGATCAGCGCCTCATAGTCGCCAAATCGGATACGACAGCGGCATGACCGAGCACTGAGTCCATTCGAGCCTCGCGGCCACCGCGAGGCTCAACGAGTGAAGTTCTACGCCGCCGGGGTCTCCGTATCGCGTTTGCGCTTTCCGGCCTGCTTGCTCGGGCCTCCGACGGAGTTGAGTACGGACTGGCCCTGATTGTCGACGAACACAGTGAAGAGCTGCTGGGCATAGCCGAAAATCGCGGCCCAAGCGATGATCTGCGCCGATGAATCGAGCGCTTGGAGACCGGGGACGAACTCCCCACGCATGAGAAGCAGTCCGAGTACGGCCGTGAGCGCACCGGTCGGAAGTTTCAGCAACGCCAGCGCGACGGGAACGTTGTAGGGCGTGGATGTGCCCCTGATACGTCGCAGTGAGGTGGCTGCGGCAACAGTGGCGGCCACGAGCCCCACGAATTCGACGACGAGGTAATCCCACCGGGATGCCACCGTGGCGTACAGGTCATCGACATCGCCCGGCGCCTCCGGACCTCCTCCGCCGTCGGCGCTCGCGGTGGGACAGACCACTCCCATGCGTTCGGGGTTGAAACAGAGGGGAACTGTCTTCGGTGACAGACCGCCGAGCAGGGCGACCGAAATGGCGACGACTGCCAGAACCGCCGACATGCCGTAGACGATGTAGGCGAAACTGCGGACCCTGAGGGCCTCTTTCAGATGCCCCTGCCGGGCGACAGTCATCGCGTCGACGAGCACTTCCCGTTGGTTGTCGTCAAGGGTTCCCCCCGCTCGGACGGAGAGGGCGATCTCTTCGACCTGCACCCTCCGTTCGTCGGTGACAGGAAGATGCTCCCGGACGTAGGCGACCAGGCCGGACAGCATCGCCTTTACGTCGTCCAGCGGTGACAGGCGCAGCATGAGGCTGTGCGCGGCGTCGTAATGGGTCTGCGCGACCGCCAGGTGGGCCGCCGGGTGTTGCCGAAGATGATCGTGGCGGAGCTGCTCCCTCGCTTCCTTCAGCTCCTTGAAGGCCTGCGCCGCCAGGGGCTGTGCCTCCGCCGGAACCTGTCCCTGGCCTGCCCTGGTCTCAAGGAGCGCTTCCAGCTCACTCACGCGCGAGCGGAGACTTTCCTTCAGCTCCCAGCTTCCCCTTTCGTATCTGCTCATCCTCCTACGCTCCCAGAAACTCAACTTATCTCCCATATGTCGACTATGGTCGCTCCCGCCCCGCTCATACCGCATTTCCCCGCCCTGGGACCGGCCCGCGTCGGTGGCGCTGGCGCCGACTCTGTTCGGACCGCTGGTCGGCGCGGCGCCGCCCCCACGGGGACCGGCCGCACCGCGCGCAGTGCTACGGGTGCCCCTCAGGCCAGGCCCCGCCCCCGGTAGAGGTCGAGTTCGAGGGCGAGTACCGTCGCTTCGGGGTCCACGTCCGAGGCGGGGGAGCGTCCGTCCACAGGACTCCCGGTACGTCGTGCAGGCCGCCGACGAAGCGGTGTGCGAGTTCGGTGCCTGTGCCGGACGGTCACGCGTTTGACCGGCGTACGCAGTCCGCGTACCGCGACGGTCTCCCGGGGTGGGTCGAAACAGACCAGATAGAGGGTTCACCAGCCGGCGGAGAGTGCGCTGTGGCCGCAGCGATGTCCCGCGGGCAGTCCGGCGACGGTGCCGTACACCGCGGGCCGACGTCCAGGAGGAGATTGCCCCCATACCGATGGTCTCGGTGAACTAACACACCAGCCGGCGTACGGACTTGTGGTGGTGGTCGGTGGGCTGGAACCCCCATGAGTCGTTGATCGTCAGACACAACTCCCAAGGCCCGTCGGGGGCTTGGAGCGGGACGCCCTGCTCCGGGGTGGCGTAGTCGCCGTGGCTGAGCATCCGGGCGTTGAGAATGGTCCCCGGGCTTCCCGCGTGGATCAGCGCCGCCAGCTCACCCATCCGCCACTGTCCCTCCGTGCGTTCCCACTCGCCGTCGAACCACAGCAGATCAGGTGCGAACGGTCGACGAGTTCGCCCACCTGGGCGTCGCGGAGGAAGACACCGGCGACCAAGTCTCGGGTGCAGACCTTTGCACCATGTGCGCTGCACAGACTGTCGCTGCGCTGTGGCTGCGGGGCGCCCCGTCGCACGATCTGCACGATGTACGACTTCATGCCCGGCACCACAGCCGGGGGCCACAAGGGCTTGGAGACGAAGCCGGAGGCCCGCTTTGATGTAACGACCACAACGCTGCGTCATGATGGGGGCATGGTCATGCTGGTCGATGCCTCTACCGCCTGTACGCCCCGCAGGCCTGTGCTGCGTTCGGGCCAGGAGCGCGGGCTGGACGCGGCGGTGCGGCACTTGCGGCGCCCGTATACCCGGGCCCTGTTCGTTTCCGCGACCGGTACGGGCAAGACGCTGGTCTCGATCCGCGTCGCGGACGCACTCGCCGCCCGTCTCGTGCTCGTCGTCGTGCCGACTCTGGATCTGGCCGCGCAGACCGCGCTCGCCTGGCGGCGTGACGGGCATACCGGGCACATGGTGATCGTGTCCTCGATGGACGCCTCCGCGCACAGCGCCCTCGCCGCGCACCGTGTCGGCTCCACCAGCGACTCCCAGTCTCTCGCCGCCCTGATGTCGGTGGTGGGGGAGAGGGAGGATCAACTGCCCGCGCTGACGGTGATCTGCACATACGACTCCCTCGACAAGATCGAGGGCACCCAGCACACCCGCTACCGCGTGCCGCCCTTCGACCTCGCGGTCATGGACGAGGCACACCGGATCGCCGGCCGGGCGGACAAGAAATGGGCCGCAGTCAACGACACCGCCCGCATCCGGGCGGACCGCCGCCTCTACATGACGGCCACGCCCCGGAGTTTCGCCGCACCGGACCTTGTCGATTCCGCGGACACCGGCCGCCCCCGGCCCCGCCGGCACACGCCTGAGCCCGGCATGGACGTCTCGGTCAACTCCATGGACAACGAGGCCGTTTACGGAAAGAAGATCTTCGAGTACCCCCTCGCCCAGGCGATCGAGGACGGCGTCGCGGCGGATTACCGCATCGTGGTGCCCACCATCACCGACGACGAGCTGCGCACCCGCCTCAACACCACCATCCCCGGCACGAGCGCTGACAGCCCCGAGACTCAGGATGCGCTGCGGACGACCGCCCTGCACCTGGCCGTCCTGAAGGCCATGTCCGACCACGAACTGCGCCGCGTGCTGGTCTTCTTCCACCTCGTCGAAGACGCCAAGCGTTTCACCCGCCAGCTCGGCCACACCCTGCGCCGGCTGCGGCGGGCAGACCCCCAGGTGTTCCCCGACCTTCAGCCGACGATGTTCTTCGTCCACGGCGACCACACCCCCGACCAACGCGCCCGGATCTTCACCGACTTCGCCGCCTCGACATGCGCGATCCTGACGAACGCAAAAGTAATCGCCGAAGGCGTCGACATCCCGTCCGTCGACGCGGTGGTCTTCGCCGACCCCACCAGCAGCGTCATCCGCTGCGTCCAGGGCCTGGGCCGGGCACTGCGCCTGGACGTGAGCGGCAAGACCGCCAGCCTCATCGTCCCCGTCTACATCCCCCCGGGCGCCGACTCCGAGGACATCCTGGGCACCGCCTACGAGCCGGTATGGGCGATCACCACCGCCCTGGCCAGCCACGACCACCGCATCCTCGAACGCCTCCCGAACAAAGCCAACCGCCTGCCCGCGGAAACCAGCCGGCTCATCGGACACCGGTGGCACTTCGACTTCACCGTCCACCCCGAACGCATCGCCCGCGCCATGGACCTCATCTCCTTCAACCCCCGCAGACCCCTCTCACGCTCCCGCCGCGAAGGCCTGACCGCGGCCCAGGCATTCCACGACCACTACGGCCACCTCGACGTCCCCACCGACCACGTGGACACCGTCGGCTACGAACTCGGCCGCTTCATCACCACCATGCGCGACGCCCACAACACCGGCCGCCTCGAACCCGACCTCACCGCCGAACTCGACACCCTGGGCATGATCTGGGACAAACACCAGGCCGCCTGGCGCGCCCGCATGACCGCGGCCGCCGACTACCACCAAGCCCACGGCCACCTCGCCGCCCCCGCCACCACCCCCACCGGCGCATGGCTCGCCGAACAACGCCACCTCGCCACCAAGAACGCCCTCGACCCCACCCGCGCCGACAACCTGACCGCCCTCGACCCCCACTGGCGCCTGCCCTACGGCCCCGACTGGCACCGCAAATACCACCTGCTGCGCACCCACCTCACCAACGGCACAGACCCCGCCGCGCTCACCCACGACACCCTCCTGGCCGGGGTGAAGATCGGCTCCTGGCTGCACCGCCAACTCACCACCTGGCACACCCTCCACCCCGACCAGCAACACCTGCTCGACTCCCTCGGCCTCACCCCGGCCAGCAACCCGCTCACCCCCGCCGGCCGTACCTGCCGCACCTTCGAACAGACCGTGCAACTCCTGGAACTCTTCCTCCACCGCGAAGGCCGTGCCCCTGCCGCCCGCGAGACGATCCGCGTCGACGGCGACACGGTCAGGATCGGCGCCTGGCTCGCCAAGGCCCGTACCAAGCACCGCGCGGGCCAGCTCCCGGACAACCACGCCCTTCTGGTTGCTGCGCTCTTCGACGGCGACTGGACGACTGAGGACGCCGTCCCGGCTGTTCTGGTGTAACTGGGAGAACCGCGAGGCGACCTGGTTCCCTCGACCGCGCCGACGACACCCAGGCATACGTGACCGGAGTCTGGTGGTCCGCGCTGTCAGAGTGCTGCCACGAGCCGTCGCCTGCGCGGCGGCCGCCGCGCCGGCGACGGCCTGGAGTGGAGGGTCTATCACTCGACGGCATGCTGGGGTGCTTCCCAGTGGGAGGCGGGTTCGTGGGGCCGGCGTGCTTGGACCTGGACGGGCGAGGTCCAAGCCGTAGGTCTCCCAAGTCCGGGTGTCGACGGCCGCGATCCGGTTGCCCAGCCAGAACGGGTGGGACGGCGGCGTCAGACCGATTCGGTTGCGCCGGGCGTTCAACTCACGGGCCCGTGCGGCGGTCTCTCTCGCCTGCGGTGTCCGCTCGGCCCGGTGCGCTGCGACACGCCCAGCACGGCGGCCCTCCGGGTGGAATACCGGTACTCCGCCAGCAGAAACCGCAGACGGGCTTCGGTGCTTGAGGGAACCGGCCGGGTGCGCAACGCGTGCTCCAGCCCCTGCTCGATCTGCCCCACGTCCGCCTCCCCGAGCGGCCGGCCACAAGGCCAGCTTCCTGCGGCCCGTAGCGTCAGTTCGGAGCCCGGGGAGGGCGCCGACGACAGGGCCTGCTGGGGCAGCTACGCCACTGACCGGCCAGAACACCCCGCGGCACCGACAAGACCTTCGCGGATCAGGTGGTACAGATCTTGTCCGGCAGCTGGCCGGGCAGGCCGCGGCGTTCGTCGCCAGTGAGGCCACGGCCGATCACCTTGCACAGGTGCCGCTTCCACAGGATGGGGTCCAGCCGGGTCAGGGAGAGGGGAGATTTCCCCAGCGCATCGAGTGAAGACTCCGGGGCGGGAGAGCCGAACAGTGCCTTGCCGTCCCTGGTGGCAGCGATGACGCGTTGACTCTCGGCGAACTCGTAGGTCTCCCGATACGACGGATCGTCTGCTTTCAGGAAGGTCACAGAACTGTCGGCGGCCAGAAAGTAATGTGCTCCATTGGGGTTGCCCGTTGCCCACTCGCCAGGTCGCAGCGGCTTGGGGAAGGCTGCCACTCGACGTGATTGTTGTCCCGGTTCGACGGACCACAACTCCAGGATGCGTCCCGAGGTCAGTACGGCCATATAGCGCGTGTCCTTGAGGAAGTACGCGGTGAGGAAGTTGTCGGCGAATCGGATGCGGAGGTCTTTCCTCTCCCGGCCTGTTCGCAGGTCGACGGCGTGCAGGTCCGGTTCCTCGCCCACGCTGACCGCCAGGAGACCCGGGTCGCGGTGGGGAGTCACGTGGTATTCCGGCCGGTTTTTGGAAGTAAGCCGCAGGTCCTTCAGATCGATCGAGGAGAGGCGACGCCCCTTGCGGGTGTCCCACTGTTCGACGAGGGAACCAACGACCGTCACGAGCCGATCACCGGGCAGAAAGACGAGGTCAACGGGTTCCAGCTCACCTTTGTCGCCGGGCTCGGAGAAGAGGTCGTCGGGGTCCCAGTCGACGACGGGTGGTTCGGTGGCTGTGGTGAACTCTGACATACGGCGCAAGGAAGGCAGTTGACGGACCGTCACCCGGTTCTTGTCCGACACATCTGCCATCAGCGTCTCGGCCCTGTTGATTGCGATAACCTGTTCCTTGGCTGGCGGTGTCTTGGCCTTGACGGACACTTCGGCTAGGTCGCGGTTGTCGCCCTCGGTCTCCATGACGCGCAGGGAGTCGCCTTTCTCTCCGAGGCGGACGAGCACCGTGCGTCCGTCCCCGAGCAGTCTCGGCACGCCGTAGGCGGTGGCTCCATCGGCGCTCACCAGAGCGTGTCCGGAAACCGAAATGTCGTCCTTGAAAGCCAGGACGGGCTCCTGTTCGGAGCCGAGCAAGGGCAGTTCCGGAGTAACGTCGTATCGGCGTACAGAAGGAGCTATGACTTCTCGTGGTCGATCGTTGCCGTTGGCGTTGACGATTTCCCAGGTGTCTTCGTAGCCGGTCAGGGCAAACCGGTCGCCCTTGGCGTCAAGGACCGTAGTTTCGCACGAGGTGTTGTCGGATCGGTAACTGCGTAGGATCCGCCGGTCCGCCACTCGTATCGTCTGGTACAGGGCGTTGGTCGAGGATTCTCCGTCCCCCTTGTGGCAGGTGATGGCCACGGTTCCGTCCCCCGACACACCGCTGTATTGGCCATCCCTGACGAGACGCTGTCTCGTACCGGTCTGGATGTCGACCGCGTCCATCATCTCGGTCTGGGACGCGGTGGTCCCCATCGCCACCAGCGTGGTGTCGTCGGGGCCGAACCAAATGGACTTGATCCCGGGAATGATCTTCGGTAGGTCGCGCCAGCGCCTCGTCTTCAGATCCCAGACACGCACCGGGAACGTCGTGGACTCGGCCGCTGTTTCGACGAGGTATCGGGAAGTGCGCGAGAAGTCGATCAGCTTACGCTTGTTTCCCCAGTCATCCGGCTTGGCCTTCACCGGCGGACCTTTGATGAGATGTGCAGGCCCCACCGGGTACTTCGCCGTGGGTGTGACATCGTGCCAGACAACAGCTCGGTCCTCATCGCGCACATAGGCGATGCGCCGCCCGTCCACGCTGACCGTGGGCTGCTGGACGTTGGGACGGAGACGGAGGTTGACCTGACGCACCTTGCCGTGCTTCGTACGCAGGAACAGGGTCGCGCGCCGGGTGTCGGAGATCGCCAGAGTCACCGCGCCGTCCGCGCTCATGGCGACGCTGTCGATCTTTCCCTCGACGCCCGACAGGATCCATGCCTTTTCCTTGACCGAGGTGTACCGGCGCAGCAACGCGTTGCGGACTTCCTGCGTCGGGGAGATGTCGTAGCCCGCAATCGCGGCAAGAGCGGCCTGGGCGGGATTGGTGTCGGCCAGTTCGTCCGCCTGCACGGCCAGCGACCTGGACCTGCCTTCCGCTTCCCGCTCCTTGCTCACCCGGGACTCCTGGATGGAGAACACGATCAAAGTGGCGATGAGCGCGAGAGAGAGGCTGCCGCCCGCCCAGGCCCACCGGATGCGCCGCTGCCTGGCACGGTGCTGTTGTTGTATCGCGTGGCGCTGCCGGTCTGCGAGGTCAAGGAAGTCGGTCTCGGCCGCCGTCAGTTCGTCGGTGCGCCCGGCGAGACGGCTCTCGAGGGAGACGAGGTGTACCCCCCGCGGCAGGAGCTCGTCAGCACGCCCCGCTCTCTCCCAGCGTTCTCGGTCGTGCTGCAACTCCGTGCGCGCGGCGAGGAAGTTCCGGTCCTCGCGCACCACTTCGGACAGAGTCGGCCAGGCTGTGATGAGGGCTTCGTGGGCGAGTTCCACACTTTCCGGCACACCGGCCCCGCCGTGGAGCACCAGCAGACGCTCGTCCTTCCCGGCGAACAGCACGGCCAGGCGCCAGCGCTGCTCGCCGGCCTCCGCCCGGGTCAGCACCCGCCGCAGCGCGGGGGCGCCGCTGCCCGGCACCACGCGCACCAGTCCGGCGAGGAGCCGCCGCGCGTGCGTGACGGCATCCATGAGGTCAGGGGTCTCCGGGGCGTCTGCGGGGTCCGGGGAGCCGGTCTCGGTCACGGACGGGACGTATTTCCGCCATGCCTCCTCCGCGTGCCTGCGCAGTGCGCCGGAGACGCCGCCGGCCCTCTCGTACGCCTCGACCCTCAGGCGGCCGCCCGACTGTTCCTCCCACAGGTGCCGCAGGACGAAGCCGAGGAGGGGAAGGGCACCGGGCTCACTGCCGGCGTCCTCGAGGATGCGGCGTGCCAGCCCCGGTTCGTAGGAGACACCGGGCACGCGGTCCACAGGGCGGGTGATGACGGCGTGGAACTGCTCCCGGGTCATCGGGGTCAGCGGCAGGACGGCTCCCCGTTTCAGCACCGGGCCGAGGTGCTCGTGGCTGAGGGCGGCGTCAATGAAGTCGGCGCGCAAGGTGAGCAGCACCCGCATCCCGGCGGTGCGCCGGGCGGGGAACAGCACCGACAAGAGGGCCGTGAGGTCCCCCTCGGGCAGGTCGAGCAGAGCCTCAGCCTGGTCCAGTACGACGAGGAGGTCTGTGGTGGCACTGCCGGTGAGCCGGTGAACGGTGTCCGCGAGGCCTGCCCCGGTCAGCCAGGCGACGACCCGCTCGATTCTGATTGCGCGCGGTGGCCCGAACCGTTCCTGGCGTGCCAGTTCGAGGAGCTCGAACGCCAGGGCGCCCACCGGACGGGAGGTGCGGCCGCAGTGGACGACCACCACCTCGTGGCCGGCACGGCGCATCACGGGCGCCACCCCCGCGAGGGCGAGAGAAGACTTGCCGCACCCCGAGGGTCCGCACAACGTCACCGCTGTACGGTCACCGCGCAGTGCGGCGACCACGGTCTCCGTGTCCTCCTCACGGCCGAAAAAGACCTCGGCGTCCTCCTCACGGAAGGGCTCCAGGCCACGGAAGGGTGTCGGGGCGAGGAACGCCTCGGCGAGGACAGGGAGCTCGTCGGCGAGCGCCCCGAGGTGCAGCATGTACGCCTGCTGGTCGTCCCGTACCGACTCTGCGGCCACGATCATGCCGACGACGGCGCCGAGGGCGTTGTCCCAGACCGGGCTGCCGCTGAAACCGCCGGTGACACGGACCGTCTGCCCATCGGCCCGGGACAGCTGTACCCAGCCCTTCCCGGCAGGGCCGAGGAGGCTGCCCCGCTGCCACACGGGCCGGTCGGAGTGCCCGGTGAAGCCGACGATGCGGGACCCGTGTTCCCACAGACGCCGGGACAGGCTGGTCGGCAGCGGGCGTGCCCCCGGTGCCGGTGCGAGCAGACGAAGCACGGCCACATCGCCGCTCCGGTCCTCCCGGATCGGCACCCAGTGCGTCACCTCTGCTTCGATGTCGTGCCCCGGGGCTCCTGGCCCTGCGAGGAGCGGCATGTCGAGGGTGACGCGGGCCCCGGGGAGCACCTCGGTGTCGCGGGGTTTCCCGAGCGCGTCGCACACCACATGGGCGCAGGTGAGGACCAGCCCGTCGCCGACGAGGAATCCCGTACCGGCAGAGTCGCCGTGCCCGTCCTGGAGGCGGACCGTCCCGGAGGCGAGGACAGTATCGGCGTCCTCGTGTTCACTGTGCCCGGCTCCGGCCGTAGTTCGGCCGGCTTCGTCGTGGTCGTACACGAGGCCTCCTCGGTGCGGTGAGGGGAGCGGGAGGGTGCTGGCAGTGCGACGGCGGATCCCGACCCGCCCCTGCGGGACTCAGCCCCCGGAAGCGGGGCCGCCCGCCGGGCTCTGGCCCGCGGACTCCGGGCCGGGTGCGGTTTCCGATGCCGCGTCCATACCGGCGGGGCTGCTGTGCCGGGTGAGGCTGACGGAGAAGTTGGCCTCCGCAGAAGAGCCCGCGACGAGAACCTTCGCGTCGGCGGAGAGCGACATGCCGAATTCGAGGGTCGCCTCGTCCGGCGGCCGGAGCATGCCATGGCAGCGGCCGACGAAGGCGTCCGCGACCGGCCGTACAACATCCAGCATCTGTTCCAGGGACTGCTCCGCCCGGGCGACGGCACGGCTGCCGCGTCCAACGCGCACGACATCCTCCCTGGCGTCGTTCACCTGCACTCGTACGACCTCGCCACCGCTCCCCAGCGGCACGTCGACCACATACACGGCTTGACCTTCCGACAGCGGCATGACGTCTCCGGATCGTGAACTGAACCTCGGCACAGGCGAGTTAGGCGGCTCGAGAGGTGCACGGAGACGTTACCCGGCGGTGTGCCGAGGAGTCACGGGGCCAACCAGGGCGGTGTGTCGGCGTCCAAGTACCTCTGTCCGGGACCACGAACCCGGCCCGGTGCGGTTTTGATACCGGATACGAGATGGAGCAGTGCACCACCACAGAAGTTGAGCCAGAACCCATTCTCGTGAACGAAGCCACCCGTTCTTGCCGAACCGCTCGGTCGCTGACCGACGATCGGCGCCTGAACGGCGACGGCGATCGATCGCCTGGCTCCACCATGGCGGGCGGCGATATGAGGTGGTGAGCTGACGGCGGGGGCCGGGGCAGTCAGGAAGGTATCACTCTCGAATCCGGATTCCCAGAAACTTTTTCAATAAGGAAACGCTACCCATTGAGCAGGTACACCCCCTGCGGAACTCTGATGCACAGGGCTATTACTCGACCAACAAGGCATGGCCCGCGAGAGGTGAAGCCGGAAAGGCGGCGCAGGAGGATTGAAGCAGACCATGAACGAGTCCGGGCAGACTGGTGTCACGGGCAGGCGCAGCACACGGAAGCGGACACTGACGGTCGACGGGTAAAGGTTCGAGGTCACCGGCCGTCCCGGTGAGCCGGGCACGTACGACTTCGTCTGGCTGTCGGGTCCCAACCCCGAGCACGGCTTCACCTCCGCGGTGCATCCGGCCGTAGCCCTGAGCGTTACGGAACTGGAGGAATCGGTACGGGACTTCCTCACGCAGGTCGATCTTGTCACCGGGCACATCGAATAGCCTTCTGTCCCTGAGAGTGAGTAACTCCGGCCCCACATTGCCCAGCTGCAGGGGCTCGGAGGTGAAGCGGGAGGACCCGGCGCCCCTGCGCGCGGGGAAATCACAGGACGATGAGTGCTCTCTTCCGGTGAAGTTGATCCGACGTCTGTTCCGGGCGGGTGGGGGTACCGGGCGGGTATGGCCTCGATGAAGCGTGTGCGTGTTGCTCTTGCTCCCCGTACCGTGCGGCAGCTGCGCCGTGTCCGTTCGGTATATCTGGTCGGGATGATGCTGTCCGTACTGGGCCTGGTCCTGCAGTCGGGCAGGGAGGGCAGCGGCCGGCAGTCGGAGATTGCCGGTGTCCTGGTGGTGGTGTTCACCGTGCTGCTCGGGCTGGCGGTGGTTCAGCTGTGGCGGCATCAGAGGGCGGCTCACTGCAGTACGGCCAAAAAGCTGACCCGCTCCGCCTGAGCTCACAAGCCTCTGGACACAGCCGCCTGTATGAAATACCTCGGGGTACGCGACTGGTATGGGTTCCCGGACGCGTTACCCGTTGCCTGAGAGTGAAGCCCGCCAACTGCGTTGGGTCCGCTGGCTTTTTGTTGCGGCTTCGGTACTGGTCATCCTCGCTCTGATGCTGAATCTGTCCGTGGGGGATTTCGGGCAGTGGAATTGGAAGCTGTGGGGCCAGCTGGCAGGGGCAGTTCTGTTCCCGGCACAGGGGGTTTGGGCGTTCAGGAAGCTGCGCCACCATGAAGCCAGCCTGGCCGGCGGGGGGAGTGGTCACAGTGCGTGAGTCGTATCCCCTTGCCCTGGAGCGGGCGGAGAGTTTGCGCACCATGCGTTGGGTTCAGGCCGGGGTGGCTGTTCTGATGCTGGCATGGTGCATTGCCACCGTGGTGCGGGGGAGTACGGCACAGCCGGGTTCCGCCTGTGGGCCCCACTGGCCTGCACGGTTGTATGGCCGGTCCTGGCAGCACAGAGCTTCCGGCGCCTGAACCGCCATGAGGCTTCACTCACTCCCGGCGACCACCCTTCCCCGTAGCCAGCCCGGCCCGCGAAGCGGGCCGCAAGGGCTTGGAGGCGAAGCCGGAAAGACCCGGCAGGGGAGCGAAGCGGACCTGCCGCAAGGGCGCGCAGCGCCCGCCCGCAGTCCCTTCCCAAGGCCCAAGCGAAGCGCGGGCCTTGGGAAGGGACTGCGGGCCGACCCTCGCGAAGCGAGGGCAACCCCGTTGCGAAGCAACGGGGTTCACGGGGAAGCGAAGCGCCCCCGCCTCCCGCCGAGCGAAGCGAGGCGGTTCGATTCCACAGCGCGCAGCGCCTGTCTCTTA
>NZ_JBHXDC010000031.1:0-53260 GCF_042725135.1 Streptomyces sp. NPDC060366 | reverse complement strand
CGACGTCCCTCCCGGCCCCGACCGGCGCTTAGCCCCTCCCGGCCCGCGGGACACGCGGTCCACAAGCGCCGGACGGGCTGCGAATGCAGCCCGTCCGGCGCTTGAGGACAGCCCCTCAGACCCGCCGGAAGTTGAGCGTCTCGCCCGTGGCGCCCGCGCGCCAGAGGTCCTGGCAGGCTTCCGCCATCTCGTCGAGGCCCTCGACGATCGAGCCCCAGACGATCCCGGGGATCCACCCCGTGTCGCCGTTGACCAGCAGGTTGTTGCGCTCGTAGAACAGCGCGAGGTCGACGACGGTACGGCGGCCCCGGTGCGCGGCCTGCTCCTCGTACCCGTACGACGTGGTGCCGAGCACCGTGTCCGAGAAGGTGAAGTAGCACAGATCACCCGGAATGGGGGTGACCGTCGGGTTCTCCAGCGGGGGCTCCTCGGCGGCGAAGCCGGGCATCAGCGCGTAGATCTCGTTGCGGGCGTACTTCGCGTGGTACACGTCACCGCCCAGCGGCAGCGCCTCCCATACCGCGGCGCAGGTGATCGGGGCCAGGTCATCGAGGAGCTTGGCGGTGCAGCGGACGCCGCGCTTGTCCAGGGACACTTCGATGAAGCGGTCGCTCATAAGTCTTCGCGCCCTTCCGGTCAGTTCGTACAGCCTGTGTCCGGCCATGAATACCCGCACCCGCCGCACGAATGCGGGGCCGAAGGGCCCCGTCTCTCCTAAGTGACGAGTGCACAACGATAGGCATATCGGTCCGAAAATAATCCGCATACCCTCGGTCGTTTCGGGTAGCCGCGCGCCTATGGCTCCACTAAAGGGGAACAACACAAGCACGGGAAGAGGGCTCCGACGGCGTTCGCTGCTCGCGGGTGCCGCGGCACTCGGTGTCGCGGGCGCTGTCGGGGCCACCAGCGGATGCAGCCGCGTGGCCACCGCCGACACCGGGGACGGGGGGACCCTCCTCGATCAGTTGCGCGCCAAGGGGACGGTGCGCCTGGGGCTGGCCGGCGAGCAGCCGTACAGCTACATCGGCAAGGACGGTGAGATGACGGGCTCCGCCCCGGCCATCGCCTCGCGCATCTTCAGGGAGCTGGGTGTGGACAACGTCCAGCCCTTCGCCACGGAGTTCGGTTCACTGATCACCGGACTGAACTCGCTCCAATTCGATGTGGTCGCCGCCGGGATGTACATCAACCCGGAGCGCTGCGAACAGGTCATCTTCGCCGACCCCGAATACCAGATGCTCGACGCGTTCATCGTGCCGAAGGGGAATCCGAAGAATCTCCACACGTACAAGGACATAGCCGACGCCGGCGCCAAGATGGCGACGGGCGTGGGCTACGCGGAGATCGCCTACGCGGAGGAGGCCGGGGTCAAGAGCATCACGACCCTGCCCGACCAGCTGGCCGGACTGCTCGCCGTCGAACAGGGCCGCGTCGATGTCTTCGCCGGTACGGCCGTCACGGTCTTCAACGTCATCAAGGAGACGGACAGCACCAAGGCCGAGGCGACCAAGGAGGTCACACCGATCGTCGACGGCAAGCCCGTCATCGACGTCGGCGGCTTCGCCTTCCGCTCGCCGGAGACGAACCTGCGCGACTCCTTCAACCGCGAGCTGCACAAGCTCAAGAAGAGCGGTGAGCTGCTGGAGATCATGCGGCCCTTCGGTTTCACGAAGGACCAGATGACGACCATCACGGCGAAGGAGAAGTGCGCGCCATGAGTGAGATCACCTGGGGCCTGTGGAAACTTCTCCTTGAAGGCGTCTGGATCACCGTCCAGCTGACGATCTTCAGCTCCGCGCTGGCCGCCGTGGTCGCGCTGGTCGTCGGACTCGCCCGCGCCCACCGTCTGTGGATCGTGCGGTTCATATCCGGGGCCTACTTCGAGATCTTCCGCGGCACGTCCGCGCTGATCCTGATGTTCTGGATCTTCTTCGTACTCCCGCTGGGCTTCGGCTGGCAGCTCGTCCCCATGTGGGCGGCGACGCTGGCGCTGGGGCTCACGTACGGGGCGTACGGCTCCGAGGTCGTCCGCGGCGCGGTGCAGGCCGTGGCTCCGGCTCAGCGCGAGGCGGGGATCGCACTGAGCTTCACGCCCGCCCAGCAGCTGCGGAAGATCATCCTGCCGCAGGCCTGGCCGGAGATGATCCCGCCGTTCAACAACCTGCTGATCGAGCTGCTCAAGGGCACGGCACTGGTCTCCATCATGGGCGTTGCCGACATCGCCTTCGGTGCGTCGCTGGTGCGTAACGCGACGGGGCAGAGCGCGCCCGTCTACACGGTCATCCTGCTGATGTACTTCGTGCTCGCCTTCGTGCTCACGCGCGGCATGCGCGTCCTGGAACGCCAGGCGAAGGCCGGAATCGGTCAGCGCCCCGAGAAGACGCGGGGCGTCGCGCGCAAGCTCGATGTCTCCCGCCGGAACGCCGTTTCGGCGAGCACGGGAGGTGAGAGCTGATGGAGTGGAACTGGTCCGCGGTCGGCGACTTCATGCCGATGTTCTGGGACGGCCTGCTCGTCACGCTCCAGGCGCTGGTCCTGGGCGCGCTGCTCGCCTTCGCCCTCGGTCTCGTCTGGGCGATGGCCCAGCGCTCCAGCCTGGCGGTGGTGCGGTGGCCGGTGAACATCCTCACCGAGTTCGTCCGCAACACCCCGCTGCTCGTGCAGCTGTTCTTCCTCTACTACGTGCTCCCCGAGTGGGGTGTCACGCTCAGCGCCATGGTGACCGGTGTCGTCGGCCTGGGTCTGCACTACTCGACGTACACCGCCGAGGTCTACCGGGCCGGCATCGACGGCGTCCCGGCCGGCCAGTGGGAGGCGGCCAAGGCGCTCAGCCTGCCGCGGTCCCGCACCTGGGGTGCGGTGATCCTCCCGCAGGCGATCCGCCGCGTCGTGCCCGCACTGGGCAACTACGTCATCGCGATGCTGAAGGACACTCCGATGATCTTCGTCATCGGAGTGATGGAAATGCTCGGCCAGGCACGGCAGTTCGCCTCCGAGACCTTCCTGACCGTCGAGGTCTTCACCGTCGTGGGTGTGGCCTTCATCGTCATCTCCTATCCGGCATCCCTTCTCATGCGAGCATTGGAGCGTCGCCTTGTCCGCTGACAGCACTCCCCTCAACACCTCCAAGGAAACGGCCAATCCCGCCGCCGACGGCAGCGAGCTGATCCGCTTCGACAAGGTCACCAAGCGCTTCGGGTCCAACACGGTCCTGGACTCACTGGACTTCACGGTCAACTCCGGCAAACACGTGACGCTGATCGGTGCCTCGGGATCGGGCAAGACGACGATCCTCAGACTTCTGATGACGCTGATCAAACCGGAGGAGGGCACCATCAAGGTGGCCGGTGAGTACCTCACGCACCAGGAGAAGGACGGCAAACTCGTCCCCGCCGGCGAGAGCCATGTCCGTGAGGTGCGCAAGAACATAGGCATGGTGTTCCAGCAGTTCAATCTCTTCCCCAACATGAAGGTGCTGCGGAACGTCACCGAGGCCCCGGTGCATGTGCTCGGCCTGTCCAAGGACGAGGCCGACGAGCGGGCGCGCGGCCTGCTCGACCTGGTGGGTCTCGGGGACCGCTGCGACGCGTACCCGAGCCAGCTCTCGGGCGGGCAGCAGCAGCGGGTGGCCATCGCGCGGGCGCTCGCGATGCGGCCGCAGGTCCTGCTTCTGGACGAGGTCACCTCCGCGCTCGACCCGGAGCTGGTCGCGGGCGTCCTCGATGTGCTGAGGGACATCGCCCACACGACGGACATCACGATGCTGTGCGTGACGCACGAGATGAACTTCGCGCGCGACATATCCGACGACGTACTGATGTTCGACGCGGGCCGGGTCATCGAGTCCGGACCGCCGGAGAAGATCTTCAGCGACCCGGAGCACGAGCGCACGCGGGAGTTCCTGAGCGCGGTGCTGTAGGCGTACGCCCGGCGCATTGCAGGGGCGCCCGCCTCGCTGTATTCGGGGGAACCCGGTCCGACAGAGCGGACCGGGTTCCCCCGTTTCTCCGGCCGGTTCTCTGTGAGAGTCATTGACCCTGGCATATGCCAGAGCGATACGCCCCAGATGAGGCCACTGTGACGGGCGTCATTCTGCTCAACAGCCGCTCCGGAAAAGGCCCTTGGCGGCTATCGTGGTAGGGAAGCTTGCGGTCACAACCTGGTAGGGGGAAACCGTGGCGCTGAAGCCGGAGCCGACCGCGCCGTTCCACTCGGTGCAATACGTCCTGCGTGTCCTCGAGACGGTTTCCAAGTACACCGGCGGTGTCACCGACGTCCAGATCGCCCGCGAGACGGGCCTGCCGACCGGCCATCTCGCCCCGATGCTGGCGATGTTGCGGCGCGAGGGCTATGTGGAGCAGGTCTCGGACGGCGCGTACGTCATAGGTGACTCGCTGGTCCTGCTCGGCACCGGCACCACGCGCGAGGAGGCCCTGGAGGCCAAGCTCCAGGACACGCTCACGGAGCTGCGCGACTCGGTCGGGGCGGCGGTCTACATCAGCCGGTACATCGACGGTGAGGTCAAGATCACGCAGTACGCCGACGGGCCGGACGCGCCCGCGGTCAACGAGTGGGTGGACTTCCGCTCGGCCGCGCACGCGAGCGCCGTCGGCAAGTGCCTGCTCACCCAGCTCGACCAGAACAGCCGCCGGGACCATCTCTCCCGGCACAAGATCGCGCGCCTGACCTCACGGACCATCACCAGCGAACGGGTGCTGTTCTCCAAGCTGGACAGCCAGCCGGCCACGGTCCCGATACTGGACCTCCAGGAGTACGCGGTGGGCACGGTCTGCGCGGCGGTGCCGCTGACGGCGGGTTCGGCGGTGGGCTGCCTGGCCCTGTCGATGCCGATCGAGCACGCGCACCGGCTCCGCTCGGCGGCGGAGACGCTCAACCGGGGCGCCGGGCCGATGGCGCTCTCGCTGGCCTTCTGACCAGGCACTCCGGCCGGCCGGCCCCGCGCGTGCGGGCCCGGAAAGCCCAGGACCGGGCCGTGGTGAGCGGGTTGCGGCACACACCCCGCGCGGACGGCCCGGCCCGGTCAGCGATGAATCAGACCCTCGCCGGTCACATGCTGATGGAACTTGATCGGACTGATCAGAACTTGACGTCCGAGCAGGCGTAGAACGCGTTGGTGGTGTCCGCGACGTTCCAGACCGCCAGGACGATGTGCTTGCCCGTCTTCTGGGTCGGCATGCTGCCCTGGTGGACGAGCGTGGCCGGCGGCTGCTGGTTGCCGTACGGCACGGTCATGAACGGCTGCGGATCGAGGTCCGCGCGGGTGAGCGGCTTGGTCGGGTCCCAGCCGTTCTTGGTGATGTAGTAGCGGAAGTCGGACGTGGAGTGCCGGGCGGTGAACTGCCAGCGGAAGCTGTAGCCCTGACCGGCCGTCACGTTGGTGGCGGGCCAGTTGCCGCCACGCGGGTCGTCGAGCTGCGCGAACTGGCCGTTGCCGCCCGAGCAGATCTTTCCGTCGGCGGGACCCGCGGCCGGGAAGCCCTTGGGCCCCTCGACACTCTGCGGCTCCCACTGGATGTTTCCGCATCCGGTGACGGTGCCGTTCTGACACAGCTTCTGACGGCTGATCGGTGAGTCGGTGTAGCCGTGGCTGCTCGCGCTGCCGGTGGCGAGCAGGGACACGCCCGCCACCGCGAGACCGAGTACCGCGGCGCTGATTCTCTTCTTTCGCATGCTCTCGCTCCTGGGGACCGTGGGGAGTACGTGCGGTGACTCCTGACTGCGCAATCAGGTCTAGACCAAGTGACACAGTATTGACGGACGTTGATCGTGTCCATAACAACGACCAAGAAAGGTCCAGACCAATCAACGGTGCTTGAACATCGGTCAGCTCCCTTCGTTCAGACCGTGTCTGCCGGTGTAGAACGCGACGGTCAGGTCCTTCACCAGCACCTTGCGCTCGTAGTCGTCCAGCTCCACGAGCCCCCGCGACGTCAGCCGGTGCACGGTGTCGTCCACCGCGTCGACCACCGACGTCAGCACGGTGTCCCGGTGCCTGGCGTCGATCGCCGCGATCCGGCTGCGCTGCATCGCCGCCGAGATCTCCGGCGCGTACTCGATCCGGGTCGGCTGCGCGGAGAAGACGTCGAGCCCGACGGGCCGGCACTCGGCCGACAGCATCCGGGTCAGCGCCTCACCGACGGCCTCGGCGTTACGCAGCGTCGGCGCGGTCTCGTGGAAGGCGTCGGCGGGCAGTTGGGAGAGCACGCGCGCCATCGCCGCCTCGACCTGCTCGCGCAGGTACTCCTCGTGGTCGCGCACCCCGAGCGCCGCCCGGACGGTGTCCCTGACCCGCCAGACCACCAGGACGACGACCCGCAGCGCCGTACCGTTCGCGTCGACCGCGGACATCGGCTCGCTGCGCCAGTGCCGCAGCCGTACGTCCACCCGCCGGCGCAGCAGGAGCGGACTCACCCAGAGAAGTCCCGTACGGCGCACGCTCCCCCGGTACTCGCCGAAGAGCGTCAGCACCCAGGCGTGACCGACCCGGCCGCGGCCGAGCCCGCCGAAGGCGAAGAGCGTGAGGGTCACGGCGACGGTGAGCAGCGCCCACATCCCGATGCCGATGCCGTGGTAGTGATTCGAGTCCAGCCCGAACATCTCCGTCAGCGCCTCCGGCACGGCCCCGACCCACCAGAGCACCGTCAGACAGCCGATCAGCCCGGCGACACCGACGAGCGCCGCCGCCCAGCCGGGCAGGGTGGGGCCGGGCCGCTCGACGAGCTTGGCGTCCACGGGCACCGCGGGCCGCGAGACCGAGCTGGGGGCAAGCGCCGGCGATACGACCGGAGTGGGGGCGACGGGCCCGCGCCGGGTCCCGGGGCGCCCGGCGGCCGGGTCGGCCGACTCCTGGTCGCGGAAGAGGAGATGGACGGGGATCTCGTGGGTGGCCTCGCCGACGATGAGCGGGCTCCACCGGTGGCTGTCGAAGGTGAGGGCGGCGCGCGCGGGTACGGCGGAGCCGGAACCGGCCCGCACGGAGACGTTCCACACGGGGGCGGGGATCCCACTCGACGAGCTCGACGCGCTCGGCCCGGCGGAGTCCGCCGGTTCGGCGGGGGCGGTCACGCCCGCGTCGTGCGACGCGTGGTCGTTCTCGGCCGGTGCTGCCGGCGCGTCCGTCCCCGCGTCCGGGGTTGACGGGCCGTCACCGTCCGCGGGCGCGGCGATGTCGAGTGCCTCACCGCCGTCCTGCGCCGCGCCCTCCGCCGCACCCTCCGGACCGTCCTTCGTCGGCATCGCCCACGACTCGCCCCGCGAGTGCGGCACATCGGCGGCCTCGGGCTCCACGACCGGCTCGGGCCCGGCGTACCCGGTGGGCGCCGGAGCTACGGCCCCGTACTCCGGCTCCGCACCGGCGGTGTACAGCGAGGCACCCGCCTCCACCGACGCGGACTCCAGCTCCCGCTCCGGGCGGGCCTCCTGCCCGGCGTACGCGGCCGGGGCCGTGAACAGCGAGGCGCCCGCCTCCACCGGCAGTTCCACCGACACGAACTCCGGCTCGGTCCGCGGCTCCTCCCCGGTCACCGTCCCGCCGTAGCAAGCCTCCGGCCCGGCCCCGAGGCCGGGCTCCGGCTCCTCGGGCCGCTTCGCGAACATGTCCGCACGTCCCGGCGGCTCCCCCTCGTGCGGTGGTCCGGGCTCGGACAGCGGCCCCGTCAGAAGGCGTACGTTCTGGTGCCAGCCCGCCTCGTTCCAGCCGGTCGCCCCGGCTTCCCGGGGCTCCGCCCGTACTTCGGGACCGGGGGCCGCGACGGGCTCCGCCGACTCCACCGGCTCCGTCGACTCCATCGGCTCGGTGGGTTCCATCGGCTCGGTCGGCTCCGTCGGTTCACGCGCCTCGCGTGGTTCCACCGGCTCCACAGGCGGTTCCGCCGGCTCCACCGGCCCTCGTGCCGTCAGCGCGTTGCGTGCCGCCGCCCGGAGCGCCGGAGCGCCCCGCAGCATCTGCCCGTCGCCGTTGGGTTGCGATGTCTGAGTGGTCATCCTTGCCTCCGTCGTCATGCGAAGAGTCGTCGCCAAGTCTCGGGGCCGGGGTACCCGTCGGCCGCGCTGCCGCGCCAGCCCTGCGCCCGTTGGAAGGCCTCGACGTTGCGCCGGTCGGCCTCGCCCCACTTCGGGCCGGGGCCCGAGACGTAGTGACGGCCGTAGCCGCGCTTCACCAGCCGCTTGCCGAGCTGGGTGACGTGGGAGTTCGACCGGCCCGGCCGGAACCGGTCCGCCCCGGGGAACGCCGGCCGCGCTCTCGTACCGCCGGCCGCCCCCGCCTTCGGAATGTCCTTGCCGCGCCCCTTCACGAGGTACCGCCAGGTGTCCGGTCCCGGCAGCCCGTCGGCCTCCGCGCCCCGCCAGCCCTGCGCCCGCTGGAACGCCCTGGTGGCACGCCGGTCGGCATCGCCCCAGCGCGGTCCGGGGCCCACGTCGTAGAAGCGCCCGCCGCCCCGGTCGACGAGCATCTCGCCGAGCCGGGTCACATGCGCGTTGCGGGTGCCGGGCCCGAAGGACTTCGCACCGGGGAAGCCGGCCGCCGTCGACGTGTTCGCCGAACTGCCGCCGGTGCCTCCGGTCACGCCGTTGTAGCGGTACGCCACATAATTCGCGGAATTGTTCCAGTACGCCATCGGCGTCGACTGCGCACGGGTGTTCGGCTTCGTCTGTTCGTACGCGACGTAGTAGTCGTGCGTGTAGTCCGTCCAGCCGCCGAAGATCGTCACGTGCGACCCCTTGGTGGGGTCGGACGGGTTGTGGAACAGCAGGATGTCGCCGGGCTGGAGTTCACTCCTGTCGATCCGGGTGCCGAAGCGGGACAGGCTCCCCGTCCACTCGTTGTCGTCCAGGTTCCAGGCCATCGAGACATAGCCCGAACAGTCCTGGCGGTAGCCGTCGGACCAGTACTTCGTCATGGAGTACGGGACCTTCGCGCTCACCCAGCGCTTCGCGCGGTTGATGATGTCGGCGCGGCTGGTGCTGCGCAGCGTGTCGGCCGAGTGGTTCGACGACGGGCGGTGCAGCGGGCCGCTCGCTCCCTGCGGGGTCTGGGGATCCGGTTTGGCGACCGGCGCCGCCGCGGTCACCACTCCCTCGGCCCGCGCCGTGCCGAGCGCACGGGCGGCGTCCGCGTCGGCCTCGCCCGCGCCGGCTCCGGTGACGCCGAGGGCGACACCGGCGGCGGTGGCCATAACCAGCACACGGCGCGCGCCGTGTGCTGCGGGGTGGCCGCCCGCGCGCAGGGACAGGCCCTGGGCCAGCAGACGGCGCTGCTCGGCGCATCCGCCACAAGGGCAGTCGCAAGCGGGTTCGTACTCCTCGAAGACCGGTACGTTCATGCGATCCCCTCGACTCGACAAGATGCTGTGCCGTGTTGCACGCACGTCAGGAGCCAACAGTCCTGACTAATCACACTTTGACGGATCAAAGGTAAAAAACGACCATCCGACAGGCCACATCACTCATCAAATGGTCGGGAGCACTCCGGAGTGTCGGGTAGAGTTCTCCAGGTCAGCAGGCGCCGCTAGCTCAGTTGGTTAGAGCAGCTGACTCTTAATCAGCGGGTCCGGGGTTCGAGTCCCTGGCGGCGCACGCACGGCTGAGGCCCTCTCGTGATCACACGAGAGGGCCTCACTCGTTCGCCCGTATCACCGCCCGGGAGCGGGCGACCTTCGCGGCAACTTCACAGTCCGGCCACAGCTCCGCCTCCAACAGACCCCCAATGGGGTCATATGACACGCAAGTAGTATCTTTCACTCTTGCGATCATGGCGGGGGTCGTAGAACCTATCCTGAGGCCGACGAGTCCAAGGAAGCACGCGTTGCTTGTAGTTGGGGCAGCTGAAGAGTTTGCTCCGGTTTGCATACCGAGCGGGGTGGGGGTCCCGTTCAGGGGCCGATGCCACGAACGGCGTCATGCAACCGGAACGTCCCGATGCGTGTCTGTACTGAGGGCGGCGCGTGACCAGGCGGGCCACCACCGGGCGGCCCGCCACCGACATGTCCGGGACGGGTGGTCTGCGGGGGCCCTCTCCGGACGAACCGACCGACCAATCACGCAGCCAGCATGCGTGCGGGGGGATGACTGATGACGTCGACGCCGAACGGCGAGCGGCCGAACAACGACGCGTCCCGGACCACTCAGCTCCGGGTTCCCTCGCAGCTCAGGAATGCCAGGGCCCGCCTCCGGCCCAAGGCCGAACTACCCAAGTACGACTACGAGCACTACAGCCGGCTCGCCGGGCCGCTCACCCAGCCGGACCCGAACAAGCCGTACAAGGTGCAGTACCGCTCGCTGCTCTCGCAGGAGCCGCACCGGATCCGGGCCGCCCTGCTGCTCGGCGCCGCCCCGCTCCTCTCCCTCGGCCTCTTCGCCTGGCTGATGCAGCCTCAGCACTGGACCGAGCGCGACCCGAACCTGAAGAACGACACGCTGCTCGTCCTCGACATCGTGATGCTCGTCTCGATCGGACTGATCGAGCTGTTCCGCACGATGAACGTGCTGTCCAACGCGCACGCGACGCTCGTGGCCCGTGACCCGGTCCCCGTCGTACCCGCGAGCGGCACCCGCGTCGCCTTCCTCACCTCCTTCGTGCCGGGCAAGGAGCCCCTCGAAATGGTGACGAAGACGCTGGAGGCCGCCGTCAAGATCCGGCACCGCGGGCTGCTCCACGTCTGGCTCCTCGACGAGGGCGACGACCCCGCGGTCAAGGAGGTCTGCGCCCGGCTCGGCGTGCACCACTTCTCCCGCAAGGGCGTGGCGAAGTGGAACCAGGCGAAGGGCGCGCACCGCGCGAAGACCAAGCACGGCAACTACAACGCCTGGCTCGACGCGCACGGAGACGACTACGACTTCTTCGCGTCCGTCGACACCGACCATGTCCCGATGGCCAACTACCTGGAGCGGATGCTCGGTTACTTCCGCGACCCGGACGTCGGCTTCGTCATCGGCCCGCAGGTCTACGGCAACTACGACACGTTCGTCACCAAGGCGGCCGAGTCGCAGCAGTTCCTCTTCCACGCCCTGATCCAGCGCGCGGGCAACCGCTACGGCTCGCCCATGTTCGTCGGCACGAGCAACGCCGTACGCATCTCGGCGCTCAAGCAGATCGGCGGGCTGTACGACTCGATCACCGAGGACATGGCGACGGGCTTCGAGATGCACCGCGCCACGAACCCGCAGACGGGCAAGAAGTGGCGCTCCGTGTACACCCCGGACGTGCTCGCCGTCGGTGAGGGCCCGACGGCCTGGACGGACTTCTTCACCCAGCAGCTGCGCTGGTCGCGGGGCACTTACGAGACGATCCTCAAGCAGTACTGGCGGGGCTACACCACACTGCCGCCCGGCAAGCTCTTCAACTACACGATGATGATCATCTTCTACCCGATGTCGGCGCTCAACTGGATCCTGGCGGCGCTGAGTTGTGCGCTGTTCCTGGGGATGGGCGCCTCGGGTGTGCAGATCGACCCGGCGATCTGGATGATGCTGTACGGCAACGCGTCGGCCCTCCAGATCGGCCTCTACATCTGGAACCGGCGGCACAACGTCTCCCCGCACGAGCCCGAGGGGTCCGGCGGTCTCGCCGGCATGGCGATGTCCGCGCTCTCCGCGCCGATCTACGCGCGCTCGCTGCTCGACGCCGTACTGCGGCGCAAGAGCGGCTTCGTGGTGACGCCCAAGGGTGACTCGTCCAGTCCGGACACCCTGTTCGGGACGTTCCGGATCCATCTGTTCTTCATTCTCGTCTTCGCCGGATCGCTGATCTCGTCCTTCTTCTTCGGGCACGACCATCCGGCGATGATCACCTGGGCCACGCTGGCGCTGCTGATCACGGCGTCGCCGATCATCGTCTGGCGTCTGGGCATGCGCGCGGAGAAGAAGAAGCGCCGGAAGCACGGGGCGCACCGGGGCGGCGGGGGTACGCCTCCGGGATCCCCGCCGGCCGCTGGACCGTCCCCTCGGTCCCCCCAGGTCCCGGGCGCGTCCCAGACCTCGCAGGTTCCACAGCAGGCGCCCCCCGGGGCTCTCGACCAGACCATACAGATTTCCCTTGGGGGACCTAAGCAATGAGCGCGCTTCCCGTCCGGCCGAACCACCGCAAGAACCGGGCCCGTCGCTTGGCGATAGGCGCCGCGGTGGTCGTCGTGGTGGCCGGGATGAACGGGCCGGCGATGTGGCGGTTCGGTTCGGAGCAGTACCACGATTACAAGATCAACCGGCCTGATTACAAGGCCGCGAACGGCCACTGGGACTTCCTCGACATCCCGGCGAAGTTCAAGATCAATTCGATTCACGCGTCACTTCTGCACACCGGCAAGGTGCTGCTGATAGCCGGGTCGGGCAACAACCAGAAGAACTTCGACGCGAACAAGTTCGAGTCGGTCCTCTGGGATCCGGCGACGAACGACTTCAAGATGATCCCGACGCCCAAGGACATGTTCTGCTCCGGGCACACCCAGCTGCCGGACGGCAAGCTGCTGGTGGCGGGCGGTACGAAGCGCTACGAGAAGCTCAAGGGCGACGCCACCAAGGCCGGCGGCCTGATGGTGGTCCACAACGAGGACCCCGACAAGCCGATGACGCTGCCGGCGGGCACGATGTTCACCGGGAAGAAGAACGGCAAGACCTTCGAGTCCAAGGACCCGGTACTGGTCGAGAAGGCCAAGAAGATATTCGACCCGGCGACCGGCGCCTTTCTGCGGACCGAGCCCGGCCTCGGCCGTATCTATGTCGAGGCCAGGAAGTCCGGGAAGAAGTACGAGACCGGCACCGAGGACAATTACCGGGTGCAGGGCATGAAGGGCGCCGACGCCCGTAACGTCTACGGCATCGCGCAGAAGCTCGCGCTCGACAAGAAGGACTTCCAAGGCATCAAGGACGCCTTCGAGTTCGACCCGATCGCCGAGAAGTACATCAAAGTGGACCCGATGAACGAGGCCCGCTGGTACCCCACGCTCACGACGCTGGAGGACGGCAAGGTCCTCGCGCTCTCGGGCCTGGACGAGATCGGGCAGATCGTCCCGGGCAAGGACGAGATCTACGACCCCGAGACCAAGGAGTGGGAGTACACGGGGATCATCAGGAAGTTCCCCACCTACCCGGCGATCTTCCTGATGGACAACGGCAAGCTGTTCTACAGCGGTTCCAACGCCGGATACGGCCCCGCCGACGTCGGCCGCAAGCCCGGCATCTGGGACCTGGACACCAATAAGTTCCAGAAGATCCCCGGCCTGAGCGACGCGGACACGATGGAGACGTCGGCGACCGTCATGCTGCCGCCCGCGCAGGACCAGAAGTTCATGGTCATCGGCGGCGGTGGCGTGGGTGAGTCCGAGAAGTCCAGCGAGAAGTCCCGGCTGGTCGATCTCAAGGCGGACAAGCCGGAGTTCAAGGACGGCGCCGCGCTCGACAAGGGCACCCGCTACCCCAGCGCGTCGCTGATGCCGGACGACTCGGTGCTGGTCACGGGAGGCGCCGAGGACTACCGGGGCCGCAGCGGCTCCAACATCCTCGAAGCGAGGATGTACGACCCGAAGGCGGGCGAGTACAAGCGCGTCGCCGATCCCCAGGTCGGCCGCAACTACCACTCGGGCTCGCTCCTGCTCCCCGACGGGCGCGTCATGATCTTCGGGTCCGACTCGCTCTACGCCGACAAGGCGAACACCAAGCCGGGCGTCTTCGAGCAGCGGGTCGAGATCTACACCCCGCCGTATCTCTTCCGGGACTCCAAGCCGACGCTGACGGACGGACCGAAGCGGATCGAGCACGGCGAATCCGGGGTCTTCAAGACCGAGGACGCCGCGTCGCTCAAGTCCGCGAAGCTGCTGCGGCCGAGCGCCGTCACGCATGTCACGGACGTCGAACAGCGGTCGATCGCACTGGACATGGAGAAGACGGCGGACGGGGTCGAGGTGACCGTGCCGAAGAACAAGGCGCTGGTGCCGGCCGGTTGGTACATGCTCTTCGTGACGGACGACAAGGGGACGCCGTCCGAGGGCAAGTGGGTCGAGGTGCCGTAACCCGCCTGGTAGCGCACGACTGAACGATGAGGCCCCCGGCTCGCGCCGGGGGCCTCATTCGTTGTGGGTACTACTCAGTCGCGCCTACTACTTGGCGTTGCGGGCCAGTTCGAGGGCGTACTCCGGATACCAGTCTCCGGCCTTGGGCCCGCCCTTGCAGTCGCCGTCCGACTCCCCCGGCCGCTTGACCCACAGATAGGCCTTCACCAGCGGGTCACCGGTCTTGGTGGTCGGCGGCTCGCCGAGCGCGCGGCCGGGCGGGTTGCACCAGTTCTCGCCCGGATCGCCCTCCGTGTAGGGGCCGTTGCCGTTGCGGCTGGTGTCGATCACGAACGGCTTGTTGCCGACCTTCGCCGACAGCTTCTTGCCGAACTCCTGACTCACGTCGGTCGGGAAGAAGTTGGAGACGTTGACCGAGAAGCCGTCCGCCTTGTCGATGCCCGCCCACTGGAGCGGCTCGAACAGCGAGTCGGGCGACTGCCAGCCGGCGTTGCCCGCGTCGAGATAGACCGTGGTGGCCGGCTGCTGCTTGAGCCGTTCGATGGCGCCCTTCAGCAGGTCGTACCGCTCCTCGTGGAACTCCTCGGGTGTGCACCCGTCCACCAGGTGCAGCAGCGCGTCCGGCTCCAGGACGACCGTGGCCCGCCGGTCACCGATGCCCTTGGCGACCTTGTCGACCCAGTCCCGGTACGCGTTGCCGTCCGCGGCGCCGCCCTTGGAGAACTGGCCGCAGTCGCGGTGCGGGACGTTGTAGAGGACCAGCAGGGCGTCCCGGTCGGCCTTGGCGGCGGCTTCCGTGAAACCGCGGGCCTCCTGCTCGGGGTTGTCCGGGCCGATCCACTCGCCGACGGGCTGTGCGGCGATCTTCTTGATCAGGCCGGCGTTCTTGTCGTCGCCGTCCTTGGTGTAGTCGGCGACCTGCTTGGCCGCGTTGCCGTCGGGGTTGACCCAGTACGGATCGGTCGCCTTGGGCTGCTGGCTCGTGGCGGGGTTCTTCTCGCCCTTGTCCTCGCCGTCGGAGGAACACCCCGCGACGAGCAGTGCCGCTCCCGCGGCCGCCGCGCATGCCGTCACTCGAAGACCGCGACCGGAATTACTGCCGTACATCCACTCCCCCTCGGTGCCTGTTCGCCGGTGCCGCCCCCCAGGCGCCCCGCTCCTGCCCTGCCTGCCGCCCACCTGCCCGGACAAGACCGGTCGAATCCATCCTGGCACACGGCCCGGAGCCGTAAGGCCGCCCGCCCGCGTTCGTGTGCGAGCTGTGACAGCGGGGCCGCGGAGACGTTCCGCTGATGCCGGATCAGCCATCGTGACGCGCCTCTTCCACATCGGTGAGGTACGCCGAGACCACCACGTTCGCCGTGTACGTACGGTTCTGACGGTCGAAGGTCCCGCCGCAGGTGATCAGCCGCAGTTCGGCACGGTCCGGCTCGTGGGGGCCGTACACCTTCCGCGCGTCGAACTTCTCCCGCGAGTAGACGCGTACGTCGTCGATGGTGAACTCCGCGACCGAGCCGTCTGACCTGGTCACCCTGACCTTCTCGCCGGGCCGGGCCGCGCTCAGGTCGTAGAAGACGGCCGGTTCGGTCCGGGTGTCGACGTGGCCGACGAAGAGCGCAGTGCCGGTGGCGCCGGGCCGGGCGCCGCTGCCGTACCAGCCGACGGTCCCCGATTCCTCGTACGGCGGCGGCTCGACCGCCCCCGTGACGTCCAGGCCGCGTGAGACGACCGGCGCCTCTATCCCGACGGAGGGGACGTCCACGCGGCGCGGATCGGCGGGCTCCAGCGGGTCGCGGGCCACCGGGCGCTCCGCCATCGGCCGGCCGACAGCGGCGATGTCGCCTGTCATGGGACCGGAGGTGCCGACGACGGCGTCGTGGCCCCAGCCCCAGAGGCCGAGCAGCAGGGCGGCGAAGGCGGCCCCGGTCAGCAGTCGGCCGGATCCGGTCCGGCGGTCGGTGTCGGACATCTCAGCCGTCTCAGTCGGAGTCCCGCGCGGCGGAACGCTTCCGGCGCGCGCTGCGGATGGCCACGGCCACGGCGGCGACGCCGGCGAGGACGAGACCGATCACGGTGTGCGGGGTGCTGGGGCCGGCCTCGTCGGCGGCGGCGGTACTGACCGTCCGGCCGCCACCACCCGCCCGCACCGGCGCGACGGGCGAGGCTTGGCGCCCGCCGGGGTCGGCGTGGGCCTGGGAGGAGCGGGGCTGGGAGGACTGGGGCACCGAGGACTGCGGGTGCCGACCGGTCTGGACGGTCTTCGGCTTGGACTCGGGCCGGGTTTCGGGCTTGGTTTCCGGCCTCGACTCGGGCTTCGATTCGGGCTTGGTTTCCGGCCTGGACTCGGGCTTGGTTTCCGGCCTGGCGGAGGGCTTCACCGAGGGCTTGGCCGAGGTGGACCGCGGCTTCGCCTGGGGCTTGGTGGAGGCCGTGGCCGTGGCCGAAGTCTTGGGCTTGGGCTTCGCCGAAGCCGCGGCGGAGGCCGAGGTCTTCGGCTCGGTCTTGGGCTTGGGCTTCGCGGAAGCCGTGCCGGAGGCCGAGGTCTTCGGCTTCGGCTTTGGCTTTGCGGAGGTCGAGGCCGACGTCCTGGCGGAGGGCTTGGCCGAGTTCTTGGGCTTCGCCTTCGGATTGTGGTCCACCTCGAAGACCGCCGCGCGCCGGTGCTCGTGCCCGTCGCACCAGACGTCGACCGCGTACCTGCCGTCCTTCGCCGAGGACTTGACCTTCGCCTCACCCTGCAACGGCGACTTCCGGTCGCCGCCCCGGCGGGCTTCGAGTTCGGAGTCGGCGACGAAGACGTCCGACCGCGCCGCCCCCGCGCGGGGGTTCTCGCAGCCTGCGACCTTGATCTTCACCTCGCCGCCGGGGCGGACGGGGGACGGCGTGACCGTCGCTTTCACGGAGTCGTGGGCGTCGGCGGCGCTGGTACCGAGCACGGGGACCGCCACCATGGCGGCGACCAACCCTGCGGAACGGAGTGTGAGCAAGCCTGAACGCATCGTGAACCTCCTGACGAAGGAAGCCTCACCCGTCCGGCCGGATCCCGCATCCGCAGGGAGCCCAGAAAACCGTCACATACGGCTTTGACCTGCGACTATTCAGCCAGATCCGGTCAGATCAGATCCACCAGATCGGCGATCGAGTCGACGATCGTGGAGGGCCGGAACGGATAACGGTCGACATCCTCCGGCTTTGTCAGACCGGTCAGTACCAGGAAGGTCTCCATACCTGCCTCCAGCCCGGCCAGGACGTCGGTGTCCATCCGGTCGCCGATCATCGCGCTGGTCTCGGAGTGCGCGCCGATGGCGTTCAGCCCGGTCCGCATCATCAGCGGATTCGGCTTGCCCGCGAAGTACGGGTCCTTGCCGGTCGCCTTGGTGATCAGCGCGGCCACGGAACCGGCGGCGGGCAGCGGCCCCTCGGCCGACGGGCCCGTCTCGTCGGGGTTGGTGCAGATGAAGCGGGCGCCGTCGTTGATCAGCCGGATCGCCTTGGTGAGGGATTCGAAGCTGTACGTGCGAGTCTCTCCGAGCACCACGTAGTCCGGTTCGTGGTCGGTGAGGATGTAGCCGATGTCGTGCAGCGCGGTCGTGAGGCCGGCCTCGCCGATGACATACGCGGTGCCGCCGGGGCGCTGGACGTCCAGGAACTTGGCGGTCGCGAGCGCGGAGGTCCAGATGTTGTCCACGGGTACGGCGAGACCCATCCGGGACAGCCGGGCCTGGAGGTCGCGCGGAGTGTAGATCGAGTTGTTGGTGAGGACGAGGAAGGGCTTGCCGGAGTCCCGCAGCCGCTTGATGAAGGCTTCGGCGCCAGGGATGGGGATGCCTTCGTGGACGAGGACACCGTCCATGTCGGTGAGCCAGGATTCGATCGGCTTGCGCTCTGACATGTGACGGACTCCTGCCGTACGCAGTGTGCTGGTGGCGCCGCGGGCACTGCTCCGTACCGCTCGGCGACTCCAGCCTAATCAGGTACCGATGATCGCGGCTCTCAGGGAGGCGCGGTCGGGGTGCGGCGGCCGGGGCCGGCGGTCGGGAGGGCCGCCATCCTCAGTTGCCGGTGGCCGTCTTCCAGGCGCCGACGTACCCGTCGAGGCCGGGCTCGATCTTCTCCCAGTTGGGCTCGAAGAGTGTGACGCCGTCGATCAGCCTCGCCAGTTCGATGGCGTTCTCGTCGGTGGGTCTGACGTCCGTACGGGCGGGGAAGCCGCCGCCGATGTCGCTGACCTGTCTCTGTGCCTTCTCGGTCAGCATGTAGTCGAGCAGCTTCTTGCCGTTCGCGCTGTGCGGGGCGTCCTGCATGACACCGGCTCCGTAGTACATGGCGAACGTGGTCGGCTTGCCGCCCTCCTTCGCCGGGAACCAGATGGCGATGTTCGACAGGCTCTTGGACTGCTCGAAGTTCGTCTGTACGTCGCCGTTCGCGATGAGGATCTCGCCCTTGTCGACCTTGGGCGCGAGCTTGAAGGTGGAGGGGGTGGGGCCGACGTTGTTCTCTTCGAGCTTCCGCAGATACTCCATCGCCGGCTTCTCGCCGCCGAAGTCGTTCATGGCCTTGATGAGGAGACCCGTGCCGTCGCCCGCGACGCCGGGGGTCGAGTACTGGAGCTTGTCCTTGTACTTGGGGTCCAGCAGCTCCTCCCAGGTGGCCGGAGGGTCCGTCAGTTCCTTCTTGTTGTATATGAAGCCGAAGTAGTTGTTGACGACGGACGTCCATCTGTTGTCGACGGACTTGCCCGAACCGTGCACCCGGTCCGAGCCCTTGGGGTCGTACGACGCCAACAGCCCCTTGCGCTCCGCACGTTGGATGTAGGGCGGCAGAGCGATGATGAGATCGGCTCGGGTGTCGTTCTTCTCGCGGACCACCCGGTCCACCATCTCGCCGGAACCGCCCTCCTCGTACTTCACCTTGATGCCGGTGTCCTTCTCGAAGTCGGCGAAGACCTCGTCGTACCAGCCGTCACCTTCGACGCCCTTGAGCCCGTCGGCGCTGTAGACGGTGACGACGTTCTCGTCGGAGGCGCCCGATCCGTCGCCGCACCCGGCGAGCGAGGCGGTCAGGACGAGGCTGCCGACGACAGCCGTGAGCGGTCTGCGACAGCTTCGAGAGGTGAGGGCGTTACGGGAGTTGAGGGAGTTGCGGGGCATGACGGCTCGTATCTCCTAGCGGGGGGTGGCTCGGGGCGGGGACGGGCTGGGTCCCGTACCTCTGTGCACCGACACGCCCGCTCACCACCCGTAGATCACATAGGGACCCGCGGAAATGGCGATATCGAGGACCACGCACGCGACTTCGTGGGTCGCGGGGATGGTCTGACTCCAGAATCGCTTCGTTCAGGCCCAGGACGAGCATGAGAGTACCGCTCACCACGGGCCCTGGCTGCGCTCGCGCACGGATCGAGACAGGGTCAGCGGCGCTTGCGCGGGCGGCGGAGGCCGACGACCAGAGCGGTACCGGCGACGACGAGTACTCCGGCGGCGATCGCGGGTCCGGCGAAGGATCCGGAACCGGTGTCGGCGAGTGCGCCGATGCCCAGCGGAAGCGAAGAGTCCTTGCGGCTCTGGGAGTTGGGAGTGGAGGTGGGGGCGGGGGCGGGAGTACGTCTCTGCTCACCGGCGCCGGTGTCCTTCCCGCCCTGGTGGCGGGGGTCGGTGCCGGTGTTGCCGGTCTCCGTGCCGGAGTCCGTGTTGCGGTCTGTGTCGGGGGCTGTGCGCGCACCCGTACCGCGTACCGAGAAGCGGTAGTCGTTCGACTCCCCCACCCAGTCGCCGTCACCGCCACGCCGCTGCACCGTCGCCGCGTTGGCCACGACCTTGTTGGAAACGGCGGCGGCCGTGAAGGCCAGCCTCGCGCGGACGGTGACGGTCTGCCGGCCCGGGACCGCGAAGCCGGGGAAGCCGCCTTCGAGGACGGCGATCGTCTCGTCCTCGTCAGACTTCTCCAGCGACATGGTCCGCCAGCGGCCCTTGTCGTCGGTGAGCTGGAGCCGGACATGGGCCGTGGTGAGCGACCGGTGCCGGTCGCTGAGAACGATGACGGGGTGGATGTTGTGGCACGCCTCGTCGGTGCTGTTGGTGAGATCGATGGACCAGGTCTGTGGCGGACCGCCGGGGCGGTACTCGTCCGGGCCGCCGTGGATGCGTGTGTCGATGGGGAAGTCCGGATCGGATGCCCTGCCGCAACTCGGCTGCCGGTCGGCTCCGGGCCCCGACCCCGGCTCGTCCCCCGCGCCCACGCCCACGCCCGCGTCCTCGTCCTCGTCCGAGACGGCGGCGGTCGCGGTCGTCGCGGGCAGCACCGTGGGCACGATGGTGCCGACGGTGACACCGGCAGCTCCGATGGCTCCGATGATTCCGTTGACGAGGACGGGACGCAGTCGCATGGATCGCATGGGTGGGTGCCTTTGCTGATCGCGAAGCGGTCGGGCATGGGGAACGACCCCGACGCTGCCACGGCCCGACGGCCGCCCCATGAAGCCACACCCACCATGATCCGAAAATCACACAACCCCACCCCAACGGCCCCATCGCAAGGCGGAGGACCGTACTCGCACTGGACGTACTTGGACGAGTCCGACAAAGCGGCGAGGTGCCGTGCCAAGCGTTCCGAACCCGCGAAGATCCGGCGGACAGGGCCTGGCAGACAAGCGGATGGAATCGGGACATCGACCGGCGTGCGGAACTGGGCCAAGAGGGGAAGTCCTCTTCCATGAGGAGCTCGCACGGACCACAGCGCCCATCGAGGAGACCACCCGACTCCGACGCCTTCGCTCTCACCGGCTCACCGGGCACGTGTGTCCTTGACCGACCGGGCCGGCGGCAGGTCGCCCGGTCGGCATGACCGCGGCGCGCTGAGTTCGCCGACCCGTCTGCGCCACTCGATACGCGGCATAGAACTGCTCACCAAGTCAGCGACTCGGCACAGGAAAGGACCGGTTTTGGCCAGCGCACCCGGAATCCCGCCCGTAGTCCCAGGGCGCCTTCCCCTCCTCGGACACGGTCTGTCCATGGCAGGGAGCAGCAACCGGCTGAAGTTCATGCGGGACGTCCGCGCCCACGGCCCGATCGTGCGTATCCGGCTGGGTCCCAAGAGCGTGGTTGTCGTGAACGACCCCACCCTGATACACGAGATGCTCACCCGACAGGCGGACGCCTTCTCCAAGGGCCTCCTTCTCGAGGGACTGAAACTTTTCACCAAGGATGCTCTGCCTGTCACCGAGGGCCGCGTGCATCTGGCACGGAGGCGGCAGATGCAGCCGCCTTTCCACAAAGACATGGTCAGGAGCTACGTCGAGAAGATGGTGAGCACCACCGCGCCGACCATCGACTCGTGGGACCCCGCCACGACACTTGACATGAAGACCGAGATGCAGCTGATCACTCAGAACGTGGTCATGTCCGCCCTGTTCTCATCCGTCCCGGCACGCGAGCCCGCACGGGTCATCCTGGAAAGTGTCGACACCGTTTTCCGCGCCGCGCTGCTCAGAGTCCTGCTGCCGATACGTGCGCTGGAGACTCTGCCCACACGCGGAAACCGGAAGATCGCGGCTGCGAGCTCCGCGTTGCGGAACGGAGTCACGGAGATCATCGAGGATCACCAGAGGCGGCCCGACTCGTATCAGGACGTCATCTCGCTGCTGATGAACACTCAGGACGACGCCGGCAAGGCCCTGGACGGCGACGGCATCCTCTCCGAGGTGACAGCGCTGCTCGCGGCCAGCTCCGAGACCACCGCTGTGGTGCTCTCATGGCTGTTCTACGAACTCGGCCGCAACCAGGACCTGGAGCGCCGGCTGCACGAGGAGGTCGACAGCGTGCTCGCCGGCGACGAACTCACCGCCGACCATCTCGGCCGCCTCCCCTACACCGGGCGGCTTGTCCAGGAGACTCTGCGGCTGTACGCGCCGTGGCTCCTCACCCGGCAGGCCCTGCGTAACGTCCGGCTGGGCAAGACCGTGCTCCCGGCCGGAACCGACGTGATTTTCAGTCCCTACGCCGTGCACCGCGATCCGAGCCTGTACGCGAACCCTGACCGGTTCGATCCTGATCGCTGGCACCCGGACCGGCCGCAACCCCCCAGGGACGCCTTCCTCCCGTTCGGGGCAGGCAAGAGAAGGTGTATCGGCGACGTCTTCGCGGAAACGGAGGCGAAGGTCGTCACGGCCCTCATCGCGTCGAGATGGAGACTCAAGGCCGCGCCCATGAGGGGTTCCGTAAGGGCCGTGGGCGAGATGACCACGCAACCGTCACGGCTTCGCATGATCCCTGAGCTCAGGACCGACGCCCCGGATCGGTCTGCACGGTCCGTCCGATGACAGGCATGGGCCGCGGTGTCGCGTACCTGCTGTTGGACGCGCGTAGCTCACGCCCGAATCGACTCCAGCTCCTCGGTTAGACGAAAAGCCCCACCGCGTTTGGGAGTTGGTCTCGCCGTTTCGGTTGGCGTGAGGCGAGTTGCCGGCCTCACGCCAACCGGAACGACAGGCCCTAACCCCCCACCGACACCCGCCCCCGCCCCCGCCCGAAAACCCTCGCGTGACCGAACACCGGGGCGAGCACCAGCTGCGCCGCCCCCTCGGCGACGGGATCCCTCCCGCCGTCAGCCATCACCACCGGCACAACAGGACCCCGCGCCCGCTCCGCGAGCACCGCTCCGACTCCCGACACAAAGCGTTCCTCCGCCGCCGCGACCGCGCGCCCACCGAGCAGCACCCGGTCGATGTCCAGCAGCCCGACGAGATTCGCCGCCCCGGCGCCGAGCACGCGCGCCGCCTCCGCCAGGTCGCCGCGCGCGACCGCCCCCATGCAGAGCGCCTCGATACAGCCGCGGTTCCCGCAGTCGCACGGCGGTCCGTCGAGCTGGATGACCTGGTGCCCGAACTCGCCCGCGCCGGTGCGGTCGCCCCGGTAGAGCGCGCCGCCGAGTACGAGGCCCGCGCCCAGCCCCGTACCGAGGTGGAGGTACGCGAACGAGTCGCCGGGCCCCCGCAGCGCGAGCCCGAGCGCGGCGGCGTTGGTGTCCTTGTCCAGGACCACGGGCAGGCCGAGGCGGTCGGCGAGCGCGTCGCGCAGCGGGAAGCCGTCCCACCGGGGAAAACCGGTGACGCGCCCGAGCACTCCGGTCGCGTGGTCGAGCGGGCCCGGCAGGGCGACGCCGACGCCCAGCAGCCGGCCCGGACTCACCGCGCCCGAGGTCTCCGCGAGGCGCCCCGCCTCCGCCCGTACCGACTCCACCTGTCCGGCCGCCGTCTCGACGACCTCGGCCGCCCCGGCTCCCAGGTCGAACGGCGCCGTGCGGACCGCGACCGGGGCGCCCGCCAGGTCGACCACGACGGCCGTCAGCTCGTCGCGGTCCAGATGCAGGCCCACGGCGTGCGCGGCGGAGGGGACCAGACACAGTACGGTCCGGGGTTTGCCGCCGGTGGACGCCCGTTGGCCGGCGCCGGCGGCCAGTCCCTCCGTACGCAGCCTGGCCGTGATCTTGCTGACCGCCTGGGGGGTGAGGCCGGTGGATTCGGCGAGTTCCAGGCGGCTGATACCGCCCTCCCCCGCCGTACGGAGCAGGTCGAGTACCAGCGCGGAGTTGTGGCTGCGCAGCGACGGCAGGTTCGCACCGGTGTGCGGGCTCGGGTTCACGCCGGTACGGATACCCGCGGGTACACCCGCCCCCGCTTCCGCCCCTGTTTCCGCCGTCACCTCCGGCTCCGCCACCACCCGCGCGCTCCCCTGTCCGCCGTCGCCGTCTCTGCTGTCACCACTGTTGCCCACGGTGTCATTGTCCCGCGCGCTTGCACTATGGCAACACCGTTGCTTAAGTGGAACTCATGACTGGCACCGGTACCCCTCTGCGCGTCGCACTCGTGGGCTACGGCCTCGCGGGCTCCGTCTTCCACGCCCCGCTGATCTCCGCGACCGAGGACCTGGTCCTCGACACGGTCGTCACCTCGAACCCGGAGCGTCAGGCGCAGGCGCGCGCCGAGTTCCCCGACGTCCGCTTCGCGGTGTCGCCGGACGAGCTCTGGGAGCGGGCGGACGAGCTGGACCTGGTCGTGATCGCGTCGCCGAACAAGACGCACGTCCCGATCGCGACCGCCGCCCTGAAGGCGGGTCTGCCGGTCGTCGTGGACAAGCCGATCGCCGGCACCGCCGCCGAGGCGCGCGCCCTCGCCGCTCTCGCGGAGGAGCGGGGCCTGCTGCTCTCCGTCTTCCAGAACCGCCGCTGGGACAACGACTTCCTCACTCTCTCCCGCCTCGTCGCGGGCGGCGAGCTGGGCGACGTACAGCGCTTCGAATCGCGGTTCGAGCGGTGGCGGCCACAGACCAAGGGCGGCTGGCGCGAGTCGGGAGTACCGGAAGAGATCGGAGGGCTGCTGTACGACCTGGGCAGCCATGTCGTGGACCAGGCGCTGGTGCTGTTCGGTCCTGCGGCGCAGGTGTACGCGGAGTCCGACGTACGCAGGCCCGGTGCCGCGGCCGACGACGACACGTTCATCGCGCTCACGCACACGAGCGGTGTGCGCTCGCATCTGTACGT
This sequence comes from Streptomyces sp. NPDC060366, assembly GCF_042725135.1. Taxonomy (NCBI): domain Bacteria; kingdom Bacillati; phylum Actinomycetota; class Actinomycetes; order Kitasatosporales; family Streptomycetaceae; genus Streptomyces; species Streptomyces sp. NPDC060366. Next base: position 28,700 of record NZ_JBHXDC010000031.1, on the reverse strand, counting down.
CAGCGCCACCACGGCCCAACTCGGCCCGCGCTTCCGGGTGCTGGGCTCGGAGGCGGGTTATGTGAAGTACGGCCTGGACCCGCAGGAGGCCGACCTGCGCGGCGGCAGGCGTCCCAACACCCCGGAGTCCGCCGGGAACTGGGGTGTGGAGCCCGAGTCGCTGTGGGGCCGCATCGGGGCCGGTGAGTCCCCGGCGTCGGGTGGCGGCCACCCGGTGGAGAGCACGCCCGGCGACTACCCGGCTTTCTACGCGGGGGTCGCGCGAGGGCTTCGCGACGGTACGCCGCCGCCGGTGACCGCGCACGAGGCGGCCGCGGCGCTCGACGTCCTGGAGGCGGCGCGCCGCTCCGCCCGCGAGGGTGTCACGGTCACGATCGGGGCCTCGTCATGACGGCGGCCCAGGACCGTCCCTTCCCGACGGTGGCCGAACTGGAGGCGCAGGAGGCCCGGTTGGTCCTGCCGCACTTCACGTACGACGACGCGTGGGCGCTCGGGAGCCTGCTGGTCGAGCTGTCGCGTGAGCGCGGGGCGCCGGTCGCGATCGACATCCGCCGGGGCGCTCAGCAGCTGTTCCACTGCGCGCTGCCGGGCTCGTCGGCGGACAACGACGCCTGGATCGACCGCAAGCGGCGGGTGGTCGAGCGGTACAGCGAGAGTTCGTTCCTGGTCGGTTCGCGCTTCCGCGCCAAGGGCGGCACGTTCGAGGACTCCTCGCGCCTGGACCCGGACCGGTACGCGGCCCATGGCGGCTCGTTCCCGATCACGGTGCGGGGAGCGGGAGTTGTCGGCACGGTGACGGTCTCGGGGCTCCCGCAGGAGGAGGACCACGCGCTGGTGGTGGAGGCCCTGGAGCGGACGCTGGCGGGGTACGGGAGCTGACGTAGCGCCAACTCGTGCACTCCCGCGACTCGTTCAGCGCCCTGTTCAGCTCTTGATCTCGCGGAAGCCCGGCACGCTCGCGACCAGGAGCGTGCCGTCCCACAGTCGCAGCGCGTCCTCGGGCCCCGGCGTCTCGGTGACGACCGGGCCGAAGAACGCGTGCCGGGAGCCGGAGGGGTGGGTGACGGCGAGGACCGGCGTACCCACCTCTCCGACGACCAGGCTCATCGCTTCGTCGTGCGAGGCGCGCAGCGCGGCGTCGTGCTCGGTGGACAGGCCCGCCTCGGCCAGTGCCACCGGCAGCTCCGCGGCGCTCAGGGCCTCGGCGATGTCACCCATCCACTCGCGCCGCCCGCCGTCCCCGGCGGTCCACAGCGCGTCGTAGAACCTCCCGAGCGCCGCGTGCCCGTGCGCCGTCTGGATCGCGGCACAGACGCGGGCGGGGATCCAGAGGTAGCCCTCCTCGTCGCCCTCGGGGTCGACGTCCTTGCCCTCGTTCAGCACCGAAAGGCTCATCACGCGCCAGCGGATGTCGACGGGGCGCTGTTCGGCGACGGCGACGATCCACGTCGCGGTGACCCGGCTGAGCGGGCAGGCGGGGTCGAACCAGAAGTCGACGGTCCGTCGCTCCGTGGCCATCCGGGTGCTTCCTCTCGTCGGTCCGACCCCGCCCAAGGCCCGCTGGGTTACGCGTCCTTGAGTTCCTGGCGCTGCCGCCCGAGCCCGTCGATCTCCAGCTCGACGACGTCCCCGGCCCGCAGGTACGGCTTCGGCTCCGGCTGCCCGAGCGCGACGCCCGCCGGCGTACCGGTGTTGATGACGTCGCCCGGGTAGAGCGTCATGAACTGGCTGACGTAGCGCACCACTTCGGCCACCGGGAAGATCTGCTCGGCCGTCGTCCCGTTCTGCTTCCGCTCGCCGTTGACGGACAGCTTCAGCGACAGCGCCTGCGGGTCGGGCACCTCGTCGGCGGTCACGAGCCAGGGGCCCAGCGGGTTGAACGTCTCGCAGTTCTTGCCCTTGTCCCACTGGCCGCCGCGCTCGATCTGGAACTCGCGCTCGGAGACGTCGTGGGAGACGGCGTAGCCCGCGACATGCGTCAGGGCCTCCTCCGCGGAGTCCAGATAGCGGGCGGTACGGCCGATGACGACGGCCAGCTCCACCTCCCAGTCCGTCTTGACGCTCTTGCGCGGTACGAGGACGGTGTCGTCCGGGCCGACGACGGTGTCCGGCGCCTTGAAGAAGATGATCGGCTCGGTCGGGATGTCCGCGCCCGTCTCGCGCGCGTGGTCGTGGTAGTTCAGCCCGATGCACACGATCTTGCCGATCCTGCCGACCGGCGGTCCGGTGCGCAGTCCTGCGGAGTCGACGACGGGCAGCTCGCCGGACGCGGCGGCGGCCCGGATCCGGTCGAGCGCGGCCTCGTCGGCGAGCAGTGCGCCGTCGATGTCCGTGACCAGTCCGGACAGGTCCCGGAGGTTTCCGTCCTGGTCGAGCAGTGCGGGGCGCTCCGCGCCCGCCGTACCGACACGCAGCAGCTTCATGGTTGTTCTCCCTCTGGTCGAGCGGATCGACCTGGTCGAGCGGGGGCCCGCCGACGGGTCGCGGCCATCGGCGGATCGGCCGATCCTCCAAGACATCGGATCACTCCGCAAGACCCCGTTCACACCCTGGACCGCGCCCGCCTCGTCGCGGCGACCGCCGCGCGTCGTCCGGGTGACCGCCGCGCTACCTCCGGGTGACCGCCGCGCTTCGTCCGGGTGGCCGCCGCACTTCATCCCAGTGGCCGCCGGTCCACGCCCGCGTCACGCCGCGGTGGCCAGCGCCCCCGCCGGAACATCCCGGTACAGGTAGGCCCGTTCCACGGCGGTCCAGGTGGTGCTCGTCACTACGTACAGCGCGGCGGCCAGCGGTACCACGCCCACCGTGATGAGCGTCGCGAAGGACATCAGCGGCATCAGTTTGGTCATGGCCCCCATCCCGGGCATCTGCTGCCCGTCCGCCCCTGCCGTCGGCATCGGCATGGCGGCCATCTGCTGCTTCGTACGCCGGTAGTTGAAGGTGGCGACGGCCACGACGATCGCGAACAGCGCGACGTACACCAGGCCCGCTCCCCCGAAGATCCCGCCGTCGGCGAGCGCGTCCTTCCAGCGGTCGCCGAGCGGCGCGGCGCCCAGGGAGTGGCCGAGCAGTTCGTTCGGCCGGCCGCCGATCTCCCGGCTGGAGAAGAGGTGGTACATCAGGAAGAACGCGGGGATCTGGAGCAGGCTGGGCAGGCAGCCCGCGAGCGGGGAGACCTTCTCCTTCTTGTGCAGCTCCATGATCGCCTTCTGGAGGCGTTCGGGGTTCTTGGAGTGCTTCTTGCGCAGGGCGGCGATCTGCGGCGAGAGCTTGGTGCGGGCCTTCTGGCCCCGGGCCGCGGCGCGGGAGAGCGGGTGGACCGCGAGCCGGACACAGGCGGTGAACAGGATGATCGCCACGGCGGTCGCGCCGCCCTGGAAGAGGGGCTGGAGCAGGTCGGCGAAGTGCCCGACCAAGGAGGCGAAGCCGGACAGGAAGACGGACATGGGTGAGCCCTCCGAGGGTCTCGTCGTGCCGGAAGGAAGGCGCGGCGCGGGTGCTTGGGCGCGGCGCGGTTCGGCATGACGACCCGCGTGGGGGTCGATCGCTCAGGAGATGGGGTGGCGAAGGCCCTACGCGGTCGTCAGGACGGGACGACCGGGCGCTCGGGGCCTGGTGCGGCCTCGGGCGTCGGGATCTCGCTGCGGCAGGAAGGCCGTTCGTTGCTCGCGGTCGCGGATCGCCGTACGGACCCGGGTGGGCGGCACGGCGGGCGCGCACCGGGCCGAGATGACGGCGGAGGCGGCGAACGCGGTGGAGGCCGCGGCGGTCGCGGCGAGTGCGACGGCGGCGGAGAGGCTGCCGGCGTCGACGAGGAGGATCTGGGCGAGGCCGAAGAACAGGAAGAACAGCGGGGCGGCGGGGCGGGGCAGCCGGGTGGCGCGTCGTAGGGCGCGTCGGATCATGGCCTGTTCCCCTCCTCGCTGTCGTGCCGGCGGTCTTCTCGGGGCTTCGGGGCCCTCCAGCCGTTATACACGATCCGTTTCGACGGGCAGAAGCAGGCGTCGGGGCGCGAGCAGCGCCCGGCTCACCGGATTGTCAGGGTCCGGATCGAGTCCGCGCCCCGGCAGCATCTCCACGTCGTGCGGCGGTACGGCGGTGCCGCAGGCCGGGCACTCTCCGTAGGAGCCGAGTTCGGTCCCGCAGGCGGCGTGCGTGAACACCCGCATCGGGAGGACGCCTTCGATGTGTTCGCGGCCCCAGAGGCCGAGGGAGCGCAGTACGGGCCAGAGCGCGAGGCCGCGCTCGGTCAGGACGTACTCGTCGCGCGGCGGCGACTGCTGGTAGCGCCGCTTCTCCAGGACGCCGGCACTCTCCAGGCTCTTGAGGCGGGTGGCGAGGACGGCTCGGGGGACGCCGAGGTGGGTGAGGAAGTCGTTGTAGCGGCGTACTCCGTAGAAGGCGTCGCGTACGACGAGCAGTGTCCAGCGCTCGCCGACGACCTCCAGCGCGCGGGCGATCGAGCACTGCTGGGTGGAGTAGTCCTTGCCGAGGGCCATGGGAGCACCTTAACAAAATCCAGGTTCAATGAATGAACCCACCATGCTACGGTCGGGTCCACCCCTGGGTTCATTCACCGAACCCTGGCCATCGAACCCGAAGGGTGTCGCCCCGCCATGTCCCCAGCACCCGTCTCCGCGAGCCCAGCGGCCTCCCCCGCCCGCGCTTCCGGCGCTCGCCACCGCGCCGGGGCCACGCTCGCGGTCACCAGCGCGGCCACGACCGTCGCGCTCATGAACTACACCGTCCCGATGCTCGCGCTCCCGGATCTGACCGCCGAATTCGGCACCGCGATATCGGCGCAGGCCTGGCTCCTCAACGGCGCCCCGCTCGGCCTCGCCGCCCTGCTGCTCGTCGCGGGCAGCCTCGCCGACGACTACGGCCGCCGCAGACTCTTCCTCGCGGGCACCCTCGGCCTCGCCCTCACCACCGGACTCGGCGCACTCGCCGGCTCCACGCTCACCTTCACCCTCGCCCGTATCGCGCAGGGCGCCTCCAGCGCCGCGATCATCGCCAGCAGCCTCGGACTGCTCGTACACGCCTTCCCGCCGGGCCCCGGCCGCATCAGGGCGACCGGCGTCTGGGGCGCGTTCGTCAGCGCGGGAATCGCCGCGGGACCGCTGCTCGCCGGCGGACTGGGCACGTACGGCTGGCGGCTGCCGTACGTCGCTCTCGCGGTGGCCGCGCTCGTCATCGCCGTCCCCGCCTTCCGTACGCTCGGCGAATCCCGCGCGCCACGCGGCGGCCGACCCGACCTGGCGGGCGCGGTCGTACTCTCCCTGGCCATGACCGCGCTGCTCAGCGCCCTGACGCTGGGCCGCGACGGATGGCTGCGTACGCCCGTCGTCCTGCTGCTGGTGGCCGCCGCCGTACTGACCGGCGTCTTCGCCGCCGTGGAGCGGCGCGGCGGCGCCCCGCTGATCGATCCGCGGCTGGTGGGCCGGCGGCCGTTCCAGGCGGCGACGTCCGGCGCGCTGTTCACGGGGCTGGCGGTGATCGGGCTGTTCAGCTACCTGCCCGCGCTGCTCCAGCGGACGCTCGGCATCTCCCCGATGGGCGCGGCCTGGCTGTTCGTGCTCTGGTCGGGCACGGCCTTCCTGGTCGCCCTCCAGGCCCGCCGCCTCGCGGGCCGCGTGGCCGCCCGCCACCAGCTCGCACTGGGCTTCGCCCTGCACGCGGCGGGTGCCCTGTCCATGCTCGGCGCGGTGGGCGCCGGGTCGTGGGAGCGGCTGGTGCCGGGACTCTTCGTCGCGGGCGTGGGCAGCGGCCTGCTGAACGCCGCCCTGCCCCGTCTGTCCGTCGAGTCCGTCCCCCAGGAACGCGCGGCGATGGGCTCGGGCGCGAACAACACGGCCCGCTACATCGGCTCGGCGGCCGGAGTCGCCCTGATGATCGCGGTGGCGACCTCGGCGGACACCCCGGAGCACGGCACGGACCTGGCGATCCTGGTGTCGGCGGGGGTGACGGTGCTCGGGGCGGCGCTCGTACTGGCGCTGCGCGACAGGACGGCGGCGCGGAGCTGAGCGACCGCTTACGTACGGCCGGGGCCCGCCCTCACCTCTGTCTCGAACACCCGCCGCCCCGACGGACGTACAGCAGTACGGTGTGGACCATGCGCCCCGACATCCCTGCCGATCACACTTCTGAAGCCGAGCGCCTCCTGCGCACAGCTGCCCAGTACCCCGAGGACCGCGAACCCCTGCTGCTCCAGGCCGCGGCCCACCTGGAACTGGCCGGCGCCCGCGACCGCGCCACCGGCCTCTACGACGACCTCCTCACCGGCGCCCCGGACCACCCCCACCTGGTGAAAGCGCTCAAGGCCGCGAACCTCTGGGAGTACGGCCACGAGGCGGAGGCCCGCGCGATCATCGAGGGCCTGCGCATCGCCGAACCGCTGGAGCCGGCGCCGTGGGAGATCGTGGCGGAGACGCTGGAGGCCCACGACGAACTCGAAGCGGCCCACGACTCCTACACCACAGCCCTGAACCTGCTCCTGACCCCGGGCGAGGAGGTCCCGTACTCCGCGGGCTCCCTCCTCCTCGGCCGCCACCGCCTGCGCCGACTGCTGGGGCTGGAGCACGACGACTGGGACGCCCTCGGCGACCAGGTGAACAAGACGACCGTCCCCCTCGACGAACTCCACGACCCCAAGCGCATCTGGGCCCTCGGCTCGGACAACCCGGCCGAACTCCAGGCCGAGATCGCGCGCCTGCGCGCCGAGTTGGGCTCGTACCGCTCGGCCCTCTCCCGCCCGTTCCCGGTCGCGGTCCTGCACTGGCCGGCCGCGGAACTGACCGAACTCCTCACGGCGTACCCGGGCCTGCGCACCGAGTACCCCTCCCGCGAGGCGCACCTCGCCCAACTGGAGTCGGCCCTACGCGAACTCGCCGCCACGGGCACCCCGAACCTGGGCATCGTGACGGGCACGGTCCCCTCCTACGAGGCCTTCGCCGCCTCCGAGGGCACCTCCCCCTCGGACCCGAACCTGCTCCCCCAGTACGCCACGACCCTGGCCGCCCGCGGCCGCGCCACCTCCTGGCCCCCGGCCCGCAACGCCTCGTGCTGGTGCGGCTCGGGGGTGGCGTACAGGGACTGCCACGGGGTGGGTTGACCTCTTTGCTGGGACCGCACTGCAAATGGTGGCGGCGAGACGTCCTGGAAGCACACACACGGGAGGGATCCGGGGCCACACCCGGCAGAAGATGGCCTCGACCCTCAAGCAAGAAGCCGCAACCGAGACTGGTCGCCAGTGCCTTAGCTTCGATCGGGTTAACCCAGGCATGAACGTCAGTCAACGCCGTCACTGTTGGCCCGACTCACGTCCCCCGTGATGGAACTATCCGTGCCAGGTCAGGCGACCGACCTATGAACGTGAGCGTCTCGACAGAAAACCCGTGATGGGCCGGGCGCCTGACCTGCCCATACGACCGCGTCCGGTGCGCATGCACGAGACACCGAGCACTGCAGCTAGCAACTAGCTGACCAGTTGCTTCAGCCTTGGACCAGATCAATGCATTCAGGTACGTAGCCACGCGAATCCCAGTATGCTCCATTCAACCGATCAAGTGACAATAGCTCAACTACCTCCTAGGGAAAGCTGATTAAGTGACTAATTCTTCGGCACAGTTCAAACGCTCCACCACCACGCAAGCTGCCGGTTGGTTTCTCGACCTGCAATCCTCCGGTCGACTCGACTTGAACCCGCCATATCAGAGGCGCAGCGTTTGGAACTTGACTTACAAACAGTTCTTCATCGACTCGTTGATCCGAAACTATCCAGCGCCTACCATTTTCCTCCAGGTTGATGTCTCGGTCGATCGCCCTATGACCTACCGCGTGATCGATGGCAAGCAACGACTGAGCGCACTTTTCGAGTTCCAAAGAGATGAGTTCACCACAGCCGAGGATTTGAATGATCTAGATCTCGGAAATAAGTACTATTCCGAGCTTCCGGAAGAGGTGAGGCTTGCACTTCTTGACTACGTTTTCAATGTTGAAAATATTAGGGGAGCTTCAGTCGCCGAGTTGAACGACGCTTTTGACAGACTCAATAGAAATGTTGCACGGCTCAACAAGCAGGAGTTGCGTCACGCCAAGTTTGATGGCGCATTCATTCGCAAAGTTGAGCAGTTGGCCGAGCACCCTTTTTGGACGGAAATCGGCCTCGTTACACCTGCACGTACCCGTCGCATGCAGGACGTAGAATACGTGTCCGAAATGTATATAATTTCGATGGATGGAATTAAGGAGGGTAAAGACTATCTCGATGACTATTACGCAGAGAATGACAGGGAAATCAAGAACGAGACAGACTCAGATGAGCACTTCATCGCCGTTCAAGATTATTTGAGGGACGTTAATTCATCGAGCCCTCTTCGAGGTAGCCGTTTTTCCAACGTGGCCGACTTCTACTCCCTGTGGGCTGCAATTGGTGATCTGCATCACGATGGTGAACTGCCGCAGCCAGACGAAGCTGGCGCTCGTTTGGAAAAATTCGCGGCCGAGATCGAAGATCAAAAAACGCGACGCTCTGTGCAGTATAGGATCGCCGCCGTGCAGGGATCCAACAAGAAAGCCAATAGAGAATCTCGAGCCAAGGTACTTCGCGACGTACTGGCAGGACTCTAATGCGTGCCGTCGTGTCTGCCTCCTTTCGAGGAACGTATAGCGAAATCGAGCAGTCTCTGGAAGTTGGCGCTGAATGGCTAGAAGCACGCCTTAAAGCAGATCTGCATGAATTCCGACCTGTAACTATACAGGTACGCGTCAAAGCAGCGGACTCAATATTTGCCAAATTGCAGAAGGGTGATTACGAGCGAATCTGGGACGTAGAGGACCTTGTGGCAGCTCGCGCCGTATTCCTTCACCCTTCGGATATTGCCTCCGCCATTGACTCTATCGAGGATAAATTTCCGACATTTGAGACCAAGAACGTGCAGGCCGGAAAACCTAACGATTTCAGGTATCAGCAACCCCATTTGATTGTTGGGTTTCCTCTGGACTACGTGGAGCGGCATCCAGAGCTGTCGGATGTAAAGATTGAATTGCAACTCACAACCTACATACAGCACGCATTGCAAGAGTCGACGCACGATGTCATCTACAAAGGCGCTCGGTTCTCTTGGAGAGAAGCTCGACTGGATGGTCGCTTGCGCGGATTGCTAGAAATCGTTGACGACGTGCTCGCCAACATTTCCAACGTGGCCCAAGTACACGAGGATCCCACATATGAACTTTTCGATAGGCGAAACGCTATTATTGACGCCGCACAGGGACTGTGGCAGCCAGAGCAACTTCCCACCGATATGAGGCGTTTCGCTATCACCATCGAGGGATTGATTGTGGCCGCTGGTGTCAGCGTCGACGAGCTTACTGAAATGGCAAAGTCCCATTCGGACCTCGTCGGCGCTCTGTCTCTTAATCCGATAGACAAGATCGTCGGCATCTTGTTGCGGGAGCGATTTGACAACCTGTTGCGGGGAATAAAAAGTCGCAAGCTCCTAATCTCTAGCGAACTCGAAGATATGGTGACCGAGGCCGGCAAGTGGCCTACACAAAAGCGAGTAATGCTTTCGTGACCGCGTGAGTTCCCGTTACCCAGCCTCGGCGACGTGCCCACCTGTCGGCGCTTGATTTGCGTTCGCCCGGCCTGCCTCTCGGCCTACGGCCAGGGCACTATCGCTAGTAGCCGCTCAGGGTCGACAGGGACTTCGATGAAGGGTCCCTACGGCTGCAACGCTGGAAGGTGAGAGCGTATTGATCCTCAATCTCGCTCATTACACACGCAAGCAAACTTCCTAGAAAACCTACCCGACCATTCCCCACCTATTAGCAGAGGGTGATCCATCCCAACCACTCCGGGTCTGCCATATCGACGCGATCCCCCGCTGTTCCAAATAACCCGAGTAGACACCTACATCTTCAGTGAAAAGACCTATGAGGTGAGGTTCGGGACGGCCTCGCTCTCGGTACAGGAAATGACTGTACTCGAAGAGCTGACCAACGGCATGACGAACCGCGTCGGTGGGGTTACCATCACGAACAACCTTCGCCTCAACGAGCCACTCATCGCCAGCACCTCGTTCTTCGTTCTGACGACGCAGAACGAGGTCTCTCGGGTGCATCAATCTGGTAGTGGGTGCGAAGCCGCGCGACGCGATATGAAGACCGAACGCAGCAATAAGTGCCTCATGATGGCGTCTCTTTATCTGCTGTTTAGCAGCGATTTTCGCGATGTAGTCAAAGCTATCTTTGGGTTGAAATCCGGCAAGCGGATCTTCCGGGCTCTCTACGTGACCATTAGATGCGTAACTCACTTCAAGCTGACTTTCTACTTCCTCGAACCACCACAGACGCTCAGCCACGGACGTGCGCTTGAGCGCGTCTGCGGCGTACACAAGATCGTCTCCCAGAACAGATTCCAGAGGTAGATCAGCCACGTCATATCGACGTGCAATCACACTCGCGGCTTCATAGGCTTTCGGTCGAGCAGCTCCGTGCCGTAGCTCGGGCTCGTCGACCCAATCGTTTCTGCGTCGCATAGCCACAGCCCGACGCAGTCGCGTCGCTTGACGCCGAAGGTGATCCTGGCGGGCTTGGCCCTTCCCGAGCCGGTGCTCAAGGTGAGTGATGCCCTGCTGAAGAGTGAGCGATACGGTCCGCAGATCGGCGCTGAAGATATAGGCCAGGTACAACCCTTCGCGAGCGGAACTGTTGATCTCAGGATCGAACACTCCAATCCAGGGAGTTGCGGCGGCGCTCGTTTGGCCCCCATAGCCCTTAGCGAACAGGGCTGTCGGCAGAGGCAGATCAGTTCGACTCTCAACCTCACGCAGCACACGTTGGCCAGCGACGTCCACCCTTGTCCCCTCGCTCGCGTCGTATGTACGAGCAATCTCTAGCAGCAAGTCACGTATCCCCATGCGGCAAATTTACGGCATGCAAGGCTCTGGGAGTTGCTAGTTGAACGCGCTGCGGGAGTCGGGCCGTTAGCCAGCTTCTAGCTCTGCCTCAAAGCGCGTCTGAGCTCGATCCAGGCTTTCGTCCGGGTCGCAGCCGTGGGCGCGGAGCCAGTGGAGCACGTCGGCGATCAGGTCGATCGCTGCTTTCTCGGCCACCGCCGCCGACAGCGGGGTCACCACTTCCGTCTCAGAGTTCTGAGCTGAGCCGTGACGGACGATGCTCATCTCAGCCTGCGCGACACGCGGGTTCTGCGGGCGCTCGTTCGACAGCTCCAGTCCCGTGGCCAACTCACACCACACCACCTTCGAGTCAGCGCGAGAGATGACACCCCAGCGGTGGGCCACCGCATCGAGGATCATCAGGCCCCGCCCCGACTCAGCGCCGGATGTGGGAGCGAGGAGCGTGGGCATCGCCCGCGTATCCGGGTCGCTCAGCTCAATGCGGAGGTGGGCGCCGTCCGTTGAGACCGCGAGGGTGACCGGAGTTCCAGGGCCGACGTGGTTGATTACGTTCGCCACCAGCTCCGATACGCAGATCTGAGCCACATCCTCCAGGTCCGACAGGCCCCACAGCGAGAGATGCAGTCGCATCGCCCGGCGCACTCGGGCGACCACGCGCGGCTCCGCCGTGAACGGCACCTCCCACGGTCGCCGCTGCACGCAACCACTCTCCTGATAGATGGCCATACCCCTGCTCCTCCCGCCGGCGACCCACGTCGTCGCACTCGATTGAGCCAGTCGTGACGTTCCGTCACTCGCCATGACAGAATGACAGCGAGTATCCCGCCATGCAATGTGCACGAGGGGATTAGCTCGAACGAGTGATTGGCGTGAGCGCTCGCTTCCTATGGGATAGAACCCCCGTTACCTCAAGAGGAGTTGAAGTGGCCGGATCACCCACCGCACGACGTCGGCGCCTGGCGATCGAGCTCAGGAAGTTGCGCGATGAGAGCGGGATGACCTGCAACCAGGTCGGCAAGGAGCTGGACTGGAGCGGTTCCAAGGTCAATCGCATGGAGACGGGCCAGGGGCGGGTGCAGCCCTCGGATGTGGAAGCGCTGTGCCGCTTCTACGGGACGTCGGACGAACTGCGGGAGTTGCTGAAGGGGCTCGCCAAGGAGTCGAAGATCAAGGGTTGGTGGCACGCGCACGGTGATGCCGTGCCCTCGTGGTTCTCGGTGTACGTGGGACTGGAACAAGCGGCCAGCAACTTGCACACCTACCAGGGTGAGTTCATCCCTGGTCTGTTGCAGACACCTGAGTACGCCACCGCCCTGAGCCGGGTAACGCCCGACCAGGACCATGACGAGATTCCACGCCAGGTCGACGTACGCATGCGCCGCCAGCAGCTGCTGTCGGAGAGCAAAGCTCCCGACTTCTGGGCGGTGATTCACCAGAGCGCCCTCATGCATGTGATTGGCGGTAGACAGGTGATGGCAGGCCAGCTCGAACGTATGCTGGATATCGGGCAGCAACGGAACGTGACGGTGCAGGTCCTGCCGTACGACGCGGGCGCTTACCCGACCACCGGCCCCTTCACCGTCCTTGGCTTTCCTGAGCAGGAGGATCCAGATGTGGTGTATCGAGAGGGTCTGACCGACTCGGTGTACCTCGAACTCCCAGCGGACGTACGGATCTACACGAAAGCCTTCGACCACTTCAGGGCCCTCGCCCTGAGCCCTCAGCGATCAGCCGCATTGATCCGTTCAGCCTTGGAGGAGCACTCCCGATGACTTCGTCCCCCGCCACACCTCAGTGGCGAAAGAGCAGCTACAGCAACGGAGCCGGCGGCGAGTGCGTCGAGGTCGCCGATCTGGCCGGTATAACCGCCGTACGTGACTCGAAGGTGCCCGCAGGGCCTCGGATCGCCATACGGCACGCCGCGTGGGCCGGCTTCGTCGGCGCGCTGCGTACGTCCCGCCTTTCCTGACCGAGGTCGCCTTCGGCACTCCCGGTAAGCACGACTCCGGTCGCCGTGGTATGCGGCACGTTTTAGCCTGGATGTGATGACATCCGTTCGCTTGGCTGAGAGGAGTGATCGCCATGACGGGCCGGAGCCGGAGCGAGGTCGAGTCGGAGATCAAGGAGACGCTCGGTCTCGTGCCGCATTTCTTGGCTCAGATACCCGAGGAGATGCTGGACGCCGAGTGGGAGATCTTCAAGAGGATCGAACTCGGCGAGACGCTTATCCCCAACAAGTACAAGGAGCTGATGGGGATAGCGTTGCACTCTGAGACGAAGTGCCGTTACTGCACTCTCTTCCACACGGAGGCCGCGAAGATGTTCGGGGCCACCGACGAGGAGATTCAGGAAGCGGTCCTCTTCGCGAAGAACAGCGTCGGCTGGAGCGCGTACCTCAACGGTAGCCGTCAGAACTACGACCAATTCGCGGAGGAACTCGGGCAGATGAAGGACTACATGGCTTCGAAGGGTTGAGACCATGCGTCTTGAGTGGGCCCGGCCGGGTGTCGTGCGGGCGACCGCGCACGCTTACGAGCTCGCCGCGCTGGTGTCCGCCGCGCGGCTGGTTGCCGAGTCCGCGTCACCCGAGATTCCTCCGGGGACGTTGGAAGATCTCCGTCAGATTCTCGATGACTACGACGCCCAAGTGGCGCGTCTGCGTGAAGCGCCGTTCCCTGGGGACGGCGCCTGAGCGCAGGCGCTCCCGCGAGTGACAGGTGCCGTTGCCAAAGTGGCTGCGGCATCTGATGTCGGCGCAGGCAGCGATTTCAACCGCCGACCCGAGGAAGCACGTTGTCAGCACGGCACGACATGGACGTGGAACGTGAGCTGTGGAATACCTACGCCGAGAGCAGCGCCAAGGGCGATGTGCTCGACGGTGAGCCAGTCTTTCGCTGGACTCAGTACGCCGGTCACGGGCCGGGAGTTGAGTTGTTGGGAGAGCCCGAATCCGTGCTTGAGCTCGGTTGTGGCACGGGGCGTGCCGTGGCCTTTCTCGCTCAGCGGGGTGTGAAGGCGACCGGGGTCGATCTCTCCCCCGTCATGGTCGAGCGTGTCGCTGTGCGCTGGGGGCATACGGGCGCGCGGTTCATCTGTGCCGGTGCTCTCGATCATCTTCAGGAGAGTGCGGAGACTTATGACGCCATCTACTCGATCTTCGGGGCTGTCTGGTTCGCCGATCCCGTACGGCTGCTTCCCCTGATCGCTCAGCGTCTCAACCCGGGAGGGGTTCTCGTCTTCTCGCATCCCCCGGCCATCCCCGGAGCCTACGGAGCTCAAGGGATGTACAAGGGCGGCTTCGCCGGCAAGGCGATGTTCACCTATCGGTACAGCTACACACCTCGAAAGTGGCTCAGTCTGCTCAGCCGGAGCGGATTCGCGCATGCCGAGGCGGAGGTCCTGGATGCTCCGAAGCCCGGTCACATCGGGACGCTCGTCGTACGCGCCGCGAGGTGTCAGCTGTAGTCGTCCGGGTGGTCCTGCATCCAGAGGTTGATCTTGTCGCGGGTGCTGATGAGTTCCGTGCGGTGTTTTTCCAGGTTCGGCGTGGATGTGTCGTCGGCCAGGGTCTTCCAGAGCTTGGACGTCAGTTCCAAGGGCTCCTTGAAGTGGCCCGGTCCCTTCGGGTCCGCCTTCATGGCCGCGTCGAGGCCGGTCAGTTCGTCGTGGACGCGGCCGAGGAAGTAGTCGCAGTCGCCCGGGGCGCAGTTGTCGTCCAACGTGGCCTGGAGCGTGGCGAAGGCGTCGCGGACCGCCTCGACCGGGGGTGTCGTGGCGTCGGGCGTCGGTTCGGCGTTGGCGGGGTCCGCCGGGGCCGTCCGGGGTGGGGAGGACGCTCCTGCGTCTTTGCGGGGTGGGTCCTCGGAGCTGGAGCAGGACAGCAGCGTCGCCGCCAGGAAGACAACCAGTGCGGCGGCGCCGCGACCTCGGCCTATGAGCATGTGGGCCCCCCTCGGGCTCGATCCGGTTGAGCTTAGCCATCACGGCATCTCAGCGGCGGAGAACGACTGTTGGCCGGGTCGGGCCCGTGGTGGCGAGGTGGAGTTTGGTGAGGACCGCGGAGATCAGTTCCTGTGGGTGGTCGCGGACCAGGGACGGGGTCACGCTCAGGACCGATACGCCGTGGGCTTCCAGAAGGAGGCGGCGGCGGAGGGTGGCCCGGTATTCCGTGATGCCCAGGTGGTACTCCGCCGAGTCGACCTCCAGCGCGACGCCCTCGTAGGGCCAGTAGGCGTCCGGGCGGGCCAGGAAGCTGCCGGTCGGGGTGTGGAGGGTGGGGTTCCAGAGGGGGTCGGGGATGCCGGCGCGCAGCAGGGTGTCGCGGGTCTCGCCCTCGGCGATGGAGCGGATGCCTACGCGGAGGTCGTCCAGCACCGCGCGGACCGCAGGGTTGCGCAGGGCGTGGGACGCGTGGAGTTCGGCGCGGAGGTCGTCCGGGTGGCAGCGGCCCTTCTGGACCGTGCTCACCAGGAGCGCGCGGACGCGGTCGGGTGAGGGCTCGTGCGCGGCGAAGTCGGAGGCCGCTCTGACCGCGCGGACGCAGGGGATGCCCTCGCCGCGGAGGGTCGGTGGCCAGCGGCGGGTGGGGTGGAGGCGGACGTACGACCGGTCCCGGAGCCGGCGGCCCGCGTCGACCAGGACGTCGGCCCGGTCGGCGCGGGCGCCGCGTACGCCGTAGATGGCCAGGACCGCCTCGCCCGTCAGGACGGCCGTACGGCCCGACATCACGGACGCGCCCCGCGCCGCGAACAGGACGGCCGCCAGCAGCTGTTGCCAGACGTCCGGCTTGCCCGTCTGTATCAGGACGACCCCGGGCAGCAGCCTCTGCCAGCTGCCGCCCGGTGCGCAGCGGCGGGCCGCCGTGCTGGTGGCCAGGCCGGTGGCGCGCAGTTGTCCGGAGGTCGCCAGCCGCATCTGCGTGCGGGCGAGGCGGTCGATGGCCGCGGTGTCTGCTGTCGTGGGTGTCGGCATGGGCGAGTTCTGCCCACTCGTGACTCTGCGTAGCGAGAATCGCGGAATGTTGTTGCTTTGTGTGGTGTGGGGCGCGTTCAAGGCCCGTTCAAAGCCCGTTCAGTGCAGGAACTCCGCGATCAGCGCGTGCAGTTCCGCCGGTCCGTCCAGGTGTACGTCGTGCCCCGCCCCCGGCACGGCCGCGACCCGCGTCCCCGCCGGGCGGCGTACCCGCATCTCCTCGGCCTCCGCCGCCGGCATGGCGCCCGCCTCACCCCGCACCACCAGCGTCGGGCAGCGCACCTGGTCCCACTCCCGCCAGAACGAACGGACGGCGCTCTCCGCCACGCAGCCCACCATCACGTCCCGGTCGACACGCGGATACAGACCGTCGGGACGGACCTCCAGGCCCGCCGCCCAGGCCAGGCCCGCCGGACCGCCGCCGAAGAAGCGCACCGCCTCGTCGGCGGAGGCGAACGGGACCGGCCACGAGTCCAGCCAGGTCCCGATCTTGCCGGGCAGTTCGGGGGCGGGGCCCCTCGGCCCGGCCTCCACCAGGACCAGCGCGCGGACGAGATCCGGGTGGGCGGCGGCGGTGAGCAGGGCCGTGAGCCCGCCGAGGGACTGGCCGATCAGGACCGGGCGGTCCAGGGCCAGTTGCTCGACGACGGCTACGACGTCCCGTACGTGCGCGGCGCGCGACACATCCTCAGGAAGGCGGTCGCTCGTGCCGTGCCCACGCGCGTCGTAACCGACCATGCGGTGGCCGGGGCCGAGCAGGCCCGCGAGTACGTCCCACTCCGCCGTGTGGCCCGCGAGGCCGTGGAGCAGCAGGACGGGGACGGCGGGCTCGGTGGGTCGCGCGGAGGGCTCCCGCCCGTACTCCGTACAGGCCAGCCGTACGCCGTCGCCCGTCGTGATCGTCGTGTGGCGCGCTCTCGGCAAGAAGTTCACCCCTTCGCTGAACGCCTCCGTACAACAGTGCGTATTAGAGAGCACTCCCCCATGGTTGCTGGGTGTGTGGGCCGGACAAACAGGGTCCGGTTCACACACCCAGCTCTGTCCGGCCCAGTGCCGTGACCGGCAGACATCGCCGGGAGGGGCATTAGGTCAGCGCGTGCGAGATCGTGTAGATCAGCAGGCCCGCCAGGGCGCCCACGACCGTGCCGTTGATGCGGATGAACTGGAGATCGCGGCCGATGTGCGCCTCGATCTTCTTGGACGTGTGCTTGCCGTCCCAGCTCGCGACCGTCTCGGAGATCAGTGACGTGATCTCGCCCCGGTACGTCGTCACGACGTAGTCCGCCGCGTCCTCCACCCAGCCCTCCAGCTTCCGCTGGAGCCGGCCGTCCGTCGCCAGGCGGGCGCCGAGCGAGAGGAGGGAGGCGCGGGCGCGCAGGCGCAGTTCGCTGCGGTCGTCCTCGGCCGCGGCGATGATCATCGCGCGTACGGAGGACCACGCCGACGCGATGATGTCCTGCACCTCGGGGCGGGCCAGCAGGTCCGACTTGAGGCGTTCGACGCGGGCCCGGGTCTCCGTGTCCGACTGGAGGTCGGAGGCGAAGTCCCGGAGGAAGCGGTCGATCGCGCCGCGCGCCGGGTGGGTCGGCATGTCGCGCATCTCCGTGACGAAGCGCAGCAGTTCCTTGTAGACGCGGTCGCCGATCCTGCGGTCGACGAAGCGCGGTGTCCAGCCCGGCGCGCCGCCCTGCACCGCGTCCATGACCGAATCGCCGTGCTCGACCAGCCAGTCGTGCCCGCGGGCGCAGATCAGGTCGACGGCGCGGTGGTGGGCGCCGTCGTCGACGACGCGCGCCAGCATCTTCCCTATGCCGGGGGCGATCTCGGCGGCGTCCGCGCGGCGGGTGATCGCCTCGCCGACGACGGCCTGGACGTCGCTGTCCCGCAGGACGGTCAGCGCGCCGCGCAGAGCCGTGGAGAGTTCGGCGGTGACGCGGTCCGCGTGGGCGGGCTCGGCGAGCCAGGCGCCGAGCCGGCCGCCGATGCCCAGCCCGCGCAGCCGGGTCCGTACGACGTCGGAGGAGAGGAAGTTCTCTCCCACGAACGAGCCCAGCGACGCGCCGAGTTGGTCCTTCTTGTTCGGGATGATCGCGGTGTGCGGGATGGGCAGGCCGAGCGGATGGCGGAACAGCGCCGTGACGGCGAACCAGTCGGCGAGCGCACCCACCATGCCGGCTTCGGCCGCCGCCGCGACGTAGCCGGGCCAGCCGGTGACGCCCGAGTTCTCCGCCCAGGTGGCGAGGATGTAGATGACCGCGACGAACAGCAGCAGGCCGGTCGCGGTGGTCTTCATACGGCGGACGCCGCGCCGCTTCTCCTCGTCGGCGGCGGTGAATCCGAGGGAGCCGAGCGGGGAGAACGGCGGGCGCTTTCCGGGGCCGGAGCCTGAACCGGGGCCTGAGCCGCCAGAGCCGGAGCCGGAGCCCGAACCGGACCCGGACCCGGAACCCGCACCCGTACCGGAGGAGCCTGAGCCCTGCTCGGGGCCCGGAGGGGAAGTGATGGCCTTCGCCGACCTGCCCGCGCGAGCGGGCTCGGAGGAAGCCCCCTCCGTACGAGCGGCGTCACTCCCCGCCGCGTCCGCATCGGCGCCACCGACCCCGGGCACGGACCGTTCGGGCGCGGACCGCTCGGGCGCGGACCGCTCGGGCGCCGACCCGTCCGCGTCCGCCCCCGTACCTCTCGCCCTGTCCGGATCAGCCGGATCGCGTCGTTCCATTCAGTCCACCCATCCACATACGTGCCGCCGTGCCGCTGTCCCACCGAGCCCTCGTCGCGTACCCGAATCCGGCCCGCCGGCGGACCCTTGCCCACCCGTACGCATTGTCCCTACCTCTGGTACTCCCGGGGCGCATCCCGAGTTCCCGCGTCATGCCGGATGATGTCCTTTGTACGTAGGTGAGGGAGACACGGGGGACATGAACAGACAACGGGGATTCGCCCTGCTCGCGGGCCTTCTGGCGGTAGTGGCGCTGGTGTGCGCCACGATATTCGTCGGGGTCGGCGCGCTGGGCGGCGGCGGGGGCCGCGACGAGAGCAGCAGTGACCAGGCGGCCGCATCCGGAAACGGGGCGGGCGGACGCGGCCGTACGTCCGTGGGATCCGCCGCGCCCGCGTCCGCCGACGCGTGGGTCGGGACCTGGGCCGCCGCGCCGGCCGGGATCGAGCCGGGCGTACCGAACGGCCACGTCGGCCGTTCCATCCGTAACGTCGTGCACACGAGCATCGGCGGCACCGCCGCCCGCATCACCCTCTCCAACCTCTTCAGCCGCGAGGCCCTGCTGATCGGCCGCGCCTCGATCGCCGTCGCCGAGCACAAGGAGGACGCCGGGGCCGCCGTCGGCACCATGCGTCTCGTCACCTTCGGTAAGAGGACGTCCGTAGTCGTCCCGCCGGGCGGGCGTGTCGTCAGCGATCCCGTACGGCTCCAGGTGGCGCCCGACACCGACCTGCTGGTGACCGTCTACACGCCGGCGCCCGGCGGCCCCGTCACCTACCACCCGCGAGCCCTGCGGACCTCGTACACCGCGCTGGGGGACCGTACGAGGGACGTCAGCGGCACCGCGTACATCGAGCGCGCCTCGGTCTGGCGCTACCTCACCGCCGTCGACGTGCTCAACCGGCAGGCGCGGGGCGCGGTCGTCGTCATCGGTGACTCGATCACGGACGGCATCGGCTCCTCGTACGACACCGACCGCCGCTGGACCGACACGCTGGCGGACCGGGTGCGCGGCAGCGGTCTGGGGGTGCTCAACGCGGGCATCAGCGGCAACCGGCTCCTGCGGCAGAGCCTCGCCGTGGGCAAGGGGCCGAGCGGCGTCTCCCGCTTCGGGCGCGACGTCCTGGACCGGGCGGGCACCGAGGCCGTCTTCGTCGAGCTGGGCATCAACGACATCATCCGGGAGCCGCACGAGATGGATCCGGACCGGATCACGGCCGGTCTGAAGGCCCTCACCAGGCAGGCGCACGCCCGGGGGCTGCGGGTCGTCGGGTCGACGCTCACGCCCTTCGGCGGCAACCCGCGCCACACCGACGAGCTGGAAGCCGTACGGGACCGGGTCAACGACGCCATCAGGTCGGGCGACGTCTTCGACCGGACCGTCGACTTCGACCGGCTGCTGCGCGATCCGTACGCCCCCGACCGGCTGCGGCCCGAGTACGACTCCGGCGACGGTCTACATCCGAGCGACGCCGGCTACCGGGCCATGGGGCGCTTCGTGAAACTGGGCGATCTGGTCGGCAAGGAGCCCGCCCAGCTCTGAGCCGGGGAGGCCGGAGGCAGCAGATGGGAGACGGGGGCGGGGGGACGGGAACGAAGCCTGGTCGCGCGGCTCGTGGGCCGCGCTCGTCCTCAATCGCCGGACGGGCTCGGAAGCCCGCTCAGTCCAGTTCCTTGCGGAGCCTGTTCTTCTCCAGCTCCGCCTTCTTGCGCTCCTCCTTGAGACGGCGCTTCTCCGCCGCCCTCATCTTCCGCTCCACGCCCACGCCGCCCATCATCGAGAACCCGGTGATGATCACCCGAGGCGATCCGGGACTCACGTCGGTCGCCTCGCCGCTCTCCCCGAAGCCGCCCATGATCCCGAAGCCGCGCACCGTGACATCCATGTCCGGCGGTACGGTGACATGGACACCGCCCATCAGCGTGAAACAGCGGATGACCACGTCACGCTGCTCGAACTGGGCCTCGCGCAGATCGATCTCGCCACCGCCCATGCAGACCGCCGCGACGAACTTCGGGCCGACCGTCCACGAGCCCTTGCGGTTGAATCCGCCCCAGATGGCGAGGGCCCACTTGGACGTCGCGGGGCCCCGGCCGACCTTCGCCGCCCACCGCCCGCGCCCGTCACCGTCGTCGGTCCGCGCCAGACCGGTCGTCGTCGCGCCCACCGCGGGCAGGTCGCGCACGAGCGGCTCCAACTCGCCGTGCGTACGGGCCTTGTACGTCGCGTCGAGACGGGTGTCGAACTCCGCCATGTCGATGCGCCCCTCGGCCACGGCCTCGCGCAGCAGTTCGGCAACGCGCTCGCGCTCGGCGTCGGAGGCGCGCATCTCGGGAAGTTCACTCGTCATACGCTCAGCCTAGTCAAAGGTGAGTCGGACGTCACAGGGCTGTGCCCGTACCCCCACAGACCGCCACAGCGCCGCCCCTCACAGCGCCGATCGCTCCGCGGGCTCCGGGACCTTCCTCCTGGAGAGCATCTTCGCGATGACGGACTCGATGTCCGGCTCCCGCACCGACAGGTCCATCAGCGGATACTCCGCCGCGATCCGCGCCACCAGCGGCGCAGCCGACTCCGCCGCCGGGAAGGCCAGCCACTGGCGCGGCCCCTCCACCTTCACCACCCGCGCCCCCGGCAGCTCGACCGGCGGCAGCTCCCGTTCGAGGTCGACGACCAGCGTCCGCTCGCTCGCGCCCACCTCGTGCAGTCCGGCGAGCGCCCCGTCGTACATCAGCCGGCCGTGGTCGATGACCATGACCCGCTCGCAGAGCTGCTCGATGTCGGTGAGGTCGTGCGTGGTCAGCACCACCGTCGTACTGCGCTCCGCGTTCAGATCCCGCAGGAACTCGCGGACCCTGGCCTTGGAGATCACGTCCAGGCCGATCGTCGGCTCGTCGAGATACAGCACCTCGGGGTCGTGCAGCAGCGCCGCCGCGATGTCGCCGCGCATCCGCTGGCCGAGCGAGAGCTGCCGTACGGGGACCTCCAACAGCTCGCCCAGTTCGAGCAGTTCGACGCAGCGCTCCAGATTCTCCCGGTACCGCCTGTCCGGGATGCGGTACATCCGGTGCACCAGCCGGTAGGAGTCGATCAGCGGCAGGTCCCACCACAGGGTCGTGCGCTGGCCGAACACCACGCCGATCCGGCGTGCCAGCGTCGTACGCTCCCGCGACGGGTCGATGCCGGCGACCCGCAGCCGGCCCGCGCTCGGCGTCAGGATGCCGGTGAGCATCTTGATGGTGGTGGACTTGCCGGCGCCGTTGGGGCCGATGTAGCCGACCATCTCGCCGCGTGCCACGCGGAAGGTGATGCCGTCGACCGCGCGCACCTGGTGCTTCTCGCGGCGCAGCAGGCCCGCCCTTCGCCGGACGTCGAAGACCTTCTCGACGCCGTCCAGTTCGATGAGGCCGGAGCCGTCCGAATCCATGTCCCTCACGTATCCCTCTCCAGTCCGAAGTGCCGCCCCGCGCCTGCTGCCCGTCGCCCCTCGCCCCTCGCCTCAGCTTCCTGTGCTGCGGTACGTACGCAGCCCCACCCGCCACGCCAGTCCCGCCAGCACACAGCACCCCACCGCCACCAGCGGCGGCAGGAACGCCACCCAGTCCGGCAGCCCCAGCGGATCCTCACGGTCCATCACGTACAGCGCGGGCAGCCAGTTGACGAAGGCCAGCGGCACCATGAACGTCACCCCGCGCACCAGGTCCTTCGCGAAGACCGTCGGCGGGTACTGGAGCAGCGTGGTGCCGCCGTACGTGAAGGAGTTCTGCACCTCGGCCGCGTCCTGCGCCCAGAACTGGAACGCCGCGCCCGCGACGAACACCGCTGCGAAGATCGTCGCGCCGCTGAGCAGCATCATCGGGATCATCGCGATCTTCAGCGGCGTCCAGGCGATGTCCAGTGTCGTCAGCGCGTATCCGAGCACCAGCAGGCCCTGGGTGATGCGGCCCAGCCGCCGCAGCGCGAAGCGGTCGGCCGCGACCTGCGCGAGCACCGGCACCGGCCGGACCAGCAGGGTGTCCAGGGTGCCGTCCCTGACCCGGCGGCCCAGCCGGTCCATGGAGCCCATGCACAGATCGGCCAGGCCGAAGGCCGCGCCCGCGGAGCCGTACAGGAAGGCGACCTCGGGCAGCGAGTAGCCGCCCAGCTGGTCGACGTGGGAGAACATCAGCAGGATCGCGACGAAGTCGAACGCGGTCGCGGCGAAGTTCCCGAAGGCCGTCATGGCGAACGACGCGCGGTAGGTCATCGTCGACCGCACCCACATGGCCACGATCAGACCGTACGCGCGCAGCCCCTCCCACAGGAGCGAGCGCGACCACTCAACGGTGGCCGTCTCCACGCTCCGGGCGGCCACATCCGTACCCACACCGTCGTCAGCCACCCTGCACCACCACCCGTCGTGTCGCCACGGACTGGATCAGCCGCCCGAGCGTCAGCAGCGCCAGCGCCCAGCCGGCCTGGAAGGCGAACGCCCCGAGCAGCCCCCACCCGGTGTGACGGCCGAGGAGGACGTCCGCCGGCACCTGGAGCAGCGACGACCACGGCAGCGATCTCGCGATCTCGCCGAGCAGACCGGGGAAGAGCGTCAGCGGCAGCAGCATCCCGGAGAAGAACAGCCCCACCAGGAAGGTGATCTGCCCCACGCCCGCGCCGTCCATCAGCCAGAAGGCCGACAGGGCGACCAGGAAGCGTACGGAGAAGCTGACCACGACCCCCAGGAACACGGAGAGGAGGAAGGCGAGCCACGTCAGGGGGTTGTCGGGCAGCGCCAGGTCGAAGGCGAGCGCGCCGAGCGCCATCGGTACGATCCCGCGCCCCATCAGATGGAAGGCGGCACGCCCCAAGTCGCTCGCCAGCCACCACAGTTGGAGATCCGCCGGCCGGTAGAGATCGATCGCGATGTCGCCGGTGCGGATGCGCTCCATCAGCTCGTCCTCGAAGCCGCCGCCCATCATGGCGCAGGTCATCAGGAGCGCCTGGCCGAGCCATACGTAGGTCAGGGCCTGCGAGAGGTCGTAGCCGCCGAGCTGTGGCCGCTGTTCCCAGAGGGCAGTGTAGGTGTACGCCACGATGAAGCCGAAGACGGTGTTGGTGAACACCCCGGCGGCCGTGGCGGTCCGGTATGTCGCATGGCGGCGGAAGCCACCCGCGGCGACGACCGCGTACAGACGCACGTCAGCACTCCCCCTCAGGCCCGTTACGTGTGATGTCCCCGCGCCGTTCCCGCTGTACGGCACCAAAGCGCACGACCCTAGCCCAAGGGGGTCAGCCACCGCGAGCGGTTATCCGGTCGGCGGCCTCGCGCCGGTCCGACCGTGTTTCATGGTGCCTCAGATGAATCACCCGAATAACCCGTAACGCCCGATATGAAACCCGGTCGAGGAGCCTCCGTACACATGAGCGACGCGCAGCAGCAGGGCTGGTCCCCGCGCGACCCGACGGACCGCGGCTCCGGCACGGGGGCCGGGGGCCCCGGCGCCCGCGACGGCAGGGGCGCCCGCCCGGGGGCCGGCCGCAAGGGGCGCAAGGGGCGCCGCAGGCGCACCGGCTGGCGCCGGATCCTGCCCACCTGGCGGATGCTGCTCGGCACGTTCCTGACCTGCGCGTTCATCCTCATCGGCGGTTTCATCAGCGGCTACACCCTCGTCAAGATCCCGCCCGCCAACGTCGCGGCCGTCGCCCAGTCCAACGTGTATCTGTACGAGGACGGCAGCCAGCTCGCACGCGACGGCGAGGTCAACCGCGAGAACGTGCCCCTCTCCCAGATCCCGTCACACGTCCGCCGCGCCGTACTGGCCGCCGAGGACCGGGACTTCTACAACGAACCCGCCGTCGACCCCCAGGGCATGGCCCGCGCCGCCTGGAACACGATGACCGGCAAGGGCACGCAGGGCGGCTCCACCATCACCCAGCAGTACGTGAAGAACTACTACCTCGCCCAGGAACAGACCGTCGTGCGCAAGGGGAAGGAGTTCTTCATCGCGATCAAGCTCAACCGCGAGGAGAGCAAGGCCCAGATCCTGGAGGGCTATCTCAACACCAGCTACTTCGGGCGCAACGCGTACGGCATCCAGGCCGCCGCGCATGCCTACTACGGCAAGGACATCCAGGACATCGACACCGCCGAGGGCGCCTTCCTGGCCGCGCTGCTCAACGCGCCCAGCGCGTACGACGTGGCCGTGCACCCGGAGAACAGGCCGCACGCGGAGGGCCGTTGGAACTACGTCCTGGACGGCATGGTCACCGAGAAGTGGCTCTCCCCCGCCGACCGGGGCGCCCTGGCCTTCCCGATGCCCGGCGAGGCCAAGCCGTCCACCGGTCTCTCCGGACAGCGCGGCTACATCGTCCAGGCGGTCGAGGACTACCTCACCAAGAACAAGATCATCGACGACAGCACCCTCGCCAGCGGCGGCTACCGGATCACCACCACGCTCCAGCGGCCGAAACAGAACGCCCTCGTCGAATCCGTCGACGAACAGGTCATGTCGAAGGTCGACGCCAAACGCGCGGCCGACCGCAACGTGCGGGTCGGCGGCGTCTCCATCGACCCCGCCACCGGCGGGGTCGTCGCCATGTACGGCGGCGTCGACTACACCCGGCAGTACGTCAACAACGCGACCCGCCGCGACTACCAGGTCGGCTCCACCTTCAAGCCGTTCGTGTTCACCGCCGCCGTCGAGCACGACTCGCACACCCAGGACGGCGAACAGATCACCCCCAACACCGTCTACGACGGCACCAACAAACGCATGGTGGAGGGCCCCGACGGGCCGACCGGCTACGACCCCGCCAACGAGGACGACGTCAGTTACGGAGACGTCACCGTCAGCGAGGCCACCGACAAGTCCGTCAACTCCGTGTACGCGCAGATGGCGCAGGACGTCGGCCCCACGCGGGTCCGCAGCACCGCGGTCGACCTCGGCATCCCCGACGACACCCCCGACCTCACCGCGTCGCCGTCCATCGCCCTCGGCCCGGCCACCGCGAGCGTGCTCGACATGACGGAGGCGTACGCGACGCTCGCCAACCACGGCGCGCACGGCACGTACACGATGGTCACGAAGATCACCAAGGACGGCAAGACCGTCGAACTGCCGCGCCGGAAACCGGGACAGGCCGTCAGCCGCCAGGCCGCCGACACCACCACGGCGATCCTCCGGAGCGTCGTGGAGGACGGCACGGGCATGGCGGCCCAGTCCGCGAACCGGCCGGCGGCGGGCAAGACGGGGACGGCGGAGGACGACAAGGCGGCCTGGTTCGCCGGCTACACGCCCGACCTCGCGACCGTCGTCGCGATCATGGGCGCGGACCCCAAGACGGCCCAGCAGAAACCGCTGTACGGCGCGCTCGGTCTGACCCGCGTCAACGGCGGCGGGCCGCCCGCGCAGATCTGGGGCCAGTTCACGGCGGCGGCCCTCGAAGGCACCGAGGCCACGGAGTTCGAATTGACCCTGGAGGACGGTGTGGAGGACATCTCCCCGCCGGACGACGAATCGGGCTCGCCCGAAGAGCCGTCGTCGCCGGGGCAGTCGGAGGACCCCGGCGAATCGGGTGAGCCCGACGCACCGGGCGGGCCCTCCGGACAAGACGCGGGCGCGGCGCAGGGACAGAACGAAGGCGCCGACACGGGTGGGAACCAGGGCCAGTCGCAGGGCCAGACGCCGGGTGGCACCAACGGCGGCGGTACGGACGGGGGCCAGGGCGACGGGGGGACGCAGGGTCAGGACCAGGGGCAGTCGAACGGTCTGACCGACGGGCTCATCGGAGGCGGCGGCGGAGCCGACAGCGGGGGCGGTGCGGCGGACGGAGGCACGGGCAACGGCTCGCCCCGCGCCCTGCGCCCGCGACAGTGACGCCCGAGCCGCCCCGATGGTCCGGTTCACCCTCGATCGCCGGACGGGCCGCGCGGCGGCCCGCCCGACGATCGATACCGGGCTCGGCCCAAGAGCCGCGCTGCCCGGCCAACGTTTCCGGCGCAGGACCTAGGGTCTGTCGTTCGGATCTTGCCGGGCTCGCGGCCCCTGGCACGCACACCCGCCGCGTTGCCGTCGGTCGCCAACGCTCCGCGTTGTCTCCCTCCTCCGCCTTGCGACCGCACGCACCAACGCGGACATCAGCCGCCGGCGCGGCGGGCACTCCCTGATCCGGCCTGATCCAAACGACAGGCCCTAGTGGCCCGATGTCGCCTTCAGGCCCACCACGGCCACCAGCAGCAGACAGACGAAGAAGATCCGCGCGGCGGTCGCCGGCTCGCCGAGTGCCACCATGCCGACGACAGCCGCGCCGGCCGCGCCGATGCCGACCCACACGCCGTACGCCGTACCGATCGGGAGCGTCTTGGCGGCCTGCGAGAGCAGCACCATGCTGACGACGATTCCGGCACCGGTGAACAGGCTCGGCCACAGCCGGGTGAACCCTTCGGTGTACTTCATCCCGATCGACCAGCCGACTTCGAGCAGACCGGCGATTATGAGCAGGACCCAGGCCATGACAGCACCTCCGAGCGAAACGCGAACAAGGGGTGCGTCGTCTTTCGATTGACCCGGTACGGCGCGTCTCGTCGGGGTCCCTCAAACGTAGCAAAGAGACGGCGGAAGGGCCCGGTGACTATGGTCACCGGGCCCTTCCGCCGTCTGCCGTGTTCGGTCCTCTAGAGGTACAGCCCCGTGGAGTCCTCCGACCCCTCGAAACGGTCGGCCGCCACCGCGTGCAGGTCGCGTTCCCGCATGAGCACGTAGGCCACGCCCCGCACCTCGACCTCGGCACGGTCCTCGGGGTCGTACAGCACCCGGTCCGCGGGCTCCACCGTCCGCACGCTCTGGCCCACCGCGACCACCTCGGCCCAGGCGAGGCGCCGTCCGACGGCGGCGGTCGCCGGGATGACGATGCCGCCGGACGAACGCCGCTCGCCCTCGGGGATGTCGGTCCTGACCAGCACCCGGTCGTGCAGCATCCGGATGGGCAGCTTGTCATTGGAGGTGTCGAGGGAGTTGTCGCTCACGCCCACGAACCTACCCGCCCGAACCCCCGCCCCACGACGGGCCCCGGCTCAGAGCCGGCGACGGCGCGCCGACATCGTGAGCAGGCCGACCACACCGACGACCACCAGAGCGATCGGGACGAGCCGCTCCAGCCGCGGAGCGCCGTCGTCCGAGACGAACTTGTGCTTCACACCCGTCACCGTGCGATTCACCGCGACATACGCCTTGCCCGCGGTCTGGTCCACCCGGGAAACCAACCGGGCCTTCGCGTCGCCCATGATCGTCTGCGGGTGCACCCGCACGCCGATCTCGTCGAGCGTCTCGGCGAGCTGGTCGCGCCTGCGGACGATGTCCGCCTCGATCTGCGCAGGGGTCCTGGCATCCGACACCGCGCTGCCTCCGTCGTCGTGTCCGGTTGGTTGATCCTTCGATCCTTCGCTTTCACCGACAGTCTGTCAGCTCGGCCGCTCTCGCACCCCGCGGCGCCCCTACTACGCTCGGCCCGATACACCTGGGCGCCCTGCCCGCCCCCGTACCGAGGAGAACCATGAGCGAGCGACTTCAGCCGGGCGACACCGCCCCCGCCTTCACCCTGCCCGACGCGGACGGCAACGACGTATCGCTCGCCGACCACAAGGGACGCAAGGTCATCGTCTACTTCTACCCGGCAGCGCTTACCCCCGGATGCACCAAGCAGGCCTGCGACTTCACCGACAACCTCGACGTGCTGGCCGGCGCGGGCTACGACGTCATCGGCGTCTCGCCCGACAAGCCCGAGAAGCTCGCCAAGTTCCGCGACAAGGAGAACTTGAAGGTCACCCTGGTCGGCGACACCGACAAGGCCGTCCTCACCTCGTACGGCGCCTTCGGCGAGAAGAAGCTCTACGGCAAAACGGTGACGGGCGTCATCCGCTCGACCGTCATCGTCGACGAGGAGGGCAAGGTCGAGCGCGCGCTGTACAACGTCCGGGCCACCGGCCATGTCGCGAAGATCATCAAGGATCTCGACATCTAGGGCCTGTCGTTTGGATCAGGCCGGATCAGGGAGTGGGGTCTGGTGCGTGCGAGCGCAAGGCGGAGGAGGGAGACAACGCGGAGCGTTGGCG
>NZ_JBHXDC010000030.1:0-57662 GCF_042725135.1 Streptomyces sp. NPDC060366 | reverse complement strand
CTTTTGGCACGCTGTTGAGTTCTCAAGGAACGGACGCTTCCTTCGGTCCCGTCTCCGGGTCCCTCCGGGCTTTCCCTTCGGTCTTGCTGTCTTGCATTTCCGACTCTATCAGAACCTTTCGGCGCCTGATTCCCAGTCAGCGGGAGTTGCTTTCAGATATCCGCTTTCGCGTTTCTCTTTCGGCGAATCCGACTTTATCAGAGATTCTGAGTCGGAATTCCCACCCGGTCCGGTACTCGACTCCCGGCAAGTGTCTGCCTCGGCGCTCCCGTTCAGGTGGAGCCGTAAACCTACTGGAGCGGGGCCCCCGAAGCAAATCGGGGGCCCCGCTCCAGTGTTGAGGTCGACCCCGAGGTCAGACCTCGACGACCACAGGCAGGATCATCGGGCGCCGGCGATAGGTGTCGGAGACCCACTTGCCCACCGATCGCCGCACCAGCTGCTGGAGTTGGTGGGGCTCGGCGACGCCGTCCGATGCCGACTTCCCGATGATCTCCTCGATCTTCGGGATGACGGCGGCGAACGCGGAGTCCTCGATGCCGGAGCCTCGCGCCTGGATGTGCGGGCCGCCCACGACCTTCCCGGTCGTCGAATCCACCACCAGGAACACGGAGATGATGCCCTCGTCGCCCAGGATGCGGCGGTCCTTGAGGGAGGTCTCGGTCACGTCGCCGACCGAGAGCCCGTCGACGTACACGTAACCCGCCTGGACCTTGCCGACGATTCTGGCCTTGCCGTCGACCAGGTCGACGACCACTCCGTCCTCGGCGATGACGATGTGGTCCTTGGGGACCCCGGTCAGCGCGCCGAGTTCGGCGTTGGCGCGCAGATGGCGCCATTCGCCGTGCACCGGCATGAGGTTCTTCGGCTTGCAGATGTTGTAGAAGTACAGGAGCTCGCCGGCCGAGGCGTGGCCCGAGACGTGGACCTTGGCGTTGCCCTTGTGGACGACGTTCGCGCCCCAGCGGGTCAGGCCGTTGATCACGCGGTAGACCGCGTTCTCGTTGCCCGGGATGAGGGACGACGCCAGGATCACCGTGTCGCCGGGGACGATCCGGATCTGGTGGTCGCGGTTGGCCATGCGCGAGAGCGCGGCCATCGGCTCACCCTGGGAGCCGGTGCAGACGAGGACGACCTCGCTGTCCGGCAGGTCGTCGAGCGTCTTGACGTCGACGACGAGGCCGGCCGGGACCTTGAGGTAACCCAGGTCCCGGGCGATTCCCATGTTCCTGACCATCGAGCGGCCGACGAACGCGACTCTGCGGCCGTACTCGTGGGCCGCGTCGAGGATCTGCTGGATGCGGTGGACGTGGCTGGCGAAGCTCGCCACGATGATCCGCTTCTGGGCGCTGCCGAAGACCTGCCGCAGGACGTTCGAGATGTCCCGCTCGGGCGGGACGAAGCCCGGCACCTCGGCATTGGTCGAGTCGGAGAGCAGCAGATCGATGCCCTCCTCGCCGAGTCTGGCGAAGGTCGGCAGGTCGGTCAGCCGACGGTCCAGCGGGAGCTGGTCCATCTTGAAGTCGCCGGTGTGGACCACCATTCCCGCGGGGGTGCGGATGGCGACGGCCAGCGCGTCCGGGATCGAGTGGTTCACCGCGACGAACTCACAGTCGAACGGGCCGATGCGCTCGCGATGGCCCTCGGTCACTTCGAGGGTGTACGGACGGATCCGGTGCTCCTGGAGCTTGGCCTCGATCAGGGCGAGGGTCAGCTTGGAGCCGATGAGGGGGATGTCCGCCTTCAGCCGGAGCAGGAAGGGGACACCACCGATGTGGTCCTCGTGGCCGTGCGTGAGGACGATCCCCTCGATGTCGTCGAGGCGATCACGGATGGTGGTGAAGTCCGGCAGGATCAGATCGATACCCGGCTGTTCCTCTTCGGGGAAGAGGACGCCGCAGTCGACGATCAGCAGCCGGCCGTTGTATTCGAAGACCGTCATGTTGCGGCCGATTTCGCCGAGGCCACCGAGCGGGGTGACGCGCAGGCCACCCTTGGGCAGCTTCGGCGGTGCGCCGAGTTCGGGATGCGGATGACTCAAAAGACTCTCCTCACCACACGCGCCACGTACCGGTGAGGCACGTGGCGCGCATGACATTCGTGCACTTGCTGTTGCACTTGCTTGTTGTCCGAGTGGGGCGGAATGCCCTGCACTTTCGGTGTTCGGTTATTCAGTTGTGAAGTTCGATATTTTCGATATTCATGAAACCTGGTCCATGAATCGTGTTCGTGAAGGCGATGCCTCAATCAGAGCTCTACCCCGCCGGCCGCGAGATCGATCTTGAGCTGTGCCGTCTCGTGCTCCGTGAGCTCGACGAGCGGGAGGCGCAGCGGGCCGGCCGGCAGCTGTTGCAGGGTGAGCGCCGCCTTGGTGGTGATGACTCCCTGCGTACGGAACATGCCGGTGAAGACGGGGAGCAGCTTCTGGTGGATCTCCGTGGCCTTCTGGACGTCACCGGAGACGTGCGCGTCGAGCATGGCGCGCAGTTCCGGTGTGACCACGTGGCCGACGACGGAGACGAAGCCGATGGCGCCGACCGCCAGGAGCGGCAGGTTGAGCATGTCGTCGCCCGAGTACCAGGGGAGGCCGCTCTGCGCGATGACCCAGCTGGCCCGGCCGAGGTCGCCCTTGGCGTCCTTGTTGGCGACGATACGCGGGTGCTGGGCGAGACGGATGAGTGTCTCGGTGTCGATGGGAACGCCGCTTCGGCCCGGGATGTCGTACAGCATCACCGGCAGCCCGGTGGCGTCGGCGATGGCCGTGAAGTGCTGGAAGAGGCCTTCCTGCGGGGGCTTGTTGTAGTACGGGGTCACCGCGAGCAGGCCGTGCGCGCCGGTGCGTTCGGCGGTGCGGGCGAGCTCGAGGCTGTGCCGGGTGTCGTTCGTGCCGATGCCGGCCACGACATGTGCCCGGTCTCCGACCGCCTCGAGGACCGCCCGTACGAGCTGATCTTTCTCCGCGTCGCTGGTGGTCGGGGACTCGCCGGTGGTCCCGTTGATGATCAGGCCGTCGTTGCCTGCGTCCACCAGATGGGAGGCGAGTCGCTGGGCGCCGTCGAGATCGAGTGCGCCGTCCGCCGTGAAGGGCGTGACCATGGCGGTGAGGACCCGCCCGAAGGGGGTCTGCGGAGTGGAGATCGGAGCCATGGGTAACACGCTACTCGTTGCTCGGCTCGGCGTGTCCCCTCGGGGGCACGCGGGCAGGTCGTGGGCCCGCGGTGCGGGCGCGGGCTCTGGGCGTGACGGGAGCCGTGGAGCTGCCCGTGACTCGCGGTAATGACTCCCCCTGAGGGGCGGTGTACGGAGCCCGGCACTGACTGCTCGGGGGTTCAGGCAGTGCCGGGTCCGTCTGATCAGCCTAGATGAACTTCTCGAAACGCCGCAATCCGGACACTTCGCTCTCCGGTGGCACATCTGTGCGCAACGACAGCCCTGCGGGGACGCTGCGCCGGGCGACGGCGCGCTACGGCGCCACCCTGCCGTTGCCGTTGAAGGCGGCGTGCGTGAGCGGCATGAGCCGCGCCCACTGCTCCTCCATCTTCTCGCCGACCATCTCGATCTCCCGCTGCGGGAAGGACGGGACCTTCGCCGCCTCGTGCTGGGTGCGCAGCCCGAGGAAGTGCATCAGCGAGCGTGCGTTGCACGTCGCGTACATCGACGAGTAGAGGCCCACCGGCAGCACCGCGCGGGCCACCTCGCGGGCGACACCGGCCGCCAGCATCTCCTGGTACGCGTCGTACGCCTGGCGGTACGACTCCGTCATCGCGCGCTCGGTGAGGTCCTGCTGCTCCTGGGTGCCGTCGACGAAGACGTACTTGCCGGGGCGGCCCTCCTGGACCAGCTTGCGCGAGGTGTCGGGGACGTAGAAGACGGGCTGGAGCTCCCGGTAACGCCCGGATTCCTCGTTGTAGGACCAGCCGACCCGGTGCCGCATGAATTCGCGGAAGACGAAGATCGGGGCGCTGATGAAGAAGGTCATCGAGTTGTGCTCGAAGGGGCTGCCGTGGCGGTCGCGCATCAAGAAATTGATGAGCCCCTTGGAGCGCTCGGGGTCCTTGGAGAGCTCCTCCAGGGACTGCTCGCCCGCGGTGGAGACGCGAGCGGCCCACAGGACGTCCGAGTCGCCCGCGCTGTGCTTCACCAGGTCGACGGTCACCTCACTGCGGAAGCTGGGCTTGGTCTCGGCGGGGGTCTCGCTCACCGGCGGGGTCCTTCCTGTCACGTCTCACGGGCGGCGCCCACTCTACGACCAGGCACTCAGGGCACTGCCGACGACTCCGGTCACACGCGGCACCGTACGAGTGGACGTCGCCGACGCGCGTCCGCGGGTCGTGCTGTTGTTCGTCAATTCGGCGAAATCGGGCACCAAATGACCGTTCCACGCGTCTGACTCAGTAGCGGCACCGGGTCACTTCGCCCGCCGCCTCCCCGACCTTCACTCGTACCACCGCAAGGAGTTCTCCCCCCATGTTCCGCCGGCGTGAAGCCGTCCCGTTCGCATTCGTCGCCGAGGCCGACCGCTTCCGCAGTAACGTCACTCCGCCTCCCAGGCAGCGAGTCAGCCGGTCCGAGCTGATGAGTCGCACACTCGTCGGGCTCGTTATCGCCGCCGGGCTCGCGGGTTCGCTGCTGTTCGGGCTGCCGTCCCTCGAATCGGGCCGGTCCTCCGGACAGGCGCAGCAGCCCGAGGCGTCCCAGGGCCGCTGACCCGTCCGGCCCCCCTGAGTGGTCCTGCCCCGGTGCTCCTCGATAACCTCAGCCAGCACCGCCCGATCGAGCGTGCTTGTGAGTGAGGATCAGTCGTGCCCCTGCCCTTCCTGACGGCCGACCGTGCGTTTGACGCGACCAGCGACGATGTCGCGCTCCCGTTCGACGACCACGACAGCTGGCGTCGCCCGTACCGTCCGGGACCGTGGCGGGTGGGCGCGTCCGCGCTGCTCCTGCTGCTCGCCTCGTTCGTGCTTCTCGCGACGATGATCATCGCGTTCGCCGGGGCGGCGTCCGGCGCCGCCGTGTGCCTCGGCATCGCGCTGGTGATGATCGCCGCCGCGCTGCGACTGCTGCGGGTGGGCGCGTGGGTCAGCCGGCACGGCGTACGGCGCGTGGGGCTGCTCATGACCAAGACCGTGCCGTGGAAAGAGGCCGTGGAGGTCCGTACGGCGCAGCAGCCGGTGCGCTGGCTGGGGCTGCCGCGGACGGTGCAGGGGCAGGCGCTCCTGCTCGTACTCCGTGACGGCGAGAAGCGGCTGCTGCTCACGGATCACAACGCGGACTTCCTGTCGCGCCCCGAGGCCTTC
The DNA here is from genome assembly GCF_042725135.1 of Streptomyces sp. NPDC060366. Taxonomy (NCBI): domain Bacteria; kingdom Bacillati; phylum Actinomycetota; class Actinomycetes; order Kitasatosporales; family Streptomycetaceae; genus Streptomyces; species Streptomyces sp. NPDC060366. Next base: position 52,365 of record NZ_JBHXDC010000030.1, on the reverse strand, counting down.
GACCGGGCGGCGGACAGCGTCGAGGCGTGGGGCGACGAGTACCGGCGCGTCTGAACCGGCGCACCGTGGTCGCGAGTTGACCGAACGGGCGCCGAGCTGACGTCTCGAACCGGGTGGAACCCGAGTGTGCGGATCGCGCCGGGTCGGTCGGCGTGTTGGAGTCGATCGACCGGGCTCGCCGTCGCGACGTCCTTCGACGTCGCGGGCATTCTCGGCTCAGTCGGGCGTCACTCCGCGGCCGTCACGGGGCTCGCCCCGTGGAGCGCGATGGCGCGCCGCATCGCCTCGCGGGCCCGGGGAGTGTCACCGGCGTCGCGGTAGGCGACCGCGAGGCGGAACCAGCAGCGCCAGTCCCCCGGAGTGTCCTCGGTCTCGGCGCGGCGGGCGGCGAACACGGCGTCCGCCGATGCCCGGTCGACGCGGCCGCTCGCGGTGCGCACCAGCTCGTCGACCGGCAGGCCGCCCTCGGCGTCCAGCTCGGCGGCGAGCCGGTTGGCCCGCTGTACGAACCGGGTGTTCTGCCAGAGGAACCAGGCCCCGATGACCGGCAGCACCAGCACCGCGATCCCGAACGCGACGCTCAGCGGCGTACCGATGCCGATGAGTGCGACGCCACGGCCGCCGGCCAGGACGAAGAAGCCGACGAGGACGGCGGACATGACGAAGTACATGATCTTGGCGCGCACGGTGGTCAGTCCGGCAGGTTCAGATCGAGGAAGTGTTCCAGGCCGAAGGTGAGGCCCGGTGTACGGACCACCCGGCGGACGCCGAGGAGGATCCCCGGCATGAAGCTGCTGTGGTGCAGGGAGTCGTGGCGGATGGTGAGGGTCTCCCCCTCGCCGCCGAGCAGGACCTCCTGGTGGGCGAGCAGTCCTCGGAGCCGTACGGAGTGCACCCGGACCCCGTCGACGTCCGCGCCGCGCGCCCCGTCCAGCGCCGTGACCGTGGCGTCGGGCTGGGGCGCGGAGCCGGCCTCGGCGCGGGCGGCTGCGATCAGCTGGGCGGTGCGGGCGGCGGTGCCCGACGGGGCGTCGGCCTTGTTGGGATGGTGGAGTTCGACGACTTCGGCGGACTCGAAGTAACGGGCCGCCGCCTGGGCGAACTTCATGGTGAGGACGGCTCCGATGGAGAAGTTGGGCGCGATGAGCACGCCCGTCTCCGGGGAGCCCGCCAGCACCGTCTCCAGCTGTGCCAGGCGGTCGTCGGTCCAGCCGGTGGTGCCGACGACGGCGTGGACGCCGTGGCGTACGAGGAAGTCGAGGTTGCCCATCACCGCGGTGGGAGTGGTCAGTTCGACGGCGACCTGGGCGCCCGTGTCGACGAGGGTCTCCAGTTTGTCGCCGCGTCCGAGGGCCGCGACCAGTTCCATGTCGTCGGCGGCCTCGACGGCCCGTACGGCCTCGGAGCCGATCCGGCCGTTGGCGCCGAGAACGGCCACCCGCAGTTTGGTGCTCATCGCATCGCTTCCTTAGGAGGCTGGGAGGACGGGGGTCAGGCGACCGCTTCGTCGAGACGGTCGGCCTGCTTGTCCTTGAGGGGCCCGATGACCGACAGAGAGGGTCGCTGTCCCAGTACGTCGCGTGCCACGGCGCGCACGTCGTCGGGAGTGACGGCGGCTATCCGCGCGAGCATGTCGTCCACGGACATCTGGGTGCCCCAGCACAGCTCGCTCTTGCCGATGCGGTTCATCAGCGCGCCGGTGTCCTCCAGACCGAGGACGGTGGAGCCGGAGAGCTGCCCGACGGCGCGGCCGATCTCCTCGTCGCCGAGTCCTTCGGACGCGACCTGGTCCAGCCCGTCGCGGCAGATCTTCAGCACGTCGTGTACCTGGCTGGGGCGGCAGCCCGCGTAGATGCCGAAGAGACCGCAGTCGGCGAAGCCGGAGGTGTACGAGTACACGCTGTAGGCGAGGCCGCGCTTCTCCCGTACCTCCTGGAAGAGCCGGGAGCTCATACCGCCGCCGAGGGCCGTGCTGAGAACCCCCAGGGCCCACCGGCGCTCGTCGGTGCGGGAGAGGCCCGGCATGCCGAGGACGATGTGGGCCTGCTCCGTCTTGCGGTTCAGCAGCTCGACGCGGCCGGCCGTGCGCAGGTCGCGGCGGCCCTCGCGCGGGGCGACCGGGACGGCGTCCGTACGGGAGAGGGCGCCGGCCTTCTCGAAGGCGCGGCGTACCTGCCGTACGACGGTGGCGTGGTCGACGTTGCCCGCGGCGGCGACGACCAGGTGCGTCGGGTCGTAGTGCTTCTTGTAGAAGCGGGCGATCCGGCCGCGGTCCAGGGCGTTGACGGTGTCGACGGTGCCCAGGACGGGGCGGCCGAGGGGGGTGTCACCGAGCATGGTGTGCGAGAAGAGGTCGTGTACGCAGTCGCCCGGGTCGTCCTCGGTCATGGCGATCTCTTCGAGGATGACGCCGCGCTCGGCGTCGACGTCCTCGGCCTCGATGAGCGAGCCCGTGAGCATGTCGCACACGACGTCGATGGCGAGGGGGAGATCGGTGTCGAGCACGCGCGCGTAGTAGCAGGTGTACTCCTTCGCCGTGAAGGCGTTCATCTCGCCGCCGACCGCGTCTATGGCGGAGGAGATGTCGAGGGCGCTGCGCTTCTTGGTGCCCTTGAAGAGGAGGTGTTCCAGATAGTGCGTGGCGCCGTTGAGCGTGGGCGTCTCGTCGCGTGAGCCGACCTGTACCCAGATGCCGAAGGTCGCCGACCGTACGGACGGCAGGGTCTCGGTGACGACGCGCAGGCCGCCGGGGAGGGTCGTGCGGCGGACGGTGCCGATGCCGTTCTGCCCCTCCAGGAGGGTTTGGGTACGGGCGACGGCCCGTACCTCCGAGGAGGTGCGGGCCGTCGTCGTGGAACTACGAAACGTCACTGGGAGGCTTCGTCCTTCTGGTCGTCCTGCTGGTCGTTCTTCTCTTCGTCCTCGCCCTCGATCACGGGGATCAGGGAGAGCTTGCCGCGCTGATCGATCTCGGCGATCTCGACCTGGACCTTCTGGCCGACACCGAGGACGTCCTCGACGTTCTCGACGCGCTTGCCGCCGGCGAGCTTGCGGATCTGCGAGATGTGCAGCAGACCGTCCTTGCCGGGGAGCAGCGACACGAACGCACCGAAGGTGGTGGTCTTGACGACCGTGCCCAGGTAGCGCTCGCCGACCTCCGGCATGGTCGGGTTGGCGATGCCGTTGATCGTGGCGCGGGCGGCCTCGGCGGCCGGTCCGTCGGCGGCACCGATGTAGATGGTGCCGTCGTCCTCGATCGTGATGTCGGCGCCGGTGTCCTCCTGGATCTGGTTGATCATCTTGCCCTTGGGGCCGATGACCTCACCGATCTTGTCCACGGGGATCTTGACGGTGATGATCCGCGGGGCGTTCGGGGACATCTCGTCCGGGACGTCGATGGCCTCGTTCATCACATCGAGGATGTGGAGGCGGGCGTCGCGGGCCTGCTTCAGCGCGGCGGCCAGGACCGAGGCGGGGATGCCGTCGAGCTTGGTGTCGAGCTGGAGCGCGGTGACGAACGTCTTCGTACCGGCGACCTTGAAGTCCATGTCGCCGAAGGCGTCCTCCGCACCGAGGATGTCGGTGAGGGCGACGTAGTGCGTCTTGCCGTCGATCTCCTGGGAGATCAGGCCCATGGCGATACCGGCGACGGGGGCCTTGAGGGGCACACCGGCGTTCAGCAGCGACATGGTGGAGGCGCAGACCGAGCCCATGGACGTCGAGCCGTTGGAGCCCAGCGCCTCGGAGACCTGGCGGATCGCGTAGGGGAACTCCTCGCGCGTCGGCAGCACCGGCATGATGGCGCGCTCGGCGAGCGCTCCGTGGCCGATCTCGCGGCGCTTCGGCGAACCGACGCGGCCGGTCTCACCGACGGAGTACGGCGGGAAGTTGTAGTTGTGCATGTAGCGCTTGCGGGTCACCGGCGAGAGGGTGTCCAACTGCTGCTCCATGCGGAGCATGTTGAGGGTGGTGACGCCCAGGATCTGGGTCTCGCCACGCTCGAACAGCGCGGAACCGTGCACGCGCGGGATGGCCTCGACCTCGGCGGCGAGCGTACGGATGTCCGTGACGCCGCGGCCGTCGATGCGGACCTTGTCCTTGATGACGCGCTCGCGGACCAGGGACTTCGTCAGCGCGCGGTACGCACCGGAGATCTCCTTCTCGCGGCCCTCGAACTGCGGGAGCAGCTTCTCGGCGGCGAGCTCCTTGACGCGGTCCAGCTCGGTCTCGCGGTCCTGCTTGCCGGCGATGGTGAGCGCCTGCGACAGCTCGCTCTTCACGGCGGCGGTGAGGGCCTCCAGGACGTCGTCCTGGTAGTCGAGGAAGACCGGGAACTCGCCGGTGGGCTTGGCGGCCTTGGCGGCGAGGTCGGCCTGGGCCTTGCAGAGCGCCTTGATGAAGGGCTTCGCGGCTTCCAGACCGGCGGCGACGATCTCCTCGGTGGGAGCGTCGGCGCCGTCGGCGACGAGCTGGATGGTCTTCGTGGTGGCCTCGGCCTCGACCATCATGATCGCGACGTCGCCGTCCTCCAGGACGCGGCCGGCGACCACCATGTCGAAGACGGCGTCCTCGAGCTCGGTGTGCGTCGGGAACGCGACCCACTGGCCCTTGATCAGGGCGACACGGGTGCCGCCGATCGGGCCGGAGAAGGGCAGGCCGGCCAGCTGCGTGGAGCAGGAGGCGGCGTTGATCGCGACCACGTCGTACAGGTGGTCGGGGTTGAGCGCCATGATCGTCTCGACGATCTGGATCTCGTTGCGCAGGCCCTTCTTGAAGGAGGGGCGCAGCGGCCGGTCGATGAGGCGGCAGGTGAGGATCGCGTCCTCGGAGGGCCGGCCCTCGCGGCGGAAGAACGAGCCGGGGATCTTGCCGGCCGCGTACTGCCGCTCCTCGACGTCCACCGTGAGGGGGAAGAAGTCGAGCTGGTCCTTGGGCTTCTTGGAAGCGGTCGTGGCCGACAGCACCATGGTGTCGTCGTCCAGATACGCGACGGCGGAGCCGGCGGCCTGCCTGGCCAGACGGCCCGTCTCGAAGCGGATGGTGCGGGTGCCGAACGTGCCGTTGTCGATAACGGCCTCGGCGTAGTGGGTCTCGTTCTCCACCAGTGGTTCTCCATACTCGTCGTTTGTCGTCTTTCGTCCCGCGCCCGTGTGGCGGGGGACAGGCGGAGAAGCGCTCCGTGGTGCGGGCCGGTCTTCGATCGAAGCTCCCGGGGCGGCGGCGTCGGCCGCGGGCGGCGTTCGCCGCGCCGTTCCGGGGGCCACTACCGAGGACCGGCGGCGGCGGAGGGGCGCTTCCCCTCGTCAGTGGGTGGTGCCTTCTGTCATGCGGGGTGGTGCTGATCGTGCTCGTGGTGCTGGTGTTCCGTCACTGCTTCTCAGCGGTGTCCGGGAGCTGTGCTCCTGCGAACAGGTTACTGAGCTTCGTGCGTATACGGCGAAGGGAGCGGTTCCCGGTGTGTGGGAACCGCTCCCTTCACGGCGTGCTACTTGGCGCCGCCGGCCGCACCGCGGCGGATGCCCAGGCGGTCGACCAGCGCACGGAAGCGCTGGATGTCCTTCTTCGCCAGGTACTGCAGCAGGCGGCGGCGCTGGCCGACCAGGATGAGCAGACCGCGGCGGGAGTGGTGGTCGTGCTTGTGCGTCTTCAGGTGCTCGGTCAGGTCCGAGATGCGGCGCGAGAGCATCGCGACCTGGACCTCGGGGGAGCCGGTGTCGCCTTCCTTGGTGGCGAACTCCGACATGATCTGCTTCTTCGTAGCGGCGGCAAGCGGCACGCGTACTCCTCGTGGGTCTTCGTGGCCATCGAGTGCCCCAGGTCGAATTCGCTGGGGATCTTCGGTTACTCGGGTGGCGGGGATGAGCTGCCGTTGTTGACGGGGTCGCTGTTTCCGGACAGACCGGAACGCGTACACAAACGGCCGTCACACAGCGTACCAGCCAGTCAGGACGTCAACGCACGGATGGAGTGGTAGACGTCGAACACCGCGAGGCACAGCGGGACGACCGTCAGTAGTACGAAGGACTCGGCGATCTCCAGGAAGCGGCCCCAGAACGGGGTGACGCCCTTGCGCGGGACGATCAGCCCTATGGCGATGATCAGTGCGGCGATCCCGGCGATGGCGGCGGTCAGCCAGACCGTACGGATGTCGAGGCCCGCGCCGTCACCGCGCAGGGCCTCGCGGATCAGCCCCTCCGGGGGGTTGAGGCACAGACCGAGTCCCAGCAGGACGAGGGCGCCGAGACCGGCGGCGAGGGCGCAGCCGACCTGTGCCGTGTAGCTGAAGAGGTGGGCGCGCATCAGCATGGCGACGCCGGTGGCGAGGGCGAGGAGCTGGCCCCACACACCGTCGGAGAAGCCGAGTACGGCGGCGGCGCCGACGGCCACCAGCGCGCAGCCGCCGACCAGGCCGACGAGCAGTTCGTGGCCGCGCCGGGCCTGGGCGGCGATGCGCTCGGGGTCGACGGGCGCGGGGGGCGCGGGGTCGGTTCCGTAGTCCCCGGCGGCGGTACGGGGCGGCTCGAACCCGATGGGGAGCCGGGCGAAGCGGGTGGAGAGGCCGGGCAGGAAGGCCAGTGTTCCTACGGAGAGCGCGGCGCACACGGCGGCGGTCTCGGCGGGCGCCATGTCGGTCGTGATGGCGATGAACGTCACCAGGAGGCCGACGGTGGAGGCGAAGACGAACGCGACGAAGGGGCTGTCGCCGGCGGGGGTGACGATCACCAGGATCACCGAGGCGACCAGTACGGCGGCGCAGGCGAGCAGGAACTGGAGTCTGCCGATGCCCTGTCCGTCCGCGAAGGGCAACAGTCCGGATCCGGCGACGGCGGCGTTGGCCATCGAGCCGATACCGAGCGCGACGGACGAGCCGCGGTCGTCGTACACCCGGGCCCGTACACCGGCGAGGGCGAGCAGCAGGACGGCGGTGACGCCGGCCAGGATGCCCGGAAGGCCGTGTGTGTCGTGGCGGGGGTCGGCGGTCCACAGCACGAAGGCGAGCAGCGTCAGCAGGACGGAGCCGCCGAGGAGACCGGCGCCGCGCATCGCGCTGTCGGTCCACAGGGTGCGGTCGCGGGCGACCGCGGACGCGACGGCGTCCGAGACGTCGTCGAAGACAGCCGGGGGCAGGGATTCGGCGAAGGGCCGCAGCGACAGCAGTTCGCCGTCGAGGATGCGCTGGGAGGCCAGGGAGCGGGCACTGTCGAGGACGGTGCCGTCGCGGCGTACCAGGTGGTACCCGACGGGGGCGCCCGCCTCGGGGCTCTGACCGGACAGCCGCAGGATCTCCGGGTGGAGGTCGGCCACGGGAATGTCCTCGGGCAGTGCCACGTCGATGCGGCCGTCCGGGGCGACAACGGTGATCCGGCAGAAGCCGGTCCCACCGCTGGACGGGGCCGGTGCGCCCGGTTGACCGGTGCCGGTGGCCGCCGCTTGGGCCGTCATACTCACGTGCTGCATCCCCCTCGTGGTTCCCATGCGCCCGATGCCCGCGTTGCACTCTGAATGACCCGTTTTTTTGCGGAAGTTCATCGCTGCGCAAACGCGTCCGGTCACCCTACCGCCGGGCGGTGGGCACCCACGCAAGTAGGATCCTTGCCCGCGGATGGAGGCCCGTCGCCACGGGGGCGCCGGTGGGAACTTTTCCGTCCGGCAAGGGAATTGGTGAGCAGTGAGTCAGATCGTCGTCAAGCGCCCGCCGCGGGCTCTGCCCGCCGACGTACCCGGCGAGCAGATGCAGGTGCAACCCCCTCCGCCGCTGCCCAGAGGGCAGCAGGAGGGCGCGCTCATGCAGTTGCTCCCGATGCTGGGCATGGGCGGTTCGGTCGTCTTCTTCTTCATGACGCCGAATCCGATCATGCGCATCATGGGCATGGTGATGATCGCCTCGACGATCGCCATGGCCATCGCGATGCTGGTGCGGCACCGGCGCGGAACGCAGGGCGAACTCGCCGACATGCGGCGTGACTATCTCAAGTACCTGACGCAGACGCGGCGTACGGTGCTGCGGACCGCGCATCTGCAACGGGACGCGCAGTACTACCTCCACCCGTCGCCGGAGCAGTTGTGGGCGCTGGTCGCCGAGGGCAGCCGGGTGTGGGAACGGCGGGTCGCCGACGACGACTTCGGGCAGGTACGTATCGGGCTGGGCAGTCAACAGCTCGCCACCCCGCTCATCGCCCCCGAAACCGCCCCCGTGGACGAGCTGGAGCCGTTGACCGCCGGGGCGATGCAGCAGTTCCTCAACGCGCACAGCGTGCTGGACGGTCTGCCGATGGCCGTCTCGCTGCGCGCCTTCTACCACCTGACCGTCACCGGCGAGGCCGAGTCGGTGCGCTCCACGGCGCGCGCGATGGTCGGTTCGCTCGCCTCGCTGCACTCCCCCGAGGACCTGGTCATCGCCGTCGTCACCGGACGGGGCGCGGCGTCGGGGTGGGAGTGGACGAAGTGGCTGCCGCACGTACAGGCGCAGGGCCCCGGCGACGGGGCGGGCAGCCGCCGGCTGATCACCTCCGACGTGCGGGAGCTGGAGGAGATGCTGGCGGGGCGGCTGGAGGGCCGTCCGCGCTTCCAGCCCGGCGGGCATCCGCTGCTGGACCAGCCGCACATCGTCGTCGTCCTGGACGGCCTGTCGCTGCCCCCCGTGTCGGCGCTGGCGGCGCCCGAGGGGTTGCAGGGTGTGACGGTCGTCGAGGTCGTACCGGGCGAGGTCACCGGGGCGCGCGGCAGCCTGGCCGTGGTGGTGCATCCCGACTCGCTGCGGCTGGAGTCGGGGCACGGCATGGTGTACGACGGGGAGCCCGACCGGCTGAGCCTGGAGGCCGCCGAGGCGCTGGCCCGTCAGCTCGCACCGCTCCGCGCCGCGACGGGTGGTGACGACGACGACGAACCGCTGCTCGCCAACCTCGACTTCACCGATCTGCTGAACCTCGGGGACGCGGCGTCCGTCGACGTCACCCGCACATGGCGACCCCGTTCGCAGGCGGAGCGGCTGCGTGTGCCCATCGGTGTCGGTGAGGACGGCGCGCCCGTCATGCTGGACCTGAAGGAGGCGGCGCAGGAGGGCATGGGGCCGCACGGTCTGTGCGTCGGCGCCACCGGCTCCGGCAAGTCCGAACTGCTGCGCACGCTGGTGCTGGGCCTCGCCGTCACGCACTCCTCGGAGACGCTGAACTTCGTCCTCGCGGACTTCAAGGGTGGTGCCACCTTCGCCGGCATGTCGCAGATGCCGCACGTCGCGGCGGTGATCACCAACCTCGCGGACGACCTCACACTGGTCGACCGCATGGGTGACTCGATCCGGGGCGAGCTGAACCGCCGTCAGGAGATGCTGCGCGACGCGGGCAACTACGCCAACATCCACGACTACGAGAAGGCGCGCGCGGCGGGGTCACCGTTGCAGCCCATCCCGTCGCTGGTGCTGGTCATCGACGAGTTCAGCGAACTCCTGACAGCGATGCCCGACTTCATCGAGATGTTCGTCCAGATCGGGCGCATCGGGCGTTCGCTGGGTGTCCATCTCCTGCTGGCGTCGCAGCGGTTGGAGGAGGGCCGGCTGCGCGGGCTGGAGACGTACCTCTCGTACCGCGTGGGTCTGCGTACCTTCTCGGCCGCGGAGTCCCGTGCCGCGCTGGGTGTGCCGGACGCGTACCAGCTGCCGAACGTGCCCGGTTCCGGGTATCTGAAGTACGGCACCGACGAAATGGTGCGGTTCAAGGCCGCGTACGTCTCCGGGGTGTACCGGGCGAACGCGCAGGCGGTCGCGGGCACCGGGGGGCCGCTCCCGGTCGACCGCAGGCCCGTGCCGTTCACCGCGGCGCCGGTGCCGGTGCACTACGTACAGCCGACCACCCGGCCCGCCGTACCGGACGCGCGCACCAGCCCCGAGGACGACGCGCTGGCCGACACGGTGCTCGACGTGATCGTGCGCCGGCTGGAAGGGCGCGGCGCCGAGGCGCACCAGGTGTGGCTGCCGCCGCTGGACAACCCGCCGTCGCTGGACGAGCTGTTGCCGGGGCTGTCGAACGTGGAGGGGCGCGGGCTCACCCAGCCCGGCTTCGAGGGAGCGGGGCGCCTCGTCGTACCGCTGGGCGTCGTCGACAAGCCGTACGAGCAGCGGCGCGACACCCTGTACCGGGACTTCTCCGGTGCGGCGGGCCACATGCAGATCGTCGGCGGGCCGCAGTCCGGCAAGTCGACGCTGCTGCGCACGCTCATCGCGGGGTTCGCGCTGACGCACACGCCGCAGGAAGTGCAGTTCTACGGGCTGGACTTCGGAGGCGGCGGCATGTCGTCGGTCGCGGGGCTGCCGCACGTCGGCGGGGTGGCGTCGCGGCTCGACCCGGAGAAGGTGCGGCGTACGACGGCCGAGGTGTACGGGATCCTGGCGCGCCGCGAGGAGTACTTCCGTACGGCGGGGATCGACTCGATCAACACCTTCCGCAGGATGCGGGAACGGGGCGAGATCTCGCTCACGGACCAGCCGTGGGGCGATGTCTTCCTGATCATCGACGGATGGGGCAACTTCCGCACCGACTATGAGGCGTTGGAGCCCGCCGTGCTGGACATCGCGGCGCGCGGACTCGGTTACGGCATCCATGTGGTGCTGACGGCGTCGCGCTCGATGGAGGTGCGCGCCAACCTCAAGGACCACCTGATGAACCGGCTGGAGCTGCGCCTCGGCGACACGATGGACTCCGACCTGGACCGCAAGGCGGCCGTCAACGTACCCACCGGGGTGCCGGGCAGGGGTCTGACGCCGGAGAAGCTGCACTTCATGGCGGCGGTGCCGCGGATCGACTCCATCAACTCCGACAGCGACCTGTCGGAGGCGACGGCCGCCATGACGCAGGAGGTCGGCCGGCACTGGACGGGGCCGGGCGCCCCCGCCGTACGGCTGCTGCCGCGCGAACTGGAGGCGGCGACGCTGCCGGCGGGCGTCGAGCAGCCGAAGCGCGGCGTGGCCTTCGGAATCGACGAGAACCTGCTGGAGCCGGTCTTCGTCAACTTCGAACGCGACCCGTTCTTCCTGGTGTTCGGCGAGAGCGAGTCCGGCAAGTCGAACCTGCTGCGGCTGCTGATCAAGCAGTTGTCGGAGCGGTACGACGGGAACTCGGCCAAGTTCTTCGTCATCGACAACCGGCGCGCGCTGCTGGACGTGACGCCGCCGTCGCACCTGGCGGAGTACGTGCCGATGTCCAACAACATGGACCACCACGTGGACGCGTTGTCGGACCTGATGCGGCGTCGTACGCCGGCGGCCGACGTCACGGCGCAGCAGTTGCGCGACCGCAGCTGGTGGCGTGGGCCGACGGTGTTCGTGGTCGTCGACGACTACGACCTGGTGTCCACGTCCAGCGGCAACCCGCTCAACAAGCTCACGGAGCAGCTGCCGTTCGCGCGTGACGTGGGTGTGCGCTTCATCATCGCCCGCAGCGCGGCGGGGGCGAGCAGGGCCTCGTACGAGCCGTTCATGCAGCGGATGATGGAGCTCGGCGCGCAGGGCGTGCTGCTCTCGGGCGATCCGCAGGAGGGCGACATCCTCGGCGGCGTAAGGGCGCGTCCGATGCCGGCGGGCCGCGGCATCTTCGTCTCCCGCCAGCGCGGCAACCCGCTGGTGCAGACGGCCCTCATGCCGTCGCTGGACGAGCGGTGACGGGCGCGGGGGCGGGCGTAGGAGCGGGCCTGGGCATGGTGACGGGCCGATGACGGGGGCGGGTGTCTTCGCGGCGTTCTTCGCGGTGCTGTTCCTGGGGCTGGCGTTCGTGGACCAGCGGAAGGCGTGGTGGCGCTTCCAGGCGAGACGCTTCGACAACCCGGCGGCCCACGAACCGTCGGACGGGCTGATCCGGGGGCGGAAGCTCGCCCTGATAGGGCTGGCGCTGTTCCTGGGGTGGCAGGCGGTGGAGATGTTCCGGCCGGCGGGGATGGAGTGAGGGCCGGGCGCGGCATGAGAAGCCTGGAGATGGGCGTACGGGAGAGCTTGCCCAGGCTGAACGCGGTCGCGACGGACCGCACTTGCGTGTGATCGGCGCGCATTAATAGGTTGATCCGGAATGGTGAAATCCATCAGCGAGCACGGGGGAAGGAATCCCAGATGGCATGGGACGAATGGGACCAGCTGAAGGCGTCAGCGGCGGACAGCGGGTCGGCGCAGATGCAGCTGAACGGAATCCCGGAGGAGGACCGGCCCAACGCGGGCGGTCCGACCGGTGATCTCACCGTCGACCAGAAGGACTTGGCGGCGATCGGTGACGAGGCGTTCAAGCTGTACAACCGGCTGTGGGAAGAGGCGCGGGTCACCAGCACCGACACGGCCGGCAGTGATCTGAAGGGGCAGGGTTTCGCGCTCGGCGGCGCTCTGAGTCATGTGTCGCTGCGCTGGGACCGACAGCTCGGTTCCCTCATGGACGCGTGCGCGCTCATTTCGAACCACATGGACTTCACGAAGAAAGCACATGAGGGCGACGAAATCTTCATCGAGCGCCATGTGAGCAGCATCTCCACTCTGGATGCGGGCTTCGACGAGCAGTGGTCCCAGCCGGGTGAGAAGAACGAGGTCTACGGCGAGGGCAAGAAAGATTCGAAGGACTGAGAAGGACTAAAGGAACAGACTCATGGATTTCGAAGCCCTTCACTCCGCCAGTTTCACGTCGCTCGACACCACGGTCAGCGACTGGACGAAGATGCTCACCAAACTCACCGATCTCAAGAGCGACGCCAAGGACGGGCTCCGCGGCAAGGCGAACAAGGCCAACTGGACCGGCTACAACGCCACGGTGTCGCGTGAGTTCATCGGCAAGACCGCCGAGGAGTTCAACGACGCGTACACCCAGGCCGAGTCGATCCGCAACATCATGCGCGACACCCAGGGTGAGTTGAAGACCCAGCAGCGACTGCTCAAGGAAGCCATCGAGCGCGGCCGGGGCAATCACATGTCCGTCAAGCCGGCGGGCAGCGGCTTCACCGTCACTCCGAATCCCGACCCGAAGCCCGCGAACGGCCAGAAGGACGTCGACGCGCTGCGCGACGAGCTTCAGGGAATTCTCGACACGGCGACGGAGATGGACAACACGGCGGCCACCTCGCTCAAGGCTCTCGTCGATCTCACCGACTACGGCTTCTCGGGACAGAAGTACGCGGACCGTGATTCGGCGGCCAACGCGATCAAGGAAGCCGAGAATCTGGCCCGTCTCGCGAAGAAGAACCCGGAAGACCTCACGGTCAAGGAGTTCGACGCGCTCAACGCGGGCCTGAAGAAGTACTCGGGCGACGAACTCTTCAGCGAGCGCTTCGCCGAGCAGTTGGGCCCCAAGGGGACGCTGGAGTTCTGGGCGGGTATCACGGATCCGCACAGCAACAGCCGTTTGTACATGGACCGTCATGAACAGCTCGGCGATCTGCAGAAGAACCTCAGCCTCACGCTCGCCACCGCAACTCAGGCGGACACGCCGGAAATGCGCCGGTGGACGTACGAGATGACGGATCTCGGAAGCCAGCCCATCAACAAGAACAGCACCACGCACGGCTTCCAGGTAATGAGCAACCTGATGCGCTGGGGCAACTTCGACGACCAGTTCCTGAAGAGCTACGGCACGGAACTCATGGAGACCGAGAAGGCGGCCACCAGCAACGGCCGTCACGGGGCGACGGTCTGGACCCACATGGGTATGGACCCGAATCTCAATCGCACCGGCGAGGACTCCGGCTCGGACCCCATGATCGGTTATCTGAAGGCGCTGTCGAACAGCCCCGACGCCGCCACGGATTTCTTCAACGACCCGTTCCTGTCGAAGGACGAGGATCACGACTTCAAGACGAAGAACGAAGACGGAAAGGAAGTCAAGGACTCACTCTCCAACTTCGACTACCTCTTCGAGGAGCGCGACTGGCCGCCGGAGCGCGACAAGGACGGCGAGGACAGCATCTCCGGCCGGAACAACCTGGCGATGGCTCTGGAAGCGGCCACGACGGGGCACCCGGCGGGCGAACTGCCGACGGTCGACACCCCGCCGCACAACCCGGAGCAGGCGAAGCTCATGGAGAGCCTCGTGACCTCCATCTCGGAGGACCCGAACCGCCTGAAGGACAACGCCTTCATGTCGGACAGCGTGGGCCAGATAGCCTCGGAGTACCTGCCGGACATCAACCGCGCCACCGCGGACGGCGGCGAGAGCAACGAGAGCGTGCCGAAGCTCTTCCCGATCGCCGGCGCGGCGGCGGACATGCAGCACACGGACGTCACCCGCTTCCTGGCGACGGTGGGCCAGAACCCGGAGGGCTACGCCGCGATCGAGGTCGGCCAGAAGGCGTACATGGCCGGGCTGATGGACTACCACCTCAACCCGGATCTCCCCGCCGACAGCCGTTATCCGCACTCCGCGGAGGAAACGGTCAAGGAGATCGCGCGGCGGTCGGGAGAGGTCGAGGGAACCCTCGCCATCGGCCGCCAGGAAGCCGTCCTGGGCGATGCGAAGGCGAAGGACGACGACTTCGAGCACGCGACGAACCAGAAGAAGAACACGATCTCGGGCCTCGTCGGCCTGGGCGTCGGTGTCGGTACGTCGTTCATCGCCAGCCCCGTCGTCGGCGCGGCGGTGGGCGGGGCCGCGGGCACGGTGACCGGGGTCGTACTCGAACAGTTCTTCAAGGACACCGATCCGCAGAATCTGGCGGGCGTCGGCCACGACGTCGGGCTCCGCTGGGAAGCCAGCAAGGACGCTCAGACCGACATGACCAGGGTCGCCGGCGAAGAGGCCGCGAAGGCGCACAACCACCCTGACGCCGAGCGGATTCAGGAGTGGACCCGTATCGGCACCACCGACGGCTTCGACGACGCGTCGACCGCGGCGCGCAGGATGGCGGACGACCTGGAGACCGAGATTCCCACGTAGTGGGTACGGGCTGCGGCCACGGTTGCGGTCTCGGCCGCCGCCGTGGCCGCGGCCGTAGTCGTGGCCCGGTGTTGCCGTGGCTCGGTGTTGCCGTGGTCGTAGCCGCGGCCGTACTGGCACCGTTGACGTGGCCGCGGTTGCTCCTGACCGCCACTCAGACCAAGGGACTAGCAAGGGACCGCATGAAAAGCCGTGAGAACATCCCCCACGCCACGTGTCGTCGGCTCGTCGCGAGCCTGGGCGCGCTTTCGTTCGTGCTGCTGATCGCCTCATGTTCGGAATCGACGAAGGAGTACGAGACGCCGCAGGCGGTCTGCGGCGTGGCAGTGCCGGCGGAGATACTGGATCCCTTGCTGCCCGAGGGAGAGAAAGTCTCCGAGAGGTCAAAGACGGCGAGCGGCGTCAAGCGCTGCTACGTGTCGGTGGACGACAAGGTCGCACTGTCGACGTCCATCGAGTGGTACGAGGCCGACACCCCCGTCGCGGAGATCGCCTCGAAGACGATCGGCGCGGACCCCGACGACAAGGTCAGCGCCGACAAGCGGTACAGCTACTCGGGCAAGGGCGGAGCCGGTCTGATCCGGTGCGAGGACTCGTCCGAGATCGACAAGGATGTCGACGGAGACCTCTACGCGACGGTGCGGGTCAGCGGTGACTCGGCGGACGCCTCGGCGGTACTGAAGATGGTCGAGGCGTACACGAAAGCAGCTCCGTCGGGGGACGGGTGTGAGATCGACATCTGACGGGCGTACGCGTACGGCGTCGGCGCAAGTGCCTGACGCGCTGCCCCGTACGTAGACACGGCAAAGGGGGGCACCTCCCGCGCGTGCCCCCCTGTCGCCGCAACTGCCGGTCGCTTCCAGGAAGTTCCTAGAAGTAGCCGGCGGACTTCTTGTCGCCCGCCTGGTAGGTCGGGCCGGCCTCGCGAACCTTGCGGGCGATGTCCTTGAGCGCGTTGTGGATCATGCGCGTCTCGTTGTCCCACTTCTTGTGGGCAGCGTCCGCCGCGGTCTTGGCCTCACCCTCGAAGGTCGCGGAGACGCCGCGGATCTTCGTCTGGATGGCCTCAAGACTCTCGTCGAGCCGGGCGGCCTGCTTCTCGATGACCCCGGCGGCCTGCTCCAGCGAGCCGTAGGTCACGACCATGGTGCCGTCGTTCTGCTGAGCCACGAGTCCTCCTGTTTCCTGTCAGTGCGGTATGTGTGTGCGGTGCGCGGTACGTACGAAGTGGCTGATCGCCGGTCCGTCAGTAGCCGTTGATGTTCGACGTCGCCTTGGCCGTCGCGGCGCTGTCGCCGGAGAAGCCGGCGGTCACGTCGACACCGTTGAGGGCCGCGTAGACCTCGTCCTCGGTGTTGCCCGCGGTCGTACGGGTGACCTGGATCGCTTCCTGGAAGTTGAGCAGCATCTTCGCGATGCGGACCATGCCCGAGTTGATCTCGGCCTGCTTCGCGTCGAAGGCGCTCGCGCCGATGCCCTTCCAGGCACCCTCCAGGCTGTCGATGACGCCCTGGAGGTTCTTCAGCTGTCCCTTGACGTCCTCGAACTTGACCGTGATCTCGTCCTGGAAGTCCTTGAGACTCTGATCGCCGACCTTCTGGACTGCCATATGTCAGTCTCCCTTTCGTTTCTGCTCGTTACTGCGTGTGTGCTTGTGCTTCGGTGAGTGGTCTGAGCCGCGCGATCACGCGCTGCGGCGTCTGCGTACGACGGCGAAGGCGCCTCCGGCGAGCACGGCGACGAGCGCGGCTCCGCCGAGGATCAGCCCCAACTGGCTGTCGTCGCCGGTGTCCTTCGAGGCGTTGGCCGTGTCTGCGTCCGGGCCCGTCCCCGTGTCCTTCGTGCCGTCGGCGCCAGGCTTGGGCGGGGAGGAGGCGGAGCCGTCCGCCGAGCCCTTCGAGGGGGCGCCGGCGTCCGAGGAACCGCCGGCCGTCGTCCTCTCGTTGGTCAGCGGGCTGACGTCCGGATCACCGGGCTTGCCGATGCCACGGTTGATGGCCGCGTTGGGCCGGACGATGCCGTGGCCGAGGTAGTTGCTGACGGTGCCGGGCTTCCAGTCGTCACCACGGCCCGCGGACTCGAACATGACCCGCAGGACCTGGTTCGCGGTCCAGTCGGGGTTGGCGGACCAGATGAGGGCGGCGGAGGCGGAGGCGAGGGCGGTGGCTGTACTTGTTCCACCATTACCCACGCAGTACTTGGAGAACGTCTCGTCGCACCAGAACGGCGTGTCGATGCCGGGGGCCGCGATGTCGACGAAGTCGCCGTGCTGGGAGGTGTCGGCTACCTCGCCGTCGCTGTCAGAGGCGGCGACGCCGACTACCTCGGGATAGTTTGCAGGATAGCCGGGCTTATTGTCCTTGTGGCCAGTGTTGCCGACTGCAGCGAAGAACAACTTGCCCTTCCCATAGGCGTACTCCACTGCCTCCTTTTCTTGAGAGCTAAGGAACTCGCTGCCGCCCGACACGTTGATGATCTTTGCATCGCTGTCGGCCGCCGCACGGATGGCGCGTGCGTTGTCGAAAGTCTTGGACTTGTGCTTCTCTTCGAACTCCTTGTTGGCAATCCGCATTGGGATGATCTCGGCTCCGGGGGCCAGGCCCTTCAGTCCTCCGCCCGCGCCTGTTCCAGCGATGAGCTCGGCCATGCTGGTCCCATGCCCGTCGTAGTCGTTCGTCGTCCCATCTGTCTCCGTGACATCGAGACCCTTCAGCACCTGCCCCTTGAGCGACGGAGTCGACGCGTTGACGCCGGTGTCAATCAGGGCGATCTTGATCCCTTCGCCCGTGGTCGACTTCCAGATCTCCTCGGCACGCATGGCATCCAGGTACCACTGCTTCGACTGCGTGTCCTCGGCAACCGCCGCCGGGGCAGCACCGACCATGACCATCGCCGAGGCCCCGATCACGGCCACCGCGAACAGCGGGCCGCGCCGAAAGCCGTACGACCCGGAACGCTTCCGGACCTGGCTCATTCCTGCCGTCATCCCGACTTCCGAACCTTCCGCTGTGCCTAGTCGATGACGGGCGGTACGGCACCACGCCGCCGACCCGCCCGTGTCTCTGCGTCGTCCGCCCGGGGCTCCGGTCGCGACTGTCCGGTGCGCTCCGGCTCCTCGTCGCGGGACTGCTGACCGTGTCGGTCACCGGACAGCCCGGAGCCGCCGGTCGTGAATCCGCCGGCACCCGACCTGGGGGGCGTGCCACCGCTCCGCGGAGTGCCCACGACACCATTGTTGGAGCTGGGCATGCCTCGTCCCGTAGGCCGCACGGCGCCCTTCGCGGGCCCCGACCCCACGACACCGGACTGGCTGGGACGCGCTGCCGATGACGGGCGGCCCGGTGTTGTGCCACCCGGACCTCCGATGACATTCCCCTTGGGAATGCGCGACCCGGAGGCGCCTGGGCCGCCGCCGGAGGTGCGTTGCGGCGTGCCCCCTACGATGCCGTTGGCACGGCCCGTACGGGGGGGCCCGGAGGAAGAGCCGGAACCGGAACGGCCGCCCATGGGCGGCCCCCCGGCGCTCGGTCGACCGACCATGGGGCTCCGGGTTGCACCCGTGCCACCGCCGCGTCCCGCGCCGGGGCCCATGGCTGTCGTCGGCCTGCCGACCGGGCCCCTGCCCGACTGGGAGCCCGAGTTGGTACCGCCGCCCATCGGGGTCGGGCGCCCCACGGGGCCCTGACGGCCGCCACCTCCAGTACTTGTTTTCGCGTTGGAGACCGGCCCTGGGCCTCCACCCCTCGGCGCAAGCGGGGGACCGGAACGAGGACCGCCACCACGTATGGGAGGACCGAGATTGGGCCCCAGCGGTGGTGGGACGTGGTTGTTTCCTGAGCTTGGTCCGACAGGCGCCGTGGGAGGCTGCGCGGGACCGGGACCCGTCGTGGTGGGCGGCAGCGTGTTGACGCTGTCGATCTCCATCGATGTGCTCGGGATCGGGTCCTGTGTGACCAAACCGTCGGTACCAGTACGGGGGATGCCCCCCGTACCACCGGCGTCGGCTCGTACGGCACTCGACTGCTGATGCGACGAATCCAGCGCGCCCGTGCCGCCGGAGTCTCCCGAAACGGAATCACCGATCCAGTTGCCCCACTGCGGCTGCGGCACCGCCGCGTTGAGCATCTTCGGCAGCTCCGGCTCCTTCGCCCCCGCCAGCGACTGCTCCGACACCGCGTAGAACGACGCCAGGCGGTTCATCTGGTTGATGGCCTCCTGGCGGTTCTCCTCCGCCTGAACGGCCCGCTTGTACTCCGGGTTGTCCTCCCGCTGTTCCGAGACCGGGAAGTCCCTGGGACGCCTGGGGTCGGCCCGGTTGTCACGCGGCGGCTTGGCGCTACGGACCGAAGTCAGGCCTTCTCCCGCCACCTTCATCTGGGTGCCGACGACGTTCGCGAACGAACCCAGGTCCCAGGCGTACCCCGCCAGGGCCAGGCCGTAGCTCTGGAACTCGGTGGCTGCCACGCCGTGCCAGTCCGTGGTCTTGACGAAGTCGCTGAGTTCCTGCGCGGCTTCATTCAGACTCTTCTTGGCCTTTTCGAGGCTCTCGCCGGCACTCACCAGGTCCGAGGGGGTCGCGCCGTCCAGCAGGTCGAGCATGTCGTTGAGGCCGCGCTCTTCGAAGCTCGTTCTGCCGAAGAAGCCCCCGAAGTTGCCGAAGAAGAGCCCGCCCATGGCTGTCGCCGCGCGCTCAACGGCGTCCGTCGTGCCGAACTCCGTCTGGATCCGGGCGGCGTCTTCGTTCTGCTGCTGCTCCTGGGGAGAGAGCGGCGGTTTCTTGTCGTCACTCATGTCTCGTCACCCCAAGTCCTTCGTACCGCTGGTGGCGTCCTGGCGCGGCGCGGCGGGTGCCTCGCCCTTGTCCTGCCTCTCCCGCTTCTCCCGTTCCTCGCGCTGCTCCTCCAAGCGCGTCTGGATCGTGTGGAAGCGGTATCGCTGGTCTTCCTCGACGTTGTCGTAGCCGACATCGGCCGCGTGAACTCCGATGCTCAGCAGCTCTATCTGGTCCGCGAGGGACTTGGACAAGGAGATGAGCGACGTGTGCACCCGGTCGTACTGCTTCGAGAAACCCTCGGCCTCGTCGAACTGACCAGGGCCGCTGAACGACGATCGCGGCACACCCTGCGCCGCGATCTCGCCCTTGCCTGCCGCGCCGCTCTCAAAGGTCGCGAGCAGCGTATTGACCTGACCCTGGAACTTCTTCAACGCCCCTACGCCGCGCTCAAGTTCACTCGCCATCAGAGCCCCCGCTCATGCCACCCACCGACTCAGGCACGATGCCCGTTCCTCCCCGTTTGCTTCCGCTGTCCTGCGTCGCGATCGCTGCGAACCGGTCGTTTCTACGTACACTCGGTGATCGCTCGCGACCACTCTAGCTACTTGCTCGGACACCTCTAAGTGGGTTGTCGGTCACGCGACTTGATTGAGCGACGGAGCCTTCGCCCGTCCCACCGAACCCACTCACCCCGTTCACAGACTCTCCTCAACCCGCCGCGCCCGGCGCCTTGAATCGCGCAGAGCCACCGAACCGCCCGTGATCGCCGCCACCAGTACGACGCCCCCGACGACGACGTAGGTCGCGAGCCGGGAATTGCGTTCCTCGGCCGTTTCGCCGAGGTGGATCTCGGCCGGGGTCGGTGCTTCGGCCCGGGTCACTCCTTCGTGTGCCACCGGTTCCTCGACGGGCTTGTCATCCTCGGTCAGCGCGCGGACCGGGTCCACCACTCCCCAGCCGACCAGGCGGTCACGGCCCGGGATCGAGCGCTCCGCCGTCTGCTGGATCTGCGCGACGATCTGCTTCTGCGTCCACCCGTCGTGCTTGCTCTTGATCAGAGCGGCGATTCCCGCGACGTACGGGGCGGAGAAGCTGGTGCCGTTGTCCGCGCAGTGGCCGCCTCCGGGGACGGTCGTGACCATGTCGACCCCCGGCGCCGCGATGCCGACGAACTCGCCCGACTGCGAGAACGACGCGCGTTCGTTGTTCCGGTCGGACGCGGCCACGGCCAGCACGCCGTCGTACGAGGCGGGGTACGTCTCCTTGGCCTTGCCGTCCAGGCCGTCGTTGCCCGCCGAGGCGACGACCACGACCTCCGCCGCGAGGGCGTCGTCCACCGCCTGCTTCAACGCCGGTGCGGGCTCCACGGCGTCCGCCGTGTCCTGAGAGATGTTGATGACGTCGGCCTCTTGCTCGACCGCGTGGTCGATGGCTCTGGCGAGCGATTCGGCGGTGCCGTTGCCGAACGCGTCGTTCTGCTGGATCGGAATGATCGTGGCGTCGGGCGCGAGGCCGACGAAACCTGTTCCATCGGCGGGGCGTGCGGCGATGATGCCGGCGACCTTGGTGCCGTGGCCCACCTCGTCGGTGGTGCCGTTCGCCTTGCCGCGTTCCAGCTTGTTCCCGTTGTCGTCCTTGGCGTTCGGGGGGATCAGGTTGAGGCCGCTGCCGACGTCCACCGCCTTGGCGAGCTGCGGGTTCTTGATGTCGACGCCTGTGTCGATGACCGCGACCTTCACGTTCTCGCCGGTGGACTGCTTCCACAGCTCGTCCAGCAGGACACGTTGCAGGGCCCACGGGCGGCCCTCGTACTTCTCTCCGGGGAAGGAGCACTGCCCCGTGTCCGCGCTCGCGGTGGGTGCCGACAGCGTCACGAGCGCGAGGGCGGCGGTGGCCACGGCGGTCGCCGTCGCCGTCGCTCGTGACACCGTCGTCGCCATCAACTCGCGGTACATGGGTGAGGAGTTGGGCCTGAGCGTGCTCGCGCCGGGGCGCGTGCGACCGTAGCGGCGCGTACGAGTGCGGCTGTCCGTGTCTGTCATGGCTGCCCCGCCCTCATGAGCCCTGCGGCTGACGCGCGGCCCCGGTCGACAGACGCGGCCCCGTCGGCAGGAAGGCGGACCAGGAGGCGGGCATCGGCGCCGCGTCCACGTTCTGGTAGCCGAACCTGTTCTGCGCCTGCTGCGCCTCCGTCTTGCGCTGTTCCTTCTCCTTCTCGGAGCCGGATTCGCCGATCCCCGAGTCGTCCGTCGCGCTGTCGCCGTTGGACTGCATCGCGTACCGCAGGCCGGTGTCCGTGACCAGGAAAAGGAAACCGGACTTGGTCGTGCCACCCGTGAACTGGCGGAACAGTTGCCCGGATCCGGGGGTGACGTACGCGCTCGTGGCTCCGGTGGCCAGGCCCGCCGGGAAGCCGGTGCCCGCCCAAGTGCTGAGCGTCGTGTCGCCGCTGTCCGCGTCCACCTCCCGCAAGACGTTGCACACGGTGTTACGGCTTCCCTCCGACGTGCTCGCGGAGTTGACCGCGTCGGGGCTGCTCGCCGGCCAGTTCTTCTTCTCCCCGAACGGGGCGCCGGGCTGGAAGGTCGCGGCACTGACGGAGGTCGCCTCGCCGTCCTGGTCCAGGCCGATCAGGTCGCGGCTGTTGAGCAGCAGCTTCGCGGTGAAGTCGGTGATGGGGGCGACCCGGCCCTCCAGGACGACGTACTTCTGGTTCCTGGTTCCGTCCGTCGCGCCGAGGATCGTGCCGATCTTGTCGAGCTCGGGATCCAGGTCGCCCCCGACACCCGCCTCCGCGCCGGGAGTTCCGTCGATCTCGGGGAAGTCGACCGGGTCTCCCTCGTGCAGCGTGTCCAGCCACGCCGCGGAGACGCGCTGGGGCTCACGGTTGTCTCCGACGAGCTGGCGGAGCAGCAGTTCGTCCTCGGCGGTCTCGTAGGCCTTGCCGGCCCGGTCCACGATGTAGCGGGTCTCGTCGGGCCCTTCCACATACATCAGCTCGCCGCCGGTCAGCCGGTTCGCGCCCTCGGTCTTCTTCTGCTCACGCTCCGCGAAGACGAACGTGGCCTTCTCGATGGCCCGGCCGCCCTCCCCGGGGCGCTCGCAGACCGCCCAGCGCTTCGCGGCGCCGGCCTCTTTGGCGTCGGGCAGCCGGTCGGGGGCGTACGGAATGCCGAGAGTGGCACCGTGCGGGATCTTGCCGTTGTCGAGCACGGACTCGTCGACGTTGATGACCTTGCCCTTGTCCGCGTCGAGGAGGAGTTTGGCCGACGACATGTTCAGAACCGGGTGGAGCTGAACCTTCTTGCCGGTCTTCAACACCACGTAACGGGTGGTGGACTTGCTCGCGATGATGACGTTCTCGCCCGGCGTGTCCCACTGCTTGGGTGCCACCGGTTTGAACATCCCCCAGGCGCCGAAGACCGCGAGGATGACCACGGCGACGATCATCCCCGGCACCACCCCGCGCAGCGGACGGGGCGCACCCTCCTCGGAGCCGGTCGAGTTCGGCCGCACGAACTGCGCGATCAGCCTTCGCTTCGCGAAGGTGTAGGCGTTGAGTTCGTCCCGTCGTGATGCCATCTGTCCGCTGTCCCTCTCCCCCACTGCGCGGCCAGGCCCCCTTCTCTTACAGAGGGTTGCCGTCGTTCCGGCCCCCTACTATGCATGCTGGCGATCACGCCCCACTGCTCAGGTAGGGTGATCGCCCGGTCAACCGCCCATGGGGAAATGGCCATTTCGGACAGAGGGGGCAACGCGGGGATGGGTACGGCGACGCGCGAGCGCAATGGGCGGACTTCCGGACAGCCCCCAGGTCCTTCCCGGTCTTCCCGCCGGCAACGTCGCAACGCCCCAGGCAACGGCCCTGCTCAGACATCCCCGGCGGCCGTCACGGCGCCGCGTGTCCCCGCGACGACCACCCTGCGAGCCCTCTCCCGCACCAGCCACGTCGGCCCGTTCCAGCTACGGCAGTTGGTGCTCGTCGAGGTGGCGCTCGCACTGGCCGCCGCCGGCGTCGCGCTCGGCGGGTTGTGGATGGTGCCCACGATCGCCGCCGCCAGCGTGCTGGTCCTCTTCGCCGTCCTGCGTCGCCGTGGCCATGCCGTTCAGGACTGGCTCTCGACCGTCCTCTCCCTCCGTGCGCGCGAGCGGGCCGCCGGGCCCGCCGCGGTGGACGTCGATCCGTCGCTGGCCCCGGTCGCGGAGGCCGTCCCGGCGCTGCGCCCGTACACGTACGTCGACCGCGACCGCCGTACCGTCGGGATGCTCGGCGACGGGAGCTTCCTGACGGCCGTCGTACGGGTCGAGGCGAGCGGGTCCGCGCTGCGGCCCGCCTTCGGCGCGCGGGCGCTGCCGCTCTCCCTCCTGGGCGGCGCCCTGGAGGTCGACGACATCAAGCTGGAGTCGGTCCAGTTGGTGCAGCAGGTGCGTTCCGCGCCGGCGCCGCACCTGCCACAGCAGTCGGTGGCCCGGCTCTCGTACGTACCTCTTCAGGAGAAGACCGGCGCCCCGGCCCTGCGGCTGACGTGGGTCGCGGTGAAGCTCGATCCCGAGCTGTGCCGGGAGGCGGTGGACGCGCGCGGGGGCGGCGTCGAAGGCGCCCAACGTTGCCTCGTACGAGTGGCGGACCACGTGGCGAGCCGGATCACCGGAGCTGGGTTCCGGGCCGTCGTACTGGACCAGGAGGAGCTGAACTCCACCATCGCGACGTCGGCCTGCGCCAGCCCCGCACAGGCCGCCCACGCCGGACGTCCTGACGCCGCCCCGACGCGGCGCACGGCCGAGACGGCGCGCGTGTGGCGGTGCGACGACAGGTGGCACACGACGTACGCGGTGGGCCGCTGGCCCGAGTTGGGGCGCGGTGCCGCTCCGCTGCCCAAGCTGGTGTCGCTGCTAACCGCCACCCCGGCATACGCGACGACCTTCAGCCTCACCCTGCGGCGTGGCAGCCGTCTGGGAGCCATGACGGTGAACGGCCACGTCCGGATCACCGGCGGCAGCGACACCGAACTGGTGGGTGTGCGGCGGCTGTTGGAGCAGGCCGCACGGTCGGCGAAGGTCGGCCTCGTACGTCTCGACCGTGAGCAACTGCCCGGGGCCCTGGCCACACTTCCGCTGGGAGGCGCCCGATGAGCGGGCTGCGTACGCTGCTCGGCCCGCGGCACGCGGGTCACACCATGCCCGCCGACGAACTCGGCGCGCTCTCGCTGCCGGTCGGGGACGACGGCGTGGTGATCGGTGACGACGCCGAGGGGCACCCCCAGATGGTGGGGTTCCACCGCTCCGCGCCGTACGACGTCCTGCTGATCGGCGGCCTCTGGACGGCGCAGGTGATCGCGCTGCGCGCGGCGGGCACCGGGGCGCGCGTGGTCGTCGAGACGGGGCGCGCCCAGGCCTGGACGCTGCTGGCTCAGGCCGCAGGCGCGGGCCTGGAGTGCATCACCCTGCACGACGTGGGTCGGGTGCCGCCCCAGGGCCCGACGGTGGGCAGCCCGGTGGTGGTCGTACGGGACGCGGGCATGCGGCCGCCCCGTGGCCGTGTGGTGTCGGCTCCGTGGCAGTCGGTGCTGACTCTGCTGCCGTATCTGAGCCCCGTCGCGCCCCGGTTGATGCGGAACTCGACGCTGGTGGGTGTGCAACGGGTGTCGCCGCGCGAGGCCGAGCAGATCGGCCGGATCCTCGGGCTGTCGCAGGCGGAGAGCGATGCGCTGCCGACGCTGGCCGACGGCGTCACCCTGTGGTGCGCCGGGCGCGAGCGGCACTGGGTGATGACGAGCCCCACGGACGCCGAGTCGGGACTGCTGGGCACAGCCCGCAGGATGGACTGAGCCGTCGTACGGGGCGGGCGGCCAGGCCCGGAGTCCTCGGCAGCCGGGGCGTACGGCGCGGGTCCCCGGGCGAGTGACCGGACGGGAATCGCCGGACCGGACGTAGCGTGCGGATCTAGGATCCGTAGGAGCACGCGTCGGTGGGCCTGTCTGTCTCCACCTGTGCGTGGTGACCGTTCAACTCAGCAGTTGTCGAAGGAAAGGCCTGACCGATGGGGACCGCGCAGGAGAAGGACGAGTTGTACGCCCTCGACATCTCTGACGTCGAGTGGCTGAGCGCCCCGGGCACGAGCGAGGACGAGGAGCGGGTCGAGATCGCGCATCTGCCCGGCGGGGCGGTGGCGATGCGGTCGTCCTTGGATCCCGACACCGTGCTGCGGTACACCGAGGCGGAGTGGCGGGCGTTCGTACTGGGCGCGCGCGACGGGGAGTTCGACCTCCAGTAGAGGCCTCCGCGACAGACCGCCGCCGACGGAACTCCTTAAGTAGGGCACCACGCCACCTCCTTGAGAAGAGAGCGGACAGAGACGGCGGATCCTCTCCGTCCGGGCGCTCCAAGACGCAATCACCCATACCGGACCGCATCCGGACGCCGATACCGGATTGTTGACTCGTGCCCGAGGCGGAGTGAACGGGCAAGCATTTCTGTGCTGTTGTCATGATTCACCCCACCGTCTTCCTGACCGTCTGCCGCACCCGAACCACCGGGGGGCAAGGGGCGTCGTACGGGGCGGCGGATGACCGGCGGGCGGGCCTGCCGGAGCGGGCTCGCGGGCGATTAGGGTGGGTCGGGGCGCACGAGAACCCGCAGGCATGCCGGGAGCGTCCCAACGGGTAGAGCCGGGCTGATCGAGTGACAACGGTCGCCCCCACCCAACACGGCACAAGGGTGCTCGACCACACCAGGAGGCAAAGTGAACGGCGATCGGGACGAGATCCGTGGGGACTGGAACACTCCCGTCGATGATCAGTCCGACGCGGAGCCCGCCGAGATGACGGGTGAGTTCACCATCGACTACACCCCGCCGGCCTGGTACACGCAGAACGCCTCCGGGGACACGTCGGGCGACGGGGCGGGCTCACGGAGCTCCACCCCTCCGCCACCGCCTCCGAACGGGGCTCCGGTGGCCGTGCCGGGACTGCCGGCGGGCAGTGGGTACGAGCCGAACTGGCCGCACCGACAGCCTCCGCCGCCGATCCCCGCACAGAGCGCGCCCCTGGCGCCGTCCGTCGACCCGGTGCTGCCGTCGGCGCCTCCTCCCGTGGCGCCCTCCCCCTCCGCGGCCGACGATTCCGCCGCGTCGGAGCCTTTCGCGCAGCCGTTCGGCGCCGGGGATCTGGAGAGCGGGGCGACCATGCGCTTCTCCCCCGCCGCGCTGAAGCGCGAGATCGCGGAGATCGACGCCGCCAAGCAGGCTGCGGAGACCGCCAAGAGCGAAGCGGACGCCGACGCCGACACGGACGCGGGTGCCGACGGGGCCGCTGACGGGGCGGTCGACAGGACTGACGACGCCGCTCCTGCCGGGTCCTCGGCGGAGGATGAGCAGGACGGGGCGGGTGTCGGTGTGAGTACGGGGCTCGGTCTTCGTTCCGACGAGGACGAGAGCCACGGCGAGGACGACACAGACAGCAAGGACGGCAGGCAGAGCGAGGGCGAAGCCGACAAGGACGATGTACGGGGCAGCGACGACGACGCGGACGGAGACACGGGCGGGAGCTACCCGACCGGGTCTGCCGACTCCGCCGTCGACGCGCCTTCGGGGCGCCCGGATTCGTCAACCGACTCCGAATCCCACTCGGACCGCGACGACGCCGACTTCGACGTCAACTCCGGGGAACCGGCGGACGTCAGCGACGCCGTGGTCGGTGCGGACCTCTCGGACGAGGTCCAGGACCGCCGAGACGAGCCGGCCGACGCGGTCGATGAGCCGGCCGACTCAGTGCCGTCGGACGAGCCCTCCGACGCCGCTCCCCCGTTGAGCACGCCGACGACCCCGCCCGCCCCCGCACTGCCGTGGTCCCCGGCTCCGGCCGGTCCGGACTCCGGGCTGCCCCCGCTGCCGCCCGCCTTCCAGCCGGCCGCTCCGGCCCCCGCGCCGCAGTGGCCCGCCGAGCGCCCCGCGCCGTCTCAGTCGCAGTCGGTGTCCCAGGGGCAGTCGCAGCCGCCCGCGATCACACCCGCGCCCGCCCACCACCAGCAGCAGCAGCAGCCCCAGTTGCCCCCGGCCGCGTCCCCCTGGGCGACGCCCGCCGCGCCCGCCACACCGACGACTCCCGCCGCGACGGCGCAGCAGAGCGGCTACGGATTCCCGCAGCCGGGCCAGCCGGGCGGGCCCGCGCCCGCCAACTCGGGTCCACACGCCCCGTACGCACAGAGCGGTTACGGCTTTCCCCAGCAGCCAGGACAACAGGGTCAGCCCGGTCAGCCGAGGCACCAGGGCCCGCAGCCGGGCTACGGTTTCCCCCAGCCCGGACAGCCGGGCCAGCCGCCGCAGTCCGCCCCGTACGTGCCCGCCCAGCAGCCGCCGCAGGCACCCCAGACTCCTCAGATGCCGCCCGCGCAGGCGCAGCAGTCACAGCCGCCGAACCTGCCGGCTCCGGCTTCACCGACGCCCAATCTGCCTGCCCAGCAGCAACAGCCGTACCAGCAGCCCGCACAGGGCAACGCGCCCGGCGGCGTGCACGGGGCCGGCCCCGGTGCCGCACCGGGGTCCGCGCCCGGCGCGCCGCCCATGGACCCGCGCTCCGGCGGGGGCTGGCCGACGGCGATGGCGCACGACCAGCGCGAACGTTCGGTGCCTGGTGCGCCGCTCGGCTACACCGCCGCCGTCGAGCTGTCCTCGGACCGCCTCCTGCGCAACAACAAGCCGAAGGCCAAGAGCAGCCGCAACCCCTCCGGCGCCTCCCGCTTCAAGCTCGGCGCGAAGAAGGAGGAGGCGGAGCGGCAGCGCAAGCTCGAACTGATCCGTACGCCGGTGCTCTCCTGCTACCGCATCGCGGTCATCAGCCTCAAGGGCGGCGTCGGCAAGACGACCACCACCACCGCCCTCGGTTCCACGCTGGCCACGGAGCGGCAGGACAAGATCCTGGCGATCGACGCCAACCCCGACGCCGGCACGCTCGGCCGCCGGGTGCGCCGTGAGACCGGGGCGACGATCCGGGACCTGGTGCAGGCGATCCCGTACCTCAACTCGTACATGGACATCCGCCGGTTCACCTCGCAGGCACCGTCCGGGCTGGAGATCATCGCCAACGACGTGGACCCGGCGGTCTCCACGACGTTCAACGACGAGGACTACCGGCGCGCGATCGAGGTGCTCGGCAAGCAGTACCCGATCATCCTCACCGACTCGGGCACCGGTCTCCTCTACAGCGCGATGCGTGGAGTGCTGGACCTGGCGGACCAGTTGATCATCATCTCGACCCCGTCGGTCGACGGGGCGAGCAGCGCGTCGACGACGCTGGACTGGCTTTCGGCCCACGGGTACGCGGATCTGGTGCAGCGATCCATCACCGTCATCTCCGGCGTGCGCGAGACCGGCAAGATGATCAAGGTCGACGACATCGTGCAGCATTTCCAGACGCGTTGCCGCGGCGTCGTCGTGGTGCCGTTCGACGAACACCTGTCGGCGGGTGCCGAGGTCGACCTCGACATGATGCGGCCGAAGACCCGCGACGCGTACTTCAACCTGTCCGCGTTGATCGCCGAGGACTTCGTACGCGCCCAGCAGCAGCAGGGGCTGTGGACGGCGGACGGCAACCCGCCGCCGCACCTCGCACCGCCGATGCCGGGACACCAGGGCCAGCAGCAGGGACAGCCCGGCCAGTACGCGGCCGGCCAGCAGGCGCCGGGGCAGCCGCCTTACGGGCAGCAGCCGCAGGCTCCGGGGCAGTACGGGCACGGCCAGGCGCCCGGCCACCACGTCCCCGGACAGGCGTCCGGGCAGGCCCCGGGTCAGCCCGGCGCCCCGGGCCAGCAGCCTTCCGGCCCCGGTCAGCAGTACTACCCGCAGCAGCCCTATCCGCAGCAGCAGGGCTGGCAGCAGTCGCTGCCCTCGCAGGCGCAGTCGTCCGGCGCCCCGGCCGGGCTCCCGCCGGGCCAGTACCCCGGCGCGCAGCCGCCGCACCAGCAGCCCGCGCAACCGGGGCAGCCCGGTCAACCGGGCCAGTCGGGACAGCCGGAGTTGCAGGGTCCGGTTCCGCCCGCCGGATGGCCGCAGCAGGAGCCTCCGCAGGCTCCGTCAGCGCCTCAGCAGTAAGGCGACAGAGGATTAGACCAATGAGGGTCCGCACCGTCTTCACGGTGCGGACCCTCATCGCATTCCCGCAGCCCACACGGGGTTTCGACGCCCGTTGACGTGGCCCGACCAGCGCTGATAAACCTTCGCTTCACCAGTTGGTGAGCTGTAGTCAACCCAGTCACCGCCCGCAGCCGACGAAGGCAACCGATTCAAGCCACCGCTTCGAGTGACCGCTCGGACCGGCGGCGGCCCCGACCATCCGTTCAACCCGCCAACTTCCGCCCCGTTTTGCTGCTTACCTACTTCTCCGTTGCTCTACCGCTCTGTTGTTCTCTGTTTCTCCGTGCGAGTGATGACGCGAGGTCACGACCCATGGTCACAAGGATTCCACCGCGTACGACGCGGCAGCCCACCCGGCAACGCTCCCGATTCCGTCTCTTCCTGGCCTCCGGTGCCGCTGCCACTGCGATGGTGGCCGGTTCTGTGATCCCCCTGAGTCCGCTGCTGCCCGCGGCGCCGCAGGCCCAGGCGGCGCCGAACGCCGTGAACGCCCCGGCGGCGGCCGACGGCAAGAAGGTCCTCACGGTCGCCGTCGACCAGAGCATCGACTCGTTGAGCCCGTTCCTGGCGCAGACCCTCGTCGCCACCAGCGTGCACCGGCTGACGTACGAGTACCTGACCAACTACGACGCCAAGGACGCCCGCACCGTCCCGGGCTTCGCCACCAAGTGGACGCCGTCGGCGGACAAGTTGACGTGGACCTTCACCATCCGCGGTGACTCCAAGTGGTCCGACGGCAAGCAGGCCACCGCGGAGGACGCGGCCTGGACCTTCAACAAGATGATGACGGACCCGAACGCCGCCACGGCGAACGGCAGCTTCACGTCGAACTTCAAGAAGGTCACCGCACCGGAGCCCACGAAGCTCGTCATCGAACTCAAGAAGC
Source organism: Streptomyces sp. NPDC060366 (assembly GCF_042725135.1). Lineage (NCBI taxonomy): Bacteria > Bacillati > Actinomycetota > Actinomycetes > Kitasatosporales > Streptomycetaceae > Streptomyces > Streptomyces sp. NPDC060366. Next base: position 21,685 of record NZ_JBHXDC010000030.1, on the reverse strand, counting down.
CGCAGGCGACGATGACGGCGCTGGACGTGCCGATCGTGCCCAAGCACGTCTGGGAGAAGGTCGGCGACTTCTCCAAGTTCAACAACGACAAGAAGTTCCCGATCGTGGGCAACGGCCCCTACGTCATTGAGGACTTCAAGGTCGACCAGTACCTCCGGCTGAAGCCGAACAAGGACTTCTGGCGCGGCGCGCCGAAGTTCGACGAGCTGGTCTTCAGGTACTACAAGGACAAGGACGCCGCGGTCGCCGCCCTCCAGAAGGGCGAGGTCTCGTTCGTCGCCGGCCTGACACCGGCCCAGGCCGCAGCGCTGGGCAGCGCCGACAACATCAAGGTCAACGACGCCCCCGGACGCCGCTTCTTCGCGCTCGCCACCAACCCGGGCGCGAAGGCGAAGGACGGCAAGTCCTTCGGCAACGGCCACAAGGCGCTGCTCGACCCGGACGTCCGCAAGGCGCTGTTCCACGCCGTCGACCGCAAGACGATCGTCGACAAGGTCTTCCAGGGCCACGCGGTGGAGGGGCAGGGCTACATCCCGCCGCGCTTCGACTCGTATTTCTGGCAGCCGTCGGGCGCCCAGACAATCGGCTACGACCCGGCGAAGGCCGCGGCGCTCCTCGACAAGGCCGGCTACAAGAAGAACGGCAGCGGCAAGCGCGTCGGCAAGGACGGCAAGCCGCTCGACTTCCGTATCCTCTGCCACGCCACCGACCCGAACGACAAGGCCGTCGGCAAGTACCTCCAGGAGTGGTGGGGCGACCTCGGCATCGGTCTCAAGGTCGAGTGCCTGGACAACGTCTCCGACCCGTGGCTCGCGGGCAACTACGACCTCGCCTTCGACGGCTGGTCGGTCAACCCCGACCCCGACTACGTCCTGTCGATCCACACCTGCGACGCCCTGCCCGCCACGGCCGACGCCTCCGGCGCGACGGACAACTTCATCTGCGACAAGAAGTACGACGACCTGTACGCGAAGCAGTCGGTCGAGTACGACACCGCCAAGCGCACCGACCTGGTCAAGCAGATCCAGTCGCGTCTGTACGACACCGGGTACATGAATGTCATGGCCTACCCGAACGCCGTCGAGGCGTACCGTACGGACCAGATCAAGTCCATCACGACCATGCCCGAGGCCGCCGGCAACATCTGGGGCCAGGACGGCTACTGGAGCTGGTGGTCGGCCGTACCGGCCGGCGGGACCGGCGAGGCGAGTTCCGAAAGCGGCTCGTCCACCGGCACGATGGTCGGGATCGGCGTGGCCGTGGTGTTCGTGGCGGCACTCGGGCTCTTCTTCGTGATGCGGCGCCGCTCCACCTCCGAGGACCGTGAGTAGGGCGGTGAGGACGGCCGCGACGGCGATCGGGACCGGGGCCGGGAACGAGGCCGGGTCCAAGACCAGGAACGGCGCCGGGAACGGCATCAGGACCGTGCACACGACCGCGAACAGGGGGTCCGGGAGGCTTCCCCGGAAAGACACCGTATGAGCACCGCAAGCACCCCCGGTGTAGTGCGGGACGCCGTCGACGACCCGGTGAAGACCGGGCCGTCCGGCGGCCCCCGCACCCGCGCCACGGGACACAGGACCGGCTATCTGCTGTACGTGGCGGGCAAGCTGGGCGGCGCGGCCGTCTCGCTGTTCGCCGTCCTCGTCACGAGCTTCTTCCTGTTCCGGATCATCCCCGGCGACCCGGTCAAGGCCATGACCCACGGCAAGCCGACGTCGCTGGAGCAGATGGCCACGCTGCGCAAGCAGTTCGGACTCGATCTGCCGATGTGGCAGCAGTTCACGGAGTACTGCGCGAAGGCGCTGACGGGCGATCTGGGGATCTCGTACCAGTTCCACGCCCCTGTCGGCGAGCTGATCGCCGAGAAGGTGCCCGCGACGCTGCTGCTGACGGGCGTCGCCGTGCTGATCTATTCGACGCTCGGCCTGTGGCTCGGTACGCGCTCCGCGTGGCGCCACGGCGGGCTCGGCGACCGGATCAACACCGGCGTGGCACTGACTCTCTGGTCCGTGCCGTCGTTCTGGCTGGGACTGCTGATGATCATCGTGTTCTCGGTGGGCATCGGGCCGATTCCCGGGATGTTCCCCAGCGGCGGGATGGAGTCGGGCAACGAGACCGGCTTCGCGTATGTGCTCGACGTGGCGCACCACATGGTGCTGCCGGTGGTGACGCTGGTCGCGGTCGGCTACGCGCAGACGCTGCTCGTGATGCGCTCGTCACTGCTGGACGAGATGGGCAGCGACTATCTGACGACGGCGCGGGCCAAGGGACTGCGGGACGATCTCGTACGCCGTCGGCACGCCGTACCGAACGCCATGCTGCCGACGGTCACGATGATTTTCATCAACTTGGGCCACGTTGCCGCCGGTTCGATCCTCGTCGAGACGGTCTTCTCGTGGCCGGGCCTCGGCGGGCTGTTCTACCAGGCGCTGAGCGTGCCTGATCTGCCCGTCGTGCAAGGGCTGTTCGTGGTCTTCGCGGGAGCGATGATCCTGATGAACCTCCTGGCCGACCTGTTGTATCCGCTGCTCGACCCCCGGGTGGGCCGATGACCATCGACAAGACGCCGCCGAATCCCCCGGAGTCCGAGGAGCCCGCGGAGCCGGGGGCCGGGGCGCAGACGCCGACCCCTGCCGCGCCGACCTCACCAGCCGGAGGGTCCGCGGCGCGGTCCGCCTCGTCGCTCGTGTGGGCGCGACGGCGCGCCTCCGTGTCCCGCTTCTGGCGCCAGTACCGCGCGCACCGTGCCGGCCTCCTCGGTCTCGCCGGCCTCGCGGTCATCGCACTGATCGCGCTGACGTCGCCGCTGTTCATCGGCGGCGACGTGCAGAGCGTCACCGACGCGCCGGGAACGGCCCTGGAGAGCCCGAGCGGTGAATTCCCGCTCGGCACGGACCAGTTCGGCCGGTCGCTGCTCGGCCTGCTGATCTGGGGCGCGCGTATCTCCCTGATCGTCGGGCTCCTCGCCGCCGCGCTGTCGGTGGCCATCGGCACCTTCGTCGGCATCATCTCCGGGCACTTCGGTGGCTGGTTCGCGACGGTGACCATGCGGGTGACCGACTGGTTCCTGGTGATGCCGGCGCTGGTGCTGGCGATCGTGCTGGCGACGGTGATGTCGCGCAGCATCTGGACGGTCATCCTGGCGATCGGGGTGACCTCCTGGCCGACGACGGCACGTCTGGTGCGCGCGCAGACCATCGCCGTCGAGTCACGCCCGTACATCGAGCGGGCACGGGCGCTCGGCGGCGGGCACAGCCACGTCATGACGCGCCACGTACTGCCCAACGTGATGCCGCTGGTCCTCGCCCAGACGACGCTCGGAATCTCCACGGCGATCCTGACGGAGGCCACGCTCGCGTTCCTCGGGCTCGGCGACCCCTCCGTCGTCTCCTGGGGAGGCATGCTCCAGGACGCCCGCGAGGCGGGCGCCGTGTCCTCAGGGCACTGGTGGTATCTGGCGCCCCCCGGTATCGCGATCGCGCTCGTCGCGCTCGCCTTCACACTCTGCGGCCGTGCAATCGAGGCCGTGCTCAACCCGAAGCTTGGGGTGTCCCGTTGACCGATACGCCGAAGACATCGAAGGCACCGGAGCCGGATCCGCGGTCGGAACGGCAGTCAGAACCGCAGTCAGAGCCTCGGGCTGAGCCTCGGGCAGAGACGAGGCCGGCGTCGAGTCTGCTGGAGATCAAGGATCTGCGGGTCACGTACGGTACGGGGCCCTCCGCCGTCCCCGCCGTACGGGGCGTCGACCTCGTCCTCGAATCGGGCCGCAAACTCGGCATCGCGGGCGAGTCCGGCTGCGGCAAGTCCACCCTGGCGCTGGCCCTGCTCCGACTGCTTCCCGCGTCCGCGAAGCTGACCGGCCAGGTCCTGCTCGACGGTGAGGACGTGCTCACCATGAAGTGGGGCAGGCTGCGCGCCGTGCGCTGGGCCGGGGCCTCGATCGTCTTCCAGGGCGCCATGCACTCCCTCAACGCCGTGCACCGGATCGGCGACCAGATCGCCGAACCGGTGCTGCTGCACCGCGGCGCGACGCCCGCCGCCGCGCGCAGGCGAACCGTGGAACTGCTGGAACAGGTCGGGCTGCCCGCCTCCCGCGCCGACGCCTATCCGCACGAACTGTCCGGCGGGCAACGGCAACGCGTGATGATCGCGATGGCGCTGGCCTGCGATCCCCGGCTCATCGTCGCGGACGAGCCTACGACGGCACTCGACGTGATGATCCAGGCCCAAATCCTGCGGCTCATCGAGCAGTTGGTCGCCGACCAGGACATCAGCCTGCTGATGATCAGCCACGACCTGGCGGTGCTCTCCGACACCTGTGACCGGCTCGCCGTGATGTACGCGGGGCGGATCGTCGAGGAGGGTCCGGCGAAGTCGGTGTACGACGCCGCCGAGCACCCGTACAGCCGGGCGCTCTCAGCGGCGTTCCCCCGGATCGGAGACCCCGCCTCAAGGCGCGCCCCGCGCGGCCTGCCGGGCGATCCGCCCGACCCCTCGTCGCTGCCGTCGGGGTGTACGTTCCATCCGCGCTGCCCCGTCGCGCTGGAGGAGTGCGCGCGGGAGGACCAGCCGCTGCGGGACGCGGGGCCGGGCCGGCACGCGGCGTGCGTACACGTGGGTGCGGCCGTACCCGCGCAGCTGTCCGCAGCGCCCACGGAACTCCGACCATGACGTCCCTACGCCCCGACGGGGCGGTCGCTCCGGTGCCCCGTGCGGCGCGGCACGCGGCGTACGGGGCCGTCGGCCGCACCGTACGGGGCGGCGGGGCCCGACGCCCGCAGACGGCACCGTCGACCGCGCGGTCGACGCCGTGCCCGCACCGTCCCGCTCGTACGGCCGCCGGGCGGCCACTCCTCAGGAGCCAGTCATGACCACCACGCCCACGCCTCTGCTCTCGGCCACGGGGCTGCATGTCACGTTCCCCGGGCGGCGCGGCGCACCGACGGCACGGGCCGTCGACGGCGTCGATCTCGACATCGGCGGGGGCGAGATCGTCGCCCTGGTCGGCGAATCGGGCTGCGGCAAGACCACGCTGGCGCGGACGCTGCTCGGTCTGCTGCCGCCGACGACGGGCGGCATCACCTTCGGCGGAGCCCCCCTGGGCTACCAGTCTGCCGCCCTCAAGGCATACCGCAAGCGCGTCCAGCTCGTACTCCAGGACCCGAGCGGTTCGCTGAACCCGCGGCACACGGTGTACGACGCGGTGGCCGAGGGCCTGCGCATCCACCGGTACAAGGGCGACGAACGCGAGGCCGTCGCCGAGGCGCTGTCCCGCGCCGGGCTCCGGCCGCCGGAGCGGTTCTTCCTGCGCTATCCGCACGAGTTGTCGGGCGGCCAGCGTCAGCGCGTCGTGATCGCGGGCGCGCTGGTCCTGAAGCCCGAACTGATCGTCGCCGACGAGCCAGTGGCGTCGCTGGACGCCTCCGTACGGGGCGAGATCCTGGCGCTGCTGCTGTCGCTCCGCGACGAACTCGGGCTGTCCGCGCTGGTCGTGACACACGACCTGGGGCTCGCGTGGAACATCGCCGACCGGGTGGCCGTGATGTATCTGGGGCGGATTGTGGAGACGGGGCCGGTCGAGCAGGTACTGACATCCCCGCAGCATCCGTACACACAGGCGCTGTTGTCGGTGCTGCCGGAGTCCGGTGCCGAACCAGTCGTGCTGGCGGGCGAGCCGCCGGACCCGTCGCGCATCCCTGGCGGCTGTCGTTTCCACGCGCGGTGCCAGATCCTCGCCTCCGGCGAGGCGGAACGCGCCGGGGTCGCCGACAGGTGCCGAACGGAAGCGCTGCCGATACTGGCGGGCGGTGACACCACCCAGGTCGCCTGTCACTGGGCCGCGGCCGCCCCAGCCGCCGCGGAGAGCGAAAAGGTGCTCTGAGCCACACACCCGGCCCGTCCCCAACTCGGTCATACGGTGCCCGAGTTGGGGTCATCCGGTGTCGTCAGCGCGCGTCGTAGGCGGCGACGAGATCGCGCGAGCGCTTCACGTCGTCGGCGATGGCTTCTAGGAGTGCCTCGATCGAGTCGAACGTCCGCTGGGCACGGACGTAGGACAGGAAGTCCACCGCGACGTGGAGCCCGTACAGGTCGAGCCCCACACGGTCGATGGCGTACGCCTCCACCGTCCGCTCCGTGCCATTGAACTGCGGGTTCGTACCGACCGAGATCGCCGCCGGCATCCGCTCACCGTCGGCCGTCAGCCAGCCCGCGAACACGCCGTCCGCCGGGATCGCGGTGTGCGGCAGCGTTTCCACGTTGGCCGTCGGGTAGCCGAGCTCTCGTCCGCGTTGCGCGCCGCGCACCACGATGCCCTCGACCCGGTGCGGCCTGCCCAGGATCTCGGCCGCGCCCGCGACGTCGCCCTCGGCGATCAGCCGCCGGGTCAGGGTCGACGAGAACGGCTCGCCGCCGCCCGCCGCACCGCTCACGTACAGGTCGTTGACCTCGACCTCGTAGTCGTACGTCGCACCCAGCTCGGCCAGGAAGGCGACGTTGCCGGCCGCGCGGTGGCCGAAGCGGAAGTTCGGCCCCTCGATGACGGCGCTCGCGTGCAACTTGTCGACCAGCACCTTCACGATGAAGTCGGCGGGTGACAGCTTCGAGAACTCGAGCGTGAACGGCAGGACGAGCACCGCGTCCACGCCCAGCTCCGCCATCAGCTCGCCCCGCCGGTGGTGCGGCGCGAGCAGCGGCGGATGGGTGCCGGGCCTGACGACCTCGCTGGGGTGCGGGTCGAACGTCACGACCACCGACGGAATCCCCAGTTCCCGGGCCCGCTCGACGGTGCGGCCGATGACCAACTGGTGTCCGCGGTGCACACCGTCGTAGGAGCCGATGGTGACGACGCTGCGTCCCCAGTCCTGGGGGATGTCCTCCAAGCCGCGCCAGCGCTGCACTGTGACCGCTCTCCTCGCCCGAACCTGTGTACGTGAATGCCTCTTACGCAGGTCTAAGACTGCCATGCCCGTGGCTTTTGACCCGCATCGGTATCGGGGTACCGATCGACACGAGGGCCTTGCGGGCGCTCGGCCCGACCACGGTCGCCCACTGCTTCGTCTCTGCGGCCAGCCACACGGCCACAAGCACGCCGAATCCGGACATCTGCTCGGCCCATCGAGCAGGACGAGCAGCGGGCGCCCCGCGCCCCGTGCGATCCTCGCCACCTGCTCCGGGGCGGCCGACGGTGCGGCTCGCCTCGCACAGCGCGCGTCCCAGGGCGTCAGCAAGAGAAACGTCACCGGCGCGCGGATCGGCGCCGCACAGCCGGACGGTAGGGGCGAGCGCCGCCCCGTAGGCGCGGCGGGCGGCCAGTGCGGCGAGTTCGGTCGTACAGCCGGTGCCCGGATCACCCACCAGGCCCAGGACGAGTGCGTCGGAGGCTGCGGCGCCGTCGACCCGTGCACTGATGAACGCGCTCAACTCGCGCGACGTGTCCGTCCGTTCGACGGAGACCCGGCGCGTCGACCGGGCCATCGCTCTCGCCCCTCGTAGCCACCCCGCGGCCCGCTCCCCACCGCCGCTGTGAGTCGCAGCACACCGGCGAGGTTGTGGTCGCGTCCGTAGCCGGGGACGGTGGCGTCGTTGAGGCGCAGCAGCGCCGTACCGATGACCGCCCAGTAGGGGCCCCGCCACCCAGCCGCAGCGCGTCGCTGCCGTCCGTCTCCATCACCAACTCCCGCACCGTGTCCAGGAGATGGAAGCAGTCGTTCGCCGTGTAGCTGACCGGGACGGCGCCAAAGCGCGCCTGGCGCCAGCCGTGGGCGGCGACCCGTACGTATGGCCCCGACCCAAAGTCGTCCCTGGACGAGATCGGCAGCGGTCGCACGTCGAGAGCCTCGGTGCGTACGAGCGCCGGTCCGACCTCCGGCAGCGACACGATCGCCCCGACCCCGGCCAGACAGGTCCGCTCCCCGCCCTGCCGCCCATGCTTCCGACGGCAGGCGGATGTTGATCATCCGCAGATGGATGAGAACCGAAGGAGCCCCCCGTGCACCCTCCGTTCACTCCGGGCGCCCGGCCGATGGGGTGAATCCCGGTGAGCGTGTGGACAGACCTCCCGGGAGGGGGATCGTGGAGCGGGCAGGCCGTCGTGCCCGCTCCACGATGAAGCCCCTACGCGCTGACGAACGTCCGGTCAGCCGAAGACGGCCAGGCTCTTCGCCTTGCCGCCCTGCTCCTCCACCAGCGCCAGGAACCGCCCGTCGGGGCCGAACGCGGCCACGGGCCCGGAGCGGGCGCTGTCGCGGCGCACGGGCATGTCCAGCCGCACACCGTTGAGCAGCAGCTTCGCGCGCCTCTCGTCGACGTCCCAGCGCGCGAACGCGGTCGCGGCGGCGTCGGCGACCGGCATGACGGTCAGCCGCTCCTGGTGCTGGTCGAGCGTCCTCGCCTCGTCGAGGCCGTACGGACCCACCCGGGTCCTGCGCAGCGCCGTGAGATGCCCACCGACGCCGAGTCCCGCACCGAGGTCGCGTGCGAGGGCCCGGATGTAGGTACCGGAGGAGCAGACGACCGACACGACCAGGTCGACCACGGGCGTACCGTCCTCGGCGACCTCGGGGCGGACGTCGTACACCTGGAACGAGGAGATCGTCACCGGCCGCGCCGGGATCTCGAAGTCCTCGCCGCCCCGTACGCGCGCGTACGACCGCTTCCCGTCGATCTTGATGGCGCTGACCTTCGACGGCACCTGCATGATCGCGCCGCTGAGCGCGGCAACCCCGGCGTCGATGCCCTCGCGGGTGACCCCGGACGCGTCGGTGGACGAGGTGATCTCGCCCTCGGCGTCGTCGGTGACGGTGTCCTGCCCCAGCCTGATGGTGCCGAGGTACTCCTTCTCGGTCAGGGCGAGGTGCCCCAGCAGTTTGGTGGCCCGTTCCACGCCGAGGACGAGGACGCCCGTCGCCATGGGATCGAGCGTGCCCGCGTGACCGACGCGACGGGTCCTGGCGATACCGCGCATCTTGGCCACGACGTCGTGCGAAGTGAAGCCCGACGGCTTGTCCACGATGACAAGGCCGTCGGGCGTGGGGAGTTGCTGTGTCATTTAGTGGCGGCGCCGTCCGTGTCGTCGCCGGCCGGGGCAACGCCGCCATCGCCGGAGCCGGAGCCGGACCCCGAACCGGAGCCTGCCTCGGACCCGGAGCCAGCCTCGGAGCCGGCCGCCGCGGCCTCCGCCTCCGCGTCCTCCTCGTAGCCCTCGTCCTCGGGCTTGCGGTAAGGGTCGGCCTCGCCCGCGTAGGTCTTACCGGTCGACACCTCACGCACCTCGGCGTCCTTGGCGCGCGCCTTGTCGAGCAGGTCCTCAATGGTGCGGGCGTTGTCCGGCAGAGCGTCCGGGACGAACGCCAGCGTCGGCGTGAAACGGACGCCGGTCTGACGGCCCACCTCGGACCGCAGGACGCCCTTCGCGCTCTCCAGGGCGGCGGCGGACGCCGCGCGCTCCTCGTCGTCGCCGTAGACCGTGTAGAAGACCGTGGCCTCCCGCAGGTCGCCGGTGACCCGGGCGTCCGTGATGGTCACGAAGCCCAGCCGCGGATCCTTGATACGCCGGTCCAGGGTCTCCGCGACCACGACCTGGATGCGGTCGGCCAGCTTGCGGGCCCGCGCGTTGTCGGTCACCGGTCCGTCACTCTTCCTTCTGGGTTTCTTGTCTGCTGCTCTTGCTGCCGCGACCGTCGCCGGCCGTCACCGACCGGGAAAGGTCGGGCGCGGCCGGCTCGGTCGGCGGCTCAGTCGTCGTCTCCGTGCAGCCGCCGTCGTACCGACAGCAACTCCACCTCCGGACGGCCGGCGACCATGCGCTCGCACCGGTCCAGAACGTCCCTCAGATGCACCGTGTCCCCGGACACCACCGCCAGGCCGATCTCGGCCCTGCGATGGAGATCCTGATCGCCGGTCTCCGCCACACTCACCGCGAACTTCCGGTGGAGTTCGGCGACGATCGGCCGGACGATCGAGCGTTTCTCCTTCAACGACCGTACGTCGCCGAGGAGCAGATCGAAGGACAGTGTCCCCACATACATGTGTATCCGGATGTCCCGCCGGTACGGGTTCGGGCCCGCCAGCGCTTGGCAGGGGCACATAAACCGTACACGGAACGGCCGGGGCCGATCGACGGAATAAGCACCGTCGACCGGCCCCGGACCGGCGATGCCGCCCGAGCGGGACCCGGACGGCATCGGCACACCGCGCGCCACGTCACTTCACGTCGGACACGACGTCAGTCACGCGACGGCACGCACCGCCTGCCGTACGGCTGCGTCAGCCGTACGGCAGCTGTACGTCAGCCGCGCGGCTTCTCGCGCATCTCGTACGTCGCGATGACGTCGTCGATCTTGATGTCGTTGAAGTTTCCGAGGTTGATACCGCCCTCGAAGCCTTCGCGGATCTCGGTGACATCGTCCTTGAAGCGGCGCAGACCCTGGATGTTGAGGTCCTCCGCGATGACCTTGCCGTCGCGGACGAGCCGGGCCTTCGTGTTGCGCTTGACCTCGCCGGACCGGATGAGAACACCCGCGATGTTGCCGAGCTTGGACGAGCGGAAGACCTCGCGGATCTCCGCCGTACCGAGCTCGATCTCCTCGTACTCCGGCTTGAGCATGCCCTTGAGGGCCGCTTCGATCTCCTCGATGGCCTGGTAGATCACCGAGTAGTAGCGGACGTCGACACCCTCGCGGTCGGCCATCTGCGAGGCACGCCCGGCGGCGCGCACGTTGAAGCCGATGACGATGGCGTCGGAGCCCATCGCCAGGTCGATGTCGGACTCCGTGACCGCACCGACGCCGCGGTGCAGGACCCGGATGTCGACCTCTTCACCGACGTCGAGCTGGAGCAGCGAGGACTCGAGAGCCTCCACCGAACCGGACGCGTCGCCCTTGATGATGAGGTTGAGTTCCTGCACCAGGCCGGCCTTGAGAGCCTCGTCCAGGTTCTCCAGGGAGAACCGGACGCCCTTGCGGGCGAACGCCGCGTTCCGCTCACGAGCGGCACGCTTCTCGGCGATCTGCCGCGCGGTGCGGTCCTCGTCGACGACCAGGAAGTTGTCGCCGGCGCCGGGGACGTTGGTGAGTCCCAGGACCAGGACGGGGGTCGCGGGACCCGCTTCCTCGACGTTGTTGCCGTTGTCGTCGAGCATCGCCCGGACACGGCCGTACGCGTCACCGGCGACCATCGTGTCGCCGACGCGCAGCGTGCCGCGCTGGACGAGCACGGTGGCGACGGCGCCGCGACCGCGGTCGAGGTGCGCCTCGATGGCGATACCCTGCGCGTCCTGTTCCGGGTTGGCCCGGAGGTCGAGCGAGGCGTCCGCCGTGAGGACCACGGCCTCCAGCAGGCTGTCGATGTTCAGACCCTGCTTGGCGGAGATGTCGACGAACATGGTGTCGCCGCCGTACTCCTCGGCCACGAGGCCGTACTCGGTCAGCTGACCGCGCACCTTGGTCGGGTCCGCGCCCTCGACGTCGATCTTGTTGACCGCGACCACGATCGGCACGTCGGCCGCCTTGGCGTGGTTCAGCGCCTCGATCGTCTGGGGCATCACACCGTCGTTCGCCGCCACCACGAGGATCGCGATGTCGGTGGACTTGGCACCACGGGCACGCATAGCGGTGAACGCCTCGTGGCCCGGGGTGTCGATGAAGGTGATCCTGCGCTCTTCGTCGTTGACCTCGGTGGCGACCTGGTACGCGCCGATGTGCTGCGTGATACCGCCGGCCTCGCCCGCGACGACGTTCGTCTTACGGATGGCGTCGAGGAGCCGGGTCTTACCGTGGTCGACGTGACCCATGACGGTCACGACCGGCGGACGCGCGACGAGGAACTCCTCGCCGCCCTCGTCCTCGCCGAACTCGATGTCGAAGGACTCGAGAAGCTCGCGGTCCTCCTCCTCCGGGCTGACGATCTCGACGACGTAGTTCATCTCGCCGGCGAGCACGTGCAGGGTCTCGTCGGAGACGGACTGCGTGGCGGTGACCATCTCGCCGAGGTTCATCATCACGGCGACGAGCGACGCCGGGTTGGCGTTGATCTTCTCCGCGAAGTCGGTGAGAGACGCACCGCGCGACAGCCGGACGACCTGTCCCTGGCCACGCGGCAGCATCACGCCGCCTACCGACGGGGCCTGCATGGCCTCGTACTCCTGGCGCCTCTGCCGCTTCGACTTACGGCCACGACGGGCCGGTCCGCCGGGACGGCCGAACGCGCCCTGTGTGCCACCACGGCCGCCGGGACCACCCGGACGTCCGCCGAAACCGGGACGGCCACCGCCGCCACCGAAACCGCCACCACCGGGACGACCCGGAGCACCGCCGCCGCCACCGGGGCGACCGGCGAAGCCACCGCCGCCACCGCCACCGGGACGACCGGCGAAACCGCCGCCGCCACCGGGACGACCGCCGCCACCGCCACCGGCGGGCCTGCCGGCACCACCGGGACCACGGCCTCCGCCGGGGCCTCCGCCGGGACGCGGACCCGCGGCGGGACGCTGCGGCATCATGCCCGGGTTCGGACGGTTACCGGCGGGAGCGCCGCCGGGACGCGGGGCGCCACCGGGACGCGGCATACCGCCGGGGCTGGGGCGACCGCCCTGGCCACCGGCACCGGCCTGCGGACGGGGACCGCCCTGACCGGCGCCCTGCGGACGCGGACCACCCGGCGCACCGGCACCGCCGGGACGCGGGGCACCACCCGGACGGGGCGCCTGCGGGCGCGCCATGCCGGTGGAGCCACCAGAGGTGAAGGGGTTGTTGCCCGGACGGGGACCCGCCGGACGAGCACCCGGACGGGCGCCCTGTCCCGCGGGACGCGCGGGGCGCTCGCCACCGCGGCCGCCGTCACGGCCGCCGTCGCGCTGACCGCCGGCCGGAGCCGGACGGGCCGCCTGACCACCGGTGGGGCGGGGCCCCGGGGTGGCTGAGGCGGGGCGCGGAGACGCCGGGGACTGCGGAGCCTGGGGCGCCGCGGGCTGAGCCGGGGCCGGAGCCGAGAACTCGGCCGCGGGCACCGGGGCCGGCGCGGGCTTCGACGCCGCGGGCTTCGGACCGGGACGCGGGCCGGAGGCGGGCGTCGCGGCCGGAGCCGGAGAGGAAGGGGTGCTGCTCTGCGGGGCCTCGGCGGCGGCCGGCTTGGGAGCCGGGACACCGGGCTTGGGAGCAGCCGGACGTGCCGCCTGCGCCGGAGAGGGCGCGGCGGGCTTTGCGGGGGTCGCCTTGCGCGGCGCCCCGGGCTTCGCGGCGGGCTTCGCGGCGTTGCCGCCGGGGCCCTGCAAAGCATCAGTCAATTTGCGTACAACCGGCGCCTCGATCGTCGACGACGCCGAACGGACGAATTCACCGAGTTCTTGGAGCTTGGCCATGACGACCTTGCTCTCTACGCCGAACTCCTTGGCGAGTTCGTATACCCGGACCTTAGCCACTTCGCTCCTTTTAGGTCCGGGTTACCGCCGGACCGTCGCTACTTCATGGGCGTACTCATCGCGTACTCATCGAGTGCTCATCGCAATCTCGACCTACTTCCAACTCGCGAGGTACCTGAATCGCACGGGGATCCGTGCCGTACGTGTTCGTGCGTTGCTGCCTGCTCGACATATCGGAGCAGTTCCGCGCTGTCGAGCGGTCCCTTGACCCTGAAGGCCCGGGGAAACGCCCGGCGGCGGACCGCCTGATCGAGACAGAACGAGGCGGGGTGTACATACGCGCCCCGGCCGGGCAGCGTACCGCGTGGATCAGGGAGGCAAGCACCCTCGACCACCACGATGCGCAGCAGATCGCTCTTGGCCGCTCGCTCCCGGCATCCCACGCAGGTTCGCTCAGGGCAGGCGCGGGCGTGCGTCCGGCCAGACATCCTTAAGTCTACCTCCCCGCGTCGACCTCACCCCTTTGGGGCAATGGTCGAACACTCGCTGGCCAAAAAGACTCGGTTGATCTACGCGCCGTCGGTCGTCACACGTCGCCGCACGTCGCGGCCCCGGGCGGGCCCTGGCGGACCGATCCACCCCGGTCGACCGGGATCGACCGGGACTGCCGGTGGCCGGCATATGGCGCCCGATGGCCGGATGCGGTGCACCGGCGGACGGCGCCGCGGTTCACGGTGCCGACGACGAGGGGCGTGCGGAACGTACGGGGCGATCCCCGCGCCGTACGGGGCGGACCTCAAGACATACGGCGGCGTACGGTGCGGGCTCCCGCACCGTACGTGGCTCCGTCGTGACCGCCTCGCGCCCCGCCCCCCCGGCCCCCCCGGTGCGCCCCTGGCGCCCCGTCAGCTCCCGTCGCCGCGCGGCGAGCGGCCGGCGGCCGCCCCGGTGTCGTCGGCCCCGTCGGTCTGCTCCGTGTCCGGCCGGATGTCGATGCGCCAGCCGGTGAGGCGGGCGGCGAGGCGGGCGTTCTGCCCTTCCTTGCCGATCGCCAGGGACAGTTGGTAGTCCGGCACCGTCACCCGCGCGGAGCGGGCGCCGAGGTCGACGACCTCGACCTTGCTGACCCGGGCAGGCGACAGCGCGTTGGCGACCATCTCGGCCGGGTCGTCCGACCAGTCGACGATGTCGATCTTCTCGCCGTGCAGCTCCGCCATCACGTTGCGCACCCGCGACCCCATGGGGCCGATGCAGGCGCCCTTGGGGTTGAGACCGGAGCGGGTGGACCGTACGGCGATCTTGGTGCGATGACCCGCCTCACGGGCGATCGCGCAGATCTCCACGGAGCCGTCCGCGATCTCCGGGACCTCCAGCTCGAAGAGCTTCTTCACGAGGTTGGGGTGCGTACGCGACAGGGTCACCGACGGGCCCCGGACGCCCTTGGCCACGCGGACCACGAACGTACGCAGCCGCAGGCCGTGCGTGTACTCCTCGCCCGGCACCTGCTCCTGCACCGGGAGGATGGCCTCCAGTTTGTCGTCCAGCCGCACCAGGACGTTCCTGGGGTCCTTGCCCTGCTGGACCTGGCCGGCGACGATGTCGCCCTCACGGCGCGCGTACTCCCCGAACGTGACGTCGTTCTCGGCGTCCCGCAGGCGCTGTTGGATGACCTGACGCGCCGTCGTGGCGGCGATACGGCCGAAGTCCGACGGGGTGTCGTCGAACTCCTTGGCCTCCTGGCCCTCCTCCAGCTCCGACGGGTCCTCCTTGGCCCACACCGTTACATGACCGTTGTCGCGGCTGAGCACGACACGGGCGAGACGGCGGCTTCCCTCGGTGCGGTGGTAGGCGATGAGGAGGGCGGATTCGATCGCCTCGACCAACAGGTCGAACGGGATCTCCTTCTCTTGTGCCAAGCCCTTCAGGAGCTTTACGTCGATGTCCATGGCTACGCCTCCTCTTCCTTCTTGTCCTTGCGGTTGAACTCGAGCTCCACGCGCGCCTTGGCGATCGACGCGAACGCGACCCGGCGGGCGGTCGGCTTGCGCCCCTTCACGCCCGGCACTTCGAGGTCGAGTCCGTCCTCGTCCACCGCGAGGACGCGGGCCACGAATTCGTCGCCCTCTTGAAGCTGGATCTTCGCCAGACGGCCGACGGCGCGTACGTAGTGACGGCGCTCGGTCAGCGGGCGGTCGGCTCCTGGGGAGGTCACTTCGAGCTGGTACTCGTCCTCGCCCATCGCGTCGGTCTCGTCGAGAGTCGTGGAGATGGTGCGGCTCAGCTCGGCACACGCGTCCAGGTCCACGCCGTCGTCGGAGTCGACCACGATCCTCAGCACACGACGCCGGCCCGCCCGGGACACCTCGATCTCTTCGAGATCCAGGCCCTTCGCGCTGACGAGCGGTTCCAGCAGTCCGCGCAGCCTCTCGCTGTGGGTGGTGCTCATCCGGGTGACTCCTCGGCCGCGTGTGTGCTGTTGTGGGATCTTCGCGTGTCAGGGAAAGGGTATCCGGTCGCGGGGGGTGTTGCCGTCCACCCGGGGCTGACGCGCAGGTACGCTCGCCTGCGGTGATCACTGCGAGGCCCGAGGGAGACACGCGTGGGGCGCACGGGGACGACACGTAGGGGTGCGCTCTTGGCGGTCGGCGCCGCGGCTGGAGGTCTGCTGACCGCCTGTTCCGACGACGACGGATCGCGGGGCCCGACGAGCGCGGCGGCCGTCCGGGCCGCGAAGGCACTACGGGTGAAGTCCGCCGGCACGAGCCGCGAACTCCTGCGGCTGTACGACGCCGTGCTCGAGCGGCATCCGGATCAGGCCACGCGGCTGACGCCGCTGCGGGGCGCCGTCGCACATCATGTGACCGCTCTGTCGCCTCCGCAGCCTCCTAAGAAGAAGGACGGGCCGGCGAAGCCGTCCCCCTCCCTGTCGGCTTCCTCCGCCCCGTCGTCCGCGCCGTCCTCGGCTCCGTCTCTCGGGACGGCCGCCGGGGACACCGGGAACGGGGCCTCCGGTCCGGCGCCGTCCGTCCCCGCGGACCCCGGCGCGGCGGTCAGGGCGCTGGCAGCGGCCGAGCGCCGTGCTTCCGACGCGCACGCCGACGCGCTCGTCCACGCCCCGCCGGAACTCGCCCGGCTGCTGGCCTCCCTCGCGGCGGCCGACGCCGCCCACGCGTACCTGCTGACGGAAGGACCCTCCTCGTGAGCAGCGACCGCGCGCTGGACGCCGCCCAGGCCGCCCTCGCCGCCGAACACGCCGCGGTATACGGGTACGGGGTCGTCGGCGGCCGTGTCGGCGACGAACGCCGCGCCGAGGCGACGACCGGGTACGACGCGCACCGTGCCCGGCGCGACAGTCTCGCGCGGAAGGTGCGCGATCTCGGCGGGAAGCCGGTCGCGGCCGCCGCGGCGTACGCCCTGCCCTTCGAGGTGCCCGACGCCGCCGCCGCCATCAAGCTCGCCGCCGACCTGGAGGACCGGATCGCGGGGGTCTACTCGGACCTCGTACGGGCCGCCGAGGGGCCGCTGCGCCAGGACGCCGCCGGGGCGCTGCGCGAGGCGGCGGTGCGGGCGGTGCGCTGGCGGGGCAGCGGCGTAGCCTTTCCTGGGCTCGCCGAACGTCTGTGAGCCCGATCCACAGGAAGGGCTCTGGGCACGTATGGCTTTCGAACCGCCGCGGCGGCTGGTGCGCACCCTGAGCGAGACGTACGGGGAATCCGTCGCGGGAGAGTGGCTCGGGCAGCTGCCCGGGATCGCCCAGGAGGCGGTGGAGCGGCGGGAGTTGACGGTCGAGCGGGTGGTGGCGCCGGGCGGCGGAAGCAGCCTCGTGGTGCTCGTACGGCGCCGCGACGGTGCGCCGGCCGCGCTCAAGGTGGTCCCGCCGTTCGCCGCCCCGGAGCCGGAGCGGGCCGCGCTGACGCACTGGAAGGGCTGGGGCTCGGTGGAGCTCATCTCGGGCTCCGACGGGGCGCTGCTCCTGGAGCGGCTGCACTCCGAGACGTCGCTGCGCTCCCTGCCCGAGGCCAAGGCACTGCTCGAAGCGGCGGGAACGGTGCGGAAGTTGTGGGTCGAGCCGGTCGCCGACCACGGTTTCGAGACAGTCGCCGAGCGGACGGGGCGGCAGGCGGACGCGATGCGGGCGGCGACGGACCCGCAGGTCGCTCCGCTCGTCGCGGCGGCGCTCGACGCACGCGCGGAGCTGCTCGCCGCCGGGCCGGCGGAGGTGATGCTGCTGCACGGCGCGTTCCGTCAGGGCAAGGTGCTGTCGGGCGACCGGGCGCCGTGGCTCGCCGTCGGCCCCGTACCGGTGGTGGGTGAGCGCGCGTACGACCTGGCGCGGCTGGTACGCGACCGGGTGGAGGATCTTGTCGCCGCGGCGTCCGGCGCGTCCGCGACGCGGCGCCGGGTGAACAAACTGGCCGATTCGCTGGACATGGACCGCGAGCGGCTACGTGGCTGGACGCTCTTCCGCGCGGTGGAATCGGGCGTACGCGCACTGGAGGCCGGACGCCGACAGGACGCGGAACTGCTGCTGGAGTTCGCCGACTGGCTATAACGGGGCGGGGAGTTGGCGCCGACAGCCGTACGCACACCCGGCGCCGCCCCTTCAGGATGCCGGGTTACGGAGCGGCCCAGGCGGCTACGGGGGTACGGGGGCGGGGCGGACCAGTCGCCTGGACCGGCCCGCCCGCCCCGTACCCCCGTCGTACTCGTCCTCGGCCCCCCGTACCCGCCCCGCGGGGCGGCGCCGGCCGTCAGGCCTCGGTGTCAGGCCTCGGCCGTCAGACGCGCGACCGCGTCGGCGACCGTCAGCTCCTCGCGCTCCCCGGTGCGGCGGTCCTTCAGCTCCACCACTCCGTCGCCCGCGCGCCGCCCGGCGACCAGGATCTTCGGAACGCCGATCAGCTCCGCGTCCGTGAACTTCACGCCCGGCGAGACGCCGGGGCGCTCGTCGACCAGCACGCGCAGCCCCGCCGCGGCCAGTTGCTCGGCGACGTCGACCGCGAGCTCCGTCTGGAGGGCCTTGCCCGCGGCGACGACGTGCACGTCCGCCGGGGCGATCTCACGGGGCCAGCACAGGCCCTGCTCGTCGGCGGTCTGCTCCGCGAGCGCGGCGACGGCGCGGGAGACGCCGATGCCGTAGGAGCCCATGGTCACCCGCACGGGCTTGCCCTGCTGACCGAGGACGTCGAGCTGGAAGGTGTCGGCGTACTTGCGGCCGAGCTGGAAGATGTGACCGATCTCGATCGCCCGTCCCAGCTTCAGTCCGGTGCCGCACACGGGGCAGGGGTCGCCCTCCTCGACGACCACGACGTCGAGGTAGTCGTCGACCTCGAAGTCCCGTCCGCAGACGACACTGCGCGCGTGGGTGTCGGCCTTGTTCGCGCCGGTGACCCAGGCGGTGCCGGGCGCCACGCGCGGGTCGGCGATGTAGCGGATCTTCAGCCCCTGGGGGCCGACGTAGCCGCGTACCAGCTCGGGCCGGCCCTCGAAGTCCTCGGCCGTCACCAGCTCCACGACGGCGGGCGCCAGGTGCTCGCCGAGCTTGCCGAGGTCCACCTCGCGGTCGCCGGGGACGCCGACTGCGGTGATCTCGCCGTCGACCTTCACCAGGAGGTTCTTCAGCGTCGCCGAGGCCGGCACGCCGAGGAACTTGGCCAGCGTCTCGATGGTCGGGGTGTCGGGGGTGTCCAGCTCCTCCATCGCCCCGTGTGCCGACCCGTCGACGGGGGCCGTGGTGAACGTGACGGCCTCGGTGTTGGCGGCGTAGTCCCCGTTGGGGCAGTCGACGAAGGTGTCCTCACCCGCGGCGGCCGGGGCCAGGAACTCCTCGGACGCGGAGCCGCCCATCGCGCCGGAGATCGCGGAGACGATGCGGTAGTCGAGCCCCAGGCGCGCGAAGATCTTCTGGTACGCCGCGCGGTGCAGCGCGTACGACTCGACGAGGCCCTCGTCCGTGGTGTCGAAGGAGTACGAGTCCTTCATCAGGAACTCACGGCCACGCAGCACGCCGGAGCGGGGCCGCGCCTCGTCCCGGTACTTCGTCTGGATCTGGTAGAGCATCACCGGCAGGTCCTTGTAGGACGTGCACTGATCCTTGACCACCAGGGTGAAGATCTCCTCGTGCGTCGGACCGAGGAGATAGTCACCGCCCTTGCGGTCCTTGAGACGGAAGAGCAGGTCGCCGTACTCGTCCCAGCGGCCGCTCGCCTCGTAGGGCTCCTTGGGAAGCAGCGCCGGCAGCAGTACTTCCTGCGCCCCGATGGCGTCCATCTCCTCGCGTACGACGCGCGCGATGTTGTCGAGGACCTTCTTGCCGAGCGGCAGCCAGCTCCAGAGGCCGGCGGAGGTGCGGCGTACGTACCCGGCACGGACGAGAAGTTTGTGGCTCAGGGTCTCCGCGTCCGCCGGGTCGTCGCGCAGTGTCTTGGCCATCAAACGGGACATGCGCTGGACCTGGGACATGGGGAGCACTCCTGCGTTTTCTACTCGGCTGGTGCCAGGAGGTTATCCGGGGCACACCGGCAGGCGGAAATCAGTAATCGCGCACCGTACGGCCCTCAGCGCCGCCGCAGCGGGAGCTGGGCGCCCATCACGGCGTACGGCTTGGCCGCGCTGGGGAAGAGGACCTGGCGCGCCAGGTCCTGGTAGCCGAGGGTGCGGTAGAGGCCGCGGGCGGGGCTCTCGGTGTCGATCGCGGACAGTATCGAGCGGGGCTGCCGCGCGAGGTCGGTGATGGTGGTGATGAGGGTGCGCCCGATGCCGTGGCCCTGGAACGCGGGGTGGACGTGCAGTTCGGTGATGACGAAGCAGTCGTCGAGCCAGCCGTCGCGGCCTTCGGCGCGCAGGTAAGGCTCGACGACCGTGGACCACCAGTGGGAACGGTCGTTCGGCATGCCGTAGACGAAGCCGGCCAGTCGGCCTTCGGCCGTGAGCGCCCCGTACGCGCGGGCACCGGGCGCGAGGAGATGCCGGAGCACGATCTGGCGGCGTACGCCGATCTCGGCCTCGCTCAGCCCGAAGGCGAGCGCCTGTACGGCCAGCGCCTCGTCCACGCGCGCGGCAAGGTCGATCGGCCCTACGCGCACGTCGGGAATCGGGGAGTCGTTCCCAGGGAAGCTCGGCACGCTCGGCATGGCCGAACCCTACTTTCAGAAGAGGACGCTCATGAACGCGCCCACCTCGCGGAAGCCGACCCGTCGGTAGGAGGCCCTGGCGGGGGTGTTGTAGTCGTTCACGTACAGGCTGACGACGGGGGCGACGTCGGCGAGCGCGTACCGTACGACGGCCGCCATACCGCTCTCGGAGAGGCCCTGGCCGCGGAATTCGGGGGCGACCCAGACGCCTTGGATCTGGCAGGCGTGCGACGTGGCCGCGCCGATCTCCGCTTTGAAGATCACCTTGCCGTCGTCGATACGGGCGAACGACCGGCCGGCGCCGACCAGTTCGGCCACGCGCGCCTGGTAGAGCAGCCCGCCGTCACCGGCCAGCGGTGAGACGCCGACCTCCTCGGTGAACATCGCCACGCACGCGGGCATGATCGTCTCCAGCTCCTCCTTACGGATGCGGCGTACGAGGGGGTCGGGCCGCACCGTGTCGGGCACCTGCTCGGTGACCATGAGCGGCTGATTCGCGCGGACCTCGCGGGCGGGGCCCCAGTTGGGCTCCAGGAGCCGCCAGAGCTGGGCCGTGGGCTCGGCTGGGCCGACGATCGACGAGCAGCGGCGCCCCGTACGGCGAGCGCGGTCCGCGAAGGCCCGTACGGCCTCGGGGGAGGCGCAGATCGGCACCAGGTTGGCGCCGGAGTAGCAGAGTGAGCGCAGCCGCCCGTCCGCGTACCAGCCCCACATCTCGCCGCCGAGACGCCAGGGATCGAGTCCCGCCGCCTGGACACGGGAAGCCACGAAGGCGTTGGCGACGGGCTCACTCTCAAGGATGGCGAGCGCGGCGCCGAGTTCGCCTGGGTCGAGGACCCGAGTGGTGGTCTGCGTCAACACGAGAGGGGCCTCACCATACGTCTGCTGATTCTCCGCACTGTACCCGCCACTTCCGCGCGGTGCCGCGTACACCGAAAGGCCCCGCTCCCCCGACGCCCTGAGGCGTGGGATGCGGGGCCTGTACGGAGACGGAGCGCGGAAAGGACAGCGGCTGGTCGGCTCACCGGCCGACGAACGGCTCCGGGGAGCCTCGGGCCGATCCTCAGCTGATGGAGACCTCGGGTTCGCCGGAGGGGACTCCGTCGGCTTCCATTTCCGCGGCGATCTTGAGGGCTTCTTCGATGAGGGTCTCGACGATCTTGGATTCGGGGACCGTCTTGATGACCTC
>NZ_JBHXDC010000029.1:0-62490 GCF_042725135.1 Streptomyces sp. NPDC060366 | reverse complement strand
CCGTTCGGCGGCCGGGCTCCGGCACAGCGGGCTTCGAGCGGGTCAGCTGCCGGCGCCGGCCGGGGCGGGGAGCTCGGACGCGACCTTCGCCGCCGCCTTCTTCAGTGAGTCGCACACCTGCGGGGTCATCGCCGTGGTCCGGCCGAGCCGCATTTCCAGGCTGTTCTTCTCCCCCGTGTCCAGGAAGATCTTGCAGACCCCGTTCAGGGAACCCATCAGCATCACGGCGTCGTGGTCGCCGAACCGCATCGTGCTCCGTTTGCCCTGCCCGGTCGCCGCCGCTTCGAGCGGCCGGTCCCTCGGGGTCACGGTG
Source organism: Streptomyces sp. NPDC060366 (assembly GCF_042725135.1). NCBI lineage: Bacteria > Bacillati > Actinomycetota > Actinomycetes > Kitasatosporales > Streptomycetaceae > Streptomyces > Streptomyces sp. NPDC060366. Next base: position 62,177 of record NZ_JBHXDC010000029.1, on the reverse strand, counting down.
AGGGTGCCGAACTCGTGGCTGTGGGCGGTGCAGCCTTCCTCGGACATCTGGCTCACCGCGGGCTGCCCGAGGTCGAACTCGACGGACACCGGGCGGAGCAGCTTGCAGGTGGGGGTGTCGGCGGAGTCGGAGGACTGCACGGCCGTGTCGGGATCGGTCGAGCAGGACACCAGCCCCAGGCCGGCGCAGACCAGCGCGGCAGCCATCAGGGCGCGCCGGGCGGGGTGACGACTCATATCGTTTTACTCCGATCTGTTCGGTGGCGGGAGGGGACTCCCCGGACCGCTGAGGTGCGGGCCGGCGGCGCGATCAGCACTGGAGGACCGTGCACGCCCAGTGCATGCCCCGGCCGTTGGCCGCGAGGGCCACGAGGTCCCCGGGCGCCAGTTCCCCGGCCTCCGCCATCCGGGCCAGGGAGAAGAGGTGGTCGGCGGCGCCGAAGTGCCCGTGCAGGGCCGCCAGTCGGGCGTTGGTCCGCTCCAGCGGCACCCCGACCAGTTCGGCCTGCGTCGCCAGTACCCGCGCGTTGTCGTTGAGCAGGAGCAGCCGGGCCAGTCCCTCCTCGGCGCAGTCGGCCTGACGGCAGGCCCGGTGCACGGCGCGGGCGGTGCGCTCGTCGATCTCCTCGGCGTAGGCGGCCAGCCGTTCGGCGTCGTGGTCGAACTGGTCGACCACGTCCCAGGCGTCCCGTACGGCGGGCGTCTCGGTGCCGGGCACGAAGGGCTGCCGCGCGCCGCCGACGTCCATCCGGAAGAAGTCGGCGTACCGGCCGTCCGTCTCGGCGTAGGAGGACCGCCAGCGCAGTGTGGGCGCGTCGCGTACGGCGACGGCCGCGGCCGCCCCGTCCGAGAACAGCAGTGAGTGGGTGTCCAGCCGGTTCCAGTACGCCTCGACGGTCCGGTTGGCGCCGATGACCAGCGCCGTGCCGTAGCCGGGATGGGTGGCGAACCGGCCTGCGACGGTGTCGAACGCGGTGACTCCGCCCACGCAGCCCTGGTCGACGAGCACCGCCTCGGCGTGGCTCAGCCCGAGGGCCCACTGGACCCGGGCCGCCGCGTCCCAGTACAGATGGTCGGCGAGGTCGGTCAGGGCGAGTACGAGCAGGTCCACCTCGCGCGGGTTCACCGACTCCAGGGCCCGCCGGCCCGCTTCGACGGCGAGATCGGTGACGCTCACGTCGGGCGGGGCCCGGTGGATGTACTCGTAGCCGTATCCGAGGACGCGCTCCACGTCCTCGGTGTACTCGGCCACCACGTCCTTGACGGCGGCCTCTTCGCCCAGGGCCACGCCGAAGGCGCTCAACCCGTACGCCACTGGAACTCCTCACGGTCAGTCGATGAGTTTGACGAGCTGTTCCGGGTCGTGGAGGGCGTCCGCGACGGCGCGCAGGAACGCGACCGCTTCCCGGCCGTTGACCACCCGGTGGTCGTAGGCGAGTCCGAGGGTGACCACGGTGGCGGGGGCGGGCACCCCGTCGGCGAGGACGAGGCGGGTGAGCGGGCCGCCGACCGAGACCATGCACAACTGCGGCCACATGACGATCGGCTGGACGACCAGTACGCCGGGCTCCACGTTCAGGGAGACGGTCAGGGAGCCGCCGGACAGGTCGCCCGCGGTGAACTCACCGCGGAACGCCTTCATCCGGAACTCCATGAGGTCGTCGGAGAGGTCGGCGAGGGAACGGGCGGCGCAGTCCCGCAGCACGGGGGTGTAGAGGCCGTTCCCGGCGTCCACGGTGACGCCGATGTCCACGGTGTCGGCCAGCCGTACGGTCCGTTCGTCCACCAGGGCGCCGAACAGATGCGGAAACGCGGGGTGCGTGGCGGCCACGGCCTTCACCACCGCCTCCGGCAGCCCGACCTCGGCGCCGGTCTCGTCGGAGAGTGTCCGCAGCCGGGCCAGCACCGCGTCCACCTCGACCTCGACCGCGGCGAAGGCGGCGGGCACCTCCTGGTGCGCGCGTGTGACGACGGCGGCGGTGCCCTGTTGGGCCCGGTCGAGCACATGGGTACGGGGAGCGGGTCCTGGCGGGGCGGCGGGCGGCGGTACGGCCGCGGCCACAGTCGGGGCCCCCGGCGGGGCGGTCGACGAAGTGTCGGGCGGGGCCGTGGGCGGTTCGGCGAACAGCTCGGCGAGGAGCTTCCCGACACCGATCTCGGTGCCCTCGGCAGCGCGTACCCGCAGATGCCCGGCGGCCGGGGCGACGATCTCCTCGACCGCCTTGGAGGTCTCCACCTCGACCAGCGGGTCGCCCTCGGCTACCTGTGCGCCGTCCTCGACGAGCCACTGGAGCACCAGATAGGTGGTGTCGTTGTTGTTGAGTTTGGGCACACCGACCGGCACCCCGGCGACGGTCTCGACGCCCTCCGGCTCGGTGACGTCGGGGGCGGGTGCCGTGGGGACGGTAGTGGCCAGGGGCCCGGTGTTCGCCAGGGGCCCGGTGGCCTGCGCGGGTACGGCCGGCGCGCGGGGCGGCAGGGAGCGGGCCGCGGCCGTCTCGATCTCCTCGGCGATCCGCTCGGCCCCCAGCAGTACCCCCGCCTCCAGGTGCGGAGCGGTCGGCACCACCGAATCGGCCGACGACAACAGCAGTACGGGCGCGCGCAGTTCCGCCCAGATCCGCCCGTGCACCTGCGCGGCCATCTCGGCGCCCCAGGTGCCGCCCGCGGTGCTCTCCTCCGCCACCGCGACCAGCCGGGCGCCCGCCAGCAACGGCAGCACCGGCTCCAGGTCGGGCGGGTACAGCCGGGCCGGGACCAGTACGTGCGTGGTCAGCCCCTGGCGCCGTAGCAGCCGGGCGGCGTCGAGGGCCCGGTGCGCGGTCCCGCCGGGGCACATCAGCACCACGTCGGCGGGGGCGGCGTCCAGAGGGGTGACGTGCGCCCAGCCGGTCGGCCCGCCGAGCAGTGTGTATCCGTGGTCCTCGTCCACCACCCCGTCGCGGAACACCCGCCGGGTGTAGAGGACCTTGTCCTCGAAGAGCATCGCGGGCCCGTGGTCGAGGGCCTCGGCCAGCTGCGCGTACGGGTCGTGGAACGGGCTCGTCTCGTACAGCGCCAGGTTGGGAATGCCGAGGAAGTGTTTCTGCACGCTCTGGCTGTGGGTGGGGCCGTAGCCGCGGTTGCCGCCCACCGGACAGCGCACCACGACCGGCATCGGCACCCGTTCCCCGTACATGGTCACCGACTTGGAGATCAGGTTGAGCACCTGGTCGAAGGCGAGCGCTGCGAAGTCGCCGAACATCATCTCCACGACCGCCTGGTCACCCGCGAGGGCGAGACCGCCCGCTACGCCGGTGATGCCCGCCTCGCTGATCGGGGTGCCGAGCACCCGGTCCGGGTGCCGGGTGGACAGGCCGCGGGTCACCTTGAAAGCGCCGCCGTACGGGTCGAGTACGTCCTCTCCGAGCAGGTGCAGCGAGGGCCGTTCGTCGAACAGCCGGTGCAGGGCGCCGTTGAGCGCCTCCACCACCCTGGGCGCGGGGCGCGCGGTCACGGCGCCTCCCGCTTCTGGGCCAGGACTCCACGCAGGGCGCCGACGGTCCGGCAGCCGCGTACCTCACGGGAGGTGAGCTTCACGCCGTAGGTCTGTTCGACACGGGCGACGATCTGGACGTGCCGCAGGCTGGTCCAGGCTGCCGAAGTGGCGGGCCCGGTGTCGTCGGTCACCTCGGCGGGGGCCAGCTGGAGCACATCGGCCACCAGGCCCGTCAGTTCGGTCGATTCGGATGATTCGGTCGGCTCGGTCGGTTGGGCCATGGTTACTCCATCCTCGTGTCCGGGAGACCGGACCCCGTCCACGCGGCGGGCGGCCGTGCCTCCACCTCCCGGGCCAGCTGTTCCAGGTCAGCGCGAATCCGCGCGTCGAGTTCCCGGAACGGCTCGCCCAGCCGGTCGGTCAGCTCCCGGTGCCAGTCCTCGGCCCAGAGGCGGTCCACCTCCGCCTGTGCGCGGGTGTCGTCGCCCTTGCTGTGCGGACCCAGCCGGCGGGTGGTGAACTGCACGACGGCCGGACGGTGTTCCTCACGGACCCGGCGGATCACGGGGGCCAGCCGCTCCCGGATCTCCGGCACCTGATGGCCCGTTATCTCCAGGAAGTCGATGCCGAAGGCGGCGGCCCGGTCCGCGATCGAACCGGCCATCTGGAGGTGCGTCGGGGTGGACTGGGCGACCCCGTTGTGTTCGACGACCACCAGGACCGGCGCCCGCCACAGCGCGGCCATGTTGAGCGCCTCGTACACCGCTCCCTCGCCCCAGGTGCCGTCACCGACGAACGCGGCGGCGATCCGGCCGGACTTGACGCGCTTGCAGCGCATACCGATACCGACGGCAAGCGGCAGACTCTGGCCCTGCACCCCGGTGGAGAGGTAGTTCTGGCGGCGGATGTGCTGGCTGCCGCCGACGCCCGAACACACCGCGCCGGCCCGGCCCATGATCTCCGCGAGCAGTCCGGCGGGATCACGGAACAGGGCGAGGTAGTGGCCGTGGCCGCGGTGATTGCTGAGCACGTGGTCGCCCGACAGCAGCGGGGCCAGTGACACCGGCACGTACTCCTGCCCCAGACAGGTGTGCGTGGTGCCGTTGAGCCTGCCCTCGGCGAACATCCGCAGCAGCAGGTTCTCGAAGTGCCGGATGGTCAGCAGGGATTCCAGGTCCTCGGGCTCCGGGCCGGCCGGTGGATTCAAAACGGCCGGTGGTTCCGGGGCGGCCGGTGCGCGAAGTGGTTCCGGCGGATGCGCGGTCATCGCGGGACGTCCCCCTGCGGGCTGGACTGCATGGACACCACCTGATCGGCCGCCACGCTAAGGCCCCCCGTTCTCAACCTGGTTCTCGAACCGCTCTCATCGGTGGACCGCCGCTCTCCGGCGCCTCTCAGCTCGTTCTCACCGTGGTTGCGCCCGCCACGGACCGCCCTTTTAACTGGCTGGCGTCCGGCGGGGAGCGGCTCCGCGCCGGACGTCCGGCCGCCCCATGCCCTTGCCTTGGCCCTGCGCGCGCCCCGCACCTCCCCGTGCGGCGGGACCAGCCGATCCGAAGGAGTTCGCAGATGCCGCCGTCCCCACAGGTGCTCATCGTCGGCGGCGGCCCCGCCGGGCTCTCGCTCGCTGCGGAACTGGCCGGGTTCGGCGTCTCCTGCCAGGTGGTGGACAAACGCACCCAGCGCGCCCGGCTGTCCCGGGCCTGCACGGTCGAACCCCGCACCCTGGAACTCCTCGACATGCGGGGCCGGGTCGACGACGTGCTGGCCTGGGGCCTGGAGTGCCCGCACCCCCCGCTCGGCAACGAGGACGGCTATCTGGACTACGGACTGCTCGACACCGGCTTCCCGTTCAGCCTGTCCATCCCGCAGTCGAAGACCGAGGACGCGCTCCAGATAGCCGCCGAGAAGGCGGGCGCGGTGCTGCTGCCCGGAACCGAGATGACCGGGCTGTCGCAGGACGACGACGGGGTCGTGGTCGAACTGACCGGCCCGGAGGGTCCGACCACCGTCAGGGCGCAGTACGTCGTCGGCTGTGACGGGGTGAACAGCACCGTCCGCGACGTCCTCGGGGTGAAGTTCGACGGCTGGAACTACGACCAGTCATTGATGATGGCGGACGCCCGGCTGAGCAGTCCGCCGGGACCGGCCGAGTACGCCAGGATCAACCGGCGCGGCATGGCGGCCCTGTTCCCGTTCCGGGACGGCACCTACCGGGTCATCGTCCTGGACCGGGAGAAGTTCACCGTCCCCGCCGACGAGCCGCTGACCCTGGAGGATCTCAGCGAGAGCTGCGCCGCCATCCTGGGCCTGGACATCGGCATCACCGACCCGCTGTGGCTGTCGCGGTTCCGCAGCTCGCAGCGGCACGCCAAGCGGTACCGGGTCGGCCGGGTGCTGCTCGCCGGGGACGCCGCGCACACCCACATCCCCTCCGGCGGACAGGGCCTCCAGACCGGTATCCAGGACGCGTTCAACCTGGGCTGGAAACTGCGGGCGGTGCTCGACGGGTGGGCGCCGGAGAGCCTGCTCGACACCTACGAGGCGGAGCGCTACCCGATCGCGGCGGAGACGCTGCGCAAGACCGACCTGTCCTTCCGCTTCGAGACCTCGGACAGCCTCCCCGCCCGGCTGCTGCGCAAGGCCGCGATGTGGTCGATGCGGATCAAGCCGGTCCACCGGCTGAACGTGCTGCACCTGTCGGGGCTGACACTGCGCTATCCGGCGGCGGGACGTGACCGGTGGACGGGCCTGCGGGTGCCCGACCGGCCCCTCGTGGCGGCTCCCGGCGGCCCGGAGCGGCTGCACGAATTGTTCAGGGGCGGCGGTTTCGTGCTGACGGGCACGGACGGCTGTCCGCCCGCCGCCGCCGGCTGGGAGGCCCGGCTGCGTACGGGTGTGCTCGCCGAACCCCTCGGCGCCAGGTGGCCCGCGCATGTGCTGATCCGGCCCGACGGATACGTGGCCTGGGCGGGCGCCGACCCCGGCCGGGGGCTGACCAGGGCGCTGCGTCACTGGTGCGGTGAGCCGCAACCGATCGCCCGCTGAGCGGGGGGCCGGTGTCCTCCGCGCTGTTCGTCGCACTCGTCCTGCCACTCCTGGCCGGCGTCCACTACTACGTGTGGCGGCGCATGGTCCGCGACACCACCACTCCCGGTTCCGCGTGGCGCCGGGGCGGCACCGTTCTGATCGTGGTGCTCGGCCTGCTGCTGGTGGCCGCGCCACCCGGCGAGCGGGCGCTCCCCGCGCCGCTGGCCACGGCTGTCGGCTGGCCCGGCTTCGTGTGGATGGCGGGGATCCTCTACCTGGCCCTGGCGCTGCTGGTCGGTGAGGTACCGCGCCTGCTGCTGCTACGGGTGGAACGGCGCCGGGTCACCGCCGCGGTTACCGTGCCCGCAACGCCCCGTACGGACTCCGTGTCCGGTACGGGCTCCCCGGAGCCCGCGTCCGCCACGGATTCTCCCGAGCCGGAGCCCGCGTCCGCCGCCCCTCTCCACCCCTCACGACGGCTGTTCGTCGGCCGGGCCGTCGCGCTGGCCTCCGGGGCCGCCGCCACCGCCGCCGTGGGCTACGGCGCGTACACCGCGCTCGGCCCTCCCCGTATCAAGCACCTCACCGTGCCGCTCGCCCGGCTCGATCCGGCGGCCCACGGCTTCCGGATCGCCCTGATCAGCGACATCCATCTGAACGTGCTGGTGGGCCGGGACCGCACCAGGCAGTTGGTGGACCTCCTCAACGGCACCGAACCGGACCTGGTGGCCCTCGTCGGCGATCTGGTGGAGGACGCCGACGTGGCCGACCAGGGACGGGCCGCCGAACCTCTGGCGGACCTCCGGGCCACCCACGGCGCGTTCTTCGTCACCGGCAACCACGAGTTCTACTCGGGCGCCGCCCAGTGGGTCCGGTTCGTGCGGGGGCTCGGGCTGCGCACACTGCGCAACGAACGGCTCGCCCTGCCCGGCTTCGACCTGGCCGGGGTCGAGGACGAGAGCGGCGCCGAGCAGGGCGACGGCCCGGACTACGAGGCCGCGCTCGGCGGACGCGACCGGGACCGGGCCGTCGTACTCCTCGCCCACCAGCCGGCGCAGGTCGAGGAGGCCGCCCGGTACGGGGTGGACCTCCAGTTGTCCGGTCACACCCACGGCGGCCAACTGTGGCCCTTCAACCACCTCATGGGCCTGAGTGAGCCGAACGTGGCGGGGCTGAGCCGGCACGGCGACACCCTGCTCTACGTGACCCGCGGCACCGGCTTCTGGGGGCCGCCGGTCCGGCTGGGCGCCGAGCCGGACATCACCGTTCTGGAGCTGACCTCGCCCCGCGCCTGACCGCGTGCGACCGCGGCCGGACGCGGGGCTTCAACTGCCCGGCGTCGAAGGTCAGTTACCTGATCGGTCGCCGGGCTCCCCCAGCAGCGGCAGCCCCGCCGCGTACCGTCGGAAGAAACCCGCGGTCGGGGTGTCGGCGCCGGCGACCTCCTCCGGGGTGCCCGCCGCGACCACCGCCCCGCCGTCCGGGCCCGCGCCCGGCCCCAGGTCGATCACCCAGTCCGCGGAGGCGGCGACGGGGATGTCGTGCTCGGCGACGACCACGGTGTTGCCCGAGTCCAGCAGCAGGTCGAAGGCGTCCACCATGCGCTGGATGTCGGAGGGGTGCAGGCCGGAGACGGGTTCGTCGAGTACGACCAGTCCGGCCTTGCGGCCGGCCGCGCCACGCTGGATCGCCGAGGCCAGCTTCAGCCGCTGCGCCTCGCCGCCGGAGAGTTCCGTGGCGTTCTGGCCGAGTTGCAGATAGCCGAGGCCGACCCGGTCCAGGGCCTCCAGCGTCTCCGCCAACTGCCGCTGTTCCGTGAGGCGTTCGACGGCTTCGGCGACGGTCAGATCCAGCACCCCGTGGATGGTCAGCCCCTCGTAGGTGATCTCCAGGGCCTCCGGTGTGTAACGGCGGCCCTCGCAGGCGTCGCAGACCACCCACACGTCCGGCAGGAAGTGCATGTTCACCAGCTTGCGGCCGTACCCGGTGCAGGTCTCGCAGCGTCCGCCGTTCGCCGTGTTGAAGGAGAACCAGGAGGACTTGATGCCGCGCTTGCGCGCCTCGTCCGTCTCCGCGAACAGCTTGCGGACGATGTCGAAGGCCTTGCTGTACGTGGCGGGGTTGGACCGGGGGGTCCGGCCGATCGGCTCCTGGTCGACCACGGCGACCCAGCTGAAGTCCTCGCCTCCGGTGACCCGGCGGACGGTGTCGGCCGCCGTTCCGTTCAGGGCCGCCTCCATCCCGGCACCGAGCGCGCCGAGCAGGCTGCTCTTGCCGCTGCCGCTGACCCCGGTCAGACAGGTCAGCCGGCCCTTGGGGAAACGGACCAGGTCCGCGGTCACGTTGTGCGCGGACAGCCCGTGCAGCTCCACCCAGCCGGTGCGGTCCCCGACCGGCCGGCGGGCACGGCGCAGTCGCGGCCCCTTCCCCGCGAGGTAGTGACCGGTCAGCGAGCGGGGATGCGCGGCGACGTCCGCGGGTGTGCCGGAGACGAGCACCTCGCCGCCGAGCCGCCCGGCGCCCGGTCCCATGTCGATCACCCAGTCGGCGCGGGCGATCAGTTCGGGGTCGTGCTCGACCAGCAGCACGGTGTTCCCTGCGGCCCGCAGTTCCAGCGCGATGTCGAGCAGATGCGCCTTGTCCGCCGGGTGGAGGCCGGTGCCCGGTTCGTCCAGGACGAAAATGATGTCGCTGAGTTCGGTGCTGAGTTGGGCCGCGAGCCGGGTGCGCTGGAGTTCGCCGCCGGACAGGGTGGCCGCGCCGCGGGACAGTTGGAGATGGGCCAGGCCCAGCCGGTCCAGCACCCGGAGTCGGCGGGACAGGTCCTGGAGCAGTGGCTCGCCCACCACGCGCTGTCCGGTGCCGAGTCCTTCGGTGACCCGGTCCCCCCAGGCGCGTACCTCGCGGACGTCGACCTCCAGCAGCTCGGGGTAGGCGAGCCCGCCGAGCCGTACCGACCGGGCGATGTCGTCGTAGCCGGTGCCGCCGCAGGTGGTGCAGGGCATCTTGCGCATGTACGGCAGATAGCGCTCCTTGGCGCTGGGCGTCGCGGCGTTGGCGAAGACCCGTTCCACCTCGGCGAGCGCTCCGCGCAGCGGCTCGCTGGAGGTGTACGTCCAGGAGGACGTCTCGTTCTTGTTCGGCATGTCGACGGTGGCCTCGATCTTCTCGTCACCCGTGCCGTACAGCACGTTGTGCCGGAAGGCCTCGGGCAGCGACTCCCAGGGCCGCGCGAGGTCCACGCCGCGCTTCTCCGCCAGGGCGGGAATGAAGGCGTGTTCCCCGGACCGCCACTTCGCGTACCAGGGCGAGGCTCCTTCGAAGAGGGGCAACTCCGGGTGGGTGATGATCAGTTCTTCCCGGGCCTGCCAGCGGCCACCGACGCCGTGGCAGTCGGAGCAGCTTCCCTCCGGGGTGTGCCGGTCGAAGTGGGCCGTGGTGAGGTGGCCGTCACCGGGAACCGCGTCCGGGCCGACGCCCGGCAGCCGGGAGTACAGCAGTCCGAGGTGGCCGTCGATTCCGGTGATGGTGGCGACGGTGGACCGGGGGTTGCGGTTGAGCCTGCGCTGATCGACTGCGAGGGTGGCGCCGAGGCCGAGTACGCGGTCCACCTTGGGGCGGTTACGCTGAGTGATGTACTGCCGGATGAACGGCGACAGCCCCTCCAGATAGCGGAGTTGTGCCTCGCTGTGAATGGTGTCGATCGCTAAGGAGGTCTTGCCGCTGCCGCTGACCCCGGTGAAGGCGACCACTTGCCCCTTGGGAATGTTCACGGTGACATCGCGAAGGTTGTTGGTGCGCGCCCCCACCACCCCGATGGTTTCGATGTTGTGCGCAGAAGTTGTCATTCGTTGAGTCCTCTCCCGACGGCGGGAAGGGAACGCACCCGGAACACCCGGAAACGGCCCGGCTTCTCGTCCCGAGCGCCCCGAAATCCCCTCCCGGAAAAACCACTTATGTTACTACGAGCGGCCGGCCGCTGATCTACGGGAGAGCCCTTCGAGCAGGGCCATGGCACGGTCCGCCACCTCGTACGGCACGAAGAGGTGGTCGTGGTGGAACCCGGCCACCACGTTGCAGCTGACTCCGGCCCCGGCGAGTTCGTGGGCCACGGCGGCGGTCAGACCGACCGCGTCCAGAGCGGAGTTCACCCGGAGTACCAGCCAGCCGGCCACGTAGTCGTACCCCAGTCCGGCGGCCTCGGCGTCCTCCTGGCTCAGCACCATGGTCAGGCCCTCGCGCTCGGCCACCGTGACGATCGGCGAGACCCCGGGGGGAATGCCGTCGGCCACCGTGGTGAACACGAAGCGCCCCGGATTCAGCTCCGGCCGCATGTCGATCAGAAGTCGTCGCAGGTCAGTCTCGCCAGGCACGGGAGACACCTTATGCAGCCGCCGGGCCCGAACGCGTATCGGACCGCCGGGCGACACGGCCCCGCGGCCGGGCCGAGTCCTCGGTTCAGTGGCGTCCGAGCCGGGATCTGTCGGTGTGCAAGGCCGTCGCGGGCAGCTCCACGGTGATGCGGAGTCCGCCGGCGGGGCGCGGGGTGAGGGTGAGGATTCCGCCGTGTGCGTGGGTGATGCTCTTGACGATCGCCAGACCGAGGCCGACTCCGGCGTGGTCGGTGCGTACGCGCTCGCCACCGCGCTGAAAGGGTTCGGTGAGTGTGGAGACCAACCGCGGGGTGAGCTTCGCGCCGGTGTTCTCGACGGTGAGCACCACGGCTTCGGGGCGCAGGCTCGTCGTGACCCACACGGTGCCCTGCTCCGACAGGTTGTGGACGATCGCGTTGTGCACGAGGTTCGTGGTCATCTGGAGCAGGAGCGCGTGCGAGCCGACGGTGCCGGCCATGTCGCCGGAGGTCTCGATGGTGACGCCGTGCTTCTCCGCGAGGGGGAGGAGCGTCTCCGTGGCCTCCTCCGCCGCGAGGGACAGGTCGACGAGTTCCCGGGTGAAGGAGCGCTGGTTGGCGCGGCTGAGCAGGAGCATCGCTTCGGTGAGCTCGATCGCCCGGGTGTTGACGAAGTGCAGGCGGTCGACGAGTTCGCCGGTGTCACGGTCCGGATCCTTGCGGGCCACGTCGAGGAGCGTCTGCGTGATCGCCAGCGGGGTGCGCAGTTCGTGGGAGGCGTTGGCCGCGAATCTCCGCTGTTCCGCGTCGTTCGCCTCGAGCCGCGCGAGCATCACGTCGAAGGCGTCGGCGAGTTCGCGGAACTCGTCCTCGTGGCCTTCCAGCTGGATCCGGTGGGAGAGCGAGCCGTTCGTGGCCAGCCGGGTGGCGTTGGTGATGCGGGTCAGGGGCGCGAGCATGCTCCCCGCGAGGACCCAGCCTCCCAGGAGGCCGAAGATCAGCAGGAACACCAGCGCCAGGGCCGCCTTCGGGACGAAGGCGGCCACGAGGGCGGAGCGGTCGGGTATCGCCATGGGCGAGGGGACGAGCTCCTCGGGTACGTAGCGCAGCAGGAACAGCCACACGACGCCGAGCAGCAAGGCACCCGCGACCATCAGGAACCCCGCGTAGCTGAGGGTGAGCTTGAGGCGAACGCTCAGACCGGGCGCTCTATCCACGCTCTCCACCCTCGTGTCCGGCGCCGGGCACTGTGTCGATGCGGTAGCCGACGCCCGCCACCGTGGCGATGATCCAGGGTTCGCCGAGGCGTTTGCGCAGTGCCGAGACGGTGATGCGTACGGCGTTGGTGAACGGGTCGGCGTTCTCGTCCCACGCCCGCTCCAGCATCTCCTCGGCGCTGACGACACCGCCTTCCGCAGCGACGAGGACTTCGAGCACGGCGAACTGTTTCCGGGTGAGCGCGACGTACCGCCCGTCCCGGTGGACCTCGCGGCGGAACGGATCCAGCCGCAGACCCGCGATCTCTCGCACGGGGGGTCTGCTGTGGGCACGTCTGCGGTCGAGTGCTCGGAGCCGGAGCACCAGCTCCCGCAGCTCGAACGGCTTCGTGAGGTAGTCGTCGGCGCCGAGCCCGAACCCGGTCTCCTTGTCGTCGAGCCGGTTGGCGGCGGTGAGCATCAGGATCGGCATGCCGCTGCCGGAGGCGACGATGCGTTTGGCGATCTCGTCACCGGAGAGCCGGGGGACGTCACGGTCGAGGACGGCGATGTCGTAGGTGTTGACGCCCAGCAGCTCCAGGGCGATGTCGCCGTCACCCGCGATGTCGGCCGCGATCGCTTCCAGGCGCAGGCCGTCACGGATGGCTTCTGCCATATAGGGCTCGTCCTCGACGATCAGCACACGCATGCCCTCGATGCTACGAGTCCGCGCATATCGTCCACATATCGAAAACCGCATACGCGCCGGCAACACCACGCCGCCTTGACTGGCGGCATGTCCTACCGCGAACCGGCCCGAGCCGCCCATCACCACCGAGGGGCCGGGGCCCCGGGCTGGAGTCCGACCGTCGGGCCGATCAGCGCGGCCGAGCACTTGGCGTTCGTACGGGCTCAGCGGTCGGTCAGTTTCCTCCAGACCCCGGCGTGGGGCAGCGTCAAGACCCAGTGGCGGAGCGAGTCCCTCGGTTGGTTCGACGGCCGGCGGCTGGTCGGCGCCGGGCTGGTCCTGCACCGCCCGGTGCCGAGGTTCGATCGCTTCACGCTCGCCTATCTGCCCGAGGGCCCGGTCATCGACTGGACCGGCGAGATCGGCGCTTGGCTCGACCCGCTGGCGGCCCACCTCAAGGCGCAGGGCGCGTTCGCGATCCGGCTCGGGCCGCCGGTGCGCACGGACACCTGGAGCGCCGCGCAGGTCAAGGAGGGCATCGCCCACCTGGGCGTCCGACGGCTCACCGAGATGTCCGGCCGGTGGGCCGACCCGGTCGGCGCCCGTGTGACCGGCGGACTCAGGGACGCCGGCTGGCTGCCGCAGAGCCCCGAGGACGGCTTCGGGGTCGGGCACCCGCAGTTCAAGTACGAGATTCCGCTGGCCGGCCGGACCGAGGACGACCTGCTCGGGGACATGAACCAGCTCTGGCGCCGCAACATCAAGAAGGCGGCCAAGGAGGGGGTCGAGGTCACGGTCGGCGAGGACCTGAAGGCGTTCCACGAGCTCTACGTCCACACCGCCGAGCGCGACCGTTTCACACCCCGGCCGCTGCGCTACTTCGAGACCATGTTCGCGGCGCTGACCGCCGAGGATCCCGAGCGGATCAGGCTCTATCTGGCCCGCCACCGGGGAGGCCTGGTCGCCGCAGCCATCATGATCCGCGTCGGCGCCCACACGTGGTACGCGTACGGCGCCTCCTCCACCGAGAAGCGCGAGGTGCGGGGCTCCAACGCCTGCCAGTGGGCGATGATCCGCGACTCGCTGGCGGCCGGCTGCGACGTCTACGACCTGCGCGGCATCACCCCGACTCTCGACGCCGACGACCCGCACGTCGGCCTGATCCAGTTCAAGGCCGGCACCGGTGGCCAGGCGGTGAGGTACGTGGGCGAGTGGGACCTGCCGCTGCGGCCGATGGTCTACCGGGCGTTCGACCACTACATGAAGCGGCGCGGGCGGTGAGCCGGGCGTGCCGACGTGGGTGCGGTCGCTGACCGGGCACTCCTGCCGATCCGGCGGCCCGGAGCACGGGCCGAACTGCACGAGCGCGGCCAGTCAACGGCCCGGTCGGCCGCTTCGCGAGTTACCGGGCAGAGACATATCGTCGGCGTATCGGGAACCGCATACGCGTCGGCAACACATCGCCAACTTCACTGGGCGGTATGACCTACAGCGAACCGGCCCGGCCAAGGGGAATCACCATCTATGGGTGCGGGCAGGACGAGGCCGTTCTGTTCCGGGAGTTGGCACCCCGCTTCGGCGTCGTGCCGACCATCACGGAATCGGCGCCATCAGGGGCCAATATGGAACTGGTCTTCAGAAACCGGTGCGTCAGCGTAGGCCATAGGACCCGGATCGAGAATTCAACTCTTCTTGCGTTCAGCCGGGCCGGCGTGAAGTACGTCTCCACGAGGAGCATCGGCTACAACCACATCGATGTGGAGTACGCGGCCGGTGTCGGCATCCGCGTGGAGAACGTCGCCTATTCGCCTGACAGCGTGGCCGACTACACGCTGATGCTGATGCTGATGGCGGTCCGGAACGCGAAATCCACCGTCCGCCGCGCGGACATGCACGACTACCGGTTGAACGATGTACGCGGGAGAGAGCTGCGCGATCTGACCGTCGGGGTCATCGGCACCGGGCGCATCGGCACGGCGGTCATGGAGAGGCTGCGGGGTTTCGGCTGCCGAACACTGGCCCATGACAAACAGCGCGGGACAGCTGCCACTTACGTTCCTCTCGATGAGTTGCTGCGGGTGAGCGACATCGTCACGCTCCACGCACCGCTCGACGCGGATACGCATCATCTCCTCAATCGACAGCGCATCGAGCGGATGAAGCACGGCGCGTTCGTCATCAATACCGGACGCGGCCAACTGCTCGATACCCAGGCCCTTGTTCAGGCGTTGGAGAGCGGCAGATTGGGCGGCGCGGCGCTGGATGTCCTCGAAGGAGAGGAAGGAATATTCTACGCCGACCGCAGGGACGAGCCCATCGAAAGCAAATCCCTGCTGCGGCTCCAAGAGATGCCGAATGCGCTCATCAGTCCGCACACCGCCTACTACACGGACCACGCCCTGAGCGACACGGTCGAGAACTCCATCACCAACTGCCTTGAATTCGAAAGCAGGAATCAGCATGTCTAGGCTGAAGGTCGGAATCATATTCGGCGGCTGCTCCGAAGAGCACTCCGTCTCCGTCAAGTCCGCGGGGGAGGTCGCCCGGCACCTCGATATCGAGAAGTACGAACCGTTCTATGTCGGGATCACGGAGAACGGCGCCTGGCAGCTCTGTGACAGCCCTGCCCCGGACTGGGAGAACGGCGGCAGTTGCCGTTCTGTCGCGCTGTCACCGGACAGAGGCGTGCACGGACTGCTCGTTCTGGAGCAGGGGCGATACGGGACGGTCCGGCTGGACGTCGTGCTGCCCGTTCTGCACGGCAGACTCGGCGAGGACGGTGCGATACAGGGTCTGCTGGAGCTCTCCGGCATCCCCTACGCGGGCTGCGACGTCCAGAGTTCCGCTCTGTGCATGGACAAATCCCTTGCCTACACCGTCGCCAGAAGCGCGGGAATCGCCACGCCGGATTTCTGGACCGTGATGGCGGACGAGAACGTCGATCCCGGCCGGCTGACCTATCCCGTCTTCGTGAAGCCGGCCCGTTCGGGGTCATCTTTCGGCGTCACCAAGGTATCCGGAGAGGATGAGCTGGCGAGCGCCGTGGAAACCGCACGGCGGTACGACTCGAAGGTGCTGATCGAAGAGGCGGTCGTCGGCAGCGAGATCGGATGCGCCATCCTGGGGAACGAGCCGGATCCGATGGCGGGCGAGGTGGATCGAATCGCCCTCTCGCACGGCTTCTTCAGAATCCATCAGGAGACCGAACCCGAAAGCGGTTCCGAGAACTCGACAGCGATCGTTCCCGCCGATATTCCCCCCGAGTCCCGGTCGCGCGTCCAGGAGACGGCGAAGGCCGTATACCGCGCCCTGGGGTGCAGGGGACTGTCACGGGTGGACATGTTCCTCAAGGACGACGGAGAGATAGTACTCAACGAGGTCAACACTCTTCCGGGCCTGACCTCGTACAGCCGCTATCCGAGGATGATGGCAGCCGCGGATCTGCCGCTCGCCGAAGTGATCGACCGGATGGTTTCGTTGGCGTTGACGGGGAAAAGCCGATGAAAGAGTCGATGAGGGACGATTTCGTCTTCGTGGACGAGCTCGTACCCGGAATACGCTGGGATGCCAAGTACGCCACCTGGGACAACTTCACCGGAAAACCGGTGGACGGATATCTGGCCAATCGAGTCGTGGGCACGAGGGCTCTGTGCGCGGCTCTGGAAGTGGCGCGAGGAGAGGCCGAATCCCTCGGCTTCGGCCTGCTGCTCTGGGACGGTTACCGCCCTCAGCGCGCCGTGGACCGCTTTCTCCACTGGTCACAACAGCCGGAGGACGGCCGGACGAAGCCACGGCACTATCCGAACATCAACAGGGCCGAGATGTTCGACCTGGGATACGTGGCCGTCAAGTCGGGCCACAGTCGCGGCAGCACCGTCGACCTGACGCTGTATCACCTGGCCACCGGTGAACTCGCCCCCATGGGCGGTGACCATGACCTGATGGATTCGGTCTCGCATCATGGCGCGACGGGGATCACACGAGTCGAAACGGCGAACCGTCGACATCTGCGTTCCATCATGGATGCCTCCGGTTTCCGCTCGTACGACTGCGAGTGGTGGCATTACACACTGAGCGACGAACCCTATCCGGACACCCATTTCGATTTTCCCATCACCTGGGATTCCAGTAGTGGTCGGCGGCTCGGCCCCTAATCGGTGCCTCCGAACGTGCCGGCTTGACCTCAACTGTGGTTCATGTCTGAGGCTGCGTGTGCGGCGTCGGCCGCGAGGGATGCACGTCCCTGAAGCGATCGGGCCCATCAAGGAGCACTGGCAATGACCGAGACGATGCCCCAGTGGATCGGGCGTCACGCCCACCACCTCACCACGCTCGATCCCGAGGCTCCGTTGACCGATCTCCTGCCGCTGGTCGACATCGTGCGCGATGCCGAGGTCGTGGCTGTCGGCGCCTCGACCCGTCAGGCCCACGAGCTGTCCACGCTCTCGCACAGGGTTGTCCGGTTGCTGGTGGAGGAGCTGGGATTCCGTTCACTCGCGCTGGAGGGGGACGACGCGTCCAGGGTCGGGCTCGACGAGTACATCAGAGGCGGAACTGGGGATCCACTGGCGCTGCTGGCCGAGGCCCGGTCCTTCTGGCAGACCGGGGAGATCCTCGATGTCATCCGGTGGATGCGCTCCTTCAACCTTCGGCATCCCGATGACCCGGTCCGGTTCGCCGGAGTGGCCGGCTCTCGCCGGGGCCAGGGTCACCGGCTCGACGGTCTCGCCGGCATCGAGGTGACTCTGGCCGAGGACACGATCCGGTGGCACGAACACACCGGGGACAAGATCGTCTACTGGGGTGGTATCGCGCACACCGCCAACGGCAATCCGCGGACCGTCTCTCCCTCCTCCCCACCGCTGACGCACCGGAACGCGGGCAGTTACCTCCGCGAGCACTTCGGAGCCGGTTACGTGTCCATCGGCCTGACGTTCCACCACGGCATGGCGCCCTACCCGGTCCCGGCACCGCCGACGGAGTTCGCCGACGCGATCCTGGGCGGAACCGGGCTGGACTCCTACCTTCTGGACCTGCACGCCGACAGCCCGGCTTCTGTACGGACCTGGCTCGATACGCCGACCAGGACACGTCTGATCGGTCCTGACTACGACCCCGACGACAACGCCGCCTACCACCTTTCCGGCGGATCGCTCGCGGACTGGTTCGACGCCATCCTCCACACACAAGAGGTCACCCCGGTCCGTCTCCTCTCGCGTGACGACCGGCGTACGCGCACGGAACCCGGCCGCGGAGCCGGTGCATAGGATCCCCGGCATGGCACTGCGACCTGTTCAGGTGAACATCAAGGCTGTTGACGACGCGGTGGTCGGCCGGTTCTGGGCGGAGGCGCTCGGCTGGAGTGCGTACCGCCCCGGCGAGACCACCTACGTCGGCCCCGCCGGCGGCCTCGTCTGGCCGGACCCGGTCGCCGTCTGTGTCGACGTCGTCCCCGTCCCGGAACCCAAGACGACGACGAAGAACCGCGTACACCTCGATCTCGCCACCACCTCCGCGGCCCATCGGACGGAGTTGATCGCGCGCCTCCGGGCTCTCGGTGCGACGCCCGCCGACGTGGGCCAGGGCGATGTCCCCTGGACGGTCCTCGCGGACCCCGAGGGCAACGAGTTCTGTGTGCTGGAACCTCGCGAGATCTACCGCGACACCGGCCCGATCGCCGCGGTGGTGGTCGACTGCGCGGATCCGCGGGCCATGGCCCGGTTCTGGGACGAGGCGATCGACTGGACACCGCACGAGGTGACCGACGATCAAGCGTCGTTCCGCTCCGCCAGGGGCGTCGGCCCGTACCTCGAATTCCTCCGCACGCCCGGCGCGAAGACCGTGCCGGACCGCGTCCATCTCGACCTGCTGCCGTACCCCGGTGACGACAAGGAGGCGGAGGTGGCCCGGCTGGGGGCCCTCGGCGCCACCGACCTCGATCTCGGCCAGGGCGACGTCCCATGGACCTGTCTCGCCGACCCGGAGGGCCACGAGTTCTGCGTCCTCGCCCCGTCCTGACGGAGCCTCAACGGTTCCGTTCAGGCGGATACCGATGTTTTTGGGTGGAATACCGGCGTCCGCACGTATTCCGGTGGGACCGTGACGGTGTTGCCGCCCCGCGACGGGAAGCGGGGCAGCGGGACACGGGGCCCGCGACGGCCCCGGGAGAAGGGGTTACCGTGCTCAAAATCGGTGACATCACGTATGACCATCGGTCGCCCGGCGACGCGAAATCGGCCGTCTACAAGGCGATGGGCGCAGCGGCGCCGAAGGACAACACACCCCAGCGTGCGGTGCTGGGCGCGACCGCCGCCGTCGCGGCCGGCGGCGCGGCGCTGTTCGAACTGCCGGACGTCCGGAAGGTCTACGACGACTTCCTCGCGCAGGCCACTCAGTTCGCGACGACGACCGCGGCGGACCGTAACTGGTGCCGGCAGAACTGGGACCGCAGCACCGCCGACGAGCTGGCCACCGCGCAGCCGCGCCAGGCCACGACTCTCAACGGTCTCCGCGCGCAGGGCAGCGTCGTGATCGCCCGGGGCACCAACCCGGTGCAGGCCCGGCAGATCCTCACCCACCGCACCTTCGGCGGTCATCTCCTGGACGTGAACATCACCGCGCCGCCCACCGCCGACGACGCCGACGCCCAGACCGGCCGCGGCATCAAGGACACCGTGGCGGGCCGCATCGAGGAGTGGTCGCTCGGTCAGCAGACGGGATTCTCCATCGACGGCTTCATGCTGATCGCGGAGGCCGACGTCACCCTCGTCACGCTGCCGCGCAGCGACGGCGCCACCCAGGGCGGGGAAGCGGGGGTGTGCGGATTCGCCGCCGCCGGGCTGCGGCGAGTGGCGATCCTGTCGGAGGGCCGCGCGTCCGGCGATCCTCCGGAGAAGCGGGAGCTGGAGCGGATCAGCGTGGCGATCGGCCGCGACAGCGCCGCTGTGGTGACCCTTCTGAAAACAGCCGCCCTCCAGCAACGCGGCGTCGTCCTGTAACAACGCGCGCGGTCGGGGCCCGGAGTGCTCGCGGCGGAAGTTCTCGCTCCGCCGCGATGCTCACCTGCACCAAGGCGGTCAGCCCGCAGCACCTCATTGACTAGAGGACGCCTCCGTTGGCGCGGATGTTCTGGCCCGTGAGCCACCGTCCGTCGGGTCCCGCGAGGAAGGCGACCACGTCCGCCACGTCCTCGGGCCGGCCGAGTCGTCCGAGCGAGGTCATTCCGATGACCATCGCCAGCTTCTCGGGCTCGTTGGCCGCGTTCAGAAGGTCGGTGTCCGTGGCGCCGGGTGATACGGCGTTGACCGTGATGCCCCGTGCGCCCAGCTCACGTGAGGCCACCAGCGTCAGCTGTTCGAGGGCGCCCTTGCTGGCCGCGTAGGGGGCGTTGCCGGGTGCGGGGAAGACCGTATTGAGGGTGGAGATGTTCACGATCCGCCCGCCGTCGCGCATGTGCCGCGCCGCGTGACGCACCGTGAGGAACACCGACTTCGCGTTCACGGCCATCACTCTGTCGAAATCGGCCTCGGCCGTCTGTGCGAGGGGCACGACGTCGGTGTGCACGGCCGCGTTGTTGACCAGGATGTCCAGGCCGCCGAGCCGATGCCCGGCCGTAGTCATCAACTCCTCGGCCGCGCCGGCCCCGGCCAGATCCAGCTGGACCGCGGTGACGTTCCCGCCCGCCTTCCCGGCCTGCCTCACGACATCGTCCGCGGCGTCCCGGCTCCGCGCGTAATTGAAGACCACATCCGCCCCGTCCCGCGCGAGCCGCAGAACAACAGCCCGGCCGATCCCCCGCGAGCCCCCGGTGACGACAGCCGCCTTGCCCGTGAGTACCGCCATGGCCCCTCCCACCTGGACACCGCGTCTGTCACGACACCCCTACCCCACCGGTTGACCCATCAGCCTCGCGTGACGGCGCTGAAACAGCAAGCGCTTACCACTTCCCGGAAGAACTTCTGCGCGAAGCATTGACGAAACATCTGAGCGGTCCTACTTTCATCGCGTCGTACTTCGTACGTCATATATGAGACGCGATACGCGAGATGTGAGAGCGCCCATGGCCTTCGCTCCGAGTCCGATTCCCTCCCGCACCCAGTTCGTCCTGGAAGCGATCAAACACGGCATCCTGACCGGCGGTCTCAGCCCCGGTCAGGCCCTGGTCGAGACCGAACTGGCCGCGCGGTTCGGGGTGTCGAAAACTCCGGTACGAGAAGCACTCAAGACGCTCGCCGGTACCGGCCTCGTCGTGATGAGCCAGTTCAAGGGCGTCACCGTACGGACCGTCGACGCGGGAATGGCCCATGAGGTCTACGAGGTACGGCTGCTGCTGGAGCCGGAGGCGCTACGGCGTTCCCTCGCCCGGCACGCATCCCTGGACGCCGCCCGGGACGCCCTGTTCAGGGCCGACGAGGCGGTGGACCAGGCCGAACGCTCGCTCGCCAACCGGGAGTTCCACCGCGAGCTGTATCTCTCGTGCGGCAACCCTCTGCTGACCCGGATGCTCGACGAGGTGCGCGACCAGGCCGCACTCGTCTCCACCGTCGCCTGGGCGGCCGATCCGTCCTGGGACCGGGAGGCCGACGAGCACCGGGAGATCCTGCGCCTCGCCCTGGCCGGTGACGCCGCCGGCGCCGCACTCGCCCTGCACGACCACATCGCCTCCTTCGTACGGCGGGCGTTCCCCGAGGGAGACCAGATATGACAAGCCAGGGTCTTCTCGCGTCGCGGGACGCGCTCGCCGATGTCGTGGCGATCCCCGTCACGCCGTTCACCGACGACGACACCATCGACACCAAGGCGCACCGGGCACTGCTGCGCCGGCTGATCGACGGCGGAGTGCGCACGCTCACGCCGAACGGCAACACCGGTGAGTACTACGCCCTCAGCCCCGACGAGCGCCGTACGGTCACCGAGCTGACCATCGAGGAGGCGGCCGGCCGGGCAACGATCCTGGTGGGCATCGGACTGGAGGTGCCGACCGCCGTTGCCGCCGCGGTACACGCCCGGGAGACCGGGGCCGCGATGGTGATGGTCCATCAGCCGGTGCACCCCTACGTGTCGCAGGACGGCTGGATCGACTACCACCGGGCCATCGCCGAGGCGGTGCCGGAGCTGGGGGTCGTGCCGTACATACGTGATCCGCGGCTGCCCGGCGAGAGCCTCGCGGCGCTCGGCGAGCTGTGCCCGAATGTGGTCGGCGCCAAGTACGCCGTGCCGGACGCCGCGCGCTTCGCCGCGTTCGCGCGGGACGCGGGACTGGAGCGCTTCGTCTGGGTGGCGGGGCTCGCGGAGATGTACGCGCCCTCGTACTTCGCGGGCGGCGCCACCGGCTTCACCTCGGGTCTTGTCAATGTCGCCCCGACCGTCTCGCTGGGGATGCTGGAGGCGCTGCGCGCCGGGGACTACGGCACGGCGATGAAGGTCTTCGAGCGCATCCGGCCCTTCGAGGAGCTGCGTGCGGCACGGCAGTCCGCCGACAACGTGACCGTCGTGAAGGAAGCGCTTGCCGCGCTGGGGCTGTGCCGACGCGACGTACGGGCCCCGAGCCGCGTACTGCCCGAGCCGGTACGCGCCGAGGTCGCCGGCCTGATCGCGGGCTGGCCGACATGAGCACCCACGGCGACACACCCGCCGCATCCCGCCCCGACGGACGCCTCACCCCCGAGGACCTGCGCAGCCACCAGTGGTACGGCAGCGACATCTCGTCGGGCCTGCGCTCCTTCAGCCACCGGGCCCGTACCCGCCAGCTCGGCTATCTCCCCGAGGAACACCTCGGCAAGCCGGTTGTCGCGATCCTCAACACCTGGTCCGACATCAATCCCTGCCATGTCCACCTGCGGGAACGCGCCCAGGCGGTCAAGCGGGGCGTCTGGCAGGCGGGCGGCTTCCCGCTGGAATTCCCGGTGTCCACACTCTCCGAGACGTTCCAGAAGCCGACCCCCATGCTCTACCGGAACATGCTGGCGATGGAGACCGAGGAGTTGCTCCGCTCCTACCCGGTCGACGGCGCCGTCCTGATGGGCGGCTGCGACAAGACGACACCGGCGCTGCTGATGGGCGCCGCGTCCGTCGATCTGCCGACCGTCTTCGTACCGGCGGGGCCGATGCTTCCCGGGCACTGGCGCGACGAAGTCCTCGGCTCCGGCACCGACATGTGGAAGTACTGGGACGATCGGCGCGCCGGGCTGATCGGTGACTGCGAGCTGACGGAACTGGAGAACGGCCTCGCCCGCTCCCCCGGCCACTGCATGACCATGGGCACGGCGTCGACCCTGACCGCCGCCGCCGAGGTGCTCGGCGTCACGGTCCCGGGGGCGTCCTCGGTCCCGGCCGTCGACTCCGGGCACGAGCGGATGGCTGCCGAGTCCGGACGGCGGATCGTGGAGCTGGTCTGGCAGGGCCTCACCCTGTCGAAGATCCTCACGCCCGACGCGTACGAGGACGCCATCGCGACCGTCCTCGCCCTCGGCGGCTCCACCAACGCCGTCATCCATCTGATCGCGATGGCCGGCCGCTCCGGCATCCCGCTCAGCCTCGCCGACTTCGACCGCGTCGCCCGCACCGTGCCCGTCCTCGCCAACCTCCGTCCCGGCGGCAGGTACTTGATGGAGGACTTCCACTTCGCCGGCGGGCTGCCCGGCTTCCTGTCCCGGCTGACCGACGTCCTGCATCTGGACCGCCCCACCGTCGCGCACGACACGATGCGCGAACAGCTCCACGGCGCGCGAGTCCACAACTCCGACGTCATCCGCGAACGCGACAACCCGCTCGCTGCCGAGGGCGGCGTCGCCGTACTGCACGGCAACATCTGTCCCGACGGCGCCGTCATCAAGCACATCGCCGCCGAGCCCCATCTGCTGCACCACACCGGTCCCGCCGTCGTCTTCGACGACTACCGGCAGATGCAGCGCACCATCAACGACCCCGCGCTCGCCCTCACGCCGGACCATGTGCTCGTCCTGCGCAACGCCGGACCCAAGGGCGGCCCCGGCATGCCCGAGTACGGCATGCTCCCCCTCCCCGACTATCTGCTCAAGCAAGGTGTACGGGACATGGTCCGGCTCTCCGACGCCCGGATGAGCGGCACCAGTTACGGCGCTTGCGTGCTGCACATCGCGCCCGAGTCGTACGTCGGCGGACCCCTGGCCCTCGTCCGCACCGGCGACCTCATCACCCTCGACGTCGACGCCCGCAGCCTCCATCTCCACGTTTCCGACGAGGAGTTGACCCGCCGCCGGGCCGACTGGACCCCGCCGCCCGCCCGCTACGAACGCGGCTACGGCGCGCTCTACCTCGAACAGATCACCCAGGCCGACACCGGCTGCGACTTCGCCTTCCTCGCCCGTCCCGGAGAGGTCCCCGACCCCTACGTCGGATGAGACGGCCAGGAACGCACACCCCTTTCCACCGAAGGAACGGAGAACCGGTCATGGCCTCAGCTGTGGCGCAGGACTCATCAGGCGCCCCGCCCGGGGCACCCAAGAAGCCGGGGTCCCGTACAACCCGAACCAAGAGCACGGGAATCTCACCACGCCGCCTGCCGTATCTGCTGATCGCCCCCGCCGTACTGCTGATGGTGGGCTTCATCGCCTATCCGATGCTCAGCGTCTTCTACTACAGCCTCCAGAACTACAACGCCACCAAACCCTGGCGGAACGGCTTCGCGGGTCTCGACAACTTCAGGCGGATCTTCACCGACGACCCGCTGTTCTGGGACAGCCTCGTCTTCTCCGGCAAGTGGGTCTTCACCGAGGTCACGCTCCAGCTCGCCCTCGGTCTGATCCTCGCGCTGCTCGTCAACCAGACGTTCGTGGGCCGCGCCGCCGCCCGCGCCATGGTCTTCTCGCCCTGGGCCGTCTCCGGCGTACTGACGACGACGATCTGGCTGCTGCTCTACAACCCGTCGACGGGCGTGGGCCGTTATCTCGCCGACGCGGGCATCGGCACCTATGGCTCGTCCGTGCTCTCCGACACCGGCACGGTCTTCTGGGCCGCCGTCCTGGCCGAACTCTGGCGCGGGGTGCCGTTCTTCGCGATCCTCATCCTCGCCGATCTCCAGTCCATCCCCGGGGATCTGTACGAGGCGGCGTCGGTCGACGGGGCGAACAGGTTCCGGCAGTTCTTCCACATCACCCTCCCCCATCTGCGGGACGCGATCATCCTCTCCACGCTGCTGCGTGCCGTGTGGGAGTTCAACAACGTCGACCTGCTGCTCACCCTCACCGAGGGCGGACCGGCCGGCGTCACCACCACGCTGCCGCTGTACGTCGCGGTCACCGGGTTCGAGGCACACGACTTCGGCTACGCCACCGCGCTGACGACCGTCGCCTTCGGGATCCTCCTCTTCTGCTCGATTCTCTATCTGCGCCTGAGCAAGTTCGGAGGCGATCACAAGTGACCGCGCTCATGACCGAGAAGGGCACTTCCACCGTGTCCGCGGGCGACAGCCGTAAGCCCCCGTCGGTGCGGCGGAAGCGGCGGCGCGAGCGCGCCTTCGACGAGGTGCCCCGCTGGCAGATCTATCTCCCGCTCGGGCTGTACCTCCTCTTCACCCTCGTGCCGTTCTACTGGATGCTGCTGTTCTCGCTGCGACCCGCGGGCTCCACCTCGCTGGTGCCGTGGCCGATGACCTTCGACCACTTCGAGAAGGTCTGGAACGACCGGAGTTTCTCCGTCTTCTTCCAGAACAGCGCGCTGATCGGCGTGTTCACCCTGATCTGTACGACGACGGTCGCGCTGGCCGGCGGTTACGCTCTCGCGCGGTTCAACTTCCGTATCAAGCAGGCCTTCATGCTGGCGCTGCTCTGCTCGCAGTTCATCCCCGGCGCGCTGATGCTGGTGCCGCTCTTCCAGATCTTCAAGAACCTCTCGCTGATCAACTCCCCGCTCAGCGTGGTCATCGCGGAGACCGTCTTCCAACTGCCGCTCTCCATCATCCTGATCAGCGGCTTCATCAAGAACGTGCCGTACTCCCTGGAGGAGGCGGCCTGGGTCGACGGCTGCTCACGGCTCCAGGCGTTCCGTATCGTCGTGCTGCCGATGCTGCGGCCCGGTCTGATCGCCGTCGGCTCCTTCGCCTTCGTGCACAGCTGGAACCATTTCCTCTTCGCCCTGATGTTCCTGATGGATCAGGACAAGCAGACGATCCCGGTGGGCCTCTCCACCCTGATCGGCGCGGACAGCGTCGACTTCGGGGCGCTCGCGGCCGGTGGTGTGATCTCCGCCGTACCGGTCGTGATCGTCTTCGCCTTCATCCAGAAGTGGCTGATCACCGGCTTCAGCGCGGGGGCGGTGAAGGGATGAGCCTCCCCGTGGTGCTGGCCGGCGCCCGTGGTCACGGCCGCTCGCATCTGCGCAACATCCGCAGGCTCGAACAGAGCGGCCTGGTAAGGCTCGTGGGTGTCTGCGAGCTGGACCCGCTGTCCCCGGCGGAGCTGGAGGGCTTCGCCGCGCCCGAGCAGTCCGCCGACCTCGGTGAGCTGCTGGAGCGCACGGGCGCGCGGATCGCCGTCGTCTGCACCCCCATCCACACGCACACCGATCTCGCACTCACCGCCGCCGCCCACGGGGTCCACACCCTGCTGGAGAAGCCGACGACCGCCTCCTACCCGGAGTTCGAGCGGCTGCTCGCCGGTCTGGACAAGAGCGGCACCGCCTGCCAGATCGGGTTCCAGTCCCTCGGTTCCCATGCCGTCGACGCGATCGGGGAGCTGATCCGGGACGGTGCGATCGGACGGCTCCGCGGGATCGGCGCCGCCGGGGCGTGGGTACGCGACGAGGCGTACTACCGCCGCGTTCCCTGGGCCGGACGGCGGTCGCTGGACGGGCGGGACGTCGTGGACGGCGTGCTCACCAACCCACTGGCGCACGCGGTGGCGACGGCCCTGCGCCTGGACGGAAGCGACCGGGCCGAGGACATCTCCGGGATCGAGCTGGAGCAGTTCCGGGCCAACGACATCGAGGCCGACGACACCAGTTGTCTGCGGCTGCGGACCGCGCGCTCCACCCGGATCACGGTCGCCGTCACCCTGTGCGCGGAGCGGAACGCGGAGCCGTACGTCGTGGTCCACGGGACCGAGGGGCGAATCACCTTCTGGTACAAGCAGGACCGGGTGCGGGTGGAGCGTACGGGCCGGGAGCCGGTCGAGACGGTGTACGGGCGAACGGACCTGCTGGAGAACCTGGTCGCGCATCTGGATCAGGGCGCGGAACTCGTCGTACCGCCGCACCGTACCGGCGCGTTCATGCGGATCCTGGAGGCCGTCAGGACCGGCTCGTCGCCCGCGCCGCTGCCCGCCGACGCCTGGTACGGCGCGGACGGCGACAGCGGACCGCGCCGGGTCGTCAAGGGCGTGGACGCGCTGGTCGCGCAGAGCGCCGAAACCCTGGCCACGTTCGCCGAACTGGGCGCCGACTGGGCCGCGCGACCGGGCGCGGACGAGGACACGACGGTCCTGCGCCTCGCCGGCCGCGCGGTGGCCGACTACGTACACCGGCCGCGACTGCCCGCGGCGCTGTCCCCGCGCCCGTATCTGCACCCGGTGCGCACCCTCGGCGGTCTGGTCGTCACCGAGCTGCGGCCCGCCGACCACGCGCACCATCTCGGGGTGTCGATGGCCGTGCCGGACGTGGCGGGTGTCAACTTCTGGGGCGGACGCACCTATGTACGCGACCAGGGCCCGGTGGCGCTCGACAACCACGGCGTCCAGGAGCACACGGGTTGGCTCGGGCCGGTCCCCGACGGCTGTGCGCAGGAGCTGTCCTGGACCCGGGAGGGGCGCGAACTCCTCTCGGAGCGGCGCGCGATCCGGGCGCACTCGCTGTCCGACGGCGCCTGGGCCCTGGACTTCACCTCGACGCTGACCAACGTGTCCGGCGCCGATCTCTCCTTCGGCAGTCCTGCCACCAACGGGCGGCCGGGTGCCGGGTACGGCGGGTTCTTCTGGCGGGCCCCGAAGGAGGGCGCGGCGGACCCGAGGCCCGAGGTGTTCACCGCGACCGCGAGCGGCGAGGACGCGGTGCACGGGAGCACCGCCGAGTGGCTGGCGCTCGCCGGTCAGGGATGGACGCTGGTCTTCGTTGGGGGTGACGAGGAGACCCGGCGGGACCCGTGGTTCGTCCGCACCGGCCAGTACCCGGGCGTGGGCTCGTCACTGGCGTGGGAGCGGCGGCTGCCACTGGCCGCGGGCGCCGCCCTGTCGCGGCGGATCGTCACCGTCGTCGCGGACGGCCGGCTCGACCGCCCGGCAGCGGCGGCCCTGGCGGCCCTGGCCCTTGAGGTGGCGCCGTCATGAGCCTGCCGTGGCGCGCCGACCTCGGCGACGGGACGTACCGCAATCCGGTGCTGAACGCCGACTGGTCCGACCCCGACGTCATCCGCGTCGGCGGCGACTACTACCTGACCGCGTCCAGCTTCGGCCGGTCGCCGGGACTGCCCCTGCTGCACTCCCGCGACCTGGTCAACTGGTCGCTCGTCGGGCACGCCCTGGACCGGCTCGAACCGGCGGCCGACTTCGCCTCGCCCCGCCACGACGGCGGGGTGTGGGCGCCTTCGCTCCGGCACCACGCGGGTCGGTTCTGGATCTTCTGGGGCGACCCGGACCACGGCATCCAGCAGATCAACGCCCCGCGGATCACGGGTCCGTGGAGCGAACCCTTCCTCCTCAAGGCCGGCAGAGGACTCATCGACGCCTGTCCGCTGTGGGACGAGCGGACCGGTGAGGCCTATCTGGTGCACGCCTGGGCCAAATCGCGCTCGGGCGTCAAGAACCGGCTGACGGGGCACCGGATGAGCCCGGACGGGCGCCGCCTCCTCGACGACGGGAAGACCGTCGTGGACGGGGACTCGCTGCCCGGCTGGTTCACGCTGGAGGGGCCGAAGCTGTATCAGCGCGACGGCTGGTACTGGATCCTCGCGCCGGCCGGCGGGGTGTCGACCGGCTGGCAAGGGGCCTTCCGGGCACGGGAGTTCTTCGGTCCGTACGAGGAGCGGACCGTACTGGCCCAGGGGCGTACGGAGATCAACGGGCCGCACCAGGGCGCGTGGGTCCCCGGCAACGCGCCCGGCGAGGACTGGTTCCTGCACTTCCAGGAACGCGGCGCCTACGGGCGGGTGGTGCATCTCCAGCCGCTGCGCTGGGGCGACGACGGCTGGCCGGTCATCGGCGCGGACGGCGAGCCGGTGCGCGTACACCGCAAACCCCTCGCACCCCGGCGGCCGGTACAGGCGCCCGCCACGGACGACGTGTTCCCCGGCGGCCGGTTCGGACTCCAGTGGCAGTGGACGGCCAACCCGCCGAAACGGTGGGCGAGTTCCGATCCCGGCTGGACCGTGCCGCACCCGGGCGACGGGCTACGGCTGACGTGCCGTCGTACGGACACGGCCCACGATCTGCGCGGGCTGCCGCACGTTCTGGTGCAGCGGCTGCCCGCGGAGAGCTTCACCGTCACGGTCGAACTGGCCCTGGAGAGCGGGGAGCCGGGAGCCAGGGCGGGACTCGCGGTGCTCGGCGACGCCTTCTCCTGGATCGGTCTGGAACGCGGCACGGACGGCGAGGTCCACCTGGTGCACCGCTTCGCCGAGACCGGCGCCACCCATGAACGGGACGCCGCGCGTCCGCTCGCCGCGCCCGGCGCGCGCGCCGTGCTGCGCGTGGAGGTGAGCGCGGGCGGACGGTGCCGGTTCTCCGCCGCCGTGCGGTCCGTGGAAGGCGCCCCGGACGCCTTCCGCGCCTCGGGGCCGGTCTTCACCGCCACACCCTGGCGCTGGGTCGGCGCGCTCCTGGGGCTGTTCGCCACAGCGCCCGGATCCGCGCACGGCTCGGCGACACCGGTCGGAGAGGGATTCGCCGGGACGGCCGCCTTCGACGACTTCCGTATCACCGCCTGATCCGCACAGCCCGCGAGCACCACCCCGGAAACCCCCCCGCAAGCCCCCGAAAGACCTCGGAAGAGACCTCAGAGAGAAGAGCCGATCATGACAGTCTCGAAGACAGACAGAGGGCGGACGGCCGCGGCCGTCTCCCTGGCGACGGTACTCGCCCTGACGGCCACCGCGTGTGGCGACGACGGCAGCGGCGGGAGCGGCAGCGAGGGGTCCGGCAAGGGTGAGATCACCCTGTGGGACAACAACACGGGCGAGCGCCGGGACATCTGGGCGCAGATCATCAAGGACTTCGAGAAGCAGAACAAGGACATCAAGGTCAAGTACGTCGGTCTGCCCATCGACCAGGTCCAGCAGAAGTACGACACGGCGATCGACGGCGGCGGGCTGCCGGACGTCGGCGGTGTCGGCACCGCGTATCTCTCCAACCTCGTGGTGCGGGAGGTCCTGGAGCCGGTCGGCGACCGTATCGACGCGGGCCCGCTCAAGGGCAAGCTCGTCCCGTCGATGGTGGAGAGCGTGAAGGCGGCGGGCGGGCGCGGCGACACCATGTACTCGGTGCCGAGCTCCACCAACAACGGCACTCTCTGGTACCGGACGGATCTGTTCTCACGGGCGGGTCTTGAAGCGCCGACCACGTGGTCCGCGTTCTACGACGCCGCCGAGAAGCTCACCGAGCCCGGGACGGACAAGTTCGGTTACACGATCCGCGGCGGCGCGGGATCGATCGCCCCGGCGATGGACGCGATGTACGGGCAGTCCGGCATCACGTCCTTCTGGGAGGGCGACAAGACGACGGTCAACGATCCGAAGAACGTGGCGGCGCTGGAGAAGTACGTCGCCCTCTACAAGAAGGTGACGCCGTCCGCCGACGTCAACAACGACTTCATCAAGATGGTCGCCCAGTACGACAACGGCACCATCGGCATGCTGACCCACAATCTCGCGTCGTACCAGGACCATGTGAAATCGCTGGGCGAGGAGAAATTCAAGGGCCTGCCCTATCCGGCGCAGGAGAACGGTGAGCGCGTTCAGGTCTCCAACCCGGTGGACGGGCTCGGTCTGTTCAAGAACAGCAAGAACAAGGCGGCGGCCTGGAAGTTCATCGAGTTCGCCGCCTCCCACAAGTCGAACAGCGCGTGGAACGAGTCGGCGGGCTCCATACCGGCGAACATCGACGCGGCGTCCGACGCCTGGATCCAGAAGGCGGAGCCGACGGCCGCGGCCATGAAGGCGCTCAGCGACGGTTCGACGAAGATCGTCAACCTGCCGTACTACCTGCCCGACTGGAACACGATCAGCAAGTCCGGCAACGAGCCGAACTTCCAGAAGGTGCTCCTCGGCGACATGACCGCCAAGGAGTTCGCCGACAAGGTGGCCAAGGAGCTCAACGACGCACAGGCGGAGTGGAAAGAGCAGACCCAGAAGTGACACCCGGTCCGCGACCGTCACCGGTCGCGGACCGGCCGCCGTACACGTGAACGAGTGATCACTTGATGGGGTTTCCCGGGATCATCGGCGCCGGCCGACAGGCACTCTGCCGGCAGGGGCGGGCACGGTGCGCGTGCTCCACCGTCCCGCGTACCCGCTGGACACCCCCGACCGTCCCGCGTACCCGCCGCTGGACACCCCCGGCTCCCACCGTCTCCGCGTGGGACGGTGACGTGGCGGACACGCGCGCGTAGACGGCAACTGTTCCACCTGGTGGTTCGTCTTGATGGACAAGATCAAGCGGATGGGAAGCCATGGTGGAGCAGGCACGGGCGCGCGGAGGTGTGCCGTCGACGGTTTGGACGGCGCTGCGGCGGACGGGGCGGCGGACTCCGGAGGGGGACGGGCCGGCGGACGCGCTGGGGAACGCCAGGGCCCGGTCGGCCTGGACGCGGGGCCGGGTGGTCGCCGCGCTCGCGGTGCTGACGGCCGTGCTGTTGGCGTTCCACCGGGCCGTGCCCAACTCCCTGGGCAACCTGGGCAGTTCGCTGGAGGCGTTCCTGCCGTGGCTCGGTCTGGCGGTCGTGCCGCTGTTCGGCCTGGCGCTGCTGCGCCGTTCGGCCCTCGCGCTGGTGGCCCTGCTGCTGCCGGTGGTGGCCTGGACGTATCTCTTCGGCGGGCTGTTCCTGCCGGGCGCCGCTGCCGACTCGTACGACCTTCTCGTGGTGCAGCACAACGTCAGCGACGAGAACGCCGACCCGGCGGGCACGGCCCGCGCGCTGGCCGAGGCCGAGCCCGATCTCATCGCGCTGGAGGAGCTGATGCCCCCGGCGCTCGCGGTCTACGAGAAGACCCTCGCCGCCGACTACCCGCACCACGCTGTGCGGGGCACGGTCGGGCTCTGGTCGAAGCATCCGCTGAGCGGCACCCGGCTGCTGGACATCAGGCCCCGGGGCATCGCGGAGGGCTGGAATCGTGGATTGCGGACCGTGGTGGCCACCCCGCACGGCGAGATCGCGGCGTACGTCGCGCACCTGCCGTCGATCCGCTTCCGGGCGAGCGGCCTCGTGTCGTCCTCGCGCGACGAGAGCGCCGGGCTGCTGGGCGAGGCCGTCGCCGCCGAGACGACGGAAGCGGTGATCCTGCTGGGCGACCTCAACGGCACGGTCGACGACCGGGGGCTGGCCCCGCTGACGTCCCGGATGAACGTGGCGGAAAGGGGCTTCGCCCTCAGCTTCCCGACCGCGTTCCCTGTGGCACGGATCGACCAGGTCATGGCCCGCTCGGCGACCGTCGCCCACATCCGCACGCTGCCCGCGACGGGGAGCGACCACTTGCCGGTCGCTGCCGGAATCACGGGTCTCGACCGCTCCGATGGCTGATCGTGGCGAGGAAACGGCCTGTTCCGGATGTCGATCTCCCCAGAAAGTCCTTGAAACTTTGAGAAAGTCTTGGGGGGCTTGAACACCGCGATCGGGCGGTGCGTACCCCCTGAAGAACCCGGCCGCCGGAGCCGGCCACGGACAGGGAGCAGACATGACGGGAACGCAGGACACCGCACCGACGACCACGGGCCGGACAGTGGCGCGCCGTACGGTCGTGGCGGCGGCAGGGGCGGTCGGCCTGGGCGCGGCGCTCGTCGCCTGCGGGTCGGACGACTCATCGGATTCCGTCGGGCAGGCTCCGGCGGACGACGGGGCGAACGGCGGCAGCGGGCAGGGCACGGTACTCGCCAGGACCACCGACATCCCGGAGGGCGGCGGCAAGGTCTTCGAGGCCGAGGGAGTGGTGGTCACCCAGCCGTCGGCCGGTCAGTTCAAGGCCTTCTCCTCCGAGTGCACGCACTCGGGGTGCGCGGTGGGGAGCATCTCGAACGGCACCATCACCTGTCCCTGCCACGGCAGTCAGTTCGACGCGTCGAACGGCAGCGTGAAGAAGGGACCGGCCACCAAGCCGCTGGGAGCCGCGTCGATCACCGTGGAGGGCGACGAGATCAAACTCGCCTGAGTCAGCGGCCTCGATCACGGCCCTGAATACCGGCCGGGCTCTCAGGCGCTACGCCGCGTCCGCCGCCTTCACCACTCCCGCCGCTTCCTCCAGCGCCTCGACCGCCGCCCTGATCGACGGGCGGCGGTCGGCGTCGGCGCGCCACACCGCGTACACGTGCCGGAACATCTTCTGCCGTACGGGCACGGCCACGACGCCCTCGGGCAGTCGCCCGCGTCCCATCCGGGGCGCGACGCAGACCCCCAGCCCGCCGCCGACCAACTCCAGTTGGGTGTGCTGCTCACCGGCCATGTGCTCGATCCTCGGTTCGATCCCCTTCGAACGCAGCGTGAACACCAGCCACTCGTGACAGAACTCGCCCGTCGGCCAGGACACCCACGAGTCGTGGGCGAACTCCTCCAGATCCACGTCACGCCGCTCCGCGAGCGGGTGATCGGCCGGCATCGCCACATCGGCCGCGTCCTCCAGCAGGGACGCCGTCGCCAGCCCGCCGGGCACCGGCAGCCGCTTGTTGTTCCAGTCCAGTACGACGGCGAGATCGAGGTCGCCCCGCAGGACCTGGCGGATCGCGCCGTCCGGCTCCAACTCCAGCGAGCGCACCCGCAGATCGGGATGCGCCTTGCGCAGCGAGGCGAGCGCGACGGGGAACAGCCCGCGGGCCGCCGTGGGGAACGCCGACAGCCGTACCTCGCCCACCACCTGGCCGCGCCGCGCCTCGATGTCCGACTGGGCGAGTTCCACCTGGGAGATGATCCGCGCGGCGTGGTCTGCGAGGAGGCGTCCCGCGTCGGTGAGCCGGACGCCGCGCCCGTGCTTGGTGAGCAGTTGCTGTCCGACCTCCCGCTCCAGCTTGGCCATCTGCTGCGAGACGGCCGATGTGGTGACATGGAGGCCGTCGGCCGCTCCGCTCACGGAGCCGTGCCGGGCGAGCGCGTCGAGGATCCGCAGTCTCTCCAGGTTCAACATGTAAGCGATGCTACGCGAATGGGTCGAGAAATTCTCGCTTGTCCTAAGAGGTGCCGGGCCGCATCGTAGCCGTATGACCACAGCGACCCCGCCCCGCACCGGACGCTCCGGATCCGCCTCGACCACCCCGCCCAGGACGCCGGCCGGCGCCCCGGCGCCGACGACCGCCGGCGGGCCCGACCCTGCCGTGAGCCGCCGCCCCGCGATCGACTGGCGCATCCGGTTCGGCGTGCTCTCGCTGATCTGGGGCTTCAGCTTCCTGCTCATCAAGGTCGGCACCCATGGCTACGCGCCGTTCCAGGTGACCTTCGGCAGGCTGTTCTTCGGTACGGCGGTCCTGGCGGTCGCGATAGCGGTACGGCGCGAGCGGCTGCCCCGGGGTATCCGCACCTGGGGCCATCTCACGGTGGCCGCGTTCATCCTCAACGCCGTGCCGTTCTCGCTCTTCTCGTACGCCGAGCTGACCATCCCGTCGACCCTCGCGGGCATCTGCAACGCCACGTCACCGCTGTGGGGCATGCTGCTGTCGCTCGTCGCGCTCTCCGAGGACCGCCCCACCCGGCGCCGCGTCGGCGGTCTGGGGCTCGGCTTCATCGGTGTCCTGACCGTGCTCGGCGCCTGGCAGGGATTCTCCGGCCTGGACTTCGGCGGTACGGCCATGGCTCTGCTGGCCTCGCTGAGCTACGCGGTCGGCTGGGTGTACGTACGCCGCACCCTGGCGGGCAACGGCAGCTCGCATCTCTCGCTCACCGGAGCCCAGTTGTTCATGGCGACGGTGCAACTGGCCGTGGTCACACCGCTGTTCACCGATCTGCCGACCTCCTTCCCGGTGGTGCCGCTGCTCGCGGTGATCACGCTCGGCAGTCTGGGCACGGGCCTGGCCCTGCTGATCCAGTACGGTCTCGTCGCCGAAGTGGGCCCGACGACCGGGCAGATGGTCACGTACTTCGTGCCCGTCATCGCGACGGCCGCGGGTGTGGCGGTCCTCAGCGAGCCGCTGCACTGGAACACTCCGGTCGGCGCGGTCATCGTGCTCGTCGGCGCCGCGCTCACCCAGAGCAGGAGCGGCGGCACGGCGGCGCGGAAAGCCTCACCGCCGGCCGAACCGAAGCCGGCGCCCGCGGCGGCGCCCACGGCGGCCCCCGCCGATCAGCCGTAACTCCGCGCCGGCGCGGCCCCCGCCGCGTCGGCCACCGCGTCCGCGACCGACTCGATGTCCTCCTCCGTCATGGACGAGACCGTCAGCCGCACGCCGGGCGCCGCCGCGAGCCGGAAGCGCGCCCCCGGCGCCACCGCCCAGCCCGCGTGCAGCAGCCGCGCCACCGCACCCGTCTCCTCGGCCACCGGCACCCACACGTTCATCCCGCTCCGCCCGTGCGCCTCGACCCCCCGCTCGGCCAGCGCCCGTACCAGCGCGTCGCGCCGCTCGCCGTACGCGCGCGCGACCGCGGGGGTGTCGACCGCGCCCGCCGTCCACAGTTCCACGACCGCCTGTTGCAGCAGCCTGCTCACCCAGCCGGGACCGAGCCGCTGACGGCCCGTCACCCGGTCGACGGTCACCGCGTCCCCCGTCAGTACGGCGATCCGCAGATCGGGGCCGTACGCCTTGGCCGTGGACCGCACGAGCGCCCAGCTGTCCGTGACGCCGGCCAGCGGATGGAGCGGCTCGTCGACGATGCGGTGACCGTGGTCGTCCTCGATGAGCAGTACGTGGGGGTGGGCTCCCAGCACCGTACGCAGCTCCCGCGCGCGGGCCGCGCCCACCACAGCCCCGGTCGGATTCTGCGCCCGGTCGGTGACGACGACCGCCCGCGCCCCGGCCCGTAGCGCCCGCTCCAACTCCCCCGGCAGCGGCCCGTCCTCGTCCAGTGCCATCGGCACGGGCCGCAGCCCAAGCGCGGGCACCAGGTCGAGCAGAGCGCCCCAGCCCGGATCCTCGACGGCGACGGCGTCGCCCGGCCGAAGGTGCGCGGCCAGGACCCGCTCGATCGCGTCCAGCGAGCCCGAGGTGACGGCGACCGGCCCGTCGGGCACACCGTCCTCGTCCAGCCCGGCCCTGGCGAGCCGGGCGAGCTCCGGCAGGACGGCGGCGTCCCCGTACCGCCCCGGCCGCTCCGCGTGGCGCCGCGCGGCGGCGGCGAGCGCGTCGTGCAGCGGTGGCAGCAGGGCGGGATCCGGATTGCCGTCAGACACCTCCCGTACGCCGTCGGGTGCGTCGACCCGGATCGAGCCGCGCGCCGTACTCGACGGCCGGGCGCGCACGCGGCTGCCCCTGCGGCCCGACGTCTCGATGACGCCGCGGTCGCGCAGCGTGCGGTACGCCGCGGCCACCGTGTTCGCGTTGACCCCCAGCTCCAGAGCCAACTCTCGCAACGGTGGCAGCAGTTGGCCGGGCGCCAGCTGTCCGGCGCCGATGCCCCGCTCCACGCTCGCGGAAATCTCGGCGGCACGCCGTCCTTTGATCCGATACTCTCCTAGCACAAAGAGAACTATGCACTAGTACATAGGAGAAACGCAATGCCGGAGCCCATCCCCTCCTCCGCCACCTACCGCCCCACGGACCGCACCGTCCCCACCCGCTCCGCCAACCGGGCGTCGTACGACCGCGAGCTGGTGCACGGGATACTGGACGAGACCTACCTCTGCCATCTCGGCTTCGTCCGCGACGGCGCGCCCGTAGTCCTGCCCACCCTCTACGCCAGGGTCGGCGAGCGGCTGTACGTCCACGGGTCGACCGGCTCCCGGCCGCTGCGGATGGCGGGCGACGCCGCCGACCCGGGGCTGGCGGTCTGTCTGACGGTCACCCATGTCGACGGTCTGGTGCTCGCCCGGTCGGCCTTCCACCACTCCATCAACTACCGCTCCGTCGTGGTGCACGGCACCGCCTACCAGGTGACCGACCTCGACGAGCGGCGCGCCGCGCTGGACGCCGTGGTCGACCACGTGGTGCCGGGCCGCTCCTTCGACTCGCGGCCCGCCAACGCGAAGGAGCTGGCGGCGACCGCCGTACTGAGCCTCGATCTCGGCGAGGTGTCCGCCAAGGTCCGCACCGGCGGCCCGAACGACGAACCGGAGGACCTGTCGCTCCCCCACTGGACCGGTGTGGTGCCCGTCGTACGCGGATACGGCACACCGGTCCCGGCCGACGACCTGGATCCGGCCGTCGGCCTGCCCGACTACCTCTCGGTGCTCTGAGTCACGCGAGGACCGCCGCCTTGCGCCGATCGGAGGCGAGACGCGCCTCGGCCGTGGCGAGACCCACCACGGCGGCGAGCAGCAACAGCGTCCCCACGACGGTGGCGACGGTGAGCTGTTCGTCCAGCAGACCGACCGCGATGACCGCCGCGCTCACCGGCTCCAGCAGCATGATCACGGAGACCGTCGCGGACCGTACGACCGCCGCGCCCGCGAAGTACAGGGCATACGCGAGGGCCGTCGGCACCGCGGCGACGTACAGCAGCAGCCAGAGCACCTGGGCCGGTTCGGCCGTGTGCGGGAGCAGTCCCTCGCCGGCCGCGAGCGGCAGCACGCACAACGCCGCGACGGCGAAGGCCCACGCGGTGGTGGAGAGGGCGTCGGCCGTGCCGCCGTCCCGGCCGAGCCAACGGGTGAGCAGGGTGATGGCCGCGTACCCGGCCGCCGCCAGCACCGCGTACGCGATGCCCGCGGGACGTACCGTCGCCCCGTCACCGCCGAGCACCAGGACGACGAGGCCGGCGAGGGCGCCGACCACGGCGATCAGACCGCTGCCGCCGAGCCGTTCGCCCATGGTCAGCCGCGCTCCGAGCGCGATGAGCACGGGGCCGGCGCCGAGGGTGACGACGGTGCCGACGGCGAGACCGGTCTCCTCGACCGCGGCGAAGTACGCGCTCTGGAAGACCGCGAGGCCCGCGCCCGTACCGAGGACGCGGATCAGCCGGCGGCGGCGCGGCTCCGCCGTGGTCCGCGCCGGAAGATCCGTCGCGGCGCGCCCGCGGCGCAGCGCTAGCGCGCCCAGCAGCAGCACGAGGCCGCCGACGCAGCGCCAGAAGGAGAGGGAGAGCGGTCCGATGTCGCTGATGCGGTAGACCAGCGAGGCGGCGGCCCCGGCGGTCCCCCAGGCGACACCGGCGACGACGAGATAGAACAGGCTGCGGCCGACCGACAGGCCGGCGGCGGACGATGCGGAAATCGACACGTGACTTCTCCGTGTGAAGAACGGGTTGGTGGTCGCTTGCGCCGTCTCGCGGGCAGCGACGGACCGCTCGGGGACTGCCCGAGCCCGGTCTTCGTCAGCGGATGGCCGCCCGCGGTCAGGCGGCGGGAGGCGGAAGTACTGTCAGTCGCATGATCGCCAGCCTACGTGGCCGTCCGTCCGGCGGACAACCCGTCCCCCTCGCCGATCACTTCGGGCACTTCGTCCCCATCGGCCACCGCGGCGGCGTCACCGGCGGCGGATTCACGAGGCGTCGCTTCCCCGCTCAACAGCTCCGTGTCGCCCACTCCCCCGGCCCGTGCCGTGGGTGTCGGCGTAGAAGTCTGGGCGATGAACGCACCCACGAGCACCACGAGACCACCCAGGATCTGCGGCGCCGACAGGTGCTCGCGCAGCAGGATCCATGCCAGCACGGTCGCGATGACCGCTTCCAGACAGGCGACGACCCCCGCCACCTGCGGCGAGAGCCTGCGGACGCTGACGACACCCGTGGCGTACGCGAGCACCGTCGCGATGAGCACGATCCACCCGAGCAGCAGCGGCGCGGCGACCTGTGACCCGCCCATGTCGGCGCGGCCGGCCAGCAGCGACCAGTCCATGCCCCAGGGCCGGGCGACGACGGTGAGTACGAGCGTGCCGATGAGGAGCCCGTACGCGATGACGCCCAGCGGATCGACCGCGTCGGCCGGGTCCACGGGGTCGCCGCCCTGGTCGGAGAGGAGGAAGTAGCCGACCTGGCAGCAGGCCGCGGCGAGCGCCAGCAGCAGGCCGATCACGTCGAAGGAGAGTCCGGACCACACCTCGACGACACAGGCGAGTCCACCGACGGCCAGAACGACACCGACCGCGGCGGCGCGGGTGACGGGCCTGCGTCGCACGAAGCGCACCCAGAGCAGGACCAGCGCCGGCGCCAGATACTCGACGAGCAGGGCGACACCGACGGGGATACGGGAGATCGAGGCGAAGTAGAAGGCCTGCACGCCCGCCACGGCGAACAGCCCGAAGCCCGCCAGCAGCGCGGGCCTGCGGCGGACGAGGTCACGGTGGCGCCAGGCGAGAGGCAGCATCACCAGCGCGGCTCCGGCGACGCGGAGCCAGACCACATGCAGCGGATCGAGCCCCGCTTCGATCAGCGGCTTGGCCGCGACACCTGATCCGCCGAATGCGAAGGCCGACAAGAGAGCGAGTCCCAGGCCGACGCTTCTCCCCTGAGACGCGTGCATGGACACATCATGTCAGTCGACGTCAGGGGCATCAGCACTTTCACACCTGTCGAGACGGATCGTCGCTGTCGGTTCGTGAAGGCGTCACGCTCCGTGAGACGCGTCCGCGATACGGCTGGTCAGCGTCCGCGCGTCCACTCCGGCCCGTGCAAGCACGTCCACCGCGCGGCAGGCCGGGTCGGACGCGAGCGCGTTGAGCAGATCAAGACCACCGGCCCTCGGCTCGCCGCGCCGCCGGGCCCGTTCGACGGTGCCTTCCATGACGGTGACGGCCGACGGCGACCAGCCGGGGACCGTGGGCGTCGATACGACGGGGACCGAGCCGGAGTCCTCCACCGTCCCCTGCCAGCGCAGCCCGTAGCCGATGCTCCGCTGGACGAGATAGCCGAGGACACGGGCGACCTGCGGACCGCCGTCGAACGCCGCGCGCACCTCGGGATCCGACTCCAGCAGCGAATGGAGCAGGTGGGCGGTGTCTATCTGCCGGTCACCGTCCCGGTGCGCCCTCCTGCGCGCTCCCGACACGACGGCCGCGAGCTCGGCGGAGAGTCCGGCGTCGATGTCCGCGCGGATCGAGACGGCGGAGACAACGGTCGAATCGGACTGTTCGGGCAACCACGGGGTAGGGCTCTGCACTCTCCCACCTCATCAGCCGGCCGGTGGGGAAAACATCCCCGGCGGGGAGCATTCGAGCATCCCACCGAAGTTGGGCACAGCAGTGCGGCCTCTCCTCCTTACGAATGAGATCCGGCACCGACGCGCCGAAGGGGCGCGCGCCGCCTTGCCTCACACCCCTGCGCAACCATCACGCCGGAGCGTTCGTCCCTCAGGTACGACGATGCCGCGACGACCGCCGGGGGGAGATCCGATGTACTGGATGGTCGCCCTGCTCGCGGTCGACGGACGGCAGTACGTGTACCGCGTGTACGCGCCGGCCGACGCCCTGCGCGGCGATGTGTTCTGGGCGGCGTTCCACTGCCACGACGAGGGACCGCACCCCCGGGCGAGCGACCGTTTCGACTCGGCGGAGTTCTGGCGGCTCCTGCCGGCTGCCCGCACCTGAGCGACCGGACGCGAGAAACCGGATGCGACGGACCGGACATACGAAGGGGCCCCGCGACGATCTCGGTGATCGCCACGGGGCCCTCGTGAGCCGTACGGGGCCAAGAGGCACCCGTCTGGGTCAGTCCTCGTCGGCGAGGATCAGATAGAGCCTCTTGCGGGCGTCGTTGATAACGGCGAGAGCCTTCGTGCGCTGGTCGGCGGAGCCGGTCTTCCAGACCTGTCCGAACGCCTCCATCAGACCGAAGCCGGCCTGCCGGATCTCGTTCATCGTCTCCCAGTCGACACCGCGCCCGGCCTCTTCCCACGGAGCGTCGGGCCCGGATTCGGCCTCGGCGCGACCGGCCTCGGTCAGCGTGAAGAGGTTCTTGCCGCCTTCGCTACGGCTGGTGATGAGCCCCTCGTCCTCCAGAAGCTGAAGGGTCGGGTAGACCGAACCGGGGCTGGGGCGCCAGGCGCCCGAGCTGCGCTCGCCGATCTCCTGGATCATCTCGTAGCCGTGCATCGGCCGGTCCTTCAGCAGCGCCAGGATCGACGCGCGTACATCGCCGCGCCGCGCCCTGCCCCTGCCTCCGCCACGGCCTCGTCCGCCACCCCCGAAGGGGGGTCCGAAGTTCGGCCCGAACGGTCCGAAGGCCCCGCGCCGTCCCTCGAAGTCGCCCCGACCCCGATGGCCGGGCCCGCACTGCCCATGTCCGTGATCTTGCTCGTGTCCATGTGAACGCATCGCTACGCTCCTTCCATCGTTGATCAGTCGCGAGTCTGTCGCGATGGCTCAACGATATATCGGAACAGTTCGTTTAGCAACCATCTCCGATGCCAGTCGTCCGGGATTGGCCTTGGCCTGCGGCTTCCGCGCTCTCCTACGGTCCGGAGCATGCGTATTCGAATCGTCGACGCGTTCACCGACCGACCCTTCGCCGGCAATCCCGCGGGAGTGCTGATCCTGGACACCGGCCCGTTCCCCGACGACACCTGGCTCCAGCGGGTCGCCAGGGAGGTGAACCTCTCGGAGACGGCGTTCGCCCATCCACTGGCGCCCGGCGGTGAGGCCGACTGGGCACTGCGCTGGTTCACCCCGGCGACCGAGGTCGACATGTGCGGGCACGCCACGCTCGCCACCGCCCATGTCCTGCACACCGCCGGACTCGCGACGGGCACGATCCGCTTCGCCGCGCGCTGCGGCGTACTCGGCGCGACGGCGCACGACGACGGCGGGCTGACCCTCGACTTCCCGACGTCGTCGCTGACCCCGGTCGCGATCCCGGACGGCGTTCCCGCGGCCCTGGGCGCCGCCCCGGTCTCGGTGCACGACACCGCGTCGCACATCGGGGATCTGCTGGTGGAGCTGGCGGACGAGCGGACCGTACGGGAACTGACACCGGACATCCGGTCGCTCGAAGCCCTCTCACGGCGCGGCGTCGTCGTCACCGCGGCGGCCGAGGACCCGGACCGCGGCTACGACTTCGTGTCGCGCGGATTCTTCCCGGGCGTCGGCATCGACGAGGACCCGGTCACGGGCAGCGCGCACACGGCGCTCGCCCCGTTCTGGTCGGCCCGCCTGGGCCGCGACGAACTCACCGGGCTCCAGGGGTCCGGCCGTACCGGCCTCGTCCGCACCTCACTGCGCGGCTCCCGGACGCTGCTCACGGGCCACGCGGTCACCGTCATCGACGGCGAACTCCTCGCGGCCCCCTGAGCGCACGGCTGCCGGCGCCCGCCTGCTACGGCGTCGGCAGCCAGTCCACGTGTCCGGCGAGCAGCGCGTATCCGACGAACGCCACGATGTCGAGCAGCGCGTGCGCCACCACCAGCGGTCCGACCCGCCCCCAGCGCCGGTAGGCCAGGACGAACACCACGCCCATCACCATGTTCCCGATGAAACCGCCGATGCCCTGGTACAGGTGGTAGGACCCGCGCAGCACCGAACTGGCCACCAGGGCGGCCATCGGTGTCCACCCCAACTGATCGAGTCTGCGCAGCAGATACCCGACGACGATGACCTCTTCGAGTACGGAGTTCTGCACCGCTGACAGGATCAGGACCGGGAACTTCCACCACACCTCGGGCAGCGATTCCGGCACCACGGTGAGGTTGAACCCGGCGGCGCGCGTGGCGATGTAGAAGGCGAGCCCGGCGCTTCCGATGCCGGCGGCGATCAGCGCGCCACGGCCGAGATCGAACCACGGCCGCCGTCGGTCGAACCCCAGATCGCGGAGTCCGCTGCCCTCTCTGAGCAACAGGTGCGCCACCAGTACCACAGGCACCAATGAGCTGGCGATGCCGAACAGTTGCCAGGCGAGATCGAGCCATGGACGTCCTGGCGCGTGCGAACCGTTGAGTGTGGCCGCCTGATCGCTCAGTCCACCGGGCTTGGTGACCGATCCGACAAAGCTGATCAGCGCCGACACTCCGCTCGCTCCCAGCGACAGCGCCAGGACGATCAGCACCTCGGACCGCAGCATCTTGCGCGACAGAGCTTCTTGGGGAAGAGAATCGGCCACGCGGCCCGCCTCCGACTGCACAGCTGCCTCCAGTTGACTAATCGCGCCGCAAGCCCCTT
Source organism: Streptomyces sp. NPDC060366 (assembly GCF_042725135.1). NCBI lineage: Bacteria > Bacillati > Actinomycetota > Actinomycetes > Kitasatosporales > Streptomycetaceae > Streptomyces > Streptomyces sp. NPDC060366. The sequence continues at coordinate 19,103 of NZ_JBHXDC010000029.1, read as the reverse complement.
CCCGTCCCGCTAGTGTCTCGAATGCGGGTACGAAGATCGCGCTACACGTCGGGGGACGGGCATTCTTCAGCGGGCCGAGGTCCCCCATTTTCCTTGTTCAGGTCAAGGAGGGGCACCACCGCCATGGAACGTCACAGCTTGCCCGACGCCGAAGCGACGGACAGCACCAGGGGCCGTCGCCCGCGCCGTCGCACCGTACTGATCGCCACGGCTCTCGTGCTCAGCGTGGCCGCGGGGACGGGTGTCGCGGCGCAGAGCGGTCTGCTGTCCTTCGCCGACGGCTGTACGGGCTCGGCCGTACGGATCGACCTGGCGGCCTCGCCGGACATCGCCCCCGCCGTGCGGGCCGTGGCCGACAACGCGCGCAGGAACGACGTCACCTCCGACGGCCGCTGCATCGACGTCCGGGTCGACGCGCGCGAGAACTACGAGATCGCGGACGGTCTCGCCACCGGCTCGAGCGCCCCGGACTACGAGGTCTGGCTGCCCGACTCCGACGTGTGGGTCGAGCGCGCCCTGGACGCGGGCGACGGTGTCGCGCTGACCCCTGCGGGCAACGCGGCGACCACACCGGTGACGCTGGCCGCGGTCCCCTCCGCCGGCACGAAGCTCGGCTGGCCCGAGAAGGCCTACACCTGGGCGGAGTTGACCTCCGCCGCGGCCGGCAAGGACGGGCTGCGGCTCGGCGCGGCCGATCCGGCGCGCAGCGCCACCGGGTTGCTCGCGTTCAGCAGCGTCGTCGCGTCCACGCGGCAGGAGGAGCCGGACAGCGACACACGGATCGCCGCCACCGCCGAGGCGCTCGCGGAGCGTGTTTCCGAATCGGACGGCCAGGTGGTCCGGTCCCTGGTGCGTGGCCGGTCGGACAACGCGCGGGGCAACGAGGCGGTGTTCCTCACCGAACAGGCCGCGTTCGTCCACAACTCCGCCGACGACGGCGCCACCGACCTCCAGCTGTTCTATCCGACGGACGCGGCCCCGGTCCTCAACTACCCGCTGAACCTGGTCAACGAGGCCGATCTGACCACGGAGGAGAGCCGCGCCGCGATGCGGTTCATCTCCCTCCTGAGCGAGGAGGGGCCCCAGCGCACGATGGCGGAGCACGGGTTCCGTACGGGCCACTCCGTCGTGCCCGGCGGCCTGGTCCGTACGGCGGGTGGCCGCGCGCCGCAGCCGTTCGCCCTGACGAAGGCGCAGCCCCCGACGACGGACATGGTCGAGGAGACGCTCGGCATGTGGACGGTCACCGTGCAGGACGCCCGGCTGACCGTCGTCGTCGACACCTCGGACTCGATGGCCGGGCCCGTACCGGGCCGCGGGGACGAGTCCCGCATGGACGTCACGAAGACCTCGATGCTCCAGACACTCGAGCAGTTCACGCCGGCGGACGAGGTCGGCCTGTGGGACTTCGCGGCGGCTCTCGACGGCGCCAAGGACTACCGCAAGCTGTCGGAGACCGCGCCCCTCGGCGAACGCGCCAAGGACGGCGCCACCCACCGCGAAAGCCTCTCGGACGCGGTCTCCGCACTGGCGCCCGTACCGGCGGGCTCGGCCGCGGCGACCGGTCTGTACGACACGACGCTGGCCGCCTTCAAGGAAGCCCAGTCGTCGTACGTGAGCGGCAAGTGCAACGCGGTCATCATCCTCACCGGCGGCCCGGACACGGACACCGCGGCCCGCACGGCCCTGATGGCCGAACTGCGCAAGCTGGCCGACCCCAGGCGCCCGGTCCCCCTGATCGCGATCGCGGTCGGCCCGGAGGCGGACCGCGAGGAAATGGACGAGGTCGCCCGAATCACGGGCGGCGCGGCCTACGAGGTGAGCGACCCGGCAGAGATCCAGGCGGTAATGATCGAGGCGATCATGTCGGTGGGCGGCACAAAGCGCTAGGGTCTGTCGTTTGGATCAGGCCGGATCAGGGAGCGGGGTCTGGTGCGTGCGGTCGCAAGGCGGAGGAGGGAGACAACGCGGAGCGTTGGCGACCGACGACAACGCGGCGGACGTGCGTGCCAGGGACCGCGAGCCCGGCAAGATCCGAACGACAGGCCCTAGCCCTCCGCCTTCCGCCCGCGCCCGCGCCCGTCAGGCGGACAGGTCCGGCATGCGGGCCGGGGCAGGGAAGCCCACCGGCCAGGTGTGGACCGGGTCTCCCTGGTGCATGAGTTCGGCGTAGCGCCGCGTCGTCGCGGCGAGCGCCGCCTCTCGGCGGAGGCCGGCCTCCTGGGCCCGGTGGTAGGTGTCCACCTGCCACGAGGCACCGTTCACGCGGCGCTCGCAGCGCCCCTCGATCACCCCGAGGTAGAAGTCGCGGTCGGCCGGTTCCACGTTCCACGCGTCGAGCCCCGCCGCCGCGAGCGGCAGCAGCTCGTCGCGGACGAGCCGGACCGCCGACATCTCGGCGACACCGTTGCCGGCGCGGCCACCGCGCGGCCACCGGAGCCGGGCCTCGATACCGTCGCGGCACGCGGTCTCGAAGTTCCGCTCGGCGGTCGCGAACGGCAGCCGCGTCCAGACGGGCCTGTCCTCCTCGGCGAGCGCGCGCACCAGACCGTAGTAGAAGGCGGCGTTCGCGACGACATCCGTGACCGTCGGCCCGGCGGGCAGGACGCGGTTCTCGACCCGCAGATGGGGGAGCCCGTCGGCGACGTCGTACACGGGCCTGTTCCACCGGTAGACGGTGCCGTTGTGGAGCACCAGCTCCGCGAGCCGCGGCGTACCGCCCTCGTCCAGGACCTGGAGCGGATCCTCGCCGTCGCTCATCGGCAGCAGCGGCGGGAAATAGCGCAGATTCTCCTCGAAGAGGTCGTACGCGGAGTCGATCCAGCGTTCGCCGAACCACGTCCGGGGCCGGACGCCCTGCGCCTGGAGCTCCGGCGGCCTGGTGTCGGTCGCCTGGAGGAAGAGCGGTGGCCGGGACTCGCGCCACAGCTCCTTTCCGAACAGGAAAGGCGCGTTGGCGCCGACCGCGATCTGTACGGCGGCCACGCACTGCGCCGCGTTCCACACGTCGGCGAAGCGGTCCGGTGTGACCTGGAGATGCAACTGCACGGACGTACAGGCGGATTCGGGCGCGATCGAGGGTGAGCTGCACGTGAGCCGTTCGACCCCGTCGATGTCGAGCGCGAAATCCTCGCCACGCGCGGCCACCATCTGATCGTTGAGAAGTGTGTAGCGGTCCGCGTCCGAGAGGTTCGTCGAGACCACGTCGTCGAGGGAGAGCGTCGGCAGAATGCCGATCATCACGATCCCGGCATCGACCTCATTCGCTTTGCGATGGGCATATCCGAGTCCCGTGCGCAGTTCTTCCGCGAGCTGGTCGAGAACACGTCCACCGAGTCGGTGCGGAGCGATATTGACTTCCAGATTGAACATTCCGAGTTCCGTCTGGAAATCACGACTGGCGATCCGCTCAAGCACTTCCGCATTCATCATGCGCGGCATCCCGTCCGAACCGGCGAGATTCAGCTCGATCTCCAGACCCATCAGATTCCGGGGCCTGTCGAACCGCTTCTCCCCCAGCAGCCGCCCCAGCACCGCGAGGCACTGCTGGAGCTTCGCGCGGTATTTCTGCCGATCGGACAGGCCGGTACCGCCCGATTCGACCTTCTCCCCCATCGGAGGGTTCCTCCTTCACGTCGGCGTCCCGGCTGCCCCGGGCATCGCTTCACGATCGATAGTGCCCAGACTGAGTGATCCATAACGCCCCGTTTGCGCGCCGCGCCCGGTAGAGTGGACAGAACTGCCTCGCGGCACATTCCTTCGGCATGGTCAGTGAGCAATTTCACTGCCCGTCCCGGCGGCAGAAAACGCGGACGAGTTTCGGCCTACCGCTCCAGCCGAATAACCCCAGGCCAGAAGCCTGCGTTCACCGTTCATCTCACGGTTCATCGATGACGATTCCGAACGAGATGGACCGGATATGCCCTTGTGCGCAATACGGGCGACAGCTAGAAGAAACATTCTGTGAACACGCATCGTATAAAGTGTGTGGGAACGAGGCAGAGAGTCGGAGCCCGGCCACGGCTTTGGGCCCTCCTCTGACCACGTGCGCCGACAGCGACGTCCGCACCCGCACCCCGCATGACACACGCTTGACTGTGCCTACTGAGCGAGAGGCAACCCATCATGCCGCTGCATGTCCCCCTGGCTCCAGCGCCCGCCCTGCGCAGCGTCCTCGCGGCACTCGGTTCTCCCACCGCCGTGCGCGAGGCCCGTACACCCGCTCTCCGGTCCGTCCAGGGACCGCTGAGCCCCGAACTGCCCCTTCCGGTACACGTACTGGAACAGATCGCCCCGAGCAGTGACGCGCCCCAGACCCGGCTGGCCGGCTGGCGCTTCCAGATCCACAGCGGCGACCGTGCCGTCGCGGCCGCCGACACGATGCTCACCCCGGACGGCTGGGCGTTCTCGCGCTTCTTCGAGGGCCCCTACATCTCCGCCACACAACGGGCGGTGCGCCAGGCCGAGACGCTGAACTCCCCGTACCAGCCACGGCTGCTGTCGGTGCCCGGGCTCTACATGCTCACGCTGTGGCTGCATCAGGACATCGAGGCGGACGCCTCGACCGGTGCTCCCGCTCCGGCGGATCTCCTGATCCCGCTCGCGCCCGCCCCGCCGGGCATCGTGGCCCACCGGCCGCACCGTGTCGCCGATCTGCTCCCGATGATGGGCCTGCGCCTGACCTCGGGGCTCCCGGCGGCCCCGGCCTCCTCCGCCCCGCTGCTGAGCGCCCCTGCCTGAGCGGTCCCCCTGTGGCCGCCGTCGGACGGCCGACGGCCGGACCGTCTCCCGACCGCCCCGAGCGGCTTACACTGCCCCGTGACCCACAGAGGTCACGGGGCAGTCTGCTGGCCCGTCCGGACTAGTCCTGATGGGCCACCCCGAACCACCCGAAGGGACACCCCAGTTGGGCTGAACCGTCCGGGCGGGTGACACGTCCTTAAGCAGAGACGAGCGCTGCCGCGAAATCCCTGCGGAACGACGCCCGTGGGGCAACACTGGGGTACGGACCAATAGAAACCGGGGGCGGCCATGAATACATCGAGCCGCAGGACAGTCACCACGACGCAGCGAAAGAAACCATCCATGTGCCAGCACCAGCCAGCCTGCCCGACAGCCGAATCAGCCGACAGGGAAGCCGCGCGTCTCGCGGCTCACCACCCGGAACAGGGCTGGAGCCTGCTGTGCAACGGCGTCCTTCTGTTCGAGGACACCGGTGAGCTGCTGCCCGACGGCCAGATCATCGCGCCGCACCGGCCGTCCGGAAGCGGACAGGTGATGACGGCGGCCTGACGCCGTCCGTACGAAGGGGGCCGGCCCGGAGAGTTCACTCCGCACCGGCCCCGACGCAGTTGTGCCGTCCGTCAGTTGTCGTAGTCGTCCAGCGGCGGGCACGAGCACACGAGATTGCGGTCACCGAACGCACCGTCGATCCGGCGGACCGGCGGCCAGTACTTGTCGGCCGGCGAGACCCCGGCCGGGAAGACCGCCTCCTGACGGCTGTACGCGTGCTCCCACTCCCCGCCCAGGGCGGCGGCCGTGTGCGGAGCGTTGCGCAGCGGATTGTCGTCCGCCGGCCACTGGCCCGACGCGACCTTCTCGATCTCGGCGCGGATCGCGATCATCGTCTCGCAGAACCGGTCCAGTTCGGTCAGGTCCTCGCTCTCGGTGGGCTCGATCATCAGCGTGCCGGCCACCGGGAACGACATGGTCGGCGCGTGGAACCCGTAGTCGATGAGCCGCTTGGCGATGTCGTCGACACTCACGCCGGTCGCCTTCGACAGCGGACGCAGATCCACGATGCACTCGTGGGCCACGAGCCCGCCCGGACCCGCGTAAAGGACCGGGAAGTGCGGTTCCAGGCGCTTGGCGATGTAGTTGGCGGCCAGGACGGCGACCTGCGTGGCACGCTTGAGGCCCTCGCCGCCCATCAGCCGTACATAGGCCCAGGAGATCGGCAGGATTCCGGCGGAGCCCCAGGGGGCCGCCGAGATCGGTCCGACACCGGTCGCGGGTCCGGCCGCGGGCTGGAGCGGGTGGTTGGGCAGGTACGGCGCGAGGTGGGCGCGCACGCCGACCGGGCCGACGCCGGGGCCGCCGCCGCCGTGCGGGATGCAGAAGGTCTTGTGCAGGTTCAGGTGCGAGACGTCCGAGCCGAACCGGCCCGGCTTCGCCAGCCCCACCAGCGCGTTGAGGTTCGCTCCGTCGACGTACACCTGACCGCCGGCGTCGTGCACGGCCGCGCAGATGTCGGTGATGTGCTCCTCGAACACCCCGTGCGTGGAGGGGTAGGTGACCATCAGGACGGCCAGTTCGTCGCCGTGACGCTCGATCTTGGCGTGCAGGTCCTCGACGTCGACGTCGCCGTCCTCGCGGGTCTTCACGACGACGACCTTCATGCCGGCCATGACGGCGCTCGCCGCGTTCGTCCCGTGCGCGGACGACGGGATGAGGCAGACGGTGCGGCCGGTGTCGCCGTTGGCCCTGTGGTACGCCCGTACGGCCAGCAGCCCGGCCAGTTCGCCCTGCGAGCCCGCGTTGGGCTGGAGGGACACCGCGTCGTAGCCGGTGACCTCCGCCAGGCGCTCCTCCAGCTCGCGGATCAGCGTGAGATAGCCGCGCGCCTGGTCGGCCGGCGCGAAGGGGTGCAGCGCCGCGAACTCAGGCCAGGTCACCGGCTCCATCTCGGTGGTCGCGTTGAGCTTCATCGTGCAGGAGCCGAGGGGGATCATGCCCCGGTCCAGCGCGTAGTCCTTGTCGGCGAGCCTGCGCAGATAGCGCAGCATCGCGGTCTCGGAGCGGTGCTGGTGGAAGACCGGGTGCGCGAGGTAGTCGTCGGTGCGCAGCAGCGCGTCCGGCAGCACGTCGCGGGACGCCGCGTCCAGGGCCTCGATGTCGCCCTTGACGCCGAAGGCGGTCCATACGGCGGTGAGTTGGGCGCGCCCGGTGGTCTCGTCGCAGGCGAGCGAGACGAGGTCGCCGTCGACGAGGCGGAGGTTGACCCCGCCCTCGCGGGCGGCGGCCACGACGTCGGCGGCCCGGCCGGGCACCCGTACCGTCAGCGTGTCGAAGTACGAGTCGTGCAGGATCTCGACGCCACCGGCGCTCAGACCGTCGGCGAGGACGGTCGCGAAGCGGTGGGTGCGCTCGGCGATCGCGCGCAGCCCGTCGGGGCCGTGGTAGACCGCGTACATTCCGGCCATCACGGCGAGCAGCACCTGGGCGGTGCAGATGTTGCTGGTGGCCTTCTCGCGCCGGATGTGCTGCTCACGGGTCTGGAGCGCGAGCCGGTACGCCTTGTTGCCGTCGGCGTCCACGGAGACCCCGACGAGCCGTCCGGGGAGGCTTCGGGCGAACTTCTCGCGTACGGCCATGAATCCGGCGTGCGGTCCGCCGAAGCCCATGGGGACGCCGAACCGCTGGGTGGTGCCGACCGCGATGTCCGCGCCCAGCTCACCGGGTGAGGTGAGCAGCGTGAGGGCCAGCAGGTCGGCGGCGACGGTGACGACGGCGCCGAGTTCGTGCGCCTGGTCGATGACGGGCTTGATGTCCCGTACGACTCCGGAGGCGCCCGGGTACTGGACCAGCACGCCGAAGACACCGCGCTCGGCGGCCTCGGCCGGGATCCCGTCGGCCAGGTCGGCGACGACGACGTCCACACCGGCCGGTTCGGCGCGGGTGCGGATCACGGCGACGGTCTGCGGCAGCGCGTCGGCGTCGACCAGGAAGACGCCGTCCTTCACCTTGCCGACCCGGCGGGCCAGCGCCATGGCCTCGGCGGCGGCGGTGCCCTCGTCCAGCAGGGAGGCCCCGGACGTCGGCAGGCCGGTCAGATCGGCCACGACGGTCTGGAAGTTGAGCAGCGCTTCGAGGCGGCCCTGGGAGATCTCGGGCTGGTACGGCGTGTACGCGGTGTACCAGGCCGGATTCTCCATCACGTTCCGCAGGATCACCGGCGGCGTGAACGTGCCGTAGTAGCCGAGACCGATCATCGGGGCGAGGACCTTGTTGCGGTCGGCGAGGGAGCGCAGCTCCGCCAGGACCTCGGCCTCGGTGCGCGCGTCGGGCAGCTGGAGGGCCTCGGCGCTCTTGATCACGTCGGGCACCGCGGCGGCGGTCAGCTCGTCGAGCGAGCCGTAGCCGACCTGCGCGAGCATCTTCGCCTGGGCGGCGGCGTCGGGGCCGATGTGGCGCCGCTCGAAGGGCGTGCCACGCTCCAGCTGCGAGAGCGGCGTGCGGTGGTCTGTCATACGGGAGGCCTCCTGGTCTGGCGCGACCTGCGAGGGGCACCGATACACGGGTGCCCGGACGGCCTCCCCCTCTGTCACATCAACCTGAGAGTTTCACCGGTCCGCCGCGAGGCGGGCCGGCTTTCACCGTCGGTGAGAACCGATGCCGTCCGACACCTGTTCTGCTTTCCAGAGTGACCTCGTCCATGCGGTACGGGGGCCTGAGAGTTTCCGGGGAGGATTTGCTCCTTCGGCGCCTCCGGCAGTCTCACCGGATGGCTCTCCCGCACGGGGTCGACAGCCACTGGCCAGCCTACCAGCGAGGTCTCGCCATGGAGTTCGAGTGGCCGATACCCGCGATGTGCCCTTTCGTAGGGTAAGGGAGCATGTGCGACCAGTTGGAGGGACCGTGCAGACCGACATCGATCCGCGCAGCCTGATCGGCCGCAAGGCGTACGACCGCGACGGGCACAAGATCGGCACCGTCGACGAGGTGTATCTGGACGACGCGACCGGCGTGCCCGAGTGGGCGGCGGTACGGACCGGGCTGTTCAGCCGGGACGCGTTCGTGCCGCTGGCCCCCAGCACCTACCGCGACGAGACGCTGCACGTCCCGTACGAACGCGGCCTGATCAAGGGCGCCCCCGACTTCGGTGTCGGCCGCCATCTCTCCCCCGACCAGGAGATCCAGCTCTACCACCACTACCGGCTGGCTCTGCCGGAACCGGCGGCCCCGGAGACCCCGCCCCGTCCGGTCGACCGCGACTTCGGCCATGTGGCGGGCCGCGACGAGCCGGGCGGAGCCTCCTAGCACCCGCCCCTCACGAGGGCGGCGGTGGAGCCGGATCCGGCTCCACCGCGACCAGTGGCAGCGGCTCCGACAGCTCCAGGTCCGGATCGTCCGTACGGAACGTCCGGACCCGCCCCGGGACCACCGACGTCGGCTCCTCGAACCGTACTGTGACCCGCCCCACACCACTTCCCTGCACCCACCCCGCGCCGAACTCCGCGTGCCGCACGTCGTGCCCGGCGGGCCAGTGCCGCTCGGCGACCGCCTCGGCATCGGACTCCGGTTCCCGCTCCGGCCGCGGCTCGGACTCCTCCGGCACCACCACGGGGTCCGTCTCGGCACCGGCGCCCGTGGCTTCCGCGTCCGCCGCCGCCTGCGCGAACAGGTCCTCCTGGGTGTAGTCGGTCAGCCCTGTCACCCCCACCCCCAGCAGCCGCACCCCTCCGGTGGTGTCCAGGGACTCCAGCAGCCTCCCCGCGGCCTCACGCACCACGCCCGCGTCGTCCGTGGGCCCGCGAAGGGTCTCGGAGCGGGTGAGCGTCGAGAAGTCGTACCGCCGCACCTTGAGGACGATCGTGCGGCCCGAGTGCCCGGACTGCCGGAGCCGCTGGACACACCGGTCCGCCAGCCGGTCCACCTCCGCCCTGACCCGCGCACGGTCGTGCAGGTCGACGTCGAAGGTGTCCTCGACGGAGACGGACTTGGTCTCACGCTCGGCCACCACCGGCCGGTCGTCGTGCCCCGACGCCATCCGGTACAGCGAAGTGCCGTGCGCCTTCCCCACGAGCCGTACGAGCTCGTCCTCGCCGGCCTCCGTCAGATCGGCGATGGTGGTCATCCCCGCCCGGCGCAGATGCTCACCGGTGGCCGGCCCCACGCCGGGCAGCGTCCGTACGCTCATCGGCCCCAGCAGCTCGCGCTCCGTGCCCGGCTCCATGAGCACCAGGCCGTCCGGTTTGGCCTGCTCGGAGGCGATCTTCGCGAGCATCTTGGATCCGGCGAGACCCACCGATCCGGTAAGGCCGGTGACCGCCCTGATCTCACGGCGCAGCCGCTCGCCGGTCGCCCGCGCCGACGCCGAGTCGGAGGCCGATCCGCCCGCCTCCAGATCGACGAACGCCTCGTCCAGGCTCAGCGGCTCCACCAGCGGTGACAGCCGGCCGAGCAGCTCCATCACCTGCTCGCTGACCGTGCGGTAGAGCGTGAAGCGCGGCACCAGATACGCCGCGTTCGGCGCGAGCCGTCTCGCCTGCGCCATCGGCATGGCCGAGTGGACCCCGAACCGCCTCGCCTCGTACGACGCCGTCGAGACCACCCCGCGCGGACCGAGACCCCCGACGACGACCGGCTTTCCACGCAGGCTCGGCTTCGCGGCCTGCTCGGCGGCGGCGAAGAAGGCATCCATGTCGAGATGCAGGATGGTCGGCGCGGGTCTCACCCCACCGATGCTCCCCTACGCCACTGACAATCGCCCCGGAGCAGGGGTTCAGACGGCCCGGTCGCGGCGTCTGCGGGCGAGTTCGTCGGCGGGGTTGTGGCCGATCAGGGTCTCGCCGGTGTCGACGCGCTCCCCGTGCAGCTGCGAGAGCGCCGCTTCCACGTCCCGCCACACCACTCCGACGGCGATGCCGAAGATGCCCTGACCGCCCTGGAGGAGGTTCACGACCTCGTCCGGGGACGAGCACTCGTACACCGTCGCGCCGTCGCTCATGAGCGTCATGCGCTCCAGATCCGCCGCCTCGCGCCCACAAAGGTGCTGGAGGGCCGTCCGGATGTTCTGGAGGGCGACGCCGGTGTCCAGGAAGCGCTTCACGATCTTGAGGAAGACGACGTCCCGGAAGCTGTAGAGGCGCTGGGAGCCCGATCCCCGCGCGGGGCGCACACTCGGCTCGACCAGCCCCGTGCGCGCCCAGTAGTCCAACTGGCGGTACGTGATGCCCGCCGCCGCGCAGGCCGTCGGTCCCCGGTAGCCGACCGTGTCGGTCGTGGGGTCGGACGTACTGCTGTGAAGCGGGTACGGGTCGTTAGCCGTACCGTCGCCGCTGCTTCTCACACCGACCTCCGTCCTTGACCTGCCCCGTCGACGGTAGGCAGTCCCTCCGGGTGCGTCAACGATCGCCACGCTGGGCACGCCGAGTGATAATCACCCTGAGAGTGGTTTCCCGTGCCCCGTCACCGGGAAAGGCTGGTCGAATGCGCTGGCAGAGGTCGGTATGACGGCCGGCAGTTCACCGCTCACTGGCTGTTGGTCCCGAAATCCTCCGGAGAGATCTGGTCGAGGAATTCGCGGAACTTCTCCACCTCGTCCTCCTGCTCGTCGGGGATGGCGATGCCCGCATCGTCCAGCACCCCGTCACTCCCGTAGATGGGCGTGCCGGTGCGCAGTGCCAGCGCTATGGCGTCGGACGGCCTGGCACTCACCTCGACACCGCTCGCGAAGACCAGCTCCGCGTAGAAGACTCCTTCGCGCAGGTCGGTGATGCGCACCTGCGTAAGTTCCTGGCCCACGGCCTCAAGGACGTCCTTGAAGAGGTCATGGGTCAGTGGTCGGGCCGGTGCCATGCCCTGTTGGGCGAAGGCAATAGCGGTAGCTTCCCCAGGCCCGATCCAGATGGGAAGGTACCGGTCGCCTCCCACTTCACGCAGGAGCACGATCGGTTGGTTGGAGGGCATTTCCACCCGGACACCCACGACGTCGAGCTCGTTCACACAGCAACCCTAGGACGTGCCCGGTCGGTTTGGGTAGTCGGACTCCCCCAAGATCAGGTAAGCCGGACTCCGAGAGCCGTCTGCACCAGTGCCGCGTGGAGTCTCACCGAGAGCGCGGCGAGCTCCTTCGTCGCGGCCTCGGCATGGGCTCTGGTCTGCGGATTACGGTGCCGGCGCAGGGGAGAGACGACCTGTTCGACCAGTCCGGCCTCGCGGTCGGCGGCCGCTTTCACCGCTCGCAGATGTCGTGGTTCCAGACCGAATCTTCCGAGTTCCGCGACAATTTTTGCCACGGTCACGGTCTCGGAGTCGTAGCCGCCATCCGCCATCGGGGCGATGAGGCCGTACGCCTCCCACTCGTCCAGCTCGCTCTCGCCCGCGTCGGTGGCCGCCAGCAGCTCCGCGCGGCCGATCCTCGGGGCGGTGGGCAGCTCGGGCTCCGCGTCCCACGTGGAGCCGACGAGCTCGCGCTGAGCGTCCTGGGAGGCCTGTGCGGGCAGCGGGAGCCGGTCACCGCGCGCGACGGCGTCGAGATGCTCCCTGATGACCTTGAGGGGCAGATAGTGGTCCCGCTGCATGCGCAGTACCTGAGTGAGGCGCTCAATGTCCTCGGGGCCGAACTTCCGGTACCCCGACGCGGTACGCCGGGGCTCGACCAGACCTTCGGACTCCAGGAACCGGATCTTGGAGATGGTGACCTCGGGGAACTCGTCCCTGAGCTGGTTCAGCACCATGCCGATGCTGACCAGACGGTCACCCGTGGGGGCGGTGCCGTGACCGGCACCGCCCGTCGGCGGTCGCAGCATGGACCTTCCCTGAAGGGTCACACGCCCCGCTGGCTCGCGTAGAAGACCAACCGGTACTTGCCGATCTGGACCTCGTCGCCGTTCGACACGGCCACGGCGTCGATCCGCTCCCGGTTGACGTACGTGCCGTTGAGACTGCCGACGTCGGAGACCGTGAAGTGCCCCTCGGGGCTCCTGCGGAACTCGACATGCCGCCGGGACACGGTGACGTCGTCGAGGAAGATGTCGCTCTGCGGGTGCCTTCCGGCCGTCGTCAGGTCGCCGTCCAGCAGGAACCGGCTTCCCGAGTTGGGGCCGCGGCGCACGACCAGCAGCGCGGAACCGAGCGGAAGCGCGTCCACCGCGGCCTGCGCCTCCGGCGAGAGCGAGGGAACGGCCGTCTGACCGGTCGCCTCCGCCTCGTACGCCTCAAGGCCTGAGATGGAGATGGTCGAGGTCGTCTCCGAAGGACGCTCCGCGGGCGTTCCAGCCCTCAACGGCGCACCACAGTTGGAGCAGAACCGACTGTCCTGGGTGTTGCGGTGCCCGCACCTCGTACAAACCGGCAAGGCCGCCATGGACGGACCCTCCTGACCGGGGGGAAACCCTCCACCCGTACTTGAGGTCGATGGTCCACCGAAACCTATGCCGCCTGCGTTCGCGGGGTCAACAGACGACGCGCCCTGACCGCCCGAATTGTCCCCACCGGCGGCGCCGACCTCGTCACGGAAGAGCGGACGCTCGCCGCCCTGCTCCGCGTCCTGGCCATGGCGCGGTGCGCGATGCCGGGCGTTACCGCCGTCCTCGCGTGCACTCCTGCCGAACAACTTTCCAAACAACTTCACGGGCGATTCCCCTTGACCTGAACAGACCCGCCCGTGGGGCAGGACGAACCCTGAATGAACACACCTGCCGACTCGGACATCTTCACAACGTCCGTATCCATCAGACAGTTTCCACCACGCACCACGCGGAATGTGCGCCGACCCCCCGGAACCTTCTGCCCTCGTCCCCCGGTCCGCATGCGCCCCGGCCACATCACGACGACGACCGAGCGTAGTCAGGCCGCTGCGCGGGTCGCAAGGCGTCGACGACGATCTCGTCCGCCGCCGCGACCGTGGCGGTGGCCTGCTCCTTCTCCAGTGTCTGCACCACACCTCCGGGGATGTTGAGCGCCGGCTCCAGATCCTGCGGTTTGCCGATCACCTTGAAACGGTACGGCGCGCTGATCCGCTTGCCGTCCACCTCGATGTCACCGTCGCTTCCGGAGAGGTACGTCGCGGCGACCACCCGGACCCCGTTCACCTGGATCGCCTCGGCGCCCGCCGCCCGCAGCTCCTGGATCGCGTCGAGCAGCATGTCGGAGTCGATGCTGCCGCCGTCGTCATGGACGGTCAGCGTGATGCCGGGCCCCTGGGCGGCGACCGTACCGGCCAGGATGCCGAGCTGCTGCTCCTTCTCGCGCGTCTGCTTGCGCGCCTCCTCGGCCTGGTCGGAACTGGTCTCCAGCTCCGTCTGCTGGTCGTCCAGCCGCTGCTTCTCGTCCTCCAGCCGCTCGGTACGGCCGTCGAGCTCGTCCAGGATCCGTACGAGGTCCTCCTGGCGCGCGCCGCGCAGCGCGCTGTCGTCGTTGGTCGACCTGACCTGGATGGCGAGACCGAGTCCCAGCACGAACAGCAGGACGGCGACGATCAGTTGGGCCCGGGTGACGCGCGGCGGCCACAGTCCGGCGACGAGCCGCTGACGGCCCGTCATCTGTTTCGGCTGGGAGGGCGGCGGGGGCTGCGGGGGCTGTTCGCTGTTCATCGGCGTCACGCCCGGAAGACGTGCCGGCGGATCGCGGCAGCGTTGGAGAAGATCCGGATGCCGAACACCACGACCACACCGGTGGACAGCTGCGCGCCGACACCGAGCTTGTCACCGAGGAAGACGATGAGCGCCGCCACCACCACGTTCGACAGGAACGACACCACGAAAACCTTGTCGACGAAGATCCCGTCGAGCATGGCCCGGAGACCCCCGAAGACCGCGTCGAGAGCGGCGACGACGGCGATCGGCAGATAGGGCTCGACCACCGCCGGCACTTCGGGCCGAACCAACAGTCCGACCACGACTCCCACGACGAGGCCAAGTACCGCGATCACGATGTGCCCTTCCCTGTGTCTGCCGTGGCCCCTCCGTCGCCCTTCCCCGGGTCGGCGGCCTTCGGCTCTGCTGTACGTACGATCAGGCTCGGCGCGGCAGGAAGGCGCACCGTCTCCTGGTCGGAAATGCTGGTGCGCACACCGAAGTTCTCCTGCAACGAGTGCAGGTACTGCCCGTCGGCGCTGTCCTGGAATGCGGTGCTCAGGTTTTTCCCGTCCCCCACGGCCAGCACCGTGTACGGCGGCACCAGCGGCTTGTTGTCGACCAGTATGGCCTCACCGGCGGCCCTGATCGCCGAAAGGGCCGTCAGACGCTGGCCGTTGATGGACACCGCCTCGGCACCGGACTCCCACAGACCGTTGATGATCTGCTGCATGTCCCGGTCCCTGACCCGGCCGTTGTCCGAGAAGTTGGTGCTCTCACGGGGGCCGCCGGCGCTCTCGTCGGCGGACTTCGCGTCGTCGACGACGAGCTTCACGCCCGGTCCCTCGACCTCCGTGGAACCCGACAGGAGGGCCACCAGTTCGCCCTGTTCGCCCCCGTGGTCGCGCAGCGCCTCGCGCTGCTGGGCGCCCACTTCGTCACGGAGCTTGTCCACCGTGCGTTCGAGGGTGTCCGCCGATGCCGTCTCGGCGTCGATCCGGTCGATCAGCTCCTCGCGCTCCTTGGCGACGACCGGCGCGTCGATCCGCGCCTCGGCCGCGCCCACGGTGACGACCAGCGCGGCCAGTACGAGCCCCGCCGCCAGGCCCAGCTTCGCCCGGAGCGTACGGGGCAGCCCACCGTCCTCCGCGTCCCTGCGGGCGGCCGCCTCGGCGTAACCGTCGTCCAGGCTGTGGTCCATCACATTGTTCAGCAGCGACATGGACGCGTCGGGACGCCGGGGTGGCGACGGTGTGCTCCGAACGGGTGGCTGCTGCGGCATGCCGCACATCGTCGCACGGCGTGGGCGTTACCGCCGAATGGCCCCACCGGTGTGCCGGAGGGCGTCGGTCACCCGCCTCCGGCACACCGTCATCAGGTCACTGACCTGCGCTGTCCACGACGGCCGACCACTCGTCGAGCAGCGCCTGGGCGGAGGCGTCGTCCGGTCCCTCCGCCCACAAATGGGTGACGGCCTCGGCGGGCGCGGGAAGCACCATCACCCACCGTCCGTCGGCCTCCACGATCCGGACTCCGTCGGTCGTGTCGACGTCCCGGTCACCGGCCGCCTCCACGACCCGCCGCATGACGAGACCCTTGACGGCCCAGGGGGTCGCCAGATCCCTGCGCAGCACATGGGCGCGGGGAATGCGGGCGTCGATCTGGCTGAGTGTGAGCTGCGTACGGGCGACCAGGCCCAGCAGCCGTACGAAGGCCGCCGTGCCGTCGAGGAGACTGCTGAACTCGGGAACGATGAACGCGCCGCGGCCGTCACCGCCGAAGATCGTGGAATCCTCACGGCCGACCCGTGTCAGATCGTCGGGCGACGTGGTCGTCCACTCGACCTGGGTCCCGTGGTACGCGGCGACCTGCTCGGCGATCCTGGTGGTCGTCACGGGCAGCGCCACCCGCCCGCTGCGCCGCTCGGCGGCGACCAGGTCGAGCAGCACCAGCAGGGCACGGTCGTCCTCGATGATCCGTCCGCGCTCGTCGACGAGCGACAGCCGCTCACCCACGGGGTCGAACCGCACCCCGAACGACGCCCGCGCCGACGCCACGATCTCGCCCAGCCTGACCAGCCCTGACCGGCGCGACTCGACGGTCTCGGTGGGACGCGCCTCGTCGAGGCCCGGGTTGATGGTCAGCGCGTCGACGCCGAGCCGCCCGAGAAGACTGGGCAGAACGAGGCCGGCGCTGCCGTTGGAGGCGTCGACGACGACCTTGAGCCCGGCCTCGGCGATTCCCGACGTATCGACGTTCCTGAGCAGTGAGCCGGTGTACGAGTCGAAGACGCTCGCCGGGAAGTACAGGTCCCCGATCTCGCCGGGGAAGGCCCTGCGGTACTCCTGCCTCGCGTACACCCGGTCCAGCTTGCGCTGCCCGCCCTGCGAGAGGTCGGCGCCCCGTTCGTCGAAGAACATGATGTCGACGGAGTCCGGCACACCGGGCGTCGTCCGGATCATGATGCCGCCGGCGCTGCCCCGCCCTGTCTGCTGGCGGGCCACCGGCAGGGGGACGTTCTCCAGGTCGCGTACGTCGATGGCGCTGGCCTGGAGCGCGGAGATCACGGCCCGCTTGAGAGCACGCGCGCCACGTGAGTGGTCGCGGGCGGTGGTGACCGTGGAACCCTTCTTGAGCGTCGTCGCGTACGCGCCGGCCAGCCGCACGGCCAGCTCGGGAGTGATCTCGACGTTGAGGATTCCGGAGACCCCGCGCGCGCCGAAGAGATGCGCCTGTCCCCGGGACTCCCAGATCACCGAGGTGTTGACGAACGCGCCGGCCTCGATGGTCTTGAACGGATACACCCGGACATTGCCCTGGATGATCGATTCCTCGCCGACAAGGCACTCGTCACCGATGACAGCGCCGTCCTCGATCCGGGAGGCGCGCATGATGTCGGTGTTCTTACCGATCACACAGCCACGCAGATTGCTGTGCGGCCCGATGTACACGTTGTCGTGAACGACAGCCCTGTGGAGAAAGGCCCCCGACTTGACGACCACGTTGGACCCGATGACGGTGTGCTCGCGAATCTCGGCGTCCGCCTCGACCTTGGCGTAGTCACCGATGTAGAGCGGACCGCGGAGGACGGCGTCCGGATGGACCTCGGCTCCTTCGGCGACCCACACTCCGGGGGAGATCTCGAACCCGTCGAGATCGACGTCGACCTTCCCCTCCAGGACGTCCGCCTGGGCCTTCACATAGCTCTCGTGCGTACCGACGTCTTCCCAGTAACCCTCGGCGATATAGCCGTAGACGGGCTTGCCCTCCTTCATGAGCTGGGGGAAGACGTCGCCCGACCAGTCGACCGACGTGTCGGCCTCGACATAGTCGAAGACCTCGGGCTCCATCACATAGATGCCCGTGTTCACCGTGTCCGAGAACACCTGACCCCAGGTGGGCTTCTCCAGGAAGCGCTCGACCTTCCCCTCCTCGTCCACGATCGTGATGCCGAACTCCAGTGGATTCGGCACGCGAGTCAGGCACACCGTGACCAGCGCGCCCTTCTCCTTGTGGAAGGCGATGAGGTCCGTCAGGTCGAAGTCGGTGAGAGCGTCACCGGAAATGACGAGAAAAGCATCGTCCTTGAGCGCCTCTTCGGCGTTCTTCACACTCCCCGCGGTGCCGAGCGGCTTCTCCTCATTGGCATAGGTGAGTTCCATTCCAAGCTCTTCGCCGTCGCCGAAATAATTCTTCACGAGGGAGGCGAGGAACTGCACGGTGACAACGGTCTCACTGAGCCCGTGCCGCTTCAGCAAACGCAGCACATGCTCCATGATCGGCCGATTCGCCACCGGCAGCAACGGCTTGGGCATGCTCGAGGTCATGGGACGAAGACGTGTGCCTTCGCCGCCAGCCATCACGACTGCCTTCATGTCGGAAGCGTCCTCCTTGAAGAGACGGTCTCGCCGACGTCACCCATCTGAACAGGCCGCATGGCAGGCATCAGGTGCGGGCCGGCGACTCTGCACGGCACCACATCGACGAGCTCAATCGGCCACTCTGTCCGCTCTGACGAGCCGGCGGACCTGGACCACGTAGAGGATCCCTGCCCACCAATACAGAGTTGTACCCCATCCAGCGAACGCCCATCCGAAAACTTCGGCAAGTGCTGCGAGCCATCCGCTCCCGTCGCTGAGCAACAGCAACGGGAAGGCATACATCAAGTTGAAGGTAGCCGCCTTTCCCAGGAAGTTCACCTGGGGAGGCGGATAGCCGTGCCTGCGGAGGATTCCCACCATCACCAGCAGCATCAACTCACGGGCCAGAAGCGCCGCGGTGAGCCAGAGGGGCAGGATCTCGCGCCAGGTCAGGCCGACGAGGGTGGAAAGGATGTACAGCCGGTCGGCCGCGGGGTCCAGAAGGCGCCCCAGGTTGCTGATCTGGTTCCAGCGGCGAGCGAGGTAGCCGTCGAGATAGTCGGTCACCCCGCTGAGCATCAGGACGAGCAATGCCCAGCCGTCGCTGTTCGGCCCGCCGAACTCCGGACGGAGGATGAGCCACAGGAAGAGCGGTACGCCCAGGAGGCGAGCCATGCTCAGGATGTTGGGGATGGTGAACACCCGATCCGTCTGGACGCGGGTCTCCTGAACCTCCACCCGGGGGCCTCCTGTGCGGGGATGTACCAACGATGCCCCCTGACCTTACCCGGACCAACCGCCGGCGGACGCCGTGGGGTTTGGGGTGTGGCCTTGTTCGGCCGTTGCAGAAAGGGTCTTGAACGCAGAAATGCCCCGCACCAGAGGTGCGGGGCATTCCCAACCAAAGATTGTTCGGCGGCGTCCTACTCTCCCACAGGGTCCC
>NZ_JBHXDC010000028.1:34852-69281 GCF_042725135.1 Streptomyces sp. NPDC060366 | reverse complement strand
GACGAGGTGACCGCGGGCCTGGAGGGCATGGAGGTTCCGCTGCGGGTCGCGGTGATGGGCTGTGTCGTGAACGGTCCGGGTGAGGCGCGCGAGGCTGACCTGGGTGTGGCGTCGGGGAACGGCAAGGGCCAGATCTTCGTCAAGGGCGAGGTCATCAAGACGGTCCCCGAATCCAAGATCGTCGAGACCCTCATCGAAGAAGCCCTCAAGATCGCCGCGGAAATGGAAGCCGACGGAGTCCCGTCGGGTGAACCGTTGGTCGTAGCGGGGGTGTGAGACGGGGACGTCCGGCGGGATCGAAAGTGGCGCAGGCCACTTTCGATCGACCGATCACTTCGGCGGTTGCCACCAGTCATAGAGGCGAAGAACACCACCAGTGAAGGGGACACCGCCGAGATGACCGAAACCGTGAAGGGCCCTGCCGCCTACTTCCCTTCGATCGAGAAGAAGTACGGCCGGCCGATAGCGGAGTGGAAGGAGCTGATCCGCTCCTCACCGTTGACGAAGCACATGGACCTCGTCTCCTGGCTCAAGACGGACCACGCACTGGGCCACGGCCACGCGAACGCCCTCGTGGCCCACACGCTCGCGGAGAACACCGGAAAGTAGGCCGGCCGGGCTTACCGACCGGCTTCCGGCGCCCCGCCGACACGGGGCGGGGGCGTCACCAGCCGTGCTCCGCCAGAGCGGTTCGTCACGCCGTGGAGGCGTGTTGTGTAGTCGGCTTGCGCATCAGCGGACGCGGCGTACGGCAACCCCTCCGAACGACGTTCAGACCCCCCAACCACCCACCGCCGCCGTGGACTTGGTGAACTCCGCGAACGTCCGCGGCGCGCGGCCCAGGGCTCGTTGGACGCCGTCGGAGACGTAGGCGTCCGTGCCCTCCCTGAGTGGTGCGATCACGTCCGCGAAGGCTTCGGCGTCCGCCGGTGGCAGTCCCTGTCGGACGAGGTCCGCGACGTACTCCGCCACGGAGACCGGCGCGTAGCGGATCTGGCGTCCCACGGCCGTGGAGATCGTGGCGACCGCCTCGGTCAGCGTCACCGTTCGGGGGCCGGACAGCTCGTAGATCTGACCCGCGTGTCCGTCCTGCGTCAGCGCCGCGACCACCACCGCGGCGATGTCCTCCGCGTCGACGAAGCTGGCGCCCCCGTCGCCGGCGGGCAACCGCAGTTCACCGGCGCGGACGGCGTCCGCGAAGAAGCCCTCGCTGAAGTTCTGCGCGAACCAGCCCGGCCTGCTGATCGTCCACTCCAGACCGCTCTCCCGCACCGCGGCCTCACTGTCGAGGATGCCTTCCAGGACGCCGCCGCTGTCCTTCGCGTAGTCCGGGTTGTCGATCCCGCGTCCCGAGGCCAGGACGATCCGCCGGACCCCGTGCCCCACCGCCCGTTCGACGAACGGGCGGACGAGCTTCGTGCCGTCCAGTTGAACGATGTAGAGGGACCGCACGCCCTCCAGGGCGGAGTCCCATGTGCGGCTGTCGGTCCAGTCGAAGACGTGCTCGCTGTTACGGGCCGCCGCACGGACCGGCAGACCCTTGGCCCGCAGTTGGCTGACGACGCGGCGGCCGGACTTACCGGTCGCCCCGGTGACGAGAATCGGATGTTCAGACATGGCTCCAGTCAACCGACCGGCACCGAGACGATCCATGGCCGAGACGCTCCACCCGATGTCCGGGCGTCCACGTCACGGCCATGGTCGCCGTGCCCTGCGGACACGCCCTAGCGGCGCACCAGGCCCCCCGCCGCCGCGCCCTGGACGCCCGCGTGCGGGTCCAAGGGGCGCAGCATGCGGCCCGCCACCTGGACGCGGGATGTGCAGCCGAGCTTCTGCATCACCTTGCGCATGTGGTTCACCGCCGTCCACTCCGCGATGCCCAGCCTGCGCGCGACCTCGCGGTTGGTCAGGCCCTCCGTGACCAGCATCGCCACTTCGTGTTCGCGCCTGGTCAGCGAGCCGACCAGGTCGGTGGGGCGCGGCTGGTGGTCGGTGCGTTCGATCAGGGCGAGGGCCTGTGCGACCGCCTCGTCCGGGGTGCACAGCCCGCCCTGCTGCCAGGCCGTGTCGAAGGCGCTGCGCCCCATCCGTTCGCTGACCTGGCCGAGCAGGGTGCCGCTCACGGCATTCGGCTGGCCGTCCAGGGTGTCGCCGACCCGGTTGCGGAGGGCGTCCGACGCGCCGAGCAGCAGGGCCGCGCGCTCCCACACCGCCGCCGTGCGGCCGTACTTGTAGGTGAGGAGTTCCGCCAGGACCGCCAACCCGCGTGCCACTTCCGGCAGATCGCCCCGGTCGTGCAGCAACAGCAGTGCCCGGCATGCCAGTTGCTCAGCCCGGTCATAGTCACCCTGACCACCTGTCAGGCCCGCCAGTGTGAGCTTCGCGCGGGCCGCCGAGCGGGCATCCTCCGCGCGCTCGAAGAGCCGTACGGCCTCCGTGGCGTGCCGCGCCGCCGACGTGGTGTCTCCCCGGTCCCGGCGGACCTCGGCGAGGCGGGCCAGCACTGCCCCCCGACACCACTGACCACCGCCTCGCGGGTCGAGGTCCGCCAGGACCAGTGTCAGTAGGTTCTCCGCGGCGGGGAGATTCCCCCCGATCTGGGCGAGCCTGGCCAGGTGCAGGCGTACGGTCGCGACCCCCGGACCGTCGGCCAGTTCGGTGTACGCGGCCAGGGCCTCGTCCAGCCAGGGCTTGGCCGCCGCCGGGTCGTCCGTCAGCAGCAGCGCCTCGCCGAGCGCCTCCAGGGCGGCGAGGCGTACCCGGTGCCGGTCGATGCCGAGCCGCAGCGCGGCGGACAGCCAGTGCTCGGCGCTCGCCACCTCGCCCCGGAGCAGCCAGTACGGCTGCGCCGCGGTGGCCAGTGTCGCCACCGCCTCGCCGTTGCCCGCCTCGACCAGGAACTCCAGCGCCGCGAGCACGTCCTGGTGCCAGTGGTCGAACTGCTCCAGCGCCGCCGTCTGCCCCGGACCTTCCAACTCGCTTCGGATCCCGTGCAGTTGCCGGATGAAGAACACGGCGTGGTCGGCCCGTACCGGCCCCAGCGCGTCCTGGCGTCCGAGGTGTTCCAGGGCCCGCGCCCGGGACCTGCGCAGCATCCAGAACCGGATGCTGCCGTCCCGCTGTTCCTCGGTCAGCAGCGCGCTGTGGTCGACCATCTCCTCCAGCGCCTGCCGGGTGACGTCGAGCGGGAGTTCGAAGACCCCGGCGGCCTCGGCGACACCGAAGCTCTCGGTGAACACCCCGAGCCGTACGAGGAGTTCGACGGCCTGCGGAGCGAGGCCCAGTGTGTCCGGGCCCGCCGCCGCGTCCGTGGCCGTGCCCGGGTCCGTCAGCGTGCCCGGCGACCGGCTCAGCTCGTCCAGCAGGGCGCGCGGCGAGCTCACCTTCAGCCGTGACGCGGCCAGTTCGATGGAGAGCGGCAGCCCGTCGAGCATCTGGCAGAGCTTGGCGACGGTCTCGCGGTTCTCCTGCGTGAGGCGGAATCCGGGCCGTACGGCCTTGGTGCGGTCCACCAGCAGGCGTACGGAGTCGACCTGCCCCAGCCGGGCCAGGTCGGCCGTGTCGCGCGCCGTGGGCACCGCGAGCGGGAAGAGCGGGACACGGTGCTCGCCGTACATACCGAGCACCTGGGTGCCGACGGTCACCAGACACAGCCGCCGGGCGGCCGAGCCGACCGCCTCCCACAGCTCGGCGATGCCGCGCGGAGGGCGGCTACCGCAGTCGAGTACGAGCAGGAAGTCCCGTCCGCCGAGATGGTCGCGCAGCAGATCGAGCGGGGCACGGTCGCCCGCCGCCTCGCCACTGTCCGACGCGCCGTCAGCACCGCCGTCCGGCAAGGGAGGCGGCGTCAGCTCCAGGGCCTCCGCGACCGCGCGGGCGAGCCCGCCGTCGGGATCGCCGGCTTCCAGCCGGAGCGTGTCCAGCTCCAAGTACCGTCCGCCATCGGCGAATTCACCCGCGATCTGTTCGAAGAGCGCGTCCGCCAGTCGGCTCTTGCCCACGCCGACCGGGCCGGTGAGCGTGAGTACCTGCCCGTTCGGAGCGGCGGCGCGGGCCTTGAGATCGGCCAGTTCCGCGTCCCTGCCGACCCGGGAGGTGAGCGCGTAGCGCGCCCGCTGGTGGGTGGAAGGCGCGAGGTCCGCGCCTGCTCGCACCGGCTCGACGATCCGTATGGTTCCCTTTGTTCCTTCGTTGTTCTGCGCGCGCATTCCAGCCCCCGTGGCTCATCTTGTTCGCACGACCAGCTCAATTTTCTCTCCCCCGGAACCTCACAGGCCGCGTCCAACGATCGGTCAAGGCTCGGTCAATAGGTGGTCACTAATGTCACTCCAGTCACTGCCGCAACATGGCCGGAACCCTGCTCCGACCACGGCAAAAGCCGCCCGCCCGCCGGTTGTCCGGCGAGTGGGCGGCTGATGAAAGGTGTAGACCCTTACGCGCCGTCGGACGCGGTCGGACGCGGTCAGTCAGGCTCGGGCCGTCGGTACCGGCCCCTGCGCGGCGGCCGGATCCCGCCGCCGTGACAGGATCCGCTCCGCGGCCAACTCCCCGGCCTGTACGGCGGCTTCGCTCGTCGGCCGCTGGAAGACCCAGTCCCCGGCGTACTCCACCGCCCGCGTGGGCCGGTCCAGGAAGGCGCCCTGGAGCCGCAGGGCGTCCGGGGTGGCCTCGGGGGCCGCGTACGGGAACCGGTGCACGTGCGACGCGATCAGCGCCTCGCGCAGCTCGGGCACGTACCTCGTGGCGCGCCCCAGCAGCTTCTCGACGACCTCGTCGTCGGGCCGGTCCATCAGCTCGTCGGTGGCGCGTTCCGCGGTCAGCATGCTGACCAGTCCCTTACCGCGCGGCGCCCGGTTGGCCGCCTTGAAGTGCTCGAAGGTCAGGCCGGCCAGATAGCCGTCCTCCTTCTCCGGGATGAGCAGCGCGTAGACCTTCTTCGTGCCGCGCGACTGGCGGACCGCCAGGGGGCGGTCCACCTGACAGGTCACGCGGATCATGCGGGAGTACGACGTGGCGTCCAGGAAGGGCAGTTCCTCGGCGGGCGCCGACGGATACAGCTTCCTTGCCACGGGCGCCGGCACCGCGAGTACGACCTCACGGGCCGTCACCACCCGCCCGTCGGCGAAGACCAGCCGTACGCCGCCGCCTGGGTTCTCGGTGACCTCCTGGACGGCCCTCCCGGTGTGCACGGTCAGCCGCTCCGCGACTTTCCGGGCGAGGGAGTCCATGCCGTCGCGGTAGGTGCGCCAGCCGTGCAGCCCCCGGGTGGCGACCATCGTGGCCACGAGCGGAGCGACGCACGACCGCCGCGTGTCCCAGGCCCAGCCGGTGCTCGCGGCCGGCTGGAGGAGATAGTCGTGCAGGTCCGGGTGTTTGCCGTCGACGAACTCGGCGACCGTGCGCAGGCCGAGCGGGCTCTCACCCGGCCGCCGGGTGCTGACCTTGCCCAGCGACGGCAGCAGCCCGCCCAGCATCCCGGTCATGGCTATCCGGCCGCCGAGCGACAGCCCCGCGCCGGTGAGGGTGCCCACCCAGTGCCCGCTGCCCGCGTGCGCCTTGCCGTCCCGCCAGACACCGGCGAGGCTGCCGACCTTGAGCACCCCGCCGTCCCGGTCGAGGCCGACGTCCTTGATCAGCCGCCAGGTGGACGGGTAGCCGTGCGAGGCCAAGGTCTCGGTGCCCTGCTCCACGATCCAGCCGTCCTCCTGCCGCGCCCGCATCCGGCCGCCGACGTCGCCGTCGGCCTCGAAGACCTCCGGCGCGCGGCCGGCTTCCTTCAGCCGGTACGCGGCGGTGAGACCGGAGATCCCGGCGCCGACGACGGCGACGTCGACGTGCGTGCCTGTTTCTTCGGCTGCCTGTGCCTCTGCCTCTGCCATGGCTGCGCTCCCTACTCAACGCTCTGGGCCGGTTCGTCCTGAATCGCCGGACGGGCTGTGTGTGATGTCCTCAATCGCCGGACGGGCTACGTGTTGTGTCCTCAATCGCCGGACGGGCTTGAAGTACCGCCGGACCGGCTCGAAGTACCGCGGTACCGGCTCGAAGTACCGCGGTACGGGCTGGAAGTACCGCCGGACGGGCCGCTCTCGCCGCCCGCCCGGCGCCCCCCGATTACGTCCAGCGCCCCGTGCCGTACGTCTCCTCGCCCAGCAGTCGCTCGCGCAGCTCGACACGGCGCACCTTGCCCGTGCTCGTACGCGGGATCTCCTCCAGCGGCAGCACCCGCGGCGCCCCGAGCGCCGGCAGGTCCGCGGTCGCCCGCTTCCACTCCGCCTCGTCCAGCGTGCCGTCCTGCGTGCAGACGACGGGCAGCGGCAGCTGGCCAGGTATGCCGATCACCGCGGCCTCCAGCAACTGCGGCAGCCGGTCGGCCAGTACGTCCTCCAGCTCGATGCAGCTCATTCCCGGGATCACGTCCACTTCGCGGTCCAGCAGCCGGAATGCGCCCGCGGCGGTGCGCAGGCCGTAGTCGCCGGTGTTCCACCACTTGCCGCGCGCCTTGTCCTGCCAGCGCCGCTGCTCGCCGAGGTAGCCGATGCAGCGCCCGTCGGTACGGGTGAGCAGCACGCCGGGCTTGCCGTTGGGGACCGGCTTCATCGTCGCCGGGTCCACCACCTTCATCCCGGTGAAGCCGGGGATGGGGCGGCCGACGTCGCGCGTCGTGGGGTGCCGGTCACCCTTGGCCGCCAGCGCCCTGCGGGTCAGCAGGCGGAAGGTCATGGGGCCGGTCTCCGACTGGCCCCAGCCCTGGAGCCACGCCGGGAACCGCCGCTTGCTGGCCTGCAGGAACCGGCGGACCGTGGGCGGGTGGATCGCGTCGAAGGTGCTCACGTAGAGCCGTACGTCCCCGTACAACTCCGGCCGCTTGCCCGCCAGTTCCTGCCAGCCGATGTACGTGGCGGGCAGCGCCTCAAGATACGTCGGCTTCCGCTGCGCGAACATCCGCTCGGCGGTGGCCGGACGGGCGTCGGCGAGCAGCAGCGCGTCCTTCGGCTCCAGCTTCAGCGTGCCGGTGCTCCAGGTGATCATCCGCATGTGGTTGAAGGGGGTGGCGGTGGCCACCGTGTCGGAGCGCTTCATCGCCACGATCGGGAAGCGCAGCGACTCCGTACGGCCGAGGTGGCCGAGCACGGTGTCGACGGAGTGCACGACGAGCTTGGGCACCCCGGTGGTGCCGGAGGTGTGGGTGGCGACCATCGGCTCGTAACTGGCCGCGGTGAACACCTTCGGGGTACGCGCCCCGCGCAGGTCGTCCAGCGCCACCGTGCCCGGCAGCGCGGCGCCGACGGTCACCGTGCGCGGGACGAGGGACTTCAGGTCCACGCCCTGCTCGTCGGCCGCGCGGAGGATGTCGGCGGTGGTGACGAGCAACTGCGCGTCGGCGCGCTTGAGTACGGTGCCGAGCGTCTGCGCCGGGAGACCGCCCGCGATCAGGACGGGGAGGGCGCCGAAGCGCGAGGCGGCGCAGGCGAGGAGCAGATAGTCCCAGTGGTTGTCCTTGGCGATCGCGACCCGGTCGCCGGGCCGCGCCCCCGCCTCGTACAGCAGACCGGATGTCTCCTGTACGAGCTCGGCGAGCCCGGCCACGCTGAACTCGGAGCCCGCGCCGGGGGCGATGTCGAAGGGCCGGCTCAGATGGAAGCGGGTGCTGCGGCCCGCCTGCGCGTGTTCGTCGAAGAGCAGGCCGAGTCCGGTCGGTTTGTTCTTGGTAGCCATGTCCGTTTGTCCTGTCCGGAGTTCGGGCCGCCGGCTCGGGCCGCGGCCGTCGCCCCTCAGCTCGCGAAGTGGATGAGGTTGGCCAGGACGATGCCGGCGACGCCCGTCCGGAACGCCACCACTCCTCGCCTGCGTGCCAGCAGTGCGTCTCCGTTACGGCTGAAGGAGGTGAACTGGCGCAGCCGCAGCGCCATTTCGGGCAGCAGGGCGGCGAAGAACCACCACGGCGCCCAGCCCACGGCCGATGCCCCGACGGTCAGCAGCAGGTCGACGGCTGACAGCGCGCCGATGAAGACCAGGTTGCCGCGAGCCGACGTGTGAACCGCGACCGTGCTGCGGCCGACGGCCGCGTCCCCGCTGATGTCCTTGGTGTTGGAGTAGCAGGACACCAGGATCTGCCAGAGGCCGAACAGCACCGCCTGCACGAGCACGAGGGCGGGCAGATGGCCGGTCACGAAGCCGTAGGGAGCGACGACGATGACCAACGGGCAGCCCATGATGAGGACTTCGCCGAGGCCCCGGTAACTGAGCTTGAGACCCCAGGAGTACTGGAAGCCGGCGAACAGGACCAGCCCGGTGACGACGAGCGCCCAGACCGGTCGCTCGGGGGCGGCGAGCGCCGAAGCCGTCCAGAAGACGGTGCCCCAGAGCAGGCTCAGATACCCGAACCTGGTGGCCTGAGGGACCGTCAGCGCACCGGTGAGCAGGGGCTTGCGCTCCAGGGGGCGCAGCGGAGTACCGCCGGTGCCGAGGTAGTTGGCGCGGTCGCTGCCGTCCTTGATGCCGTTGACGTCGTCGAGGGCCATCACGGCGGAGATGACGCCGATCTCTCCGAGGAGGAAGAGCAGCAGGGTCGTCAACGTATCGGGCGCGAACCGCACACTGCCGGCGAGCGCGGTCCACAGCACGAGCATGCTGAGGTAGTAGTCGAGGACGAACTCGAACTTCGCGAGCCGCGCGTACGCAACGAATCGGCCTCGGGCCCCGGAGGCGGGCGACGCGGCGGGCCCATTGGC
Source organism: Streptomyces sp. NPDC060366 (assembly GCF_042725135.1). Lineage (NCBI taxonomy): Bacteria > Bacillati > Actinomycetota > Actinomycetes > Kitasatosporales > Streptomycetaceae > Streptomyces > Streptomyces sp. NPDC060366. The sequence goes on along the minus strand of NZ_JBHXDC010000028.1, from coordinate 60,549 downwards.
GGCCGTACGGCCACCGACGCCCGTCCGCGTGTCGCCGGCCGGACCCCGTCGGGCGCCGTCAGTGCCCGCGCGGGACGTGGTTGCCGCGCCGGCGCCGGCGCCCGATTCCGGTGGGCCGGACGCCGTGCCGGACGTACCCGTCGCGGTGTCGACGCCGCCACTGGGCCGGCGGCCCCCCGCCCCGGCCCCGGCGTCGCCGGAGGCGGGAGTGAACGCGTTCATGTCTTCTCCCCTGCTCTCCTGCTCTCCGCGGCCCGGCTCAGCCGGCCGTCGTCAGCTTTCCGGCCGTCGTCAGCTTCTCGGCGGCCCGGATGCCGGAGAGCATCGCCGCCTCCGAGATCGGCGCGGTGAAGTAGTCGCCCGCGAAGACCACCGGCGCGTGCTGGAGCCCGATGACTCGCGCGGACATCCGGTAGCGGCCGGGCGCGGGCAGCGGCATCGCGTGCGGGCGTACGGCGATCTCGAACGGCTCCGCGTCGTCGACCGGGAAGTCCGGCCACAACTGGGTGACCAGCCGGGTCGTCTCGGCGTACTGCTCCTCCGGCGACAGCGCGAGCAGCCGGCGCGTCTCGGCGCGGCCCGGGTAGACGAACGCGAGGTGCTTGTCGATCGAACGCCCCTGCTCGTCCTTGACCTTGCGCGGGAAGGTGATGATCGTCTTGACCGGCGGGTCGTCCGCGCCCGCCGCCACGATGTGCGCCTCGGACGGCATGCTGCTGAAGTCGACCAGGTACGAGACCGACAGCGCCGGCTCGTACACCTGGGTCTCCAGGAACTCACGGGTGTCGCGGCCCACGATGTCGTTCGGCAGCGCGGCCGTCAGCTTGGCGGCGACCGGCGCCGTCGTGGCGACCACGACGTCGTCGAAGACCTCGGAATGGCTCTCGCCGTCCGCCGACCGCGCGGTGATGTGCACCCGGCCGTCCGTCACCTGGAGGTCGGTCACCTCGTGTTCGAGCCGGATGTCCGCGCCTTCGGCGTTGCGCTCGGCGATGACCTCCATGCCGTTGCGGAACACGAAGAACTTCGCACCGGCCACCTGCGCCTGCATCGCCCGTACGTGCGCCGCGGAGATGTCCTCGCAGCGCCACAGCCAGAACGACTCGATCTCCGGCCGCAGCAGGTTGTCGAAGCCGCGCTGCGACAGGCTCTTGCGGGCGTACTCGGCCGCGGTCGTGCCGTCGTCGAACGGAGCGAGCTTGATCGGGTCGAAGATGTCGAGCTGCTTGCGCTTGAGCGTCTCCTTCATCGTCCCGGTCAGGAAGCCGATCCTGTCCTTGAGACCGACGTGCTTGTACGTGAGCAGGCTGCGCAGCGAGTCGGAGAGCAGCTCGGCGGGCTCGCCCTTGTCCACGACGATGACGTTGTTGGACATCTCCACGAGCTGGTCCTCGAGACCGTACTCGTGAATTCGCTCGAACATCAGCTTGTAAAAGCTGGTGAACCAGAGGTTGATGCCGACGGAGGGCTCGATCTCCGAACGGTGCCACGAGCGAGCCCGACCGCCGAGTCCGGCGGCCGCCTCGAAGATGACAACCTCGCGGCCCGCCTTGATCAACTCTTTGGCGGCGGCGCAGCCTGCCATCCCTCCGCCGATGACAGCGGTCCTCTCACGCTGGCTCATTCGCTTTACCCTCCAGGGAATGTCTCGGATTGCCCTCGACTGTTGTCGCCTGTTCTCGCCGCAATTTAGGAGGGTGAAGCGGCTGTTAGATATAGCAGTCATCCAGGAAATGACCCGCATACACCTGTCATTGTGCGCATTCACGCGCTGGTGGACCGTAGTCGGGGAGCATGCTGCCCAACCGTCGTTCCGGCCGCCCCGACCACCCCGCGGTGGGCCCGGCCGGACGGGGCTCGAACGGCCGGGTGCGAAGGGGCCGGGCGCGAAGGGCCCGACCGTGCCCGACGCGCCCGCCCCGGACGCTCAACCGGGCGCGCCGCGCGAGGGGTTGTCATTGCCAGTGGGCTCGCGCGCTCCCTACCTTGATCGTGTGAACGGGATCGACACGCCGCCCCCAGAATCGGCGTTCCCCCTCGAAAGGTTGCCGAATGTTCGCCTCACTGGCCAGATTCACCACACACCGCAGCAGGCTGGTCCTCTATCTCTCCGGTGTGCTCCTGGTGCTCGCGGGAGCGCTGGGCGGTGGCGTGATATCGACTCTCTCCGCCGGTGGATTCACCGACAGTTCGACCGAGTCCGCGCGGACGGCCGAGGTCCTGGACGGACGGTTCGGTTCGGGTGCCCCCAATCTGACCCTGCTGGTCTCGGACAAGCGCGGCGTCGACGATCCGGCCGTGGGCGCGGCCGGTGAGCGTCTCACCGAGCGCATCGGCGCCGAGAAGGGTGTCGAACAGGCCCTGTCCTACTGGACGTTGGGCAAGGCCCCGGCCTTGCGCGGCGAGGGCGGGAACAGCGCCCTGATCCTCGTACGGATCACCGGCGACGAGGACCAGGTGCAGAAGACGCTGGAGCGGATCCAGCCGGAGTACGACACCGAGGTGGAGGGTCTCGACACCCGCGTGGGCGGCGTCGCGGTCGCCAACAAGGAGATCACGGACACCACCCAGGACGACCTCCTCCTGATCGAGATGGTCACCTTCCCGGTCCTGCTGGTCGTGATGCTGTTCGTCTTCCGCGGTGTGGTCGCCGCGCTGGTGCCACTGATGGTCGCCGGACTGACCATCGTGTCCGTACTTCTGACGCTCCGTATCCTCACGCTGTTCATGGACGTCTCGGTGCTCGCCACCAACGTCGCGACCGGCCTCGGACTCGGACTGGCGATCGACTACGGACTCATCCTCCTCAAGCGCTACCGGGAGGAGTTGCACGGCGGCGCGGACACGGACACTGCCATCGCGACCGCGCTGCGCACCGCGGGCCGTACCGTCCTGTTCTCCGCGGTGACGGTGGCGCTCGCGCTCGCGGGCCTGCTGGTCTTCCCGTTCTACTTCCTGCGGTCCTTCGCGTACGCGGGCATCCCGACCGCCCTGCTGGCGGCGATCGTCTCCATCACCTTCCTGCCCGCCCTGCTGAAGGCGCTCGGCCCGCGGATCGACAAGGGACGTATCCGCGTCCTGAACCGCGGCAAGGAGGAGAAGCCCCCGAAGCCGGAGGCGGAGCGATTCTGGTACCGCCTCGCGACGACCGTGATGCGCTTCCCGATCCCGGTCGCGGTCGCGGTGATCGGTCTGCTGCTCTTCCTCGGCTCACCGTTCCTGAACCTGCACATGAGCCTCGCCGACGACCGCGTACTGCCGGCCGACACCCAGTCGCGGCAGATCAGCGACATCGTGCGCAAGGACTTCAGCGCACAGGAGTCGCAGGCGCTGAACGTGGTGCTGAACGACGCCCCGCCGACCGGGGAGCGTTCGATCGACACGTACGCGCAGAAGCTCTCCACGCTCGGCAATGTGGCGCGGGTCGACAGCGAGGCCGGTTCCTTCGCGGCCGGTGAGCAGGTCGCACCGCCCGGACCGGGCTCCGACCGCTTCAGCGCGGACAGCAGCACGTATCTCTCGGTGATCCCCAAGAGCGAGTCGCTGAGCGAGGAGGGTGAGCGCCTCGTCGAGGACATCCGGTCGACCGAGGCACCGTACGACGTCCAGGTCGGCGGCCCGGCCGCGGAGTTGGTGGACTCGCTGGACTCCATGTACGACCGGCTGCCGCTGGCGCTCGCGATCATCGGCATCACGACGTTCGTCCTGCTGTTCCTGTTCACCGGGTCCCTGGTACTGCCGTTGAAGGCGCTCGTCCTCAACTGCCTCAGTCTCAGCGCCACGTTCGGTGTGCTGGTGTGGGGCTTCCAGGACGGTCATCTGGAGGGATTCGTCGGCGACTTCACGGTCACCGACACGATCACCTGGACCGTGCCGGTGCTGCTGTTCTGCATCGCGTTCGGCATGTCGATGGACTACGAGGTCTTCCTGCTCTCCCGTATCAAGGAGGAGTGGGACCGCTCGGGCGACAACCAACTCGCCGTGGCGCGCGGGCTGGAGCGCACCGGTGCGATGGTGACCGCCGCGGCGGGACTGATCGCCATCGTGTGGCTGGGCTTCGTCCTGTCGGGGATCTCGTACCTCAAGGCCATCGGTCTGGGCCTGGCGGTCGCGGTCCTGATGGACGCGACGCTCGTACGCGGCGCGCTGGTCCCCGCGTTCATGCGCCTCGCGGGGCGCGCCAACTGGTGGGCGCCGGGGCCGCTGGCCCGCTTCCACCGCCGCTTCGGACTGCGTGAGGCACCGGACGAGCAGTCGGGCACGCCGGGGTCGCCGGGCACGCCCGACGAGAAGGCGACGCGCGAGAGCGTGCACTGAGCGGATTCACCGATGCCGGTGTCACCGATCGCCGGTTGTCACCGACGCCGGTGCTCTCGATCGCCGGTGTCCTCGATCGCCGGGCGGGCGTTTCAAGCCCGTCCGGCGATCGAGGGCAAGCGCGGCCGGGACAGCTCGGCCGACGGGGCGAGCGCGGCCGCGGGCAAGCGCCGAAGGCAGGCGCGGCCGACGAGTCGCGCGACCCGGCACCCGCTCCCGTCGCCGAACGGGACGGGAGCGGGTTCACCCGGCCGGTGTCAGGACGGACGTGAAGCACGGTACGGGTGACTGCCCCGCCCGTGACGGCGTCCCCGACATCAGCCGCAGCTCCGCGACCGCCATGTCCGGCGCCTGGGCCTGTGTACGGGCGACGAGCCGGATCAGTTCCGGCATGCGGTAGACCGTCGCGGCGCCCGGCGCCGATTCGGCGACCTCCACCACGTGGTGGTCCAGGAGCCGGCCCACCAGGAGTTCGGCCGCCCAGGTGTCCATCGCCAGGGCGCGCGCGGCACGGGGGATGTCGAACGGGACCTCCCCGGCGCGGGCCAGACAGGCCAGTGCCTGGCCGTCCGGCGTGGCGAGCCGGGCGCACGAGCCAGCCATCCGACCCCGGACGTCGAGCGAGCCGCTGCCCAGCTCGGCCAGCCGGTGGTGCTCCGGGGCCAACCGGGCGGCGAGTTCGGTGACGGACCACATCCGGCGGGCCGCCAGCTTCTCCCCCGCCGCCCGTACGCCGAGCGCGCGGTTGCCGGTCAGGCGTACGACCTGCCGGGCGGCGGCGACGTCCGCGCCGATACGGTCCACCCCGGCGAGCGAGGCGAGCAGTTCGACGGCGTCGTCCGTCTCCATGGGTCCCAGCTCGACGTTGGCCGCGCCGGGCAGACCCGGCAGCCGTACGCGCGAGGTGACGAGAACCGCGCTGCGCGAGCCGCCGGGGAGCAGCGGCACGACCTGTTCGGGGCCGAACGCGTCGTCCAGGACCAGCAGCAGACTCCGGTCCGCGCTCCAGCTTCGGAAGATCCGGGCCAACTCGTCTATCTGTTCCGGCAGTTCATCCATCCGCATGCCGATGTCACGCAGCAGGGAGCGCAGCGCCGCCGCGGGGTCGGTCGGCCGGTCGTTCTCGTCGTGGAGCCGTACGTGGAACTGCCCGTCCGCGAAGTGTTCGCGCAGCAGATGCGCGGCCCGGACGGTCACGGTGCTCTTGCCCGAACCGGCGCCGCCGAGGACGGTCACGATCTGAGGAGCCGTCAGTAAAGATCCGCAGCCCGACCGGGCATGCGTGACGATATGTGCCAGCTCCGCCCGCCGGCCCACGAAATCGGGTGTGTCGGACGGCAGTTGGGCGATGACCTCGCGACGGGGCCGGACGTCGGCGGCGGGCGGGGTGGCAGTCCGTACGACCGCCTGCCTGCCCGGAACCAGTTCCAGCGACGGCGCTTCGTTGAGCACGTCGCGCTGGAGCCGCTGGAGCCGGTGCGAGGGCTCGATGCCCAACTCCTCGACCAGGTCCCGGCGGAGCTGCCCGAAGGTCTCCAGCGCGGTGCCGCGCTGGCCCGACCGGTACGCCGCGAGCATGAGCTGGGCGGCGAACTCCTCGTTCAGCGGGTGGTCGGCGGTGAGCTGCCGCAGTTCGGCCATCAGCCGGTGGTGCCGGCCGAGCCGCAGATCGGCCTCGACCCGCAGCTCCAGGGCGCCGAGGCGGGTGTCCGCCAGCTGCGAGATACGGGCTGCCAGCGCCGGGCCGGTCTCGATGTCGGCGAACGCGTCGCCGCGCCAGAGGGCGAGCCCGACACGCAAGGTGCGGGCCGCGCTCTCGGGGTCGCCGTCGCCCAGGTCGGCGCGCGCCCGCGCGAGATGTCCCTCGAACTGCCACAGGTCCAGCTCGTCGGGCGCGAGCCTGATCCGGTAGCCGTTCGGGCAGGTCTCCACCCGCTCCCCGGGGCCGCCCGCGCCCGCGGAGTGCGGTGCCTTGCGGAGCTGGTACACGTAGGTCTGGATGGTCTTACGGGCCAGCCTGGGCGGCTCGCCGTCCCAGAGTTCGTCGATGAGTGTGGACGTCCGTACCTGTTCGTTGGCGTGGAGCAGCAGTGCCGCGAGCAGCCGCCGGGCCATCGGAGCGGACGGCGTACGGTCCCCTCCCTGACCGCTGATCTCCATCGGCCCGAGGATCCGGATACGCAGTGGGTGGTTGCCGTCCGGATGAGAGCCGTCCAGGTGGGAGCCGGAACGGTGAGCGCTTTCGGTCGCCGAGTGCGTCAAGACCTGTCGTGTCCTTTCGGATCGTCTCCTCGGGACGCCGTGAAAACGCTCAGCCCGAAACGACCGCCCGAATACCGGCGGCGGCGGCTGCCACGCGCGAACTGCTTCCCCGTGCCCCGTTGATCTCTGACTCCGCTGAACCCTCCACGTCACGACGCCGAGCTGGAGCCTCACGCCGGTTCGGCGAGGCTCGGTGTGGCGGCCGTGAAGGTGAAGTGCTTTCTGCTGTAGAGTTTTTGATGATCTCTGCTGTCAAACGGAGTGTCAACAGCCTTCCAGGGCAGACGGGTTCCCTCACGCCCGGCCCTCACACCCGCTCAACGGCCCCCGTTTTCGGAGTGTCCCTCCAGACTTCCGCCCCTACAGGCCGAAGCTGTACAGGGCGACCAGCACACAGATGACGAGCATGCCCGCCGCGTTGAGAAACAGGTTGCGGCCGAAGTCCCGTGCCCGGACATGCGTGAAGATCGCCAAAAGAAAATAAAGAACGAGCGCCCACACGGTGACCACCCCGAGCCAGGGCACCCACACCCCGACGACGAGCCCCGCGGCGGCGGCGAACTTCACGGGCGGGGTGACCCACCACCACGCCCGCGGAAACCCCACCCCCTCGAAGCACTCCCGCACGAACCGGACGGGCCCGAGACAGAGAACCCCGTCACCGACCTGGACCAGCGCCAGAACGACAACGGGCCACACGGGATCGGGCAGGGCTCTCATCACCCCTCGCAACGGCCCCAACCCCTCGCGGGTTGCGGCCCCGGCCCCCGACTCCCCCTGATCGAGCGACACGGCCCCCGACCCCGGCCCCAAGATCCTCAAGCCCTCCCCTGCCGAGCCTCGGGCCCCGCGGCAACCGCTACACTGACGTGTGGCGCACCGCTACGGCGGAGCACCGCACGGATGTCTGGAACCCTCAGGGGCCGAGGTCCACCCCACTGGGGCGGATCACCAGCACTCTTCGCACAAGCCCCGCCTCCGTAGCTCAGGGGATAGAGCACCGCTCTCCTAAAGCGGGTGTCGCAGGTTCGAATCCTGCCGGGGGCACAGTTCAGAGGCCGATCACCTCCGGATTTCCGGGAGGTGATCGGCCTTTTGACGGCAGTCCCGCTTGGGCAGCAGGAAGACGACGCTTGAGCAGACGGCGCATGTGGCTGATCGAGACTCCCGCTGGGTGACGTGACGAACGCGGGTATAGACGTTCATCGTGATGCCGATCCGGGGGGTGACCGAGGATCACCACGATCGTCTCGGCGCAGCTCGGTTGTCCACAGGTCGCCTCAGCTCTCGGACTCTTCGGGGGCTCGGATAGGCGCCGATTCGTCGGCGGCTGGGGCATTGTGCTCCCTCTTCCTGCCAACGGGATCTCGGCGTTCTCCACCCCGCCCTTCGCTGTACGCGAGATCATGGCCCCGTGGTCCATGTAAGAAGCGTCAGGGGATTCGGGGGTCAATGGTGACCGATACCACGCAACGGTTCTTCGTCAGCTACGCGGGCCCTGATCGGGCCTGGGCGGAGTGGGTCGGCTGGCAGCTCAAACGGGCCGGACACCAGGTCGAGCTGGACCGTTGGGATTGGCAGACCGGTGACGACTTCGTCCAGAAGATGAATCTCGCTCTCGACGGGGCCGACGCGGTGGTGGCTCTGTTCTCCAAGAACTACTTCACCACTGAGCGATGGACTCGGGACGAGTGGTCGGCCACCGTGGCCACACGGGGACGGCTCGTTCCGGTAGCGATCGAAGCCCTGTCTGACGATGACGTCCCCGCTCTCCTGAGGAATAGGCTGTACCAGGGTCTCCACGGGCTGGACGAGCCCGCCGCCACTGCCGCCCTGCTCGAAGCCGTCCATGGACCGGTTCCGCCTGTTGGTCCGGTCGCCTTCCCTGGCGCCGTATCGCCCAATTCGGATACGGAACCTGACCCACACCGCCCCAGGCTGCCCAGCAGCGTAGGCCTGCCCAAGGTGTGGAGCGTCCGTCGTCGCAACCCCGACTTCTCCGGCCGCGAGGCTGAAATGGCCGGGCTTCGTGCCGGGCTGTTCAGCGGACACCAAGCCGTGGTCCAGGTGCTTCACGGCATGGGCGGCATTGGAAAGACGCAGATCGTCTTGGAATACGCCCACCGATTCGCCAGCCAGTACGATCTCGTGTGGTGGATCGATGCCGAACAGGCCGATCAGTTGGCCGTCCGCTATACGGAGCTTGCCGACCGGATAGGCATCGCCAAATCCGGCGCCGGCTCCGAGGCCAACGCTCGTGCTCTTCTCCAACATCTGCGGACCCGACACCGCTGGCTTCTCATTCTCGACAACGCTGACCAGCCCGATCAGGTCGAGCCCTGGCTCCCCGAGGGCCCCGGCCACACTGTGATCACCTCGCGCAACCCCGACTGGCATGGGATCGCCCACCAGAGCGACCTAGACGTGTTCACTCGTGCCGACTCCAATGCCTACCTCAAGAGTCGTATCCCGGGAATCACCACAGGGCAGGCCGATCTCCTGGCACGAGACCTCGGCGACCTTCCGCTCGCCCTCGCCCAAGCTGCGGGAGTCCTGCGTAGCGGCATGTCGCTGGACCGTTACCGTCAGCTCCTGACCACCAACACCGCACGACTCATGCAGGAGAGCGACGTCCGCGACTACCCCGCGCCGCTGGCCGCGACGGTCAACATCGCCGCCACCCGCCTCACGGACGACGGCCACCCAGATGCCACCGCTCTGCTCCGCCTGGGCGCCTTCCTCGGCCCCGATCCCATCCCCACCGCATGGCTGGAAACAGTTCGCCCCCGACTGACTACCATTCCCGGCGACCCAGACGACCCGATGTGGCTGCGCAACGCCCTCCAGCATCTCGGCCGCTTCGGACTGGCCCGCACCGACTTCGACACCTTCCAAATTCACCGCCTCACCCAAGCCATCCTCCGCACCCAGCCCAGCCCTGACCACGCCGCAGCGATCTGCGACGACGTCACCACTGCCCTTGCGGCGGTCAACCCTGGCGACCCGCAAGTTCCGGCCGACTGGCCGACGTGGGCCTCCCTCACCGCCCACCTCGCCACACCTCACGTCACCACCGCAGTCGCCGGCCAACCTGATCTGCGCGCCACGCTCTTGAAAGCTGCTCACTTCCTCATCCGCAGCGGTCTACCACGCGCCGCCCACGGCCTCGCCACAACGCTGCATGAGCCATGGAGCACTGATCTGGGGCCGGATCACCCCGACACCCTCACCTGTGCGCAGTATCTGGCGCATGCGAGCGTGGACCTTGGCAACTACGCCAAAGCCCGCTCCATCATTGAGGACACATACGTCCGTCGTCGCCGCATCCTGGGTGAGGACCATCCCGACACCCTGCACTCCGCCAACGACTCAGGCACCACATTGGCTTACTTAGGGGAGTACGTCGAGGCCCGCCGCATGCACGAGGACGCGCTCGCTCGCCGCCGCCGCGTCCTGGGTGAAGACCATCCCGACACCCTCAGCTCCACCAGCAACGTCGCCGCCACTTTCAGCGAACTGGGGGAGTACGCCGAGGCCCGCCGCATGCACGAGGACGCGCTCGCTCGCCGCCGCCGCGTCCTGGGTGAAGACCATCCCGACACCCTCAGCTCCACCAGCAACCTCGCCAGCACCTTGCACGCCTTGGGAAAGCATGCCGAGGCCCACCGCATGCACGAGGACACGCTCGCTCGCCGCCGCCGCGTCCTGGATGAGGACCATCCCGACACCCTCAACTCCGTAGGCAACCTCGCCGGCACCCTGTATGCCTTGGGAAAGTATGCGGAGGCCCGCCCCATGGAGGAGGACGTACTCGCTCGCCGCCGCCGCCTTCTGGGTGAAGACCATCCCGACACCCTCAACTCCGCCAGCAACCTCGCCAGCACCTTGCACGCCTTGGGAAAGCATGCCGAGGCCCGCCAGATGCACGAGGACACGCTCGCTCGCCGCCGCCGCGTCCTGGGTGAAGACCATCCCGACACCCTCGACTCGGCCAACAGCGTTGGTACCGTCCTGCACTCTCTCCGCCTGTACCAGGAGGCCGTCGAACTTCTGCAAGATGCACGCGCCCGCTACCTACGCGTACATGGTGCGAAGCATCCAGGAACCACGCAGGTCACCCGGAATCTTGCCGCTTTGCTGAACACAATGGGAAGGACGCATGAAGCTCAACAGCTGACAGGCCGGAAGACGAACAAGGGCAAGCGCCGCTTCGGCCGCAAGCGGCGATAACGTCGCATAGTCAGTGTCTCGCTGGGCGACAACGCCAGAACAGGGGCGGGCAACCACACACACCTGCGGTCCACTGCTTCAGAAGGTAGACACAGCGGGGGCCGGGCACTACCCAGGCCACCCTGGGACGAAGTGGTTGCGACGGCAAACTTTTCGCCAACGCCAGCAGGCTGCATCGGCCTTGGGCGCCTCCCCGGGTGTCTGCCTCAGCCCCGATGCCGTCGCGGCAGTCGAAGAGGCCCGGGAGTCCCACCTTCGGCGGGCGCAGTCCCCGCGAGCCGGGGTGATCGTCTCGTCGTACGGGCGTGGGCGTGCCCGGCATACGGACTTCCCCAACTCACCCTGTCGTGACACCGTTTGAGCACGGGATCGCTGGAGTTCGCGGAGCGCGGTGCGCGGAGTGGGCGGGGCGCGTGTGGATGGCGGCACTGACGGGGGACGCGCATGGGGAGTGATGCCGCATGGCCGGAATGAAGTTCTATTCGCTTGAATCCAGTGATCCGCGGCGGCTCGGGCCCTACCGGTTGTTGCGGCGGATCGCCACCGGTGGGATGGGGCGGATCTATCTCGCGCGGCGGGAGGAGGCCGCGGTGGGCGGCGGGCCCACCGGGACCGTGGTGGGGCATCCTCTGGTCGCCGTCAAGACGCTGCTCGCCGAGGGGTTCGTCAGCAGGCCGGACCGGGAGCGGTTCGCCCGTGAGGTGGAGTTGGCCGGGCGCGTCGAGAGCGCGTCCACCGCGAAGGTCCTGGAGTCCGACGCGACGGCGAAGCGCCCGTGGCTGGCCATCGAGTTCATTCCGGCGCCCAGCCTCGCCGAACTCATCACCGAAGCCGGGACGTTGCATGTCGACGCCGTGCGATGGATCGCGGCCGAGGCCGCGCGTGCGCTGGTCGAACTGCACGGCACGGGAGTCGTCCACCGGGACGTCAAACCCCAGAACATCCTGCTGACCGGGGACGGGCCCCGTCTCATCGACTTCGGCATCTCGCACGCCCACGACCACACCAGCTCCGCGACGACGATCGGCACTTTCCCGTTCACGTCGCCGGAGCAGGCGTCCGGCAGGAAGTCCACCGCCGCGTCCGACATGTACTCGCTGGGAGCGACACTCTTCTTCCTCGCGGTCGGCCGCCCGCCGTACGAGCAGACCGACCACTCCATCGGGCTCCTGGCGCTCGTCCAGCGCGCCGAGATCGACACGGACGGGCTGCCTCCTCAACTGAGGCCGCTGATCCTCCCGTTGCTGGAGGCCGAGCCCGGGGAGCGGCCCGCGCCCGACGACGTCATGCGGCGCTGTCTGCGCGACCTCGGCCCGCTGACGGCGACCCGGAAGGCCGCCCGGTGGCTGCCGGTGGAGTGGACCGAGCTCATCGAGGAGTACGCGGAGCAGGGGCGCCAACTACATGACGGCGCGGTCGACTTCGATGCCGCCGACGCACGGACGCGGGTGCGCTCCGAGGGCGGCCGGGAGAGTTCGGACGACGCCGTCGACGTGATGCGCGAACAGTTGGAGGCCCTGCGCAAGCAGCGGGACGCCCTGGCGCAGGCGCAGGCCGAGGAGCGGGCGGAGGCGGAAGAGCGGGAACGTCGGCGCCTTGAGGATGAGCGCAGGCGCGGGGAGCAGGCACGCAAGGCGGCGGAACGGGCGGAGAAGGAGCGCAAGGAAAAGGAACGGAAGGAGAAAGAGCGGAAGGAGCGCGAGCGCCTGGCGCGGGCTCGGACCCAGGCCTCCGCACAGCGCACCCCGTCGACTCCGAAGACATCGAACAGCTCCGACGGCTGGGGCGGCCTGCTCGTGGGCGCGATCATCATCGGGCTCCTGATCTGGCAGCCCTGGAACCAAGAGGATGACGACAGCCCGGTGAGCAACCCCCGGCCGACGTACAGCTCCGGCCTGACCAGCGGTGGCAGCGGCGGCGACACCTCGTCCGGCTCCGGCGGCTCGGAGGGCGACTACGAGACCGAACCGGAACCGGAACAGGAACCGGAGCCCGAACCGGAACCTGAACCCGAGCCCGACCCCACCGAGGATGCCTTCAAGGCCGTCTCGGTCGGGGACTGCCTGGACGTCTTCGACACCGGGTACGGCGGCGAGGAGAAGTACGACTGGAGCGAGGAGGAGCCGAACACGACGCCCTGCGCCGACTCACGAGTACGCGTCTACGGCACCAGCGACGACTGCGAGAGCGCACAGGACCAGGCCACCTGGTCGTACTACTCCAGCAGCAGCGGCGAGCGGACCGCGCTCTGCCTCGAAGGCCAGTACCACAACGGCGACTGCCTGCTCGCCGACAACAACGGCGGCTCCGCCAGCGTCGCGCTGCTGTCGTCCGTGAACTGCACGGACAGGAAGGTTCCCCGCGCGTACAACGACATCTTCGTCATCACGGCCATCTACCGGGCCACGGCGAGCACCACCACCGAGGACTGTCGCACCGGGCAGTACGACAGGAACACCTACTGGTCCCAGGAGGTGGACGACGGCGCGACGATGCTCTGTCTGAAGGCGTACGACTGAGCCCGGCCCGGAGGATGACCGCGGTGCCGGTCAGCGACGCGGCCCAGTCGCCACGGGCGGGCCGGGCGGCTCCGCGAGGACGCTCCACGCGACCGGCCCCAGGAGGTCGGCCAGTCGCTCGAAGACGTCCAGGAGCAGGTCGTCGACGGTCAGCATCCCCGCCGGTCGGCCGTCGTCCAGGACCGGCAGCCGGCGCACCCCGGCGCGGCGGAAGGTCCGATACGCCACGTGTACGTCGTCGGTCGCGTCCACCGTGACGACCCGAGCCGACATGACGGCCTCCACCGGCGTCTCCCCGTCGAGTCCGTGGCCCAGCCCGCGTACCGCGAGATCACGGTCGGTGACGATTCCGCGCAGAGTGTCGTCCTCGGTTACGAGGAGGGATCCGATACCGCCCTCGGCCATCCGCCGGACCGCCTCGGCCAGCGAGGAGTCCGGAGTGACCGTCTCCGGCGGAGAAGTCATCACTTCCGAGACTTTCATCGGCCGTCTCCTTGGGAGAGGGGGAATCGCCCCCCTTAGCGCTGTCCCCATCAGTTCACTGTGTGCCCCGCACGCACGCTTGAGCCGAACAGGACCGCTTCGGCGGCCGAAGGTCCCACGCCACATCGCGGCGCACGGTCCCTGTCGCGGCGCGCGTCCCTCACCCAAATGGACGATGATAGACGTAACGGAACATTCCTCGCGCCGCTCGTTCGCGTTCCTCTCGAGGCAAGGAGGTCGAGCCGTGTTGTTCATGGATCGCCGGGATGCCGGCCGGCAGCTGGCCGGTTCTCTGAGACATCTCGAGGGCACCGAAGTCGTGGTCGTGGGTCTGCCCCGTGGAGGGGTTCCGGTCGCCGCGGCGGTCGCCGAGGCACTGAACGCGCCCCTGGACGTCTGTCTTGTGCGCAAGCTGGGCGTGCCGTTCCACTCGGAGCTGGGGATGGGCGCGATCGGCGAGGGCGGCGTCCGCGTGATCAACGACGACGTGGTGCGTATGACGGGCGTCACCGAGGACGAGCTCGCCGGTGTCGAGGCCCATGAGCGGGAGGTCCTGGACAGCCGCGCCCGCCGGTACCGGGGCGGACGTGCGCCGATCGGGCTGGAGGGGCGCACGGTACTGGTGGTCGACGACGGGGTGGCCACGGGGTCGACGGCGCGTGCCGCCTGCCGGATCGCTCGCGCCCGGGGGGCGGCACGGATCGTGCTGGCCGTCCCCGTGGCACCGCGAGACTGGACCGAACGGATGGGCTCCGACGCCGACGACTACGTATGCCCCTACACCCCGCGGGACTTCTACGCGATCGGACAGTTCTACGTCGACTTCGCCCAGACCGACGACGACGAGGTCGTCGCCTGCCTGGCGGAGGCGGGCGATCGCCCGGCGGGCAGCCGGCGGACTCGATCGGGCCCCGCGCTCGACGGCGATCGGAAAACGTACGAAGAGGCGGACAACGTGGCAGGCAGAGACGCGTACATACAGCTCGGCAGTGCGACGCTTCGCGGGCGACTGACCGTGCCCGAGGGCGCCGCCGGGGTCGTCGTCTTCGCGCATGGCAGTGGCAGCAGTCGGCACAGCCCGCGCAACCGTTTCGTCGCGGCCGGCCTGAACCGGGCCGGGCTCGGCACCCTGCTGTTCGACCTGCTCACGGAGGAGGAAGAGGCGGACCGGGCCAACGTCTTCGACACCGGGCTGCTGGCCGGGCGGCTCACCGATGCCACCGGCTGGCTGCGCGAACAGCCCGAATGCGAGGGGCTGGCCGTGGGGTACTTCGGCGCCAGCACCGGCGCCGGCGCCGCGCTGTGGTCGGCCGCCGAGCCCGATGCCCGTATCGCCGCCGTGGTCTCGCGGGGCGGCAGGCCCGACCTGGCCGGGCCTCGGTTGCCGGAGGTGACCGCGCCCACGCTGCTGGTCGTCGGTGGCGACGATCTCCAGGTGCTCGACCTCAATCGCGCGGCCCAGTCCCGGCTGCACTGCGAGAACCGGCTCGCGGTCGTTCCCGGCGCCACCCACCTCTTCGATGAGACCGGCGCGCTGGAGAGGGTCACCGAACTGGCCGGTGCCTGGTTCACGGACCACATGACCCCGGCCGCTCACGCGACGGCGGGCTTCTGACCCGCCTTTCACCGGACGGGGCCTGTGACCCGCCCTTCGCCGGACGGAGGCCCGTGACCCGCCCGTCCACCGGAGATGATCGGCCCTCGGACCGCCCCGCCCTTCGCCGGACATCGCCGACGGACGGACCGACCCACCCTTCCGCCGGACGTGGTCGGCGCGCAGACGGCGACGCCCCCGCCCCCGCCGGTCCGCCGGTCCACCGGTCCACCGGTCCGCCGGCCCACCGGCCCACCGGCCGTAGATCTCGTCTACCGGCCGTAGATGTGCGCCCGCACCAAAGGGTCGTTCTCCAGGATGAAGTCCGAGACCTGCCAGAACTCTTTCAGCCGAGGGTGCCGCAGAGCGTTCTCGCGGTCGAGCTTGAGGCCGAAGAGCGGGCCGTCCGGGTGTGCCAGGCCGGCGGTCACCAGGGTGGAGGCCGGGGTGGTCTGGCCAGCCACCGGGCCGACGCGGCAGGCGAAGGCGATGTGGTCACCCCAGCTGTCCGGTCCTTCACCCCACGTACCGAAGATCACGTCTATCCACGCGTCGTGATCCTGATTCGTGTGGTGGTAGCAGTTCGCGAAGTACACGGCGTGTGGAGCGCCGTCGGCATGGATGAAGTCCCACGCCCGCTCGACAAGCGCGTCGCAGCAGTCGCACGTGAACTCGCGGGTCCGGCGGTCCGGGCCGAAGGTCAGCATCATGCCGGACATCATGGCGGATATGGCGATCGGTGCTCGTGGCGGTCGGAGGTCGTCGGCCTCGGCGGCCCCCAGCTCGTCAGCAGGCGAAGGTTCTCGGCCGCCGACGAGCCCGACGCCGCGTGGTGGATCGTGAGGGTTTGGTCGGAGCCGTCCGGGAGTTGAAGGGTTTCGAACGACAGCGTCAGGGCGCCGACCAGCGGGTGGTGGAGCTGGGTGGTGCCGTGGTGGTGTTCCTTGATGTCGTGGTGGGACCAGAGGCGGCGGAAGTCGTCGCTCCTGGTGGAGAGTTCGGTCACCAGTGACAGCAGCCGCGGGTCGTCCGGGCGGCAGGCGGCGTGTACGCGCAGGGCTCCCACCGCGCCGGCGGCCTCGGTCTCCCAGTCGTCGAACAGCCTGCGGGAGCCGGGCGACAGAAAAAGCAGGCGTGCCCAGTTCCGTTCGCGCGGGGGCAGTTGGTCCCAGTCACCGAAGAGGGCCGCCGCCGTGCGGTTCCACGCCAGGAGGTCGGAGCGCCAGCCCGTGACGTACGCCGGTACGCCGTCCAGGGACGTCAGCATCTCCCGCAGCGCCGGGCGCACCCGCTCCCGCGCGGGTGACGGCGGGGTGTGTCTGTTCGTCCGATGGCACTTGGCCAGCCGGGTGAGGTGGTCGTGTTCGGCTTCCGTCAGCCGCAGGGCGCGGGAGATCGCGCCCAGGACCTCCGCCGACACGTTGTGACCCCTGCCCTGTTCGAGGCGGGTGAGATACGCGACCGACACCCCGGCGAGCTGCGCCAGCTCCTCGCGCCGCAGGCCGGGGACCCGGCGGTACCTCCCGTACAGCGGCAGGCCCACGTCCTGCGGCCTCAGCCGCCCCCGGCGGGTGCGCAGGAACGCGCCGATCTCGGCGTGGGGGTCGAACACCCGACCGCCGCCGTCTGTCTCCACCGCCGTCTCCCGAGCGTCCATAGCTCCCGACGGTACGCCCGGAACGGGATTCGAACCTGTTCCTGTCAGTAGCAGGAACAGGCGGCGCACGTACGGCAGGGGGCTGGCCGGTCTCCGGCCCGCCGGTGAGGCTCGCGGCATCCATCAGCAGCCGTGAGGGGACACACCCATGTCAGAGAGCCCGGCCACGAGTGAACAACAGCCACAGGAGGACTCCCGGCTCTGGCCCGCACGGCTGTGGATCTCGCTCATGATCTTCAGCGGGGTGATCCTGCTCGACGGGCTCGACATCTCGATGATCGTCGTCGCGATCCCGGAGATCCAGCGCGAGCTGGGCATGACCACCGCCACCGCGCAGTGGCTGGTCAGCGCGTACATCCTGGCCTTCGGCAGCTTCCTGCTGCTGGGCGGGCGGGTCGCCGATCTCTTCGGCAGGCGGCGGGTGCTGGTGCTCTCGATGGCCGCGTTCGCCGTCGTGTCGCTGTTCGGCGCGCTCGCCGACGACGGGGCGCTGCTCATCGTCTCGCGCTTCGTCAAGGGAATGGCGGCGGGCTTCGCCGCACCGGCCGCCATGTCGCTGCTCACCACGACCTTCCGCGAAGGCCCCGAGCGCAACAAGGCGTTCGGGATCTTCAACGTCTTCGAAGCGTCCGGATACTCATCCGGGCTGCTCGTCGGCGGTCTGCTGGCCGGGCTGAACTGGCGGTCCATCTTCATCCTGCCGATCCCGCTCTCCGTACTGCTGCTGATCGGCGCGCTGCGCTTCCTGCCGCCGGACCCGCCCCCTACGGCACGCCCACGGCTCGACATCGGCGGCGCCGTGACCCTGCTCGCCGGCATGCTGCTCCTCGTCTTCACCGTGGTCTCGGCGGCGGACGCCGGCTGGTCGTCGTGGCGGACGCTCGGTGGGATCGCCCTGTCCGGGCTGCTGCTCGCGGGATTCGTCGCGATCGAGCGCACGGTGAAGGAGCCGCTGATCCGGCTGGGCATCTTCCGTAACCGGGGTCTGGTGACCGCCAACATCAGCATCGCCCTGCTGTACGGGGGTGCCATGGGCTTCCAGTTCGTGCTGGCCCTGTACTTGCAGGACCTTCAGGGCTGGCGGCCGTGGCAGATGGCACTGGTCCTCCTGCCCGCCGGGCTCATGGTGGTCGTCATCGGGCCCAAGCTCGGCGCGCTGATGAACAGGTTCGGCGTGCGCAGGGTGCTGATGGCCGGGCTGGTGGCCTTTCTGCCCTGCTATCTGCTGTTTCTGCGCATCGGTCCGGAGCCGGACCTGTGGACCGTTCTGCTGCCCGCCTCACTGCTGTGGGGTGTGGGCTTCGCACTCAGCATCGCGACGCTGATGGTCGCGGGCACCAACGGGGTGCCCGACGAGGAGCAGGGGCTCGCCGCGGGCATGCTCAACAGTTCGCTCCAGGTCGGCGGAGCCGTCGGCCTCGCCGTCGTCACGGCTGCGATCATGCCCGGCAAGGAGCTGTCCATGCTCCGGCCGGGATTGGTGGTCATCCTGGCGTTCGGGGTCCTGACGATCCTGGCGCAGCTGCCGCGGAAGCGGAACTGACCTCGGGAAAGGGTCGCGGGAGGCGGGGGCGGCGGTACGGCGGCGGACCGGATCCGCCGCCTCCGGGGCCCCTGTCTCTCAACTGCGCTAATAGTGAGGGCTGTTGACTAACCGTGGATCCTCTGGCCAGGGTTCTGCTGGACAGCGGCGCGTACTCGGAGTGATCATGTGTCTGCCGAGACGCCAGAATTGGCATTTGCGACCGTGCGTACGACACCGTGAGGATGAGTCAGCTGGATGGAATTTCCGCTTCGACTATCTGACCGCACCGTTCTGGCTGCCCGAGGAGGGCTCGGCTCGTGACCCCTGAGGAGAACGAGTATCCGGTCGATCGCCGGCTCGATCACCCGGTCGATCGCGCGGTCGATCACCCCGCCAGTCATCCCGTCGACCGCTCCGT
Organism: Streptomyces sp. NPDC060366; assembly: GCF_042725135.1. Classification (NCBI taxonomy): domain Bacteria; kingdom Bacillati; phylum Actinomycetota; class Actinomycetes; order Kitasatosporales; family Streptomycetaceae; genus Streptomyces; species Streptomyces sp. NPDC060366. The sequence continues at coordinate 41,544 of NZ_JBHXDC010000028.1, read as the reverse complement.
CGATCACTCCATGGATCACCCGGTCGACCACCCGGTCGAGAAGGCAGCCCCGAAGACCGCCGACCAGTCCGTCGAGAGACCCGCGGACCGGTCCGCCGGACACCCCGAACAGCGCCCGCCGACTCTGCTGCGGGTGCTGCTCGAACGGCTCAACTGGGCGAAATTCGCCGTCTTCGACGTGCAGTTCAGCCTCGCCGCGCGCCGGGCCGCGAAGGAGTACGGCAACAGCCGCGTCGGCAACGTCTCCGTCTCGCGCATCACCTTCAAGCGGTGGCTGGCCGGTACGCAGTCGCCTCAGGGCGACGCGGCCACCGTCCTCGCGTACATGCTCGGCGTCGAGGTGGACCTGCTGCTCCAGCGCGTGCCCAGCCGCGAGGTCGTCCCCGCGCGGCTGCCGCACGGATCGTCGCTCGCCACCGCCCGCTCGATGGACGCCCTGTGGTCCAGTTCCTCCCTCTCGCCGTCGGAGGCCGCGGCCGGCGCGGGCGGGCTCTGGTATCTGGACGGCATGCGGATCTTCGACGGTACGGCGGTGCCCGCCCAGATGTACGAGGCGACGTCGCAGGACGACGTGGTGGCGATCGCCGTGGAGGAGAATCCGCATCTACGCGCGTTCGTATCGCCCGCGCGACGGGCCCTGCTCATAGCCTCGCTCGGCGGCAGCGGGGGCGAGGGACTCTACGTACTGGACTCCGCCCGCGCGCGCTATCAGCTGGACGCGGATCCGCGCGGGACGCTGCCGATACCGAAGCCGTACCGGCTGGACGACCTGACGTTCGGCATCGTGTGGGCGATGCTCAACCTGGAGGACAGCCTCCTCGCGGACGACCACATTCTCGACAGTGAACGACGTGAGCTGGAAAGCCATTTAGCGATGCCTCGCTCGGCCGTGGCGCGGTCGGCGATGCCGGAGCTCTCCCGGGTGGGTGCCGCCTGGCTGGGCTCGTACTTCTGCACACTGCACATCGAGCGCCATCTCGGTGAGGCGGCGGAACCGCCTTTCTTCTGGACGCGTGAGCAGACGGGCGAGGAAGGCGCGGCCTGGCTTTTCTTCCGGCACAAGCACGAGCACCTCAGTCGTGCGGCGGCGCGGCGCGCCGATCCGTCCGTACGGCCGGGGCACGCGTTCTGCATACCGGAGAAGTCGGTCAAGGACAGCGAGCCGTACGAGCGGATCCTGCTGTTCCTCACCGTCGCCCTGATGGAGATGCACGGGCTGTCCGTGTGGATCTGCACCGAGGAGGAGTACTCGCAGATCGACGAATTCGTCCTGGCACCCGACGACCGGGTGATTGTGGCCAACTGGCTCCGCTCGGACGGGATCTGGCGTGTCGGCATTACGGATCAGCGGTCCCAGGTCCGTACGTACACCCAGGCGATCGACCACGCCCGCGCACACAGCGTGATCGACGGACCCACCTCCGCGTACCGGCTGCGGGCCCTGGCAGACTATTTGTCGATCGACTGGCCCTGGCTGCTGCGCCGGTGCCAGGAGCTGGGGGCGTACGGAAGTTCCGGCATGCTCCGGCCGCGCAGCCGGCTGCTCAGCATGGACCAGCTGGACGAGGTCCTGCGCTTCGTCGGCGAGTTCGATCCGAAGTGACGATCGAAGCGACGATCGAAGCGACGATCCGAGGGTGATCGGCCGTACCGAGTGACCCACATCACGGGCATCCGCGCTCAAATCAAGCTCTACTGCCGGATATTCACGGCCTCGCTCACGAATTCTCCGCGTTGTGAAGGTCAAGCATGATTGAAGTGCCTTGCCACTGGGCAGAGTTGAGTAGAGGATTGCGATGCACTCTTTGAGAGGTTGTTCCTCAAGTACTGCTCAAGTTCTCCTCACAAGTGGCCCCCATACCGATCGCCGCACCCCGCGAAAACGATCGTTTGGCGGTCGCATCGCCGTCGTGCCCTGCCGACGGCCTCTTTGCGTTCGAGCCAATAGCCGCTTTTGTGCGATTCACATTGTGAAGCCCATGGGGTCAAGCGACCGCTGAACGACCCCTTCCGCCCGTGGCGGCGAACGCGGCCACGCACCAAGCTTGTTATGGCTCTTAATGACGCTGGCATGTGCCTGTACCCGTCCAACTGCCCGTCTGTGAAGGCTCCTTAAACACATGGTCCGCTCCCTCGTGCTCGTTCCGCCGGCCCGGATTCATCGGCCGGCCGACGTGGCAGCTCCCGAGGGCGGCGGACGGAACGGCGAGCCGGGGGGCGTCTCGGAAGGCCCGTCGGGCCCGCGACGCCCGGCGTACGCCCACCCGGCACCCGCCCGAGCGGTACCCGCCCCACCGGCACACGCCCCTGGAGCCCCAAGCCGGCGCCGAAGCGCGGCCCATTCACCTTCATCCGCCGGTCCCCGTCGTACCGAGGACATTTATGCCTGAACTCTCCCCGCACGTCGCCCCTGCCGACCGTCGTAGCGGTCGGCGGCGCGGACGTTCCGCTCGGAAGAACCAGAACTCCGGGAACACGGCCCAGGCCCCCACCACGGCCAACCGGAACCTGGCCACCGAGAAGGGTCTGCGCTCACGGATCCGTTTTCTCGCCCTGCTGCCGGTGGCCACGGTCGTGGTGCTGGCCGCCGGCGCGTGGTCCACGTGGCACTTCGTCGGGAACGACGTGGCGACCTGGTCCGCCGTGGCCGCCGCCGCCGTCCTCGGCGTGGTCGCGACGGTCGCCGCCACCCGTAAGGCCGCCGCCGTCTCGGCCGCCGTGCACGAGCAGCGGGTCACCAACGCGACCTCCGCCCGCCAGTGGGTCGAGCGGTTCGAGGCCGTGACCACCGAGGGGCAGAAGAACATCGCCCGGCTGCTGGAGCAGATCAGCCGCGGCGAGCGTCCCCAGCTCCTGGAGCCGGCGCCCCACGCCGTCGCCCAGGGCAATCCGTTCGCGGACCTCGAGCAGACCCTGCGCCTCGCGCAGCACCAGGCGCTGGCCGCGGTCGCCGAGGCGGGCGCGCGCCAGCAGGTGGACGTGTTCGTCAACATCGCGCAGCGTCTGCACGCGCTGGTCAACCGCGCGCTGGCCCGGCTGGACGACCTGGAGAGCGAGGTCGAGGACCCGGACCTGCTCGGCGGTCTCTTCGGCGTCGACCACCTCGTCACCCAGTTCCGCCGCCAGGTGGAGAGCCTGGCCGTGATGGGCGGCGCGGTCCCCCGTCGTATCAACAAGCCCGTCCCGCTGCCGACCGTGCTGCGCCAGGGCGTCGCCGAGATCGAGCAGTACGCGCGTGTACGTGTCATCCAGCCGCCCGAGGGCACTCTGCCCGGTTACGCCGCGGCCGAGGTCATCCACCTGCTGGCCGAACTCGTCGAGAACGCCGCCCGGTTCTCCGCCCCGGAGACCCAGGTGACGCTGCGCGCCGAGCGTGTCCCGGCCGGTCTCGCGATCGAGATCGACGACCGCGGGCTGCCGATGGCGCCCGAGAAGCTGGAGCGGATGAACCGGCTGCTCACCAGGCCGGACCAGTTCGACATCCGCGAGCAGCTGGAGGACGGCCGGATCGGTCTGTTCGTGGTCGCGCAGATCGCGCGCAGGCACGATATCGACGTCGCGCTGCGCCGCAACATCTACGGCGGTACCCAGGCCATCGTCGTACTGCCGAGCGCGCTGCTCGACGCAGCCCCGCCGCCGCCCGTCCAGCGGCAGGCACCGGACCAGGAGCAGCGCCGCCAGCAGGAGCAGCGGGCGGAGCACGCGCAGCGTACGGGGCCGTCCACCGAGCCCACGTCGGGCGCGGCGTGGTCGGCCGCCCCGCAGGCCGCCCCGCAGGCACCCCAGCCGTCCCCCCAGCAGGCGCCTCAGCACACCCCCCAGCCGGCACCGCACCAGGTGCCGAATCAGGTTCCGAATCAGGTGCCGCACATTCCGAACCAGGTTCCGCACCACCCGCCGTACCAGGTCCCCCAGTCCACGTCCGACCACCGCAGCCCCCTGCCCGCCGAGGCCGGCGCCCTCGCCGCCCGTGGCGGTCGCGGTACGCACGGTGAGTCGCCGTCCGTACGCCGCATCGGCTCACCCAACGCCCACGCGGCCGCGACGGCGACTGCCTCGACCGGATCCAACGGCGCGGGCGAGGCCCCGGCCCCGCTCCCCCAGCGGCAGCCCACCGCGTACGGCGCGAGCAACGGCCAGCCCGGCGGCGGCCACAACTCCAGCCACAACGGGGGCCACCCGAACCCCGGTTACACCGGCGGCGGCCGGCACTCCGCCACCGCCCACCCCGACTCCGGCCAATCCAGTGCCGGCCGCTCCACCACCGGCTCTGCCGACGTCACACCCCCCGAGGTCCCCCGATCCACCCAGGCCTCAACCCCCAGCGACGCCACCAACTCCCCCGGTCGTCGGCCTACTCTCCCCCGGCGGAGCGAGACGTACCGCGGACCGGAGTTCCCGCGGCTCGCCGACGCCGACCGTGAGGTCGTCGCACCGAATCCGGATCTGATGGCTCGTTTCGCCTCAGGCATCAGGCTCGCCAGCTCGGAAGACGGCCCCCAGGGGCCCCCCGACCAGACGAGCTGACGCTGCCCGCGGCGGTCGCCCAACCACTTACGGAGTCACTCTCTTGCCAAACGAAGTTTTTTCGGCCCAGCAGCCCGATCTGGACTGGTTGATGGCTGATTTCATCAGGCGCGTCCCCGGAACGGAAGGCGCCGTCCTGGCTTCCAGTGACGGAGTGCGCAAGCATTCCTACGGTCTGAGCATCGACTCGGCGGACAAGCTGAGCGCGATCAGCACCGCGTTGTGCTCGCTGGCCGGCGGCGTCCGTGACATCAAGGGTCCCGCCGACGGCAGGGTCAGGCAGGTGGTGGTCGAGCACGACAACGGGCTGCTCTTCGTTTCCATGGCCGGCCCCGGGGCCGTGCTGGGTGTACTGGCTTCCGACACCGCCGATCTCGGCGCCGTCGGTTTCGAGATGGGGCAGCTGGTCAAGAGCGTGCCCGAGCACCTGAGTACGCCCCCGCGGCTGCGCCAGTCCTCCGTCGACGACCGGGTGCACTGATCATGGCGGCCTTAGACGGTACCCCCTGGGTGGACGACGATGAGCACGAGATTCGTCCATACGCCCTGACGGGTGGGCGAACGCGGCCCACGAACGAGATGAGTCTGTCGTCGCTCCTCAAGGCACGTGCCACGGCGCCGGAGGGCTACCTCAGCCCGGAGGCCGCGCACTGTCTCGCGCTCTGCCGCGGCGAGGCACGGTCGGTGGCCGAGGTCGCCGCCACCCTGGGCCAGCCGGTCCAGGTGGCGAAGATCCTGCTCTCCGACCTGCTGGACGAGGGTGCGTTGATCATGGCGATGCCCACGAGAACGGCCGACCCGAAAGATCCGAATCTGCTGGAGGCAGTGCTTGAGGGGCTACGAACCTATGTCGTCTGACGATCCCATCGCCCTGAAGATCGTGGTCGGTGGCGGCTTCGGCGTGGGCAAGACCACCATGATCGGCGCGGTCAGCGAGATCAAGCCGCTCTCGACGGAGGAGACCCTGACCTCGGCGAGCAGCGGGACGGGCACCGACCGGCTGGAGGGCATCGAGAACAAGGCCACCACCACGGTGGCCCTGGACTTCGGCCGGATCACCCTCCAGAAGCAGAACATGGTGCTGCTTCTGTTCGGCACTCCGGGACAGCAGCGGTTCTGGTTCACCTGGGACGATCTGTCGCTGGGCGCCATCGGGGCCGTCGTCCTGGCCGACACCCGCCGGCTGCTGGACTGCTTCGCCGCCGTCGAGTACTTCGAGAGCCGCGATGTGCCCTTCGTCGTCGCCGTCAACGAGTTCGACGCCGACGACGCCTACCGCTACAGCTCGGAAGAGGTCCGCGAGGCGCTCGAACTCAGGTCGGACGTACCGGTGTTGCTCTGCGACGCGCGCGATCCCGCGTCGGCGAAGCACGTGCTGGTCTCCCTCGTGAGTTACGCGCACTCGGTCTCGCTCCGCCGCACGCGGGAGCGGGCCGTCCACACGCCGCCCCCCGCATCACCCCTTCAGCACTCCAGCGATCTGGGAGCCACTTCATGACCTACGACACCGAAGCGGGCCTGCATCTCCCCGCGCCCGACATGGAATTGGCGCACCGCGAGGCCCGGCTGCGTGAACTGGGCCTCGGGGACATGCCCGACGCCGAGTTCGACGCGTTCGCGACACAGCTCGCCCAGGCGGCGGGCGCGCCGTACGCGATGGTCAACTTCATCACCGGCCACCAGTTCTTCGCCGGTCTGCACACGCCGTCCGCGGCCCAGTCGGGTCAGGGCGGTCCCGAGGCGGGCGGCAACCCCGAGGTGAGCCGGATCATGTCCCGGGACCACGGGTACTGCCCGGACGTCCTCAACCGCCGCAAGGCGCTGGTACTTCCGGACGTGTACGCGTATCCGCGGTTCGCCTCGAACGAGGTGGTGGACCTGATCGGTATCCGTACGTACGCGGGCGCCCCGCTCATCGACGAGCGCACCGACACGGTGCTGGGGACGGTCTGCTTCGTGGGTACGGACCCGCGTGGCAAGGAGACGGGCCGCGACACACTCCAGCTCATCAAGGAGAGCCGCGACCAGTTGATGCGTCTGATCTACCAGCGCACCGGTGGCGGTCCGCGCCCGTAACCGCCGCCGGCCTCGCCGGACGGGCCGGGGGGGGGGGCCCCCCCCCCCGGGCCCCGCCACACCCGAACAAACCCCCCCCAGCCCCCCCC
>NZ_JBHXDC010000028.1:0-34842 GCF_042725135.1 Streptomyces sp. NPDC060366 | reverse complement strand
ACGCCCCGCCGCCACCTGTTCTGGCGTTTTAAATACCCCCGCCCCGGGGGGGGCCCGCGCCGCTACCCGCCGCGGGCCGCGCGGGAGGGGCCGTGTGAGCGGCCCGTCCGGCGAGGCCGGCGAAAGACGGAATCAGCCGACGACGGCAGCCGCTCCCGCACCCGCGTGGGCGGCCAGTCGTCGTGACCAGTCGCCCTTCGAGGTGCCGAGCGCCGTCTCCGCCAGCCGCTGGAGCTGGACGTCGGACGTGCCGGCGGGCGCGAAGATGTGGAACGCGTCGCGCGTGTAGCGCTCGATGGGGCGGTCCGCCGAGAGGCCGATGGCCGCGTGGACCTCCATGGCGGCACGGGCGGAGTCCATCGCCGACTCGACGTTCACCAGCTTGGCGTTCATCAACTCGGCGTCGCACGCCAGCCCTTGGTCGAGCAGGTGCACCGCGTGATACGCCGTCAGCCGCGCCGTCATGAACTGCGACTGCATCTTCCCCAGCTTCTGCTTGATCGTGGGGAGTTCGGAGAGCGGGGCGCCGTAGCGCTGACGCGCCGTCGCGAACGCGACCGTCTCCTCCAGGATCGCCCGGTGGATGCCCAGCGCGACGGCGGTGAGGTTGGCCCGGCCGTAGAGGATGCTCGACGAGTACGCGACGGGCAGCCCGTCGCCCTCGTTGCCGAGCAGATTGGCCGCGGGCACCCGGCAGTTGTCGAAGATCAGCTCGCCGAACGAGAAGCCGTGGAGGCCCATGGCGGGCCGGTGCGGGGCCAGGGAGAAGCCGGGGCGGTCCGCCTCCACCAAGAAGGCGGAGAGGCCCTTGCTGCCCGGTCCTGTGCGCACCACGACACCGTGCAGATCGCCGACGTGCGAGTTGCCGACGAACACCTTGGCGCCGTTGAGGATGTAGTCGTCACCGTCGCGGTGGGCGGTCGCCTCCATGCCCAGCACGTGGCCGCCCGAACCCGCCTCGGTCACGGCGATGGTCGGCAGACAGCCGCCGACCGCGATCTCCGGGAGCCAGGTCTTCTTCTGGGCGTCGCTGCCGAAGTGGATGATCTTCGCGACGCCGAGCTGGGAGGCCTGGACCATGGCGCCCATGGCTCCGCTGACGCGCGACAGTTCCTCGATGATGATGGTCTTCGCGACATGACCGGCGCCCATGCCGCCGTACGCGGGATCGATGGTGACGCCCAGCCAGCCCTGCCAGGCGATGAGCTGGGACAGCTCGTGCTGGACGGCCTTGGACGCCTCCATCTCGGGTATTCGGGGTCGGACTTCGGCCTCCGCGAACGCCCGGACCTGTGCCCTGAGACGTTCATGGAATTCCGTGGTGAAATAGCCACTCATGCGCCTGTACAGCCCTCTCGAATGAGACATCTGTCAACTGTCAACATGGTCAGAACTGATCGGTGCTCTCAGATCGGCCAGCGGAACCGGAACTCGCCCTACCGGCGGCAGGCGCCCCTACACAGTGACGATTTCCCGCTCTCGTTGCAGCACCGGACAGGGGTCGTTTGTGGGTCGTTTGCTGTGATGACTACGCCCCGTGTCCGCCTGACTCAGTGCCAATCCGGCCTTTCTCACGTTTTGGCCGACATGACGCGGCACCCCATCCGAACGGCAAACGATCCCCGCGGCAGCCGTGAACGATCACGTTCGACAGTATGAAAGTCGCCAAGGGACGTTTGCGGGCTATTCGGGCATCGCTCGGACACTCTGTGGTCCCGTACGGGCACCGTGAGAGACGGCCGCGATCAGGTCGTCCTCGGTGAACCGCACGGCGATCGAGTACCCGTTCCGCTCGCCGTAAACGTGCCGCCCGTCGGCGGACTCGTGGGTCTCAAACGCGTGGCGCCGAAGGTATCCGGCCACCGTGAGCCGCGGATCGTACGGGAACAGGCTCAGTGCCCGGTCGAGTACGGCCATCAGCGCGCCGCCGTCGAACCCGGCCTCCGGCACCTCGGCGTCGTCCACGAGCACGAAGGCGCGGGCACCGGAGTCCAGCGGCAGGTTCGCGAAGCCCCGCGTGCCCAGGGCGCCCAGACTCAGCAACGCCAGCCGCCGCGCGGCCTGTTCGAGGTCGGGGAACTCCGCCAGCTCAAGGCGCGGGGTCACGAACTCGTAGATCTGGTTGCGTTCGCCGAAGTCCCGCAGCCAGTTCGCGAGCGTCAGGCGGCCGGAACCCGGCGGGTGGGTACGCTCGTTCGCCCACGCCCAGAGCCAACTGCCGTCGTGGCCCAGCGAACCGAGCGGCGACTGATGCACCGTCACCTCACCGATACGCAGCGTGCTCGCCTCGTAGTCGAGCGCCCACACGCCACCCACGGGCTGATGGCGCGCATAGACGCCCAACTGCTCGACGGCGCCGGCGGCGTAGTGCGCACCCGTCTCCTCGAACATACGGCTGAAGCGGTCGTTGGGCTGCACGGGCATCGGCATCAGGGGCGGGACTCTCGGCTCGTCGGACGGAACGGCAAGCGTAGGGCCACCGGAAATCGCGATGCGACACCGGTGGCGGGTCAGGTACCTTCCCCGCCCATGACCACCTCCCGCGAACGCCCCGACTTCACCGCCGACGAACGCACCCAACTGGTCGGCTGGCTCGACATGCAACGCCGGATCGTGCACTGGAAGTGCGAGGGACTGTCGGAGGAGGCCGCCCACCGCACGGTGCTGCCGACCTCACCCGTCATGACCGTGGCCGGTCTCGTCTCCCATCTGCGCTGGGTCGAACACTGCTGGTTCGAGGTCCTGTTCCTGAACCACCCCGCCACGGGCCCGCAGTTCGACGACGGCCCGGAGGACGCGGACATGCTGACCGACGGCATCCCGCTCGCCCAGCTCCTCGCCGAGTACGAGCAGCAGTGCGCGATCTCGAACGCGATCGTCGCGGAAGCCTCGCTGGACGACGTGGGCCGCAACAAGGACTTCCGGTCGGGGGCGGCGAGCCTGCGCTGGATGCTGCTCCACATGATCGAGGAGACCGCGAGGCACGTGGGGCACCTGGATGTCGTGCGGGAGCTGGTGGACGGGGAGAAGGGGTACTACTGACAGGGGCGGGGGTGGCCCACCGGGTCAGCCCGCCGCGCCGTCCAGCAGCCAGTTGTAGCGCAGCCGCAGGGCCCGCTCCGTACCGGCCGCCACAGTGGCGGCCGTAACCGTGATGTTGAGCCACAGCGGCAGCCGGACGGGCGAGTCGAAGGTCCCGATGCGCTCGGCGACGGGCGGTATCTCGGTGAGCGGCTGGATGATCTGCGGGATGAGCAGGATCAGGGCGAAGCCGAGCACGACCGCCGAGAGGAAGCCGATCCACCGGCTCAGCGCGGGGCGCGTCCGGTCGAGTCGCGCGCGGCGCCCTTCGGCGGAGGAGGGGTCCGGGACGAGCTGGTACTCGGCCCCCTCGGCGGTGACGTAGTGGCACCGCTTGAGCCCGAAGGCGCTCGCCCGCACCTCGACGGCGCCGCCCCTGACGGGCAGAACGGCGGGGAGTCTGGACCTGGCGTGGTGCCTGCCGTCCAGATACAGATCGGCTTCGACCTCGCCGGTCTCCCGGTTCCCCCACTGTCTTACGTCAACGGCGTAGACCGTCTGCCGGCCGTCGCCGTGCGGCAGCCGAAGATAGAACAGTGAGCGCCCGATCAACTGCCACCACCGGAAGCGCTTCAGCGGTCGCCCGTCCCCGGGCCTGACCCGCCGTTCGGCCAGACGATGCCGCCACCTGTTGAACATGCCTCCACTCCCCTGCGCGTGTGCGTCCACTGGGAATTCCAGTGTTCTTCCGGCGCCATCCGGTCGGCAGTGACATACGTCATCACTTGGACATGACAGGTCAGCAACCACGCCACAGCGCTACGACGATCGAGCCGCCGACTGCGGTGACGGCGATGACGTAGAGGGCCTGGGCCTTGGCCGTACTCACCGGTCCGATCCCTCCGTGACATGGAGGTCGGCGAACGAGCGTGTGGTCTCGGCCAGCGCGCGCATCAGCTCGTACGCGTGCAGGGGTGGGGTGTCCGCGTCGAAGGTGTCGCAGAGTGCGAGGAGCCGGTACGCGTCCCTGTGGAGCGCGAGCGTCGCCGGGGCGTCGGTGTCCCCGTCGTACTCCGTCAGGAGCAGTTGCAGATGGCCCCGGAGCCTGAGCGTGATGATGTCCACCCAGGCGCGCTCGGGCGGGAGTTGGGCGGCCAGGGCCTCGGTGACGGTGTTGGAGATGGTCGCGAAGTCGATGGGGTGATCGCGGTTGAGGGCCGCGAGGAGTCGGCGGAGCGTCTGCGGGTCCTGGGTGAACGTGGGCGTCTGGTGACGCCAATGGGTGCCGGGTGTACGGCGGTTGGCCGTCATGACGCCTCGCCGGTGGCGACGGTGCACCACGTACAGGTGCCGTGCCGGCCCCAGGCGCGCGCGAGCGCGTCCACGAGGAACATGCCCCGGCCGGTCTCATCGTCGCTCTCCGGGCTACGGACCTTGATTCGCGCGGGGTGCCCGTCGTCCACCTCGATCAGCACATCGCTGCTCCCGCTGCGGTCGTAGGAGACCGAGAACCGCACGCGGTCGCCGCACCCGTGCACGACGGCGTTGGTGACGATCTCGCTGACGAGAAGCTGCACGGTCTCGACCACGTCCCGCCCGATGCCGCCCTCGGTGAGGAGCGTGCCCGCGATATGGCGCAGTTGCGCGATGCGGCGGGTGTGGGGGCGGAAGGAGATGTTGAGGCGGACGGCGTCGTCCCGTATGTCGACTGCGGTGAGTGGGGCGGGAGTTGCGCTGCGCGTCGTGGGAGGCATCGGGAGTCCTTGTCGTTTGATCTCCACACTCACTTAAAGCAGCGAATCGACCGCGCTGCGTGAGGTGCGGGTATAGCCTCGCAGCGGGGCAGGAGCCCTGGAAGTGTTCCGGTGAAAATGCGCGAGCAAGTTCTGTTGTGAATTACCGCTGGTGGTGGGGTCGTTCACCTGCCGGTGGCAACTCCCGCTCTGACGCAGAACGTTGCTTGCGGATGCGGGAAGTGCGCCTGAGCGTTGCTCGGGGAGGAGTGCGGATGATGACGGATACGCAAGCGGCAACGCCCACGCTGTGCCGCTTGCAGCTCGGCAGTGAGCTGCGCCAGATTCGGATCGGGCGAGGGCTGACATCAACCCAGGTTGTGAAGAAGCTCCTTTGGAGCCCCTCCAAGCTGACCCGGTTGGAGACGGGGGACAACGCGACCGTCGAGCCCTCCGACATCATGGCGCTCTGCCAGGTCTACGGCGTCGACGGGGCGGCAGCCGAACAGCTGAAGGAGTACGCGGCTGTCACCAAGACGAAGCGGGAATGGTGGCAGTCGACGCAGTTCCGCCCGATCATCGGCCCCGGTCCCAGGGCGTTCCTGGGTCTGGAATCCTCAGCTGCCGCCGTGCACGCCTACAACTCGGAGTACGTTCCAGGGCTGTTGCAGACTTCGGAGTACGTACGGGTGCTCCACCAGCATGCCCACGGGGGACGCACAGACGAGGACATCGACCTGATGGTCGACCTAAGGCTGAGGCGACAGAAGGTACTCCGCCGGGATCCACCCCTGAAGTTCGCCGTGGTCATCAACGAAGCGGTGCTGCTCCGGCAGGTGGGAGGCCCTTCGGTCATGAGAGCGCAGCTGGCCCAAATGATCGAGGCGGCCTCCGAATCGAACGTCAAGCTCCAGGTTGTGCCCTTCAAGGCTGGTGTTCATCGCTCGATGAACGGAGCCTTCAGCACTCTTCGCTTCCCTGATGCCCTTGCTCTGAAGCCCATAGTGCACCTGGAGCATTTGGCCGACCACTGGGTGCTGCGGCGTAGCGTGGATGTGGAGCTGTACGAGGACGCCTTCAACGAGTTGCAAGCCCTTTCTCCGGGGCCGCAGGAGTCTCTGCGCCTGATCGAGAACGCAATGAAGGAGCTTTGATCCGCATGGTAACGACGGTTGACGCGCTCACCGGCGCGGACTGGTTCAAGTCGAGCTACAGCAACGACGACAACGGCATGTGCGTCGAAGGCGCCCAACTCCCCGGCGGAGCCATGGCCGTACGCGACTCCAAGAACCCCCACGGCCCCGCCTTCACCCTCACCGGCACCGCCTGGACCGCCTTCGTCGAAGCCCTCGCAGAGGGAAAGCTCCGGTGACGGCCACGGCCGTCGTGCCGACCGTCGCCGACCGCCTCGAAGGCGCCCAACTCCCCGGCAGCGCCATGGCCGTACGCGACTCCAAGAACCCCCACGGCCCCGCCTGGGCTCCAGGCTCCGCTTAGTCGTTCAGCGCGTCGAGCATGGGCTTGAGGTCCACGAACTTGAAGTTCGTGGCGTCCCGGTCCGGCTCGCCCGGCCTGTCGTCGCCGTCCTGGACCACCAGCAGGCCGTTCGGGTACTTCGTGCCCAGCGGCTTGTTGAGGACGGCGGCGCCGTCGCTCTCCTCGGTGCCGTCGAGGGTTTCGGAGGCGGCCGTCACCTTGAAGCCGCCTTCGTACCCATCGCCGCGCCCGCGACCGTACGCCGCGAAGCTGTTGTCGCCCTGGCTCGACGCGAGCAGGTAGCCATCAGCGTTCTTCAGGTCAAGCAGGGTGAGGCCCTCGACGTCGGCAGACAGGTGCGTCCCGCCGTAGCCCGGATCGTCGCCGGGGACGCACTCCTCGGTTTCCTCGTCGTACGTGCCCGGCACCCCGTACTCGCGGACCTTGTCGATCAGCTTCGGCTTGCCCTTGAGGTCGGCGCCCAGGCGCCAGATGCCGACGTTCTCCTGGCCCGCGTAGAGCGTGCCGGTCGCGGGGTCGACCACCATGCCCTCGACCTGGGGCAGTTCGCCCGGCTCGCCGCACGGGGTCCAGGTCTTGCCCTTCGGCAGCCTGAACTCGGACGGCAGCTTCAGTGTGCGCACCGTGCGGTAGGAGACCGTGCCGTCGGCCTTCGCGGTCAGCTCCAGCAGACGCAGCGCGGTGCGCTCCCGCTGACTGACCACGGCGTACGAGCGACCGCTGGACGGGTCGGTCCAGGTGGCGAGGCCGTACGCGGTGCGCTGCTCGTTGATCTCCTCCTGCGAGGAGGAGAAGATCGCCGGCGCCGAAGGGTCGGTGATGTCGGTGAGCGGGCTCCTGGAGTTGCCGTCGACGCGGTAGATCCGCAGCCGGTCGCTGCCGCGATCGCTCGTGACGGCCAGGTCGCTCTTGCGGGCGCCGGCCTTCATGCCGTGCACGAGGTCGACGTTGTTGAACCGGCCGGGGGCGTCGTCCGGGCCGGGGGCTTCGGGCGCCGCCACCGCCTGCACTTCCCGGGCGTCAAGGTCGTAGACGCGCAGGCCGCCCTCCTTGAGCGTGGCGACGACGAGGCTGCGGGCCGGGTCGGCGGGGTTGCGCCAGATCGCCGGGTCGTCGGCGTCCGAGTTGCCGCCCGCCTCGTCGTCGTACACGGCCGGGGTCTCAGCTGTCGGCTTCACGCCGGGCAGTTCGCCGGCCGCCACGGCCGGGTGGGGCATGGCTGTGGCGAGCACGGCGAGTGCGGTGAACAGGGTGAGTCGGCCGACGGTGGTGTGCGGTCGGTGGGTCTGAGGCATGAAGGTGACCACTCTCGTGTCGCGAACATGGCGACCCCACCATGGAACCGTCCCGTGAAGGTCTTCCATGGGCTATCGGGACGGTCAGCTGTCCTGGACATGAACACCACCGTTCAGCCGGCACCGCGACGTGAACCACGCCGCCAGCCCGCTTCCCGTGGCCGTGGTGAGAGCTGCGACCAGCCATCCGGGGATGCGCTGATGGCGGGCGCCAGCCATGTGTGCCACTAATTCGATGGCGCGCATCGAGCGGTGCTCCCACGCTGGTCACCATGGCAGAACCCGTGCACCAGATCCGCGCCCTCCACACCGCTTCCACGGTCACCGTCTACCAGGCGTACAGGCCGGAGATCGGCCTTCCCGCGGCCCGGGACGGTCGCTTCCCGGCGATCTGGCAGCGGGACCGGATGACATGGATCAAGCCCTCCTTCCTCTGGATGATGTATCGATGCGGTTGGGGCTCCAAGGACGGCCAGGAAACCGTCCTCGCCGTCGAGATCACCCGTGAAGGCTTCGAATGGGCGCTGGAACATGCCTGCCTGACCCACTATGAGCGCGGCCTGCATCCTGACCGGGCAACCTGGAAACGCCAGTTGAAGCGGTCGTCGTCTCGGGTCCAGTGGGACCCGGAACGGGACTTGCACCTGTCGCCGCTTCCTCATCGCTCGCTGCAACTCGGTCTCACAGGAGAGGCCGCGCACCGCTACGCGGACGAGTGGACGGTCTCCATCACCGACGTCACCACCCTTGCGCACACGATTCACGCCCACGTACGGGACGGGGACCTGACCGCGGCACGACGCCTCCTGCCCACGGAGCACTCCTACCCGGTGCCCGAAGGAGGCCTGGACCACTTGCACCGGTGACCACAGTCGCCCTGGAGGAGCAGGCCGGAGACCTGATCATCCAGTCGTGGAAGGCGGACGAGGAGGGCACTTCACGGACGTTCCGGACCACGAAACCGTGATCCGGCTGCCCGCCGACATGGTCCAGTTCATCCCCCGCCCGGACAGTGAGGCCAACGGTGGCAACAGCGGTACGTGAAGCACTCGCCAAGGCGCAGCACTCGGCAATGCACCTTGAGATGCGGGACAGCTGCCGAGGCCGGGCCGGTTGCCGGAGTGTGCCGTGCGTTCAGCAGCCGTCCTGTTACAGGTTCTGGCTCAGGTTGTGTGGAGCGGACACGATGTATCAAGTCTGCTGCCACGTACTGGGCGCCGACCGGGAGGTATCAGGGCCTTGTGGCCCAAGCGGGCGACCCGGTGTAGTAGGCGAGGTCGCCCTTCTCGAACTCTGGCAGTTTCACGCCGCTGAGTTCCAGTGTCGGCGTAGCAGTGGCACTGGAGTCCTCATAAGCCTTCTCGGATGCGGTGACGAAGCCTTCGTACTGCATCGTCCTGACCGCGGCGTCGAAGCCCGCCCCGCGCAGGCCCTCCACGCGGGATGCCATCTTCAGTAGGAACTCGTCGGTGAAGCCGTCGACCGCTTCATCTGGCTGATGCGCGTAGAGGACCTGGTGGTACTCGACGAACTTGCCCTCTGCCAGTGCGGCGCGCAGCGCGTTCGCAGCCTTCTTCGAGCCGTTGCCGCCCAGCTTGTCGTCGAGGAAGGACGCAACTGTGTAATGGACCTGCACCGAACCCTTCTGAATCAGCTTGTTCAGCTCGGCCCCGGCACCCTGTGTCTCCAACTCCACACTGGAGGGGCAGCGCGGATCCTCGAAGAGCCGGACGGTGGTATCCGCGCCCACGTCGCCGACCACGATGCTCGTCCCGTCCGCGCCCAGCGACTCCGGTATGTCGGCATCACCGGCATAGCCGGTACGCGTCCCACACGCCGCTAGGGACAGTCCCAGGGCAGCGGCGATCGCCATTGCCCGAATCACACGCTTCACCAGCATGAACGCCCCTCCCCAGTGGCGAATGGCCCGGACTCTGTACGGCGATCGACGCATGAACAGCACCGGCCGGGGCCGGACTTCGCGGCGTCCCCCCTCAGAGCGCGGCGGCCAACGTCGCCGCCCGCTCCCCCTTGCTGCGCTCGACGCAGAACTCGTTGCCCTCGATGTCCGTCAGCGTCGCCCAGCCGAGGCCGTCGGCGCGGCGGTGGTCCGAGGCCAGGGTGGCGCCCAGGGACAGGAGTCGTTCGACCTCTTCCTCGCGGGTGCGGTCCTGGGGTTCGAGGTCCACGTGGATGCGGTTCTTCGCCGCCTTGCCCTCCGGGACCTCCACGAAGAGCAGCGTGATGCCGTCGGCGGCCACCAGTGCCTCGTCGTCGCCGGGTTCGTCTTCGTCGGACACCTTGGCGCCGAGCACCTCGGCCCAGAAGGTGGCGAGCCGGTAGGCGTCGGCGCAGTCGATGGTCACGTGTCGTACGCGAGAAGTCATGGCGGTCACTGTGCATCAGCGGGCGGTCCGTCCGCAGGTCAATTTCCGGCGCGTACGCCCCACTCGCGGACCGCCGTCGCCATCGCCGCGACCGCGCGCGCCGAGCGTGCCGTGTCGCCCCGTACCGCCCGGCTCACCTCGATGTGCAGGAACGGCACGCCCTCCGCCGCTGCGAGCTTCCCCTGCGTGTTGTTACGGCCCTCCAGCGGGCACTTCTCCTCCCAGGCCCGGCAGACCCGGAAACCGTCGTCGTCCAGCGCGCCCGCGAGCGTGCGTGCCTGCGGGCGGGCGTGGTCGCCCGCGCCGGTGGAGACGACGACGTCGCGGCCGGGGACGCTGCTGTCGGCGTAGCCGTGCACCTGGATGCCGGGCAACCCGCGGTCGACGAGTTCTGCGGCGACCTCGTGGAAGACGGTGTCCCGGCGGTGGGCGACATCGGCGGCGTTTCCCTCGCCCGCCCGGCGGTGGGCGCCGGCGATGACCAGCACCCCGCCGGGGGCGCCGCGCAGCACGCCCGCGCCGAGCCGGTCGGTGTAGGCGTCGGCGACCGGGTGCGGGACCTGGACGCTGTAGCGCGGGGCGGTGTCGAGGTCGACGTACACCCGTCCCCAGCCGCGCCTCGTCTCGTCCTTACGGTCGGCGATCTCCGCGTACCGGCGGCCGGATCCGTCCCCGCCGCGTGGCGTGTCGCGCACGATCCGTACGCCGAAGCCGACCTCGGCCAGTCGGCGCGCGGCGCGCTCGTGCTCGCCGTCCACGTACAGCGCGACGCCCTCGGCCAGCGCCTCGCGTTCGGCGCGGTCCGGCGGCAGGTAGCGGGCGTCGGCGACGACGTCGGCGGCGTACGTGGCGAGCCGGTGCTCCAGGCCGGCCGCGGCCTCGGTCGGGCCCGGGTTGGGCGACAGGGCGTCGGTGCGGGAACTGTCGAGCGCCGGGACGACCACGGCGGCCGCCGCCACAAGGAGCACGACGAGCAGGGCTTTTTGGGCCACTTTTGTCGTTACCGTTACCTTTTTGGTCGGATCAGGGCTCATGTTGCAGTGAAAATATCAGGGTGAGACCACACCGACACACCTCCGACCGGGGCCCCCGCCTGCCCCGGAGCACCGCCGCACTCGTGCTCGCGCTTCTCGCGACGACCGCCGCGGGCTGTTCCCTCGCCGGCGGCGACAGCGACGACGCGGCGCCCAAGGGCGATCCCGCGTTCACCGTGGCCGCCGCGGGCGACATCCTCATCCACCCGCAGCTGACCGAGCAGGCGTACCGGGACGCGGGTGTCACACAGGTCCCCGAGGCGGTCGGCAAGAAGGTCGGCGCCGATGTCCCGGACCCGGACTTCGGCAAGATCATGGCCGGGGTGAAGCCCGTCATCAGCAAGGCCGATCTGGCCATCTGCCACTTCGAGCCGGTGGTGGCCGGGCCGAAGGGCCCCTTCCGCAGCTTCCCCGACTTCCTGGTGCCGCCGCAGATCACCACGGCGATCAAGAAGACGGGGTACGACACCTGCTCGACCGCGTCCAACCACACGCTGGACGACGGCCCCAAGGGCGTCACCCGCACCCTGGACGCCCTGGACGCGGCGGGGCTGAAGCACACCGGTTCCGCGCGCAGCGCCGCCGAGGGCGCGAAGCCGCTGATCGTGGACGTGAAGGGCGTACGGGTGGCACAGCTGTCGTACGCCTTCGGGTTCAACGGCCGCGAGATACCGGCCGACAAGCCCTGGCTCGCCAACGAGAACTCGTTCGACGCCATCGCCGCCGCCGAGAAGGCCGCCCGCAAGGCGGGCGCGGAGGCGGTGATCCTCAGCATCCACTGGGGTCGCGAGCACCATCCCGACCCCAGCGCCTCGCAGCTCAAACTGGGCCGGCGGCTCGCGAAGGAGACCGGGATCGACCTGGTCATCGGCCATCACGCGCATGTGGTGCAGCCGATGGAGAAGGTGGACGGCACCTGGATCGCGTACGGCCTCGGGAATCAGCTCGCCCGGCACGACGTGCCGTCCGGGCTGACCGAGGAAGGCGTCATCGGCTGGTTCGAGTTCCGGAAGAAGTCGGGTGGCGGCTGGGACGTGGAGGCGCGGTACGTGCCGACCTTCGTCACCATCCCGCCGGAGGAGGGCGAGGAGAGCGACGCGGACGGCGCGGGCGTCGAGCAGTCCACCGACGGCGGTACGGGCACCAAGGGCGCGGCGAAGGACCACCGGCTGCTGGACATAGCGGGCGCGCTGCGCGCGGACAAGGATCTGTCGGCCGAGGAGCGCGCCCAGTACCGGCTCGCCTTCGAGCGCACCCGGGGCACGATGCTCAACCGGGGTGCCTCGAACGACGGTCTGCGTCCGCTGAGCGAGCTGCCCGACTGAGGGGACACACGGCGTTGCGCCCGATCGGGCGAGCACACACCGGTGCGCCCCGATTGGGCGGAAACCGTGACGACCCGCGCGCGTTGACGGAATCACTCGGTCCAAACGTCGCGTAGATCACACCCGTAACTCTTCGTGCAACCTTCACCAAGGCTTGCGAGTCGGACCCTTCCGGCTGGGGCTGTTTTCCGCGCGCCCGCACGCACGCACAGCGCCCGCCGATCACGAACATCCGAAAGGGAACGCTCATGGCCGCTTCGCCCGCGAAGCGACGGCACAAGGTCCGCAGGCGGGCCGACATGTCCCTCTTGGGCGGCATCCGCCCACCCATCGCGATCCTGTCCGCACTGCTGCTCTCGCTTGCCGGAATCACCGCCCTCGGCTTCGGCCGCGCGGGTGAGGAATCCGTACCGAAGGCCGTCATGACCTCGCAGCAGCACTTCGCCGAGGACGGCGCGGTGGCGATGCGTGCCTCCATCGACGAGAGCGCCGCCGACCTGGCGAGAACCGCCGGACTGTTCAACGCGGGGGATCCGGCGCAGCCGGACGCCGTGGTCGACAAGATCGGCAGCGTCTACCAGAAGTGGGTGGGCACCGCCGTCGTCGAGATCTCCTCGGGCAAGATGCTCGCGGCCCGTGGCGAGAACGTTCCCGTCGCCGCGATCGACACCGCCAAGCTCTCCGAGAAGGACGGTCTCAGCCCCCGTATGGTGCGCCTCGCCAACGGCGAGACCCGGCTGCTCTCCTTGGAGCTGCTGTCCTGGGAAGGACAGCCCCAGCAACTGCTCATCGCCTCCAGCAGCCTGCGCTTCCCCGGCATCAGCCTCGGCAAGTTCCGCTCCATCGCCGTCATCGACAGCACCGGGCGCATCCTCAGCAGTGACGGCATCCCGGAGAGCGAGCAGGTCCTCACCGAGGACCAGCGCACCGGTGTCGAGCGGTCCAAGAAGCAGCTGAAGGCGTTCGCCGGAGTCGCCGCCAAACGGGCCGAGGAGCACCCCCTCAAGGCCAACGTGCCCGGCGAGGGCGGCTACATGGGCGTCAGCGGCAGTCTGCGCGGGGACACCTTCCAGGGTGACCGCGCCGTCGCCGGTTACGCGGCCCTCACCGGCCCGGAGCCCGGCAAGGGCACCGTCGCCACCTCGCTCGGACTGACCGTCGTCGCCATGGTGGACGTGGCCGAGGACCCGACGCGGGTCACCGACCCGCTGTTCGGGCTGCTGGCCGCCGGCGCGCTGCTGCTGATCGGCGCACTCGCCGTCGGCGTGCTGCTCGGTACGGTCCAGCGGCCGCTGCTGCGGCTGTTCCTGGAGAGCCGCCGGCTCACCCGGGGCGATCTGACCCGGCCCGTGCGGGTGCCCCGCCACGGCGAGGCCGCCCGGATCGGTCAGGCGCTGGAGCGGCTGCGCCGCCAGCTCCTCGGCGAGCGTTCCGACGCGGACACGGCCGGGGCGGGCCGCCGGGGCCGGATCGGGGCCCGCGCCCTGCTCGTCGTCTGCGGCATCCTGCTGCTCGTGTGGTCCGGCCCGATGCTGCTCCTGGTCAACCGGGCCGACGCCACCGCCGTCGTACCGGAGCAGATCACCAACGACCAGCGTGAGCGCACCGACACCCTCTCCGACCGGGTGCGCCGCTCGCTCAACGAGGGCCACGCGGACCTGGTGTCCGTCGCCGGTCTGCTCGGCGCGCGCACCTCGCCCGAGGACATGACGAAGGTGCTGGACCGCACCCGTAACGAGCACGCGCGCTACCGCTCGCTGTACGTACGCGCCGCGGACGGCACGATCCTGGCCCGCTCCGGCGAGTCCCCCCGGCTGTCCGACGAGCCGAAGGACGGCGCCACGGACGGTGGCAAGGACGACGGCGGGAAGAACGGCGGCAAGGACGGCAGGCCGTTCGCCGACGACATCACCGTCCTCAACGACTCCGGTACGGAACCCGTCATCGCGAGCTACGCCGAACTGTCCGGACGCGACGGCAGCACGGTCGTCGGCGAGTTCCGCATCGACTTCATCAACTCCCTCCTCAAGCGGCCGGGGCTCGGCGAGATCCGTGTCATCGACGCCGAAAGGCGTGTCCTCGGCGGCAACTCGGGCTATCTGGCCTTCGAGGACCTGCCCTCGGCACGGCTGGACGAGCTGGCCGCCGGCACCGGTCAGAAGACCGGCATAAGCGCCCGCGCGGGCGCCGTCGTCTACCGCGACGGAGACGGCGTACAGGTCGCGGGCGCGGCCCCGTTCGTCGGCGGCGGCGCGGCCAAGTCGCTCAACTGGATGGTGGTGAGCTGGCAGCCGGCCGCCGGGCTCGCGATCCCCGAGTACAACCTCCAGAACCGCACCGTCCTGGCCGGTCTGCTCGGCATCACCGCAGCCGCCGCGTGCCTGGGCTGGCTGCACATCATCGTCGTACGGCCGCTGCGCGAAGTCGCGAAACAGGCCGAGTCGCTGGCGGGCGGCGACCGTCGCACCGTGCTCTACCCACGCCACCACGACGAGGTCGGCGCCATCGCCCGCTCTCTCGAACTGCTGCGCCAGCAGGTGCTCGAACAACGCAAGCGGGACGGCGCGGGAGTGACGACGGCCCCGGCCGCCGTCCCCGCCCAGGCACCAGTCCAGGCACCTGCCGGAAGGAACTGACCGCTCGTGCTCTTCCTCTACACCGTACTGATGGTGTGCTGCGCGTTCCTGCTGGTCGCGGGCGTCGTCGAGCAGCGCCGCCACTTCACCAACCTCAACCGCATCCCCACCCGCGTGCTGGTCAACGGCATCCGCGGCAAGTCCTCCATCACCCGGCTCTGCGCGGGCGCGCTGCGCGGCGGCGATCTGGTCACCGTCGCGAAGACCACCGGCACGGCCGCCCGCTTCATCCACCCGGACGCCACCGAGGAGCCGGTCTACCGGAAGTTCGGCATCGCCAACGTGGTGGAGCAGATCGGGATCGTACGGCGCGCCGCTTCCTACAACCCCGACGCGCTGGTCATCGAGTGCATGGCCGTCATGCCGGCGCTCCAGGAGATCAACCAGTCCAAGCTGATCCGCTCCACGATCGGCGTGCTGTGCAACGTCCGTGAGGACCATCTGGCCGAGATGGGGCCGACGCTGGACGACGTGGCGCGCTCGCTGTCGCGCTCGATGCCGGAGGACGGCATCTGCGTCACTGCGGAGAAGGATCGTTTCGACATCCTCCAGGAGGAGGCGGACGCGCGGAACTGCCAGTTGATCTACGCGGATCCGGAGACGGTCAGCGACGAGGAGCTGCGCGGCTTCAGCTGGTTCACCTTCAAGGAGAACGTGTCCATCGCGCTGAAGGTCGCCGAACTGCTCGGCGTGGAGCGCGAGACGGCGCTCCAGGGCATGTACGACGCCCCGCCGGACCCGGGAGTCCTCTCGGTCGAGCGGTACCTCACGCCGGACGGCAAGCGGCTGCGGTTCGCGAACGTCTTCGCGGCGAACGACCCCGAGTCGACGCTGATGAACATCAACCAGCTCCTCGACCTGGGCGCGATCCACCGCCCGCTGAACGTGGTCGTCAACTGCCGTCCCGACCGTGTCGAGCGCAACGGCCAGATGGGCGAGATCGTCCCCGACCTCCAGCCGGACAAGGTCTTCGTCATCGGCCACCCGGCCAAGAGCGCGATCGACGCGATCCCGGCGGAGTGGCGCTCGCGCGCGGTGGACCTGGGCGGTGACAAGCGCGATCCGGAGGAGTTCATGCGGGAGCTCCTGGCGCAGCTCGGGCCGGACTCGTCGCTGGTCGCGATCGGCAACATCCACGGCCAGGGCGAGCTGCTGCTGGAGCAGCTGGCCGAGCTGCCGGCGGACGAGACGCCGGACCCGGAGCAGGACGCGGTCCCGGCCGCCGTACCCGCTCCCGCGTCGGCCGCCTCGGCTCCCGCCCCGGCTCCCGCTTCGACGGCGGTCGCGGTCCCCGACCCGGCCGGTGACCCGGCGGCGACGGCTGCGCTCCCGGTGGTCGTACCGGACCAGAGCCCCCGGCGTGCGATCGAGCCGGCCACCGAACTGGTGGCCCGGCTGACCGCGCGACCGCCCGCGCAGGCGTCCCCCAACCCACCGGCCAACCCACCGGCCGCCGCGCACCCGCGCCACGAGGAGACGCTGACGCTCCACCGCTACTCGCCGCACATCGACCCGTACCAGCCCTACTCCGAGGCGTACGAGCAGCGCTACCAGCACCAGCAGCCCGCCCGGCCCCGCGGCCCGTTCGAGCCCGTACGGATGCCGACCAACGCCACGGACGAGCCCGCGCCCGAGCCCGAGTCCGACCCCGAACAGCAGCCCCGGTACGGCCGCACCCCGCACCCCCCGCAGAGTCCTGGAGAACCCCGTTGATCCCCGCAGTTCTCACGCCCGAGATCGCCGCCATAGGCATCGGCCTGGGCCTGATGTTCTCCCTGATCTGCTACCTGACGACCAATCTCTCCCCCGGTGGCATGATCACCCCCGGCTGGCTGGCGCTGACGCTCGTCGAGGACCTCCAGCGCGCCGCCATGGTCGTCGGCGTGACCGTGCTGACGTACGTGACCACGCTGCTCGTCCAGCGCTTCGTGATCCTCTACGGCAAGCGGCTGTTCTCCGCGGTCGTCCTCATCGGTGTGCTTCTCCAGGCGACGGTGATGCTCGTGCTGTCGCTGGAGTTCCCGCTGCTGTACGCGAACCAGACGCTCGGCTTCATCGTGCCGGGCCTGATCGCGTACCAGCTCGTCCGCCAGCCGAAGGGGGCGACCATACTCGCCACCGGCACGGTCACGCTCATGGCGTACGTCGTCCTCACAGCCGGCATCCTGCTCGGCGCCCTGCCCACCACGTGACCGGCCGTCCGACCGCCCACGTGACCCAGATACCTGGACCCTGACGGAGCTGACCTCTCATGAGTGCCAAGGCCAAAAAACGTGGTGGCCGCCGTGTCCTGCACGCGGTGACCGTCATCGCGCTGCTCGCCGGCAGCGCGTACCTCACCGTCGAACTCCGCAAGGACGAACAGGCGAAGGCGCCCGCCGTCCAGGCGATCACGGACACCCCGGACCTGACGTCCGCGGGGGACGCGGAGTCCGGCGAGCAGAAGTGGGAGCGGCTGAAGAACCCCGACCGCTCCGTGCTGCGCTCCGGGAGCGGTGCCGTGCTGGCCACCTTCACCGACGGCGCGCGCACCGCGACCCTGACCGGGCCGAGCCGTACGTTCTCCGAGCCGACGAGCACCAAGTCGCGGGTGGTGACGGAGAACTGGGTGCGGCTGATGCCCGAGCCGTGGATCAAGGACGGGCAGAAGGAGAAGTGGTTCAAGGACTGGTTCGAGGAGTTCTTCGGCAGCGAGGAGGACGACCTGTTCGCGTACTCCTTCCAGTACGTCGAGGGCGCCCCGGTCAAGGAGGACGGCGAGGGCACCCCGTACGCGGGTGACGCGGACTTCGGCCCGATAAACCCCGAGGGCAGCGAGGGCGCGGACTACCGGCTCGAACAGTCGGACTTCTACGACTACCTGGGCATCCCGTACACCTTCCGCGACGGCACCTCCATCCAGCCGGAGCAGAAGCGCTACCGCTCCATCGACTGCTCGGGCTTCATCAGGACGGTCTTCGGCTACCGGGGCCGGTTCCCGCTGATGGCCGACGACAAGAGCGGTGACGGTCTGCCGCGTACCGCGAACGGGATGGCCCGCTCGAAGGCCGGCACGGACGTCATCAAGCTGTCGGGCGGCTCGCCGCCGTACGAGCGGCCGAAGTCGATCAGCGTCCTCCAGCCGGGCGACCTGGTCTTCTTCAAGCTCGACGCGCGGACCAAGGAGCGGCTGGACCACGTCGGGATGTACATGGGCGTGGACACCGACGGGCACCAGATCTTCGTCTCCAGCCGCGAGGAGGTCAACGGCCCGACGATCGGCGACAAGGGCGGTACGTCACGGCTGGACGGCAACGGCTACTACGCGAAGACGCTGCGCAGCGCGAAGCGGCTCTGAGCGGCTCCGAGCGGTTCTGAGCGGTTCTGAGCGGTTCTGAGAAGAGACGAGGGCCGCCCGGCCAGGAGCGGGGCGGCCCTCTTCAGCGCTCATCCGCGCTCATCCGCGATCGTCAGCCCTCGTCGCGCAGTTCCTCCGGGCACGGCGTGCCCGGACGCAGCTGGTACGGGGCCGCGATGCGGTACGTCCCCGGGCGCGGGGCCAGCAGCTCCGTCCACTCGTCGCCGTCGGTGTTCTTCTCCGCCCGGAACACACAGCCGTTCGGGTTGGTGAACTTCTTGGGACCGTCCTCGTCCGCCTTGGACGCGACCGTCTCCTCCGGGCGGTCCAGGCTCTCGCCCTTCTCGTCGACGACGGCGAGCCAGCGCGAGTACGGGATACGGATCAGCACCTTCCCGGCGGTCTTCACCTCTATCGTCAGCTCGTCGGCCGACGCCCGCTGCACCACGGCCGGCGGGTCGGCCAGCGGCATCGGGTCCTGGACCTCGTAGAGCTGCCAGTTGGCGTCGCCCCACAGATGGTTCAGATAGGGCAGGCCGCGCTGGACGAGCTCCGCCTCCAGGCCCGCGCCGTTGTCCGGCCTGCCCTTGGGCAGCACCACGTAGGCGACGGCCCAGCGGTCGAGCCAGGCGCGGTAGCTGTCGTCGGTGAGGCTGTCGTCGTAGAAGAGCGGGTTGCGCTCCATGTCGGCCTGCCGGTTCCAGCCGCGGGCCAGGTTGACGTACGGCGCGAGCGCCGACGCCTCGCGGTGGCTGCTGGCCGGGACGACCTCCACCCGGCCGCGCTCGGCGCCGACCTCCTGCAACTCGTTCACCAGCGGCGCCAGTTCACGGGTCCAGGACGCGGTGGGGGCGGTGCGGATGATGTCGTCGACGCCCTTGAACCCGATCCAGAAGTTGAACGCGACGAAGGCCAGGACGAGCGCGTACCACTTGCGTGAGCGCGGCGCCGCGTACGGCAGCGCGGCGAGCAGCACCACACCGCCGACGATCATCGCGAGCCGCGAGACGTTGGAGCCGATCTGTGAGTCGATCCCCCAGGTCAGCAGGACGCCGATGCCGTAGACGGCGGCGGCGGTGCGGACCGTGTGCCAGTCGCGCGGCACGAGGAAGAAGGCGACGACGGCGAAGATGAAGGGCAGCGACGCGGTCCCGAGCGACATCGGCTGGGTGCCGGAGAACGGGAACAGCCAGGCGGAGAGCGCGACGACGGCGACCGGGGCGAGCCCGACCGCGTACGCCCCCGGCCGCCGCTTGTTGAGGAAGAGCGCGGCGGCGACGACCCCGAGGAACAGCCCCGCCACCGGGCTCGCGGCGGTCGCCAGCCCGGCGAGCGGCGCGGCGACCACGGCCTTGGCCCAGCGCTTGTAGCGCCAGCGGTGCGGCCAGCAGAAGACGGCGGCGACGGCGCCGAGCGCGAACATCGTGCCGAGGCCGAACGTCACGCGGCCGGAGAGCGCGTTGCAGAGGAAGGCGAAGACCCCGGCGAACGAGCACGCCAGCGGATTCCGGACGGCCTTGACGCGGTAGAGGATCAGCGAGGTCAGGGCGGCCGAGACGGTCCCGACGATCATCATCGTCGTCCGGACGCCGAGCACCGACATCAGATACGGCGAGACGACGCTGTACGAGACGGGGTGCATCCCGCCGTACCAGGCGAGGTTGTACGCGGAGTCCGGGTGGCGGCCGACGAACTCGGCCCAGGCGTCCTGTGCGGCGATGTCGCCACCGCTGTTCGCGATGAAGAAGAACCAGAAGAGGTGGACGATCCCGGCGACCGTGCCGGTGAGCAGGACGGGGTGACGCAACACGCGGCTGCGCAGGTCCTTGGCGGGCTCGGGGGGCTCGGAGGTCCCGGCGTTCCCGGTGGTCTCCGCGGTGCCTGCGGTGCCTGCTGTTTTTCCCTCCGTTTTGGCGGGCTCGGTGATGCTGCCGTCGGCTCGCTTCGGCTCAGCGGTGGTCACTGCGACTCTCCCCGTCTCACCGTCAGCCCGGTGTGCCGGCCCTCCCGAGGTCCGTCCGGCCCTGGAGGAAGTAAGGACGCCGTCCCCGCGTCCTGAGTTGCCTGGCTGCCCTGATCGCTGACGGATCTCGGACGCTAGCACGCGGCCGGGGTCGGGGAGGACGCCGTTTCCGGCGCCCTCCCGTGCTAGTCGGGCGAACAGGATCGACCGGCCGGCTCAGCCGACCCGCGTCAGCTTGTCGCCGAACGTGGGCTCGGCCAGGTCGCCCTGGAGCGCGACGGCGACCTCCACCCGGCTCTTGCCCTCACCCACGGTGAGCAGGCCGACGTGGGTCCCGGCGGCTGCCGACTGCGGCAGTTTCTTGCCCTCGTCGGACAGTTCGAGCTTGACGGTGAGGCCCGACCAGCCGACCGCCTTCACGTCCTCGGTGGCGACGACCGGCGCCGTCGTCCCCATGCCGTTGTCGAACTCGCCGACGACCTGACCCTTCTTCACGATCGTCGCGCCCTCCAACTCGTCCTGCGTCGCGAGCATGACGTCCTTGCTCACCGCGTTGACGGTGTCGATGATCGGCGCCCTGTGCTGGCCGAGGACGGCGCCGACGATCAACTGGTCGGTGTCGCCGACCGTCTTGTGCGCGGCGAAGAGGAGATTGCCGCCCGCCTTGGTGGTGGAGCCGGTCTTGATGCCGAGCGCGCCGTCGTACGGGACGAGGGTGTTGTAGTTCCGCCAGGTCTTGCCCGACGGGTCCTTCCACTCGGGCAGCTTGGTGATGTCCATCAGCGCCTCGATCTCGACCAGCTTCTGGCCGAGCTTCACCTGGTCCTCGGCGGAGCTGACCGTCGTCGCGTCGAGCCCGGACGGGTCGGTGTACGTGGTGTTCTTCATGCCGAGCTCTTCGGCCGTGTCGTTCATCTTCTTGACGAACGCCTCCTCGGAGCCGTCCGCGTTCCAACGGGCCAGGAGACGCGCGATGTTGTTCGCCGACGGGATCATGAGGGCGGCCAGCGCGTCGTGCTGGGTGAGCTTGTCGCCCTCCTTCACGGTGTTGAGCGTCGACTCGCCCTGCGCGTCGAGCCCGCCGTCCTCCTCGGCCTTGGCGTCGACCGTGATCGACGGGCCCTCGGCGCCCTTGGCCAGCGGCTTGTCCTTGAGGACGACGTAGGCCGTCATCGCCTTGGCGACGCTGCCGATCGGTACGGCCTTCTGCTCACCGAACGAGTCGACGGTGCCGAGGCCGGTCGCCGCCATGAAGCCCTGGCCCTCGCCGGGCCAGGGCAGGGCGGGCTTGTCGCCCTCGAAGGTGTACGTCGACTTCGCCGTCAGGTTCAACGAGGGCGCCGGGAGCGGACGCACGGCCTGTACGACCGCAAAGATGATCAGTACGAGTACGAGCAGCGGCGTCCAGATCTTGACCCGCCTGACGACCGTACGGGTGGGGGTCTCGGGCGGCGCGGGCTTGTTCGTCAGCTCGGCGAGCAGATCGAGCGGCGGCAGCGGCGGCATGGGCTGCTGCCGGGTCCGCTCGGCCTCGGCGACGCCGGTGGCGCTGCCGGCGGCGGGCGCGGGCGCGGCGGGCTGCGCCTGGTCCGACCGGAGGGGTACGAACTTGCTGGTCCGCTCGGCGGGCAACTCCGGCGCGGGCGCCGGGGGCTGCGGCGGGAGCTTGAGCATGGCGGTGGGCTGATCGACGCCGGGCCGCTTGAGCGCCTTGAAGACGGCGGTCTTCCGATCGACACCGGCCTCCGGCGTGGTTTCCGGCTCCGCACCTGCGGCGGCGCCGTGTCCACCGGACTGCCGCCCGGAGTCGGTCCGGGCGGGCGCGGCGTCGGACCGCGACGCGGACGGCGCCGTGCCGGGCTTCGCCGCGGCAGGAGCGCCCTCCGGCCCAGTGGATGCGGTCTCGGACCGCGACTCGGCCGACCGCCTGAAGTTCACTCCCGACCCGCCGGTCTTCGTCGCGCCGGCCGCGGCGCCGGGCTTCCGCCCGAACCCGGTTTCCGCCTTCGCCGGAGCAACGTCCGCCTCTGAGTCGGAGCCTGCCTGGTCGCCCCCCGGGCGGGCAGCGCCGGACTCGGCTGCCGATTCGGAAGCGGTGGGAGCGGCCTCCGGCCCGCCTTCCGGTTTCGCCGAAGCCACGTCCGCCGGACGGGCAGAACCGGTCCCTGCTGCCGACGCGGCAGGCACGGCGTCGGGCTTCGCCGGGGTGCCTTCGGCCTCCGCACCAGCGGCGGCCTGGCCGCCTGCCGGCCGGGCGGCCACGCCGTCGGGCTTCGCCCCGGCCGCCGACTCGGAAGCGGCCTCCGGCCTGTTTTCCGGCTTCGCCGGAGACACGTCCGCCGGACGGGCAGAACCGGTCCCTGCTGCCGACGCGGCAGGCGCGGCGTCGGGCTTTGCCGGGGTGCCTTCGGCCTCAGTACCAGCGGCGGCCTCGCCGCCTGCCAGCCGGGCGGGCACAGCGTCGGGCTTCGTCCCGGCCGTCGACCCGGACTCGGCGAGCGCGGCCTCCGGCCCGCCTTCCGGCTTCGCCACCGGGCGGGCGGACCCGCCCTCGGGCGCGTCATCCCCCCTCCGCACGGAAGCAGTTTCCGGCTTCGCCGGGGCGACGTCCGCCTCCGCGTCGGAGGCAGCCTGGCCGCCCACCGGCCGGGCGGGCCCAGCGGCGGGCCCAGACGCGGACGACGTCGTAGTGGTCACTCCCGACCCACCCTCGGACTCATCCGCCGAACCGGCGGGCGCGTCATCGGTCCTGCGCTCGGAGGTGGCTTCCGGCTTCGCCGCGGCGACGTCCGCCTCCGCATCGGAGGCGCCGGCGTTGGATCGCAACTCGGACAGCGACGTGGCGGTCACTCCCGACCCGCTCTCGGACTCGTCCACCGGCTCCGCCGAGGCGACGTCCGCATCCGAGCTGCCCGGCCCGGACCCGGCAGGCGCGGTATCCGACTTTGCCGGAGCAACGTCTGCATCCGTGCTGGAGGCGACCGGTTCGGACGGCTCCGTCGAGGTCACTCCTGACCCACGCTCAGGCTCGGACTCCGGCTCGGTCCGGGATTCCGGTTCGGGCGAGGCCGCAGGGCGTACGGGCTCCGCCGCTCCCGCCGAAGACCCCTTCGCGGCCGCCACAGGCGCCTCAGCGGCCTCAGGAGCCCCAGAGGCTCCCCCGGCCCCCCGGACCGTGAATACGGCCGTCGAGTGGTCGACAGCGGCCTCCGGGGAACCGTCGGCGCCCGGGGTCGCGTCCTTCGTCGCATCGGGCCCGTCGACGGCGGCCGACTCTCGGAAGACCGCGAACCTCGGGTCCTGTTCGTGAGTCGCCTCCCCCGACGACTTCCGCTGCTCCGACTTGTCGGGGGACTCGCCCGCCACCGTGCCTCCTCATGCGTGTGCGACGCGTTTCGCGCGCTACGCCGCACTCTCCGAACCGATTATCAGTGTCCTGTGTGAAACCACAGCCCAAGTGCAAGACGAGAACGACATACATAACGGTTCCCGCACAAAGCGACCAGGCACCCTCGACAGACCAATGTGAGAGGGGTCACCCTGTCATTCATCCACGCGGGGAGGCATGGATGGGCAGGAGCCGCAGAACAATTCCGGAGGAGCTTCTGTTGCTCGCTCTGGACCCGGCCACGGGTACCACAGCGCAGCCGCAGTCGCTCGACCTCGGCCTGGCCGGAGCACAGCTAGTAGAGCTGGCTCTGGCAGGACGGATAGCCCCTGACGGGGATCGTATCGCCGTGGTGATGCCACGGCCGACCGGAGATCCGACATTGGACTCCGCACTGGAGCTGTTGCGCAGACGCGGCAGCCCGGTTCGCGCAGTTCACTGGATCGGCGGACCCCGACTGGGGCTCCGTCAGATTTACCTCTCGCATCTGGAGCGGTGCGGCATGGTTCATGCCGTGGCGGGCCAGATGTGCGGAGTGCTGCCGACGACTCGCTACCAGGCGACGGAGACGGCGATCAGCCGCGACATCAGGTCACGGCTGGACAGTGCGATCCGCACCGGCGTACCGCCGGACCCGCGGACCGCGGCGCTCGCCGCACTGGCCCACGCGGTCGGTCTGGGCAAGCACCTGTACCCCGGTAACGAGGGGCGCTCGTCGCGCTCCCGGCTCCGGGATCTGATCAGACACGACCCGATGGGCGGTCTCGTGGCGCATGCCGTGATGGACGTCCAGAACGGTGCGGCCGCTCAGCCGCGCCGTAATCCCGCACCGGGAGGCCGGCCTCCGGCCGTACCGATGCAACCGCACCGCGGGAGCATGGCCCGCGTCGCGGCGCACTGAAGGCACCACACGCTCCACACGCACGACACGAGAGAGCCGCACCTGAAAGAGCACGAACACGCACCGACAGGACCGCACGCGGTACCGGAAACCGCCGCGCCGACGTCCCCAGAGACCCGGTTCGGGAGCCGCAAGAGACGCGCGGGGCCAGCCGTACGACAGGCTGTCCCGCGCGTCGCGCGTCCCGCGGCACCGGGCGGCGCCCGAATACCGGACCTGGCCACGGTGTGTCCACTTACCACCCGCGCATTCCCCTCTGTCGCCGTTTTCCAGCGCGGTCGGGCCCATCGGTGGCAGTCTGCTGAGACGTAGACACACAGCGCTACGCAGTTACTCAGCAGGAGGTGCCGTTTCCGTGGCGTCCAACGTCAATCCCACCGTCAGGCGACGCCGATTGGGCCAGGAGTTGCGCCGGCTCCGCGAGGTCAAAGGCATGACGGCGGAGGAGGTGGCGGAGCGCCTGTTGGTCTCCCAGTCGAAGATCAGCCGTCTTGAGAACGGTCGCCGTTCCATCAGTCAGCGCGATGTCCGCGACCTGTGCGGTGTGTACGAGGTCGAGGACAACCGCATTGTCGAGTCGCTGATGCAAATGGCCAAGGACTCGCGCCAGCAGGGCTGGTGGCACGCATTCGGCGATATCCCGTACAGCGTCTACATCGGTCTGGAGACGGACGCGGCCTCGCTGCGCGTGTACGAGTCACTCATCGTCCCCGGTCTGCTCCAGACGCGTGAGTACGCCCAGGCGGTCATCGAGGGCATGTGGCCGGAGGAGACACCCGGCGACATCGAGAAGCGGATCCAGATCCGGCTCAAGCGCCAGGACCGGCTGACGGACCCCCACGACCCGCTGCGCTTCTGGGCGGTCATCGACGAGGCGCTGTTGCGGCGTGTGGTGGGCAGCCCCCAGATCATGGCCGCCCAATTGGGGCACCTCGCGCAATTGAGTGCCCAACCCCATGTGACACTTCAGGTGGTTCCCTACGATGTGGGCGCTCATCCGGGTATGTACGGCAAGTTCGCGATCCTCGAATTCCAGGAAGCGGCGGATGCCACCGTCGTCTACTTGGAAGGAGTGACGAGCGACCTGTACCTGGAGAAGGCGAATGACGTACAGAGCTACACCGTCATGTACGAGCATCTCCGGGCCAAGGCCCTCAGCGCCGAACAGTCGAGGGAGTTCATCGACAGGATCGCCGCCGACTACGCGAAGAGTTGACGGCGGCTTGACCGTGAGTTGACGGTGATTTGGTGGCGACTTGACGGATCATCAGGTCAAGAAGCGCGCATCGTACACTCGTAAGGGTCAAAGAGGTAAGCCGCTTCGGTAATTGCCACTCGGTTGAGTGAACGCTGAATGAAACCAATGATTTCACCGCGTAGCGTCGATCAAGTCAGAGCGCAATGCGGCGCGCTGGTAAATCGACTTGTGTCAGTCTGGCACGACCCACCGGAGCGATCATGGTTAATAAGCGAGCCTCTTTGACCCAGTGGACGAAGTCCACCTACTCGGCGAACGGGGACTGCGTAGAAGTACGCGCGCATCCCGCGACAGCGGTCTCCGTCCGAGATTCGAAGAATCTCGGCGGTCCCGTCCTCAGTTTCGCCCCGAAAGCCTGGGAGACCTTCGTGACCGACTCCGCAGGGACGTCGGCCACGACCATCTGAAACACCTCGGTGAGCGGTACGCGTACGCCCACCGGGCCCCAGCCCTCTCGACTGGTCGCCGTCCCGGCCGAGGGGGCTTTCACCTTTTCCGGCGCGGAAGCGGCTCACCGCTCGGTCTCTCGATCGGTCCCCTCTTCCGGTCCGCGCGGAACCCGCATCCCGCGCGGCCCTCTCCATGGACGGCCGGAGTCTGACGAAGTGCCCGCCCATCGTGTGGTTCCCGTCGCGTTCACGACAACGCCTCGCGAGGTCAAGAACAAGCAAAATGGTTCGGCTTTCTGATTCGCGTTCACACCTATGACCGCAGAAACCCTTGACCCGCTGCCGCGACTAGCGGTTCAATCCCCGAAGTCCCCGCTCCCGCACGGGGGCCGCTGACCGGACGTTGTACTGACGAAGTGCACCCCCACGTTCACAAGGCGGACCCCTGGAGGGGGCACATGAACAGTCTCGACTGGACCGTGCTCATCGGATACTTCGGTGTGATGGTCGCGATCGGCGTCTGGTCCCACAAGCGCGTGGGCGACGTCCACGACTACTTCACGGCCGGCGGCAAGATGCCGTGGTGGCTGTCGGGCATCTCGCACCACATGTCCGGCTACAGCGCGGTGATGTTCACCGGCTACGCGGCCATCGCGTACACCTACGGCGTCACGTCGTACGTGACCTGGTCGTTCCCCATCGCCATCGGTATCGCGATCGGGGCCAAGCTCTTCGCGCCCCGGCTCAACCGGGTGCGCTCGCGGCTGCGGGTGTCGTCGCCGCTGGAGTATCTGAAGAACCGCTACAACCTGCCCACCCAGCAGGCGCTCGCCTGGTCGGGCGTGCTGCTGAAGATCGTGGACGTCGGCGCCAAGTGGGCCGCCATCGCGACCCTGTTGTCCGTCTTCACCGGTGTCTCGCTCAACATGGGCATCCTGATCACGGGCGCGGTCACCGCGATCTACTGCACCGTGGGCGGACTGTGGGCGGACGCCCTGACCGAACTGGGTCAGTTCATCATCCAGTTCGTCGCCGGCATCGCGATGCTCATCGCCGTCCTGGCGGAGCTGGGCGGCTTCAGCAGTCTGTGGAACGTCTGGGACGAGCCCGAACTCCAGGGCCACACCGAGCCGTTGGCCGGGCCGTACATGATGGTCTTCCTGATCGCGTATCTGTTCATCAAGACCTTCGAGTACAACGGCGGCATGTGGAACCAGGCGCAGCGCTACATGGCGACCGACTCCGCGAAGTCCGCGACGCGCTCCGCGGCCCTGTCCGCCGTGCTGTGGCTGGTCTGGCCGCTGGTGCTGTTCTTCCCGATGTGGGTCGCGCCGGTCCTCATCGACACGGACGTGCCGGCCGACAGTTACGCCCTGATGGCCGAACAGCTCCTGCCGCACGGCCTGCTGGGCCTGGTCATCGTCGGATTCTTCTCGCACACGATGGCCATGTGCTCGTCGGACGCGAACGCCATCGCGGCGGT
Organism: Streptomyces sp. NPDC060366; assembly: GCF_042725135.1. Classification (NCBI taxonomy): domain Bacteria; kingdom Bacillati; phylum Actinomycetota; class Actinomycetes; order Kitasatosporales; family Streptomycetaceae; genus Streptomyces; species Streptomyces sp. NPDC060366. Next base: position 7,195 of record NZ_JBHXDC010000028.1, on the reverse strand, counting down.
CGTGACCCGCGACATCATGCCCGCGGTGTCGCGCCGCGTACGGGAGTGGGACACGCGGGCCGGGCTGCTGGCCGCCCGCTGGACGACGCTGCTGTTCCTCGGCCTGTCGATGGCCATCGCGACGCAGGTCAACTCGCCCTTCTTCGGCGACATCATCACGGTCGTCATCAAGTGGGTCGCCGGGCTCATGGGGCCGATCGCGATCCCGCTGATGCTGGGTCTGCTGCCGTGGTTCCGCAGGAGCGGTCCCACGGCCGCGCTGATCAGCTGGGCCGTCGGACTGGTCACCTTCTGGCTGGTCAACTACCCGATCAGCTGGAACGTGGACGGCGGGGTGCCGCTCCAGTACCAGGTGTCGATCCCGCTCGCCGTCTCGCTGGTCCTCTACGTCGTGATCGGCTTCATCAAGCCGGAGGACACGCCGGAGCGTGACGCGGTGCTGGAGAAGATCAACAACGACGACGACGGTTCGGGCGCGCGCGGTGTGGTGCCGGGGCCGGCGGAGGCGGGTGACGCGAAGCAGCTCGGCCGCGAGGGCGCTTCCGGCTGACGGGCCCGCGCCTCGTCCTGTTGCCGGGCCCGGACCCGCCCAACCGGGCCCGGCCGGTGGCCGGTTGTGTCCTCAATCGCCGGACGGGCTTGATGCGCGCCCGGCCCGGCGGGGGTTCGTCCTCAAACGCCGGGCGGGGTGGATGTGCGCCGGGCCGGGGGTGGTGTCCTCAATCGCCGGACGGGCTTGATGTGGCCCGGGCGAGCTGTGATGCGCCGGACCGGCTGGAGATGCCCGCCGGGCGGGGTGAATGCCCGCCCGGCGGGATAGATGTAGGCCGGACCGGCTGGATGTGCGCCCGGGCGGGTGCACATTCAGCCCGTCCGGCGATTGAGGACGGACGGCAACCACGAGTGGGGTCCGCCTCAAGGCACCCCCTCAGCCCCGGGGATACCTCGTCAGCCAGCCCGAGGATGTGATCGACGGGCCGTGCAGGGCCGGGCCTTGGGTCATCTCCATCGCGAAGTCGTCCGCGATCTCCAGCAGCGTCGCGCGGCCCTCCAGCTCCGCCAGCCACGCGGGCGGCAGTGCCGTCTCCCCGTGCATCGCGCCCAGCAGCGCCCCGCAGAGCGCCCCCGTCGCCGAGGAGGGCCCGTCGTGGTTGACGGCCAGCCGCAGGCCGTGGCGTACGTCCTCGCCCACCAGCGCGCAGTACACGGCCACCGCGAGCGAGTCCTCCGCCGCCCGGCCCTCCGCGAGCACCGAGACCCGGCCCGGGGTCGGGATGCCCTGCCGTACGGCTCCGAGCGCCTGCCCCAGCGCGTCGGTGACCGGCTGGTGGCCGGGGCGCTGGGTCAGCAGCGCCAGGGCCCGCTGCACGGCCGCGTCGACGCTGTCTCCCCGCGCGACGCCGTGCACGATCACGGCGAAGGCCCCGGCCGACAGATACGCGGTGGGATGGCCGTGCGTCTGCGCCGCGCACTCCACGGCGAGCTGGCAGACCAACTGCGGCTCCCAGCCCACGAGCAGCCCGAACGGCGCCGAGCGCACGACGGCGCCCGCGTCGCGCGCGGTGGGGTTCTTGGGCTTCTCCAGCGTGCCCATCAGCTCGTCGCCCAGCCCGGTCAGACAGGACACGGAAGGATCGCGGCGCGCGTACAGCCACTCCTCCTGGGCGAGCCAGCCGTTGTCCTTGCGGCGTTCGTCGGGTCCCCAGTCGCTCTGGGTGGCGGCCCACCGCAGATAGGCGCGGTGCACGTCGGTCGGCGGATGCCAGGCGCCGGTGTCGCGCCGGACCTGGGCGCGGATGAGGCCGTCGACCGTGAAGAGGGTCAGCTGCGTCGCGGCGGCGACCGCGCCACGCCGGCCGTACGCGGGGGCGAAGTCGGTGACGCCCTCGGCGCCGTGCGCGGTCCGGGTCTCGTCGAGGGTGAGCGTGTCGACCCCCGCACCCAGCGCGTCGCCGATGGCTCCCCCGAGAAGGCACCCGCGGACGCGGCTGCGGAAGTCCTGCTGCTCCGCCCGGCCCCATATGGCGGTGGCTGGCCTGTTCACGCGTCCCTCCCTCCGAGTCGTGGAACGCGCTCTGGCGCAGCACTGTAATCGAACGGGAACGGACGGTTCGGCACGGGCGTGTCCGGGTCCGCCGGGGTGTGGCGGTTCGTCCTCAATCGCCGGACGGGACCGCGTACACGGCCCGTCCGGCGATCGGCCGCACGGCCTACTCGGGCAGCAGCGGCAGCAGCTCCGGCAGGTGCCCGTCGGACGCCGCCGCCGCCCGTACGCGCTCCTCGGGGACCTCGCCGTACAGCGTGGTCCGCGGCCTGGCCGGCCGGCCCGCGGCCTCGGCGATCGCGATCAGGTCCTTGACCGAGCGGTACGAGCCGTAACTGGAGCCCGCCATCCGGGAGATGGTCTCCTCCATCAGCGTCCCGCCGAGGTCGTTCGCGCCGGAGCGCAGCATCTCGGCGGCGCCTTCCGTGCCGAGCTTCACCCAACTGGTCTGGATGTTGGTGATGTAGGGGTGGAGGAGCAGCCGGGCCATCGCCATGACCGCGCGGTTGTCGCGCGTGGTCGGTCCGGGGCGGGCGATGCCGGCCAGATAGACGGGCGCGTTGGTGTGGATGAAGGGCAGCGTGACGAATTCGGTGAAGCCCTCGCGGCCCGCCTCCAGCGCCTTGCGCTGCATACCGGCCAGCGTGCGGAAGTGCCCCAACCAGTGGCGGGGCTGGTCCACATGGCCGTACATCATCGTGGAGCTGGAGCGGATGCCCAGCGAGTGCGCGGTCTCGACGACCTCGATCCACGTCGCCGTCGGCAGCTTGCCCTTGGTGAGGATCCAGCGCACCTCGTCGTCCAGGATCTCGGCGGCCGTGCCCGGGATCGAGTCGAGCCCGGCCTCCTTCGCGGCCGTGAGCCATTCGCGGATCGACATCCCGGTGCGCGACGCGCCGTTGACGACCTCCATCGGCGAGAAGGCGTGCACGTGCATGCTGGGGACGCGTTCCTTGACGGCGCGCGCGATGTCGAAGTACGCCGTGCCGGGCAGGTCGGGGTGGATGCCGCCCTGCATGCACACCTCGACGGCGCCGACGTCCCACGCCTGCGCGGCGCGGTCCGCGACCTGGTCGAGCGAGAGGGTGTACGCGTCGGCGTCCGTACGGCGCTGGGCGAAGGCGCAGAAACGGCAGCCGGTGTAGCAGACGTTGGTGAAGTTGATGTTGCGCGTGACGATGTACGTGACGTCGTCGCCGACCACCTCACGGCGCAGTTCGTCGGCGATCCGGGTCAGCGCGTCGAGGGCGGGGCCGTCCGCGTGCAGCAGCGCGAGTGCCTCGTCGTCGGTGAGTTTCGTCGGGTCGGCGGCGGCCTGCTTCAGCGCCTGCTTGACGTCGGTGTCGATCCGCTCGGGCACCATGCCGGGCGCGGCGGCCTCGCGCAGCGCGTCCCAGTCGCCGTACACGTGGTCGAAGTCGTCGCGGCGGTCGCCGGTGCGGCCCTCGGTGTCGATGGTGCGGTGCAGGTCGGTACGGCCGGTGGCGGTGAAGCCCTCGTCGGGCTCCTGCCACGGCAGTCCGGCCGGCTTGACGTCCTCGCGGGCGAGGCCGGTGACGGGGTCGGCGAGCGCGCGCACGTGCGGCATCACACGCGGATCGAGCCAGGGTTCGCCGCGTGCGATGAACTCCGGGTAGATCGTGAGGCGTTCGCGCAGCTCGAAGCCGGCGGCGGCGGTGCGCTCGGCGAGCTGGTCGATCTGCGGCCAGGGGCGCTCGGGGTTGACGTGGTCGGGGGTGAGCGGCGAGACGCCGCCCCAGTCGTCGATGCCGGCGCCGATGAGGAGCGCGTACTCCTCGTCCACGAGGTTGGGCGGGGCCTGGATCCTGGCCGCCGGGCCGAGGAGGTGCCGGGCGACGGCGATCGTCGAGGCCAGCTCCTCCAGTTCGGCGTCGGGCATGGCGCGCATCGCGGTGTCGGGCTTGGCTCGGAAGTTCTGGACGATGACTTCCTGGATGCCGTGGTAGGCGCGGGCGGTGCGGCGCAACTCGAAGAGGGAGTCGGCGCGCTCCTCGTAGTCCTCGCCGATGCCGATCAGGATGCCGGTGGTGAACGGGACGTTGGAGCGGCCCGCGTCCTCCAGGACCCGCAGCCGTACGGCGGGCTCCTTGTCCGGCGAGCCGTGGTGCGGGCCGCCGGGCTCGGACCAGAGGCGGGTGGCGGTGGTCTCCAGCATCATGCCCATGCTGGGCGCGACGGGCTTGAGCCGCTGGAAGTCGGTCCAGCCGAGCACGCCGGGGTTGAGGTGCGGGAGGAGGCCGGTCTCCTCCAGAACGCGGATGGCCATGGCCCGTACGTACGCCAGGGTGTCGTCGTACCCCTCGGCCGCCAGCCACTCCTTCGCCTCGGGCCAGCGGTCCTCGGGGCGGTCGCCGAGGGTGAACAGCGCTTCCTTGCAGCCCATTTCGGCGCCCTCGCGGGCGATGGCGAGGACTTCGTCGGGCGACAGGAACATGCCGTGCCCGGCCCGGCGCAGTTTGCCGGGGACGGTGACGAACGTGCAGTAGTGGCACTTGTCGCGGCAGAGGCGGGTGAGCGGGATGAAGACCTTGCGGGAGTACGTGATGATCCCGGGCCGCCCGACGGCTTCGAGCCCCGCGTCGCGTACCCGCGCGGCCGAGGCGGCGAGGTCCTTGAGGTCCTCCCCGCGGGCCTGGAGCAGGACGGCGGCCTCCGTGGCGTCGAGCGCGACGCCGTCCCTGGCTCGTTTGAGGGCGCGGCGCATGGCGTTGGCGGTGGGGGCGGAGGGGGCCGTGGCGCTCGTCGTCATATGTCCGAGCATACGAGCGGGGCCAGGGGATTTCGGCTGCCGGATGAGTAGGTGAGCGGATGCCCACATTCGGGGATACGGGAATAACTTCGATCGTATGAACGACGCGAAGGACTTGACGGACTCCACCGACTCACCGGGCCCGACCGCCAAGGGCGCGGGTGGCGCGCTGCGGGGCGTCGGGATCGGCTGCGGGGTGCTCGTCGCCGTACCGGTGCTTCTCGTACTCGGCTTCCTGGTCACGTACTCGGTGCAGCGCGGGACGCCGGAGGAGTACGAGCGCGTCGACCCGCAGGCGATGATGACGCGTATCGGGGACGTGTCGCAGGAGTCGTACGAGGTGCTCGGCTTCAAGACCGCCGTCGGGTCCGAGGCGAGCAGCGATTTCTGTTACCCCGGCGGACTGGAGAGCATGGCGGACGAGCCGGTGGACGGCGCGTACAGCCTGTCGCACCGCTGGTCGGTGGACGGTGTGACGGAGACCGACGCCGCGGCCGCGCTGAAGCGGCTGCGCGGGCATCTCAAGGACGAGGGCTGGGACATCGATTCGTACGAGAGCGACGCGGAAGCCGCGTACGGGCCGGAGTTGCGCGCCTCGCGCGGCGGCCCCTCGGACGACGGTGGCGACATCCGGGCCGTCTTCGAGTGGCGGGACCATCAGGGGCGGTTCGAGGGCGGCGTCCACGCGCCGTGCGCGTACGACCCCGACGCCGGGCCGGGCACGGAGCCGGCCACGGACGCCGAGTCGGAGGTCGAGCCGCCGGAGCTGCGGCCGTAACGGCCGTAAGAGGAAAGCCCGGAGGGGCAGTCGCGGTGTGCGACTGCCCCTCGGCGGCTTCCGGTGTCAACTCGTGCGGTGTCAGGCCCTGCGGTGTCATGTCAGGCGGCCAGGGTCACCGCCTCGACGGCCGGGGTGCGCAGGCCGCGGTATGCCGTACCGACGCTGGTGACGATCGTCGCGACGGCGCCGATCCCGACCACGACCAGCCAGATCCCGAGGTCCTGGTCCGGGATGGCGGTGTCGGTGCGGACCATGCTGAAGGGGATGACTCCGGCGACCGCCGCCACCGTCGCGAAGAACACGCCGGTCACGGTCAGGATGACCGATTCGAGGCCGATCATGCCGAGGATCTGCGCCGAGGTGGCGCCGGCGAGGCGCTGCTGGCCGAACTCCCTGGTGCGGTAAGTGGTCGCCGCGTAGAGGCTGTTGATCAGCATGATGCAGGAGAAGACCACGATGATCCCGACGACCACGTAGTTGAGCGTCTCGACGTTCTTGTCCTCGCCGGTCGGGGCGATGCCGGACGCCTTGGCCGCGTCGCTCTGGATGGCCTGCATGTAGAGCGTGGCGCAGGCGATGCCGATGAAGAGGATCAGCGGCATGAGCACGCCGGAGAGCTGCGAGGCGCGCTGCCGCATGTTGTGCACTGTCAGATAGCCACTGGCGCCGGTGAGCGCGGTGATGGGACGGGCCAGGGCGCCGAGCAGGATGCGCAGGATCGCCGGCGCGAGGATCGCGAAGCCCGCGGCGAGCAGGATCGCGCCGTAGACCGGGCCGGCCATCAGCGCGGCGTCCGTCTCGTCCAGCGCGAAGGTGGAGAAGACCCCGCCGATGCCCAGGACGAGGGCGGCGACTCCGGCGAAGTTCTTGCCCCGGCCCCGCGGCTTGGCGCCGCCCGCTGCGGCCTTGGTCGCCCGGCGTACCGCGAGGAACGCGGCGCCGACGGAGGCCACCATCGTGATGGCGAATCCCGATGCCATCGCGATCGGGCCGAAGCTGAAGTCCACACCCTGGGCGACCTGGTCGGTGTCCTTGAAGAGGACGAGCAGCCGTTCGCCGCCGAGCATCGCCGGACCGAACGCCAGCACGGTCCCGACGACCGCCACCGCGACGGCCTCGAACACGACCATCCGCTTGATCTGGGCGGGGGTCGCCCCGCTGCGGCGGAGCAGTGCGATCTCCTCGTCGCGCTGGCGGACGTTGACGGTGAGGGTGGAGGCCACGGCGAAGAAGACGAGGAAGGTGCCGTAGCCGCCGACCACGCTCGCGGCGATGGTGAGGGTTTCCTTGCTGAGTGCGTCGATGCCCGGCGCCGACGCCGTGTCGTGCATCGAGTTGAAGGTCATCACGACCACCGCGCCGAGGAACGTCGAGAGCAGGGTGGCGATGAAGCGCCCGGGGCGCTGTCGGACGGAGCGCATGGCGAGAGTGAACATCGGTCAGATCCCTGCGTAGGCGTTGTCGGCGGACTGGGCGAAGGGCTGGGCGGCGGACCGCTCGGCCGGCTGGTGGATGGTGTCGCCGAGGTGGGCGAGGCGTTCGGCGACGGTGTCGACGGTGGGGTGGTCGATGTGTCCGGCGAGGCGGCCGTCGGCGAGGA